>JAHQVJ010000250.1 GCA_019634415.1 Myxococcales bacterium
CAAGCCCGCACGCACGTCCCCCACCCCGCCCGCACCCGTGCGGCCCACGTCGTCGTCGAAGGACGCCACCACGACGGGCACCCCCACGTCCACCGCCACCCCCCGGCCCAAGCCCACCGTTCCCGACAGCAGCACGCCACGCTGGGTGTAGGTGCCCCCCGTCACACAGGAGTAGGGCATCCGCTGCCCGGGCACCACGGGCTCGGGACACCTCGGCCCCAGCAGCCCCAGGGCCTCCCCCCCCGCGAACTGCCGCTCCGAGACCAGCGAGGTCCCCGACAGTCCGAGCCGGACTTCCCCCGGACCCTCCACCCACGGAGACGCCACGCCGACCGCTGCCCACCCGATGATCCACATCCCCCCGTGTCCTCCCACACCTCCAGATGTTTCGATCCGAGCATGGGCGATCGACGTGAAACGTCGGAGAGGCCCCCGAGACCTGGAGGCTCCGCCCCAAGCTGGAGGAAGGCCATGCGCACCTGGTTCGTCACCCCCGCCCTGGCGCTGATCGCGTGCAGTGGCTCGAGCGGCTCCATCGGACCCGCCCCGTCCAACCCCGGCGTCCAGATCGAGGAGGCCACCACCTACGAAGGAGACGCCTACGTTCCAGCGGACGGGGAGCTGGTGTTCACCGAGACCGCCTCGGGCACCCAGTTCAACTTCGCTGGGCAGGCCTTCGACGGAGCGCTCGCCGACGACAAGGTGCAGCTCGCCGTGCTGCCGGGCATGGCCGCCTTCTGGTTCGCCTGGTCCACCCACCATCCCGGTGCGCGGGTGTGGAACAACGGCGTCAACAACGACGGACAGCTGATCGCCGCGGACGCCACCTGTGGGGTGCCCTGCGACGAGATCATCGGAGCCTGCTTCGGCGGGCGCGACTGCATCCCCAGCATCGACTCCCCCCGCTGGACCACGACCGACGATCAGGAAGGGCTCGACTACCTCGTCGACGAGGACCGGATCCTGGGCATCGCACGAGGAGGCGCTGCGCGGGCTTACCCGCTGGACACCCTGTGGACCCACGAGATCGTCAACGACACCTGGGGAGACTGGGACTTCAGCGTCACCTACTGCCCCCTCACGGGATCGGGCATCCTGGCCGACGGCAACCAGGCTGGACTCGACATGGAGTTCGGCGTCTCGGGCAACCTGTTCAACAGCAACCTGGTGATGTACGACCGGAACACCCAGTCGCTGTACGGCCAGATGCGCATGGTGGGGATCCAGGGAGAGCGGCTCGGACAGCCGCTGGAGGTGGCGGGCCTGATCGACACCACCTGGGGCGAGTGGCGTCGGATGTACCCGCAGACCGAGGTGCTCCATCGTCGACACGCCGCGGGCTACCCCTACGGCGACTACCGCGAGGACGACGCCGACACCTTCATCATCAACAACCCCCGCCCCGACGGGAAGTACCCCAACAAGTCCTACGCCATCGGGCTGATCGCCGGCGGCGAGACCGTGATCTGGGCGTTCGAGGAGCTTCAGGCGGAGCTGGGCAGCGTGGGCATCGTCGAAGACAACGTGGGCGGGCTGCCCGTGCTGGTGGCCTACGACGCCACGGGACCCTCCGCCGTGGTGTTCTCGCGCTTGCGTGACGGGCAGACCCTGTCCTTCGAGCAGGTGCCGTAGGGATCCGAGCCGTCAAGGCCCACCACGAGGTGCTAGGTTGCGGCGGGAGGACACCCGCATGCGCCTGCCCCTGGGGGCCTTGATCGTCGTGATGCTGGTCGGCTGCGGACCATCCGCCAAGGTCGGTCGAGCCGCGCGGAACCTGGATCGCTTTGCCGAAGGGGACCGTGAGGCGATCCACAAGGCCCATCGAGCCGTTGAGAGCGCCTTGTCCAGCGATCGGACGAGTGCGGAGACGTGGACCACGCGAGGTCGGGTGTTCCTCGTCTACCTGACCCACCCCGATCTCGATCCGCCCACACCGGAGCAGCGCGCAGCCCAGGAAGCGACCCTGTCCTTCGAGAAGGCCGCAGCGCTGAAGCCCGCCGGCTCCACCCACGCCGATCTGTCGGAGCACCTGCCCGAGCTTCAGGGCACGCTCACCGCGCAGCTGGTCAACGAGGTGGAGTCCAACCGCCTCGAACAAGCCGAGGGCACCCTCGACCTCGCCTTGCGCGCCCACGCCGCCGGCGAGCGGGTGGGCGGCCGTGCAGCGCTGGACGGCACTCGTCTGCACACCCTGGCCGTGGAGGTCCTGGCCGCCACCGGCAGGGCCGCGGAGGCTGCCGAGCACTATGGAGCACTGCACGACCAGACCCAGGCTCACGACGCTGCCCTGGCCGCCCACGTGGCCCGCGCCTACGCTGCCTCCGACGTGTCCGCCGGGCTGGCATTCGTCGAGCCCATCGCCCGAGGGGCGCCGGCCGACGAGGCGCTGTTGCGCACCGTGGTGACCTTGCTCGTGCAGGACGGCCGCCCCGACGACGCCGCATCGCGCGTGCTCGATGCCACGGAGCTGCTGGAGACGTCGCCCTCGGGAGCCTTCCTGGCAGGCGTGCTCTTCGAGCAGGCAGGCCACTCGACGCGCGCGCGCCAGTCCTTCAGCCGCGCCCTCGAGCTCGACGACTCGCACGTCGAGGCCCACCTGGAGCTCGGCCGCTCCCTGGCCCGCCTGGCGCGCGACGTGCAGCGCCGCGTGGAGTCCTCCGACAACGCCCAGTCGCCCATGGCCGACGAAGAGCTGGTGCTGATGGCGGACGACCTCGACGATCTGTGGGAAGACGCCGCCACCCACCTGCAGCGCGCCCACGAGCTGGCTCCGGGCGACGCCGATCCACTGCGCCTGCTGGTGAGGATGTACGACGACAAGCTCGGAGACGTCGAGATCGAGCGCCTGCGAGGATGGCGCAAGCGCGCCTATCGCGCCGACATCGATCGACGAGACACCGCGAGCGCTGCGCTGAAGGCCCTGGAGGCGACGCCATGAGCACCCCCACCGTTCACGTCGTCGACGGCCGGCGCGGCAACCGGTTCCGCACGCTCGAGTGGTCGCCGGGCGGCAAGGCCGACCGCATGCTGCTGATCCATCACGGACTGGGCGAGCACGCGGGCCGCTACCAGCCCTTTGCCGAGCAGCTGGCCAGCAGCGCCATGCAGGTGTGGTCCTACGACTGCCGCGGCCATGGCGAGTCCGGAGGCAAGAAGGGCCACGCGGACGGACTCGAAGAGCTGGCGGCGGATCTGGAGTTCCTGCTGCCCGACCTGATCGAGCGAGCGGGTGCGAGCGAGGTGCTCCTCTACGGACACTCGATGGGGGCCGCGGCCGTGGGCCACTACCTGACCACCCGCGCCCCCCACCCCGCCATCGACGCGGTGTGGCTGTCGGGAATCCCCGTGCGCCCGTTCCTGTCGTCGCTGTCGGTGCGGCTCAAGGCCCGAGCGGCTCCCGTGCTCGCGCGGCTGGCTCCCCGGATCACCCTGCCCAACGGGCTGGCCACGGACGGGATCTCCAGCGTGCCCCAGCAGGTGCAGCGCTACCTCGACGATCCCCTGGTCCACGACCAGATCTCCGCGCGTCTCGGGGCCTCCCTCCTCGAGGACGCACCCGCGCTGCTCGACCAGGCTCACCGCATCGAGCTGCCCATTCGCCTGTGGCACGGGGCCGACGACCCCATCTCCAACCCCGAGGGCACGAAGCAGCTCTTCGAGGCCATCGCGAGCCACGACAAGACGATGGAGATCTTCGAGGGTGCACGTCACGAGGTGCACTACGATCAACCCGAGACCGTGCAGCGCCTGTTCCGGTCCCTGAAGCGCTGGCTCGGCGACCACGGAGTCCCAAGCGAGCCCACAGGGGACGTCGGGGTGGCCCTGCGAGGCGAACCCTGATGTGTTGGTGGCTGGTCGCAGCTCCTACGGTCAGCTGGGCTCAGGTGGAGGACGTCGTCTTCTCCGCCGAGCGCACGGGGTCGGCCACCTCCGTGCTGGTCACCCGCGGGCACGGGCTGACACTGGGCGTGGAGGCCCAGGTGATGCCTGGCCTGTCGTCCCCCACCGGGTTCGACTTCGTCCCGGTCATGCCTCGCCTCAGTGTGGGATGGGGCACCGGAGACACCCTGCGAGTCGCGGGCTCCGTGCACGCGCACGGCGCCGCAAGCACCGACGGCGTGGATCGAGGTCTGGGCGGAGGCGCCTCGCTGGGAGCCGCCCTCGCGAGCCCAGGTCGACGGGTGTGGACGGGCTTCGAGCTCGACGCCGGCTGGCTGAACTTCCGCTCCTTCGACGACATCTACCGCAACCTGTTCGTAGGCCTCGACACCATCGCCGCCCTCGACGTCGATCCCACCACGTCGCTGTTCCTGCGCTTCGGGGGGCTGGTCTCGTCGCAGCGGGAGGACACCGTGCGGCGTGGACAGCGATCCTCCACCACCTTCGCGCCTCGAATCGGATTCGGCGCTGGCTACCGCCTGACCGAGCGGACCCTGGTGTCTCTGGGAGGCCGGATCGCCGTGCGTGGCTACAAGCCTCGCGCCTCCATCTCCGCGGCTCTGGGTCTTGGCTGGCAGCTCGGTCGCTCCACCCCGCAGCCCCCTCCCCCGCCTCCTCCGGTGGTTCCCATCGAGGACCGGCTGCGCCTCGTGGAGCACCCCGAGCTGGTCTGCCCCGAGGGGACCTACCCGGTGGGACAGCCGCCGCCCTACGGAACCGAGGCGTGGTGCATCCGCGTGGGGGACGACGAGCAGCTGCTTCGGCACGGCCCCTACCTGCGGTGGCACGACGCAGCGGTCGTCGCCGAGCGAGGCCACTACACCGATGGCCTGCGGTCGGGCACCTGGACCACGACCTTCCCCGACGGTGCGCCGCTGTCGGAAGGCGCCTACGTGGCGGGCCGCAAGGACGGTCCCTGGCAGCAGCGGTACGCCAGCGGAGACACGGCCTCCGAGGGCGCCTGGGTCGAAGGCGTCCGCCATGGGCCCTGGACCTACACGGCCCTCGATGGCGTGACCACCACGGGGGCGTGGACCCTCGGCCAGCGGCAGGGCACCTGGATCGACGTGGATGCCGAGGGCACGAAGATCCGAACGCGCAGCTACCGCGACGGAAAGCTCAAGCATCAGTCGGAGCCCTAGGCCGATGCTCCTCGCCGCCTGCGTGTCCGCCATCGCCACAGCCAGCGACCGACAGCCGCTTCCCGCCCGCTGGGTGGAGCGACCGGTGGTGATGCCCAAGGGCTGGACGCGGGTGGAGCTGGGCGCCTTCCGCGGCGCCGAGACGCCCCTCGTGCCGCTGGCCGCCACTGAGGCCCGCTTCGAGGGCGCCACGCTTCAGGTGGGCCATGGGTTGCTGCCGCGAATCGAGCTGTCGCTGTCCACCCGGCTGCTGCGCGCCTCTGGCCCCTGGGGCCTGTCGGATCCAGAGCTCGGCGTGGCCGTGGAGCTGCTGCGCCGGGAGCCTCCGAACACCTCGGTGGCCCTGCGAGTGTCCGCCTCCTCCCCGCACGGAGCCGTGCGCGACGGCGTCCCGCTCGGCCTGGGCCTTCCCGCCTTCACGGGGCAGCTGTCGGCGCGACAGCAGCTGGGCCCGCTCGGGCTGGACGTCGACCTCGGCGGCGTTGTGCGGCTGGCCGGTCCACTGCCCGCGGCCGACATGCGCCTCGTCGACCCGGCCGACGAGGTCTTCGCGCGCGTGGGTGGGATGCTCCAGGCCGGGCCGCTGGTGGCGCACGGGGAGGTCCGGGGAGCCCAGCGCAGCGCCAGCGTGTTGCTGGGCACGTCGGACCAGCTCGATGGCATCCAGGCCGCCACGCTGCTCACCGCTGGCGTGCAGCTACGGGCCCAGCTCACCCGCGGCTCGTACCTGCTCGCGGGCTGGCGCTGGCCGCTGATGAGCGCGCCTCCGCTTCCCGGAGACGCCCCGAGCCGAGGACTCCATGGCGCGCTGGGGGTGGCCCTGTGACGAGCTGGCTGCTCGCCGCGTGGCTGGGCACCCAGCCGAGCGTGGCCGCTCCCCTCACCAGTGCCGTGCGCACCCCCGTGCAGCCCGTGCGCATGCGCTGGCACACCCTGCGCACCCGCTTCTTCCGCGTCCACCACCCCGTGTCCGGGCCGCGCCGGCATCCCACCTCCGCCGAGCGGACCGCCCGCGAGGTGGCGCGCATCGCCGATCAGCTCCTGCTCGATCTCGCCCAGGAGATGGACTTCGACGCCCGCGCACCCATCCACGTGGTCGTCACCGATCACGCCGACGACATCACCGCCTACAGCCAGCCTCAGTGGCGCTGGATCGTGCTGTCGGCGGATCCGGGGCACACCCTGTTCCGGCTGCGAGGGCAGACGGACTGGGTGCGCGACACCCTCGCCCACGAGCTGGCCCACATCGTGAGCCACCGCCGAGCGGCATCGGTGGCCCCCGTGTCCAGCTACGGGCTGCGCCTGGGTGGGCTGTGGGAGCATCCGCAAGGGGGCATCGGCGTGGGCGCCACCCTCGCCCCCAACGAGCCCCACGGACCCTCCGAGGGACTCGCCGAGCTGCTGTCGGCCGACGTGGGCGTCAACCACTGGACCGCCAACCGCGACGTCACCGTGCGCGGCGCGGCGCTCGACGGACGCTGGCTGACCCTGGACGAGTGGCTCTCCGACGAGGCGCTCGATCCCCACGACGCAGAGCGCAGCTACCAGCTCGGCTACGCCTTCGGCCAGTGGCTGCGCGAGCACACGGGCCGACGCGTGCTCGCCGACGCGTTTCGCTCCGCACGCGACCGCTACCCCTGGTCGTGGAAGCGCCGCCTGACGAAGGCGGCGGGTGCCGACATCGAGGAGCTGTGGCGTGCGTTCTGGGTGCAGTCCACGGTGCGAGCCACCCTCCGGGCCACCCAACCCGATCTGGTGGAGGGAGAGCCCCTCACCGCCTCTGGAGCCCCGGCTCCGGATCTGTCGGTGGAGGCGTGGCGCGGCCTGCCCACCCGCGCCCGAGAGCAGGCCCACGAGGCACAGGGCACGTGGGTTCTCTTCCCCACGATATCGCCCGACGAGGTCTGGACCGCCCAGACCCACGTGGACTGGATCCAGGTGACCAGCCGAGACACCACCCATTGGTTCCCGGCCACCTTCGGATCCGCGCCTGCCTTCGTGCCCGGAGACCAGTCCCTGGTGGTCGCCGCCCCTGTCGACACCCGCTCGCTGCTCCCTGCGGCCCTGGACCGCACGCAGCTGTACCGGGTGGATCTCGCCGTCGGTCCCGGCCACCCCGCACCCGGCGCACGACGGCGCATGCAGCCCATTCGGGGCACCACTCGAGGTCGCGACCCAGCGGTCTCGCCCGACGGCACGAAGCTCGCCTGGGTGCACCGCGCAGACGGTACCAGCACCCTCATGGTGGCCGACCTCGACGGCAGCGATTCCCGCTCCCTCACCGAGTTCTCCGATGGAAGCACCTTGCAGCGGCCCGCCTGGTCGCCCGACGGCACGCGCATCGCGGTGAGCCTGCACCGAACGGATCAGGCCAACCTGTGGGTGGTGGACGTCGCCACCGGCGCGCTCACGCCGCTTACCTACGACGGCTGGGAGGCCACGGATCCCTGGTGGGACGCAGCCGGGATCTGGTTCGTGAGCAACGTGGACGGTCAGCCCGACGTGTTCCTGTTGAACCCCGACTCTGCGCGTGTGCTGCGCATCACCCGCGGCGTGGGGGGAGCGGCCACGCCCTCCACCTCGGGCTCTCGGGTGCTGTACGCCCGCCGCAGCGGCCACGGCTGGACCGCCCGCGAGCTGTCCCGCGCCGACGCTGCCGGCGAGGACGTCTCCGCCGCCTTCCAGCGCGACGTGTCCGCCGAGCAGATCGCGCGCGACCTCGCCTTCCTCCCCGCAGCGCCACAGACGCCCTCCAAGCGCTACCGTCCTTGGTCGTCGGTACTTCCGGTGGCCCTGGGCCCCCTCCTGCGGGTGGATCTGCCCGGTGGCCGGCCCGTCGTGCTGGGAGGCGCCCACCTACGGGTCCGCGACGCCCTGGAGCAAGTGGAGCTGGCCACCTTCGGCGTGGTCGGCGAGGATCTGGCAGGGCGGGCCGAGCTGGCGTGGCGCGGCATGGGCCCCGAGGTGGCAGGCTTCGTGGAGGCCAGCTCCGACCGGCGCCTCATCCACGCAGAGCCCACGTCCCTCGCCTTTCGGCGCACGGTGACGGCCGCCGGAGGTCGCGTCACGCTGCGACGCACCTCACAGCTCGCGGTGCACGCCAGCGCCGAGCGGATCGCGCTGAACCTCGGTCCCGTCGGAGACGTACAGCCAGGGCTGCGCTCGCTGCGTGGCTCGTTGCAGCTGGATCTGGGCGAGCTGCCCGACGACGCCAAGCGAGGGGTGCAGGCCTCCCTGACCGCCACGCGGGCCCGCAGCGAGTCGCTCGCACCGGCCCAGTCCCCGACAGACGGCGACGTGGACGGACCCGTCGGCTACACGCGCCTCACAGGCTCCCTGAACACCGTGTTCCCCACGCCGCTGCAGCTCGCTCCCCTGCGCAGCCACCGGCACCGTGTGGAGGCCTCCGCCCACGTGGGCCTCGTGAGCCGCGACGTCGCCGCCGAGGAGGAGCTGCGTTTGGGAGGGGATTCCGCAGGCGCGTTCCGACTCGCCACCGTAGAGCCCTCCCTGCCGCTCCCCGGCTTCGGCCCCCAGTCCGTGTCTGGTGAGGTGGTGGCGCTGGCCCACGGCGGCTGGATCGTCCCGCTGGCCCCTCGGATCCGCTCCCGAACAGGCCCCCTCCACATCTCCGGCCTCGAGGGCGGCGTCGGCGCAGACCTCGCCTGGGTGGGCGCCTGGGACGGCTCTGTGCTGCGTGGCACCGCACCCGGGGGCGGGCTGCTCGGTGATCTGACGGCCGAGGTGCGCGTGCGCGCCTCGCTGTGGGATCGACCATGGAACAGCGTGGTTCGAGTCGCCTATGGATTCGGCGATCCCACGCCAGGCGATCCCACCGGACCCACCCCCGAGCCGTTTCGATCCCCTGATCCGATCCGATTCACGGTGGGCGTGGGAACAGGCTGGTAGCGGGCAAGCAGCCCGTTTGCGCCACACCGAAGATTCGTTGGGGGATCTTGGCCCTCAAGAGTTGGAACCAATCCACGATCTTAGCGACGCAGGGAGGGAACACGGCTCGTAACGAGCACGTAACCCCTTCCCGCGATTGTCCCCAAGATCACGAATCACCCAGATTGAACCAACCCACTCACTGACACCAATTCGACTCGGACACTGGCCACAAACAAATCGTTGCACCTCCCGGCGACGATTCTGGTGTCCACACGGGTTGTGGTTTGCGCAGTCCAATTGGGACTCGGGCGGCCTCGTCGTCGTTGTCGAGGCTCGTCATCGATTGTCGAGACGAGGGAGCACCCCGCAACCAAAACAGATCGCAACCCGACTCAGTGAGTGAGGCACCAGCCCGGGGGGGAGGAGAACAACATGACGCAGTACAGGCCAACCCGGCGAGGCCGTCGTTGGACGGCGGAGCAGGAAAAAGAGGCCGGTCGGGCGATTCGCAAGGCGGAGGATCGCGCCCTGGACGCCATTCGAGAAGTCGACCTGGCACAGGACATCCTCGGCAGAACCCCCCGCCGCGCAGAGAAGACGAAGGCGGGAGCCGTCGCTCGACTCGAGGAAGCCATCGAGGCGGTCTGGACTGCATCCCACGAGCGCTCCGACCTGCGGGACGCCGCGCGCAAGGCGAAGGGCGCCTGGGCCGAGGCCGAGAACCATCGGTGGAGACTGGCCATGTCGGGGCGTCGGATCGCCCACGGCGAGGCACGCAAGCTCGCCGGCCCCTTCATGGACGAAGCCGATCTGGTGCAGGAGGGCTACATCGGCTTGCTCCGCGCTGCCAAGCGCTTCGATCCCGACCGCAAGATCCGCTTCAGCACCTACGCCCGCTGGTGGGTTCGCGCACAGATGACTCGGGCCATCGACCACAACGGTCGGCCGGTTCGGCTGCCCGGCGGGGCGGTGGAGCAGACCCGGAACCTCCGGAAGGTCATCCAGGAGTACGAGCTGGCAGGCCAGGACTACACGATCGCCGATCTCGCCCGCGAGGTGGGCATCGAAGAGCGTCGCGCCCGCTTCCTGCTCCAGCAGGGCAAGACCGTGTCGCTGGACGAGCCCGTCGAAGAGGGTCCTCGGCAGCGAAACCTCGACTACTTCCTGGAAGACGGCGAGGCCATCGATCCCGAGGAGGAGGCCGTCCGAATCCAGGAGCTGCAGCGCCTCAAGCACGCGCTGTCGGAGGTGCTCACCGAACGCCATCGCCACGTGCTGGCCCGTCGCTACGGCCTGGAAGACGACAACTTCCGCACCCTGTCCGAGGTCGGCGAGGGCCTGAACCTGTCGCGCGAGCGCGTGCGGCAGATCGAGCGGGAAGCGCTAGGTCGACTGAAGGACGCCGAGATCCGCGAGGTCGCCTGAGCACCCTTGACGGGTTCGATGGAAGCGTTACGAACCATCCGTCGACGCGAGTCGACGCTGCGGGCCTGTAGCTCAGCTGGTTAGAGCGCACGCCTGATAAGCGTGAGGTCGGCTGTTCAAGTCAGCCCAGGCCCACTCCCGCAATAGCGCGTAGGGGGGTGTAGCTCAGTTGGGAGAGCACCCGCTTTGCAAGCGGGCGGTCGTCGGTTCGAGTCCGATCGCCTCCATCGTCACTGTTCGGGCCACAGCCACAGGCAGGCCGCTTCTTCCCCCAGGTCGCCGGGCGACTCGACCGGGGCCGCCCCCGGGCGGAGCGTGACACACAGCGCCACCTCCGCCATCCCCGTTGGCGCCACGGAGCCCGGAAGAGCCACGCGGTTGCCGCATGTCAGCTGGCCCGAGCCGAGCGACACCCCCGCAGCGCCTCCGTCGAAGGCCACCAGCTGCCAGTCGTGCTCCCCCTCGGGACAGGTCAACAGCACCTTGAACCGGTCGCCATCGCGATAGCCGAGCGCCTCTTCCTCCACCGCCTCCCCCCGCTCGCGCATCGCCGATAGGGCCAGCACGCCGCCCTTCACGGCCACCCGGGACCGCGGAGCCGCCTCGGGCGCCGGAGGGAACGGCGTCCACACCCACAGCAGCGCCGCCGCCGCCAGCGCCACCGCGATCGCCAGCGGCCAGCCCACGCGAAGATCAGGAGCCTCCGACGACGGCAGCGGAGGCATCGGACGGTGATCGTTGCGGATCAGCGCCAACCGATCCGCACACCGGGCACACGACCGCAGATGACGCCTCGCGTCCGCCGCCTCGTCGGACGCTAGCTCCTCCACGTGGAGGAGCTCCAGCGTCAGCCAGGAGATCGGACAGCTCATGGCTCAGCCTCCACCAGAGCCTGAAGCGCCGATCGGATCCGAACCAGGCGCTGACCGACCGTCTTGCGGCTGGTCCCCGTCATCTCAGCCACCTGATCCTGGGTCATCTGATCGAGGAAGCGGTAGACGAACACGTCTGCCAGTGGCTCCGGCAGCTCGCTCACCAGCTGTGTGAGGAGGTCCAGCGTGATCACTCGCTCGTCCAGGTCGCCATGCAGGGTCACCAGGGCACGGCCGTGCTGCTCCAGGAGCTGCCGTCGCCGCCGCCCATCCCTGAGGCGGTTCAGGCATCGCCGAGTGACCGCCCGATACAGGTAGGGCAGCCCCACATCGACGCGCTCTGCCGCGATCAGATCGATGAAGAGCGTCTGCACGATGTCCTCCGCATCCTGGGTGTTGCGCAGCATGCGCTCGCACTTTCGGCGAAGCGCAGGACCGTAGCGTTGGTAGGCACTCGACAACGAGGGGCGCTATTCGCAGACGCCGTGGGCCACTCCCGCTAGGACACAGGCCCCTTCCTGCAGCGGGCAGCCCTCGTCCGAGGCACAGACGCGCCCGCTGTCCGAGCAGACCCGTAGCTCCTCGCCGACACACTGCATCGACCGGCAGTCTCGATGGTCGAGACACGACGCACCCGCCGGTCGCACCACGTACTCACACACACGCGCCAACACACCGCCGCCATCGGTCGCTAGCCGAGGACTGCACGTCCCGTCGCTGCACTCGTCCTCCCCCTCGCAGCACTCGCTGCAGCGCCCCTGACAGCACAGCCCCGTCACGCACTCCTCGTCGGTGGCGCACAACTCCCCCAGGGAGCCCTCGGCAACAGGCTCACAGGCGCGATGCGGATAGGGTGCGGTCGCCCACACCGCGCCACACGTGAGCCCAGCACCGCAGCTGTCTTGGTCACACTCGGCACAGGTCGAGTCGGGCCACCAATCACCCTCGATCCACGCGCTGCCGTGCAGAGCCGTGCAGTGGTCCTGGTCGCACTGATCCGACCCCGAGCACGGGTCGCCGAGCTCCGTCGTGAGCATCACCTCCACTCCGGGGCAAGCGCCTCCAAGTCGAACCAGGCGCAGCTCTCCCAAGGAGCTGCCTCCGCGCCCCTCCGACACGAGGCGCACGCGAACCCGATCGAACCAACGGGGGATCACCAAGAACCGCTCGTCCTCGGCCCACTCGCGCCCCTCGAGCAACGTGGAATACTCCACCGTTCCGTCCGAACGGAAGTCGAGCTCGAGCCTCAAGGGGTCTCGGGGCAGCACGTTCGCCAGCGCACGCACCTGCAGGCAGCCCTCGTCCACCTGTGGATCGGCACTGGTGGCCACCTGCTCCAGAGCAACCCCTCGATCGGACAGCTGAACGGCCAGGTCCAGTGCATGCCACGTGGACAGGGCATCCACCGCTCCGCCCGTGACCTGCCAGCCACACGGCCCCTCCGCACACCAGCGATCGAAGGAGCCGTTCTCCAGTAGATGCCCCGAGGGGGCCCTGCAGTCGTCGGCTCCGAGGGCCAGCAGCACGAAGCACACAATCGCAACTCGCCGAATGTTCATGGTGAGATCCTCACTCCGAGGGTGAGCGACACCCCGCCTACGTTGCCCCGCTCGCCCAGCAGGTTCTCCAGCACGCGCGCATGGATAGCCTCCACGCTCAAGAAGGGTCCCAGATCCAGCCCGTCTCTGCGGAAGACTCCCTGGAACGAGATGCTGCCGGCGGCGTGGGCTCCCAGTCGTCGCTCGGTGGCCGAGCCCGAGGCTCCCACGAAGGACGTCCCCACGGTGGTCGGCCCAGCCCCTGCCTGCAGCGCCAACAACAATCGATCCTGCCTCAGCGGAGCGGTGTAGCGCAGCGACGCCGTGATCCGCTGCGTCGACCAGCGGAAGACGTCGTCGCCCACGAACTCACCATTCGCCACCGGACCCAGCTCCCTCCGCACCGCAGCGCCGCCCCCCAAGGTGGAGGCGGTCACCACCCAGGAGCCCCGCCCCACCACACGGCCCGCCAGCGACAGCGACACTGCGCCTTCCACGGGTCCTCTGCCATCCACGAAGCCGAACGACGAGAGCCGCTCGAAGAACGGACCGCTTCGCCACGACGCCAACGCCCCGACGCCGATCTCCACCAACAAGGTCTCAGCGCGGTAGCCAGGCGTGCTCTTCACCGTGCCTCCGCCCACGGCCACCGCCTCACAGTCGGCCTTCGACAGCGCCGAGGACGAACCCGCCGCCAGGCGCAGACGGCAGCTGGTGATCTGCTCCGCCTGGCGGAGGACCACGCGGTAGCGTCCCGAGGGCAAGGCCAAGGAAAAGCTGGAGTCGGGCTCCTTGACCACCTCCGCTGCCACCGTGCCGCTGCCCTCGTGGACCACCAACAGGCGCCCCGACACCGCCCCGTCCAACAACAGCCAAGCGTCCGCAGCCACGGGTCGGGTGAGCACCATCTCCCCCTTGCCGCGAAGGCGCGTCTCCAGCGTCACGTGCTGCTCGCCCACTCGGGTGGGGGCCGTGGTCACCAGCGTGCGGTGGTAGGCGTAGGCATAGGCCTCGTCGAGGCTCACCGAGCCATCCTCGTCCCGATCCGCAGCACCCCGAAGCCCGGTGACGAGGTGGTGGGTGAAGAAGGACCCGCCGAGCTCGGTGGACTCCTGCGACAGCTCGGTGGCGGTCGACGATGCCATCACCACCAATCCCTCGGCGCGCAGCGTCTCGGTGGAGACGTAGGAGAACTCCCCCCCGGGAGCCACACCCTTGATGCCCGAGAAGGCCCCGGCCTGGCAGGCATCGAGCACCGCCAGCGTCACCGTGCTGCCGACGCTCTCGAGGCGCGGCCGAAGCTGCGACAGCTCGAGCTCGGTGGGACCGAGGGTCAGCGCATCGCTGCGCGCGTGGCCCGAGTAGTAGAAGACGAACACCGTCTGCTCCCCCGCCGCCTCGAGGGTGCGCACCCGCTGCTCCTGCGTCTCGAGGGCGTCGAGCACGTCGGACGCCGACGGATCCGTCAGGAACAGGGCATTCTCGGCGCGCAGTCCACCGATCTCCGACAGCACGGCGCGCATGCGCTCCGCATCGCGAATGGCGAACTGCAGCTCCTGTTGACCCCCTCCCGGCCGATTGGAGCCCACGAACACGCCCACGGTGGTGGGGGCCGCGAAGGCGGCAGGACTCGCCCCCAGAGCCAACACCGCGGCGAGCGCGCAACCGACCCGAGCAGCCCGGCCGGGTGGGCTATCATCCATCCGAAGTCCAACCATTCGCAGCTCCTGCCGCGAACACCGTCGCAGCCAGTCTGATCCGTCAACACGTCAGCACAGCACTTTGGGAAGTCAACGTGACCCTGTGGGCCGTCTTTCTGTGGTCGCTCCTCCTGGCGTGCACCCGCGCGCCTGCACCTGCACCACCCGATCCGCTCGGAGCCCTCGAGGCCCAACGTCGCGTGCTGCATGCAGCCGAGGAGGCCTTCCTGCACCGCCGCGTGCAACAGGCGCTGGCCCGAGGAGACGCCGACGCGGCAGCGGCCGCGGTGGCCGCAGGTCTCAAGGTGGCCCCCGAGCGTTTCCGGCCACTCGTGGCCGAGGTGGCACCCTTGGCGTCGGTCGCCGTCGCTGCCGAGCTGTGGACCGCAGCCGATCGACGGATGGCCGCGGAGCAGCTTCGAACGTGGCGCCGAGCAGACACGCTGCAGCGCTACGCCGAGTCGCTTGACGCACCCCACCTGGCCGGTGTCA
>JAHQVJ010000251.1 GCA_019634415.1 Myxococcales bacterium
CCGCTCCTCGGCAGCCCCCACCACCGCTCGCGACACGGGGTGCAGCGAGCCCTGGCCGGCCGCCGCGGCGAGACGCAGCGCCTCGTCACCTCCGCCATGGCGCGTCCGGATCCCCTGCACCACCTGTCGTCCGACGGTCACCGTGCCCGTCGAGGATCAGGGTGTCGACTCGAGCGACCCGCTCCAAGAAGGCAGCGCTCTTGACGAGGATCGAGCGTCTCGTCGCGACGGTCATCGCAGGGACCATGGCTGCCGGACCCGCGAGCACGAGGGCCGTGGGGGTGCTCACCACGAGCACGGTGATCGCCCGCCCGATCTCCTCAGTCACGAACCACACCGTCGCCGCCACCGCGAGCACCACCGGGAGGTAGGACGCACCGTAGCGCTCGAGGAGCCGAATGGCGGGCGTCTTCGACGACTCGACCTCGCGGAGCACCTCCACGACCCGACCCAGCACCGTCGCTTCCCCGACCCGCTCGACGGCGATCTCGAGCATGCCGTCGAGGTTGAGCGTTCCTGCGAATACCGGGCTTCCCACGACCACCGTCTCGTAGCGGGACTCGCCCGTCACCGGCGATTGGTCCACCGACGAGCGACCCACGAGGACCTTGCCGTCCACGGGCAGGCAGCCTCTGCCTGAGCCTCGATGATCAGGGCATCCCGGACCCCCTTGGCCGCCGGGAGGACCCTGGCCTGATGCTCGCGCGCTTGCTGCGCGAGGGTATCGGCCAGGATCGCAGCGAGGAACGACCCTATGCGAGCATCATCGTAATTGCAATCCAATCGCAATAAAGCGATGTGTCACCCGACCGCCGCCCAATGGAGGTCCTGCGCGCTTCAGTCCAGCAGATCCCAGCCAGCCGTCCACCGGAGCAGCGCATTGGCCATCTCCGGGTGGGCCTGGGCCCAGACGTCGTCGAAGAAGATCCACTGATGGAACTGCGGCGAGTCGGCCGACCACTCCGCCACGAAGAAGCAGGCCTGCGCGAGGTGGGGAGACACCGCCACCATGGCGCGGCGCACGCTGTCGGCGTCGGGACCACCCTGCTCGTCGAGCAGCGCCAGCGCATCCCGGTGGGCCTGCTGTCGCGTGCCGATCATGCGCCCCGACCAGTCTGCACCCCCGTGGCGCATCAGCGAGAAGGGTGCGCAGGCCAGCATGGCGTGCCGCAGCACCTCCACGTGGGCGGGTGGGCGCGCCTGCTGCTGCAGCCAGTCGCTGAACACCGACCAGGTGTCGAGCGCATCGGGATCCGCATCCAGCTGGTCCCAGAAGCGCTGCTCCACCTCGGCGGCAGCTGGCACGGAGCGCAACAGCTGCGATCGCAGCAGACGCAGCTCCAGGCGAAACGCCCACCCGGCAGCGGGCTGCTGCCGGGCCAGCCACGCGGGCAGCTCCGGCAGCCGCACACCCTCGATCACGAAGGGTTGGCTCCCATCGATGCTCTCACTGTCGGCGTATGCCACCAGGCAGGCCCACGTGGTGCCGGGCCCACTGCCAGCGTCCAACCGCTGCCCCTCCACCTCGGGCACGAAGGGCTCGTCGCCACCTCCCCCACCGGTGGGCAGGCGCCAGTCGGGATGGAGCAGGTATGCGGCTCTGTGACCATGCGGCCCCTGCAGGAAGTGGTCGTCGAAGAAGTAGTAGGCGAGCTGAAGCTCGTCGTCGTCGGTGAGCACCTGGACGGTGTGAGGGCCCACCGACAGCGCACCCTCGTAGTACAGGTGTGCCTCGAGCAGCTCGCGCAGCGCGTCCACGGAGTCGGGCGGAGCAAGGCCCAGCTCGCCGATCCGCCGGCCGAGGGAGGCGAAGCCGTACACCTGGGTACCGAGCACGGCCCGAGCGCTCTCGAACGCCGCGTGGTCGTCACCGGCCAGCACGGCCCAGTGGCGCACGAACCAGTCGAGCACCGTGTCGTCCTCGAACCGAACCACGTGCTTGTCGGTGGGTCCGAGGTAGTGGGAGCGCAACACGAAGGTGACAGCCATGGGATCACTGTACGCGACCCCCTCACCAGTCCACGTCCTCCTCCGTGAGCGGCAGCTCGGGATCGGGCGCGGGCGACGTGTCCACGGTGGGCCCCAGCACCGACCGGATCGCCTCGCGCAGCGCCACCGTGGACGACGCTGCCCGTTCCCGCAGGTGGTACGGAAACCACAAGCTCACCAGCAGGCGCTGCAGGTGACCGTAGGGAGCGATCTGGGAGACCACGTCCTCCTCGCGCGGCCCGATGCGGCAGCGCAGGTCCGTGAGCTGCTGGAACCACACCGCCCGAGGCAGCTCTCGCAGCAGACCCGCCCCCGCCGGATACCGCGCGAGGGCCAGCCGATGCAGGCTCGGCAGCGGCGTGCGCAGCAGCACGTCCAGATCCACCGCCCCCCAGCCGTCCTCGTCCATCCAGATCGCCAGGTTCTCCAGAGCGGGAAGCTCCGATGCCCCCAGCCAGGCCAGCACCTCCGGCATCGCCTCGCGGGCCAGCAGCAGGTGCAGGATCCGCAGCCCGTCGTGCCGCAGCGGCTCCAGCCGGAGCGGCAGCTCGTGGATCGCCAGGGTCCGCAGCCGCGGTGTGCCGTCGAGCACCGCGCGCAGATCGAGCCCCTCCTCGGTGTTCCGGAAGGCGTCCCCGCGCAGCCGCATGCGCCGCACGGGCAGCGGGCCCGCTCGTCGCGCCGTGTCGGCCACGAAGGCGCTCGGACCCAAGACGTGCACCTCCAGCTCGTCCGTGAGGCGGCCCACCTCGTGGGTGAGCAACCGCACGAGCAGATCGGCCGTGCCGTCCACGGTGCCCACGTCGTGGGGGTTGAAGCCCATGCCGCTACGCACCCGGATCTTGCGCACGTGGCCGCGGTCGAACACCGCCGTGACCCAGCGGCGGGGATTGCCCTCGCTCGGTAGCTGCACCCCCATTCGCGGCTCGTCCGGGTCGAGGAGCCCGAAGTCGCTGGGGCCCGCGATGCGGTGGTCCAGATCGTCGAACCAGTCCGCAGACAGGCGCGCCAGCTCCACCGCGATCTCTGCCGAGTCCGCCAGCACTGCACGATCGTCGCCACGGTCGCGCAGCCAGTCCAGGTACACCGCCCAAGCCTCCGCATCGTCGCGGTCGGCCAGCAAGCGCTGCACCAGGGACTCGTCAGTCGTCTCCATGGGCGGTCAGATCCTCGGCCACTGCTTCGTACAGTAGCCACGGATCGAGCTGCTCGGGCAGCCCAGAGCAGCCGCCGTCGTTGAGCTCCACGATCGTGGAGCCGCCCCCTGCAAGACGCGCCACGTCCAGCGTGAAGAAGGGCGACTCGATCGCCTCGCCGACCCACGCGAAGCGGCTGGGATCGATGGGCTGCGCCGCCACGTCGTAGTAGGGCGCGTGGGCCACCGGCCGGCCGTTCCAGAACACGATGCGGTGCTCGTCCACCACAGGTCGGTTCTCGGCGGTGAACGGCAGGGTGGCGAGCTGCACGAACCGCCGCACCACGAAGCCCCCCACGAACCGATCGCCGCGGAAGTCCAGCAACCCCTCGCAGACGCGGGCGAACGCAGCGAAGTCCGCGTCCTCGGGCACGAAGCAGGCATGCCACAGCGGACGGGCCGACTTCAGGTGGTCCTTGAGGATCCACGGCGGCGGTCCCAGCACCTCACGGGCCAGCTCCCAGGCCTCTGCGATGTCGTCGCCCTCGGTCCAGACCGAGGCAGGGGTGTGGCCCTCGAGGGTCTCCGCCCACCGCGGCAGGTACGCCGCCTCCGCCAGCTCGTCGGGCGTCACCACCAGGTGATCGCCTCGCTCGCTCACCGCCTCGTACAGCTGCTCGTACTCGTCCGCCGACAGCAGCCACCCGCGGTACAGCCAGCGCCGCCCCCGCCCGCGAGGCAGGTGGGTGAGTGCTTCGTCGGGCTGGTGCAGCACGTCGTCGAGATCCACCTGCGCCACCTGCAGCCCCAGGCACCGCGCGATGTGAGCCTCCCGGTCGTAGGGATCGTCGGAGGCGAACAGCGCGCTCCGCGCTCGGCCGAACAACACCCCCGCCGTGGTCAGGACCCCTCCGCTGTGCCCAGGACCACCGAGGCCACCACGTCCTCTCCCCCACCCCAGTGGCCCGTGGCAATGGCCAGGGCATGAGACGCAGCAGGCGCCTGAGCAGACGCCTCACAGCCAGGACACCCCTCCGGCCAGTGAGCCTCGCACCAGGCAAAGCCACACCTCGGACACGCTCGGTAGTCCACGCACATGTCGAACATCTCAGCCACCGGGTTCCTCCCGGGAGTCACCGAGACCGAGATCGATCTCTCACAGCCAGACTCGTGACACCGCAACACAGGCATCGGCACCTCCACAGCGGTGGGGTGAACAACTCGGAGGAAGCCTGCACGCATCGGCCAACTATCCAACTAGTAAGCCATGTATCAGAAAGTGGAAACACAGCTTGCGCTCGCGGCGTCATCGCATATGTGACACGCGGCATTCCCAGCTTCTGGGCTCCGACGTCAGAGCAGCCCGGGCAGCAAGGCACGCCGCTGTGCTGGGTAGTCGTCGAAGGTCTCTCGATACCACCGATGATGTGCCAGGGCGCGCGGTCCCAGGTTCGCCATGGTGTAGAGCGCGAAGAGCACCCCCGCTGGCGACGCCGACAGCAGCGCCCATCCCCACCACTGCACCATCTCGCCGAGGTAGTTGGGGCAGCTCACCCAGCGGAACAGGAAGCCGTGGGGAATGCGATAGCCCCCACCCTCGCTCCGCAGGCCGCGCAGGATCGCGTCGCTGCGCACGTGGGCGACGAACCCCACCGCATAGACCGCCAACCCGACGCCGAACAGCCCGGGCCACGGCCCCTCCGAGGTGCCGAAGGCGGCCACGATCCAGGCCACGTTGGTGCCGGCGTTGAGCACGTTGAAGCTGAAGCCGAGGAGGGGCACCAGCAGCGGCATCGTGCGCCCCGACGAGCGGGTCAGCGCCGGATAGATCACCCCCCGGTACCCGTAGTGGAGCAGCCAGATGGCCAGCAGGCTCTGGGCCACGGCACCGAGCGGCAGCACGAGCAGCGCCATGGCGGGAATCACCACCGACGGGCTCTCCATCAGCCACCAGCCCACACGCACGCCCATGCGCGGCCCCCACCCCTGCCGGTCGTGGCGGCCATAGGGAGCGTCCACGAAGCTCACCGCGAGCACCGTGCCCACCAGCACCACCGTGTACACCCACAGTGCCACCGTCAGCGGCGTCACTCCTCCGCCTCGTCGGGGTAGTGGAACACCTCGTCCAGGGGCACGCGGAACACCCGCGCGATGCGGAAGGCCATCTCCAGCGAGGGCGAGTAGCGCCCCTTCTCGATGGCGATGATGGTCTGCCGCGTGACGTCCACCCGGTCCGCCAGATCGGCCTGGGTCATCTCCCCGTTGAGGAAGCGCAGCGACCGGATGGAGTTGGTCACCTTCGTGGGCTTCGGCATGCCTTAAAAGCCACGTCGATACATCTGGATCTTCACCACCGCCTGCACCAGCGTCATCCCCACGAAGCCCGCGAAGATGGCGTTCACGACCCAGAAGTGGGCCACCTCCGCCAGGCCCAGCGCCATGGCTCCGAGCCCACCGGCCACCAGCGCCCACAGCCCCACCCCCAGGCTGCGGCGCTCGATCGTCTCGTCGCGCTCGTCGCTGCGGTCGCCGTCGTCGGGGTTCGCCACCATGGACGCCACGGTCAGCGCCACGTGCAGCGCCACGCTCACCCCCATGGCCGCCAGCAGCCAGCGCCCGTAGGCGATCTGCGCGACCTCTCCGCGAGAGGCCAACACGCCCATCGCCACGAAGTACGCCCCGCACACCAAGGCGGTGACGACGCCGTGGATCCAGGTCTGTCGCTCCTCGAAGGACACGCCACCCCCATGTCAATCATCTTTGACATCAGCGAGGGTAAGGGCAGGTTCACGCCCCGTCAAGGGCTGGGGCCACAAGGCGAGCCTCGACGTTTAAGCGCAGCCCCCCGGATTTCAGAAACCGTGCAGGGCGCACTTCCTAGGCTGAAGGACATTCCGATCCTGGAGGCCCGATGAGACCCGTGCTCCGCCCCCTGCTGGCGCTTGCCCTTGGGGCCTGCCCTCGAGCCCAGGAGGATCCCACCTCTACCCCTACCGCCCCCACGTCATCGCCCACGGAAACGGCCATGGGGGTGCTTGCGATCACCACACGGTCGGTGGGATCTGCAGAGCCCTCACACGGGTACACCCTCACCGTGGGCAAGTCCACGCCCGTGCCCATCGACATCGCCGAGACGGTGGAGCTCGAGCTTCCCGCCGGGGTGCATCGGGTGCACCTGGAGGGGGTGGACCCCGTGTGCAGCGTTGCGGATGGGGTGACGCGCCATGCTCGTGTGACGACCTCGGAACGACGCGACGTGGCCTTCGACGTGTTCTGTCCAGACCAACTCGATGACCACATCCTGTTCGCATCCGAGGGTCGGATCTACACCGTCCGGCCCGATGGGAGCGAGCTACGCGACCTCACCTCCTTCCTCGACACCCTAAATACCGCCAGCTTTCCGTCATCGCCCGACGGGCTCACCCTCTTTCATCTGCAGGTCTACGGGTACGACAACTCGAGGGAGCTGTGGCGAATGAACATCGACGGTTCGGGCCGGGAGCGTCTCTACACCAGCGACTTCTTCAGCCAGCCCGCCGTCTCCGCGGACGGTGAACGCGTCTTGTTCACGAACGGCACGTTGCAGCAGCTGATTGTCTCCGACGGTCGCGTCGTACCCATGACGATCGCCACAGACTTCCTGGAAGCCACGCCCACCTGGTCGCCCGACGGAACCCGTATCGCCTTCACCCGGATCCCCATCGACGGCGGGGACAGCCGCGTCTGGGTGATGAACGCCAACGG
>JAHQVJ010000252.1 GCA_019634415.1 Myxococcales bacterium
ACCTCCGCGTGCACGAGGAGGTTGGCGTGCTCGATGCGGTCGTGCAGAGCAGTGCGCACCGGTGCCGACGTGTCCCCGGTCGCTGCGGTTTCTCCGGTGGCCTGTGCGTGTGCAGCGGCCATCGCTGCCAGAACGTAGATCATCTCACCCTCCCCTCATCTTCGGTCAGCGGGCCAGCCTTTGCTGTCCCCAGGTTGTCTCGAAGCCGCTCGCACGCCCAGGATCGCGTCGCGAATGCGGACTCTCGTATGGGGGTTGACGATTGGGCTAGTCGGCTCAGCGGCTGCTGTCGGACACCTCCGCGGCGACGAAGGTTCCAGCTCCTCGATTGACGCCTCCCTGCAAGGGCTGATAGCCTCCCGACAGAGGCGCACGGCTCGCGCCCAACCTTCCACGGTCCGCTGCCGCCGGGCCCCTCGGGAAGGCAAAGGGGTCCCCAACACCTCGGGTCGGCGTCTCGCTTCTCCATGGCATCGGCACTCTGGGCGGCAGCTGGGGGGCTGGTGTGCCTGGAGACCCACATGACGGATTCGAAGAAGCTGAAGCGACGGGTGCGCGCACGCGCCGCCCGCACCGGAGAGAGCTACACCGCCGCCCGGCGCCACGTGGTGGCCCAGGTGGACGCGGCGCGTCAGGAGCGCACCGCCGAGGCTGCCGCTACGGCCCGTGCAGCGCGCAGCACGGGGGCCGTGTCGGAGGAGGCCACCTTGGCCAAGACCGGCCACGGCTTCGACCACTGGTTCGGAGTGCTGGACCGGTTCGGAGCACCCGACAAGGGGCACACGGCGTCTGCGCGTCACCTGCGGGAGGACCACGGTGTGTCCCCCTGGTACGCGCAGTCCATCTCCATCGCCTACGAGCGAGCGCGGGGGCTGCGCGTGCTCAACCAGGCCACGGCGGGCAGCTTCCAGGTCTCCGTCTCGCGCACGTTGCCCACGGATCTGCAGACCGCGACGCCCTTCCTGACCGATGCCGCGCGGCGCCCGGACTGGTGGGAGGCCGTCGGGGTGGAGCTGCCGCCCGAGGCCTTCCGCCGCAAGGAGGGAGCCGTGTGGGTGCGCTTCCGGCACGACGACGGGGCGGTGGAGGTGCGCCTGTGGGCCATGGAGGACGGCCGCTGCAAGGCCGTGGCCCGCATCGAGCAGCTGCCCGACAGCTCGGCCGTGGAGCGCCATCGGGCCCGCTACAGGCAGGCGCTCGATGCGCTCGAGCGCGCGGTCAGCCGCGGGAGCGCTCCAGCAGCAGCATCATCATGACCGCCATCACCCCGCGCTGCATCGTGGCGTCGTCGGCCTGACCCAGCTGGGTCAGGTCGAAGTTGCCCTCGAAGAAGGCGGGCTGCTTGGTGATCCGCACCAGGTCCCGCCCATCGGTGCTGCTCACCGTGTACGACGGGTTGATCATCATGGACATCACCCAGCCCACGAAGGGGATGCTGCCGAGCAGCGAGTCCAACACCTTCACCATGGCGTTGTCCTCTCGGATGGTCAGATCGTGCTGATCACCTGCGTCCAGCACCTCGTACTCTGCACGCCAGATCGAGCGCAGGCCCTTGCGGCGCACCGCTCCGAAGACCTGCCCGCTGGGATCGGAGAAGTGGTAGCAGGCCGAGAAGTCGAGCACGCGATCGGCTCGGATCCGCACCACCTCGTCACGCTGCGCCGACGTCCGGTACACCGCGATGTCCTCTTTGAGCCGGAACATCTTCTGGCGCACGTAGAACACCTCCGCACCTGTGCTGTCGGTGACGTAGATCTGGGGTGCTATCGCCAGGATCTTGAAGCGCATGCGGAGGGGGAACTGCACGGGGGGACCTCCTGAGGGGATTGCATTAACCGGCGCAGGCGCGGTATCACTGCACACGTGTGCAGTCTGGAGGCCAGGATGCCCGATCAACCTGACATCGTCGCTCTCGAAAAGCAGATCTTCGAGCTCACGGCGAAGCTGAACGAGCTGCGGGCCGCCGCCGAGCCAGAGCCCGTGGGCGACTACCGCTTCTCCACCCTGTCGGGTGCCGTGCAGCTGCGGGATCTGTTCGCCGGCAAGGATCGGCTGCTCGTGGTCCACAACATGGGCCAGGCCTGTCGCTACTGCACGCTGTGGGCCGATGGCTTCAACGGCCTGCTGCCCCACCTGGAGTCGGCCATGGCGGTGGTGGTGGCGTCTGGTGATCCTCCCGAGGTCCAGCGCCGCTTCGCCAGCTCCCGCGGCTGGCGCTTCCGCATGGTGAGCCACGAGGGCACCCCCTACGCCGAAGCGGAGAGCGTGGGAAGCAGCCCGGGCTACCCCGGGGCCGTCGTCTACGAGCGTCGAGGCGATCAGGTGCTGCGCAAGAGCACAGCCGTGTTCGGACCCGGAGATCTGTACTGCAGCCTGTACGCGCTGCTCGGGCTCGCGGGGATCGAGGGCGGCAGCTTCACGCCGCAGTATCGCTACTGGTCTCGTCCCGAGAAGATGCTCGACGGCGGCGACAACGTGCTGGATTGATCAGCCGCGCAGGATCCGGGTGCCCTGCACGATGGTGAGACCGTCGGCGTCGGTGGCGACCCAGCCGTGGGCCGTGTGCACGAAGCAGGCAGGTCCTCGCTTGCCCAGGGCCAACAGGCGAGCGCCCGTCTGCACCACGCAGCGGCGGGCCGTGGCCTCGGACACCAGTCCCGTCCGCGTGGCCCAGTCCGCCAGCGCCTCCTCGACGAGGGGGCCCCCGAAGTCGCTCCAGGAACCCCCCTCGGGCGACGCCAGGAAGCTGCGGACCAGATCAGCGTCGGTGCCCGTCCAGGCCTCGAACAGCGGCGCCATGCGGTCGCGCAGGCGCCCCACGCCGCGCTCTCGCCGCTCGAGCACCCGCTGTACCTGCAGCTCCACCAGCGCGTCGGCGCCGGGAGCGAGACCGCGGGCCAGCGCCGCCAGGTGGGCCTCGAAGTTCATGGGTGCACCACGCGCCACAGCGCCTCGAGGCCGGACTCGGAGTCCGGCTGGAGACGCCCCTCCTCGTCGAAGCGGGGATCCTCGAAGGTGACGGCCACGGGACCTGGGCAGTGCTCCAGCAACCAGCGCAGGCCGTGCAGCTGGTCCGCGAGGAGGTGACCGTCGTGGGCGTCGATCAGCTGATCCGACCGGATCCGGGCTCCGGCCACGTGGATCTCCCGACAGGCCGACAGCGGTAGCCGCTCCCACCCCTCGAGCAAGGCCGCACCGCGGTGCCCCATCAGCCAGCGCCACGACAGCAGGTGGCCCACGTCCAGGGTGCACACGGCGTCGCTGCGCATCACGGCCTCGCGGAACAGATCGAAGGCGTCCCAGTCGCCCAGGCAAGGCTCCGACAGATCGGCTGCGAACCCTGGGAACTCCACGTGCAGCGGGCAGGGCAGGGCGTCCTGCACCTGCCGAATGGCGGCCACGCAGTCCGTCAGGCCCACCTCGGTGAGCTGTGGGGGCAGCGGGTAGGCCAGCGGCTGTCCCTGCACCGACCAGTACCCCAGATCCTCGTTGACCCAGGCCAGATCGAGCGTGTCGCACAGGGCCCGGGTCATCTCCAGTAGCCCCTGTCGATCGTAGGCGCGGGGCGGGCAGGCGAGGTTGAGCATGGTGTGGTGAAGGGCGACCGTGGGCACACCTGCCTCGCGCGCCGCGGCCACCAGCTCGGTCATCGGACCCAGCACCTCATCCAGGGCCGGGATGCCTCGGGTGGGGGACTGTAGCGAGAAGAACACGTGATCGAGGCGGGGCCCCAGCTCCTCGAGTAGCGCCACCAGCGACGGCGCAGGGCGGCCCTCGGCGGACAGACCCTGCGGTCCCCACAGCACGTCCAGGCCGATGCCGAAGGAGGGTGCCGCCCAGCCGCTCACAGGTCGCGGGTGGCCTTGGCGATGGCCACGGCCTTGGCGCGACGGTCGCAGTTGCGGGCCTCCACCTCGCGGTCGGCCTCGTCGCAGGGGAGGTGGTAGCAGGTGCCTTGGCTCGGCCACTCCTCCAGCGCCAGCTCCGCAACGTCCACCACCTGTAGCGAGGAGATGTCGGCGAGGGCCTCGGCAGCGGCCTTCTCCAGATCTGGGCAGGTGCCCATGTCCGAGACGTCGCCCGACGCGCCGGCAGCAGCGGAGCGGGCAGCACTGGCGAACCGGGAGAGCCGCTCGGCGTCCGCCGTGGCGGGCGTGCCCGTCACCACGAAGACGTCGAGGGCGGCCACGGCGTCCACGCTGTCCTGAAGGCTGGCTGCGGGCCCAGGATCGGCGGCAGGCGCCGCCGGGGCGGTGCCTCGTGCACCACAGGAAGCCAACAGCGCCAAGCAAGGCACCAGCATCGTCGTGAGACCTCTGCAATCCACGTCACCTCCGAGTCCAGGGGGATGTGTCGACTGTAGCGCAGCCGAGGCGATGGCCTCGGTACCCGTTGTGTAAACCTCGATTGGTCATACCATTTGATGACTAGATGAGATTCTGGTAAGGTGAGGCATGGCCCTCACTCCCGTCGCCCGTTCCTCCCTGTCCGACGCCGTCTTCGAGCAGCTCAGCTCCGAGATCGTGTCGGGCGCTCTGTCTCCAGGAGACACGCTTCCCGCCGAGCGAGAGCTCGTCGCCGTGCTCGGCGTCAACCGGGGGGCCGTGAGAGAGGCGCTGAAGCGGCTGGTCCAGGCCGGGCTGGTGGACGTCCGGCACGGCGGCGGTGCGACCGTGCTGGACTATGCTCGCAGCGGTGGGCTGGATCTTCTGCCGCGCTTGCTGTTCGGGGGAGATGGGTCGGTGCGGGTGGAGGTGGCGCGGTCCGTGATGGAGATGCGCGAGGCCCTGGGGCCGCAGATGGCGAGGCGGTGCGCGCAGCGACGGGGGGCCGATCACCTGCGCGACATGCGTGCAGCACTGGCGCAGATGCGCGACAGCCCCGACGATCTCGAGGTGTTGTCGGTCCACGCCCTCGAGCTGTGGCAGCAGGTGGTGGATGGCTCGGGGAACGTCGCGTACCAGCTGGCGTTCAACGCCCTGCGCACCACCTACGAGGAGATCCGGGGTGCCCTCGTCCTCGCCCTTCGCGAGGAGCTGGTGGCCGTCGACACGGCCTCCGCCCTGGTGGATGCGGTGGCAGCGAGGCGATCTCGGGACGCCGAGCAGGCGGCGGCGCGGTGGTTGCGGCTCGGAAGCCGGGGCATGGAGCGGGTCTTGGCACAGCTCGAGGCCTCGTCGTGAGCGATGTCGGCGAGCGCATGGAGCTAGGGGCCGCCCTGCGGGTCTTCGGTGGGCTGTGGCCTCCGCGGATCCTGCTGTCGAGCGTCGTCGGGCTCACTGCGCTGCGGATCTGGGCCGGAGCCGTGTCGTGGTGGGATCTGCTCCCGGTGGTGCTCGTGCTGGTGCTGCAGCCCTTCGTGGAGTGGGGGATCCACGTCTGGGTGCTGCATGCGCGGCCGCTGGGGCCGATCCGCATCGAGGGCCACGCCGCTCGCCACCACGCCGCCCACCATCGCGAGCCGAAGGATCTGCGCTACGTCGTCATGCCCCTGCCGGCGATGTTCGTGGGTGCTGGGATACACGCCGCGGCGTGGTGGGTCGTGTGCCCCACGGTGGGGAGCTGGATCACGGCCCTGTGGCTCATCACCGTGGCCGCTGTCGTCTACGAGTGGGTGCACTTCCTGGTTCACGTGCCCTATCAGCCGCGTGGAGCCTGGTTGCGTCGGCTACAGCGCCACCACCTGCTGCACCACCACAAGGACGACCGCTACTGGCTCGGCGTCACCCGGCTGGAGGCGGACCGGTTGTTGGGGACCTCCCCAGAAATTTGACCTGTGGGGTGCACTGGTGGCCTATGATCGGCGCCCACCCATCCCCCCCAATCGGAGACACCATGGGAACGAGGCAGGCCATCCTGCTGGCGCTCGCCCTCGGCTTCGGCGCGTGCAACGGCGACAAGACCGACACCGACGTGACGGACGCCGACGCCGACACCGATGCGGATGCCGACGCAGACACCGACACCGACGCCGACACCGACATCGGAGACATTGCCGATCCTGACGGGGACGGGCTGACCAACGATCAGGAGACGGCGCTGGGCACAGACCCCGACAATGCCGACACCGACGGGGGCGGAGCCGACGACGGCGCCGAGGTGGACGCGGGGCTCGATCCCCTCGATCCCACCGACGACGACACGATCCTCGACAACGACGGAGACGGGCTCACCAACGCCGAGGAGGCGGGGCTGGGCACGGATCCCGACGATCCCGACAGCGACGCGGACGGCCTGCTGGACGGCGACGAGCTGCTCGAGGGCACGGATCCGACGGATCCCGACACCGACGGCGGAGGTGCGCTCGACGGTGCCGAGGTCATGGCGGGTGCGGATCCCAACGATCCAGCGGACGATCTAGGGGTGGTGGACACCGACGGCGACGGCCTGGCCGACGCCATCGAGCTGGCCATCGGCACGGATCTGGCGGTCCCCGACACCGATGGCGACGGCCTGCTGGATGGGGAGGAGGTGAACGTGCGCCTCACCGATCCCTTGGCGCCCGACACCGACGGCGACAGCCTCTCGGATGGCGACGAGATCAACGTCTACGGAACCGATCCGCTCCTCCTCGACACCGACGGGGGATCGGTGGACGACGGCTTCGAGGTGATCTGGGGCGCGGATCCGCTGGACAAGGCCGACGACACCACGGCGTTCGTGTGGGTCGACGACTTCGAGGACGGCACGGTCGACGCCGCCATCTGGCAGAGCCAGGTCGGCACCCAGTACAACACGGCCAACGTGGCTGCTGGGCAGTTCTCGCTGCGCATCGCTGGCGACGGGGTGGCCCTGTCACAGCCCTTCGACACCACGGCCTGCACCGACATCCTGTGGACCACGCAGAGCAAGCGGGGGCCCGAGGAGCCCGAGCCCGGTGACGATCTGTTCATCGACTACTTCGACGGAGCCGGCTTCGTGGGCTCCGAGGTGGTGCTCGGCGGGCGCACCGATCCCACGTTCCGGCCGATCTGGGGCCTGATCAGCGACCCCAACGCCATGCGCAAGGACTTCCAGCTGCAGTTCTCTGCAGCCGATGTCTTCGATGGCGGGCTCGATCACTTCCACCTCGACGACCTCGTGGTGCTGTGTGATCCCGACGTGACCGACGGCGACGGCGACGGCGTGCCGAGCATCGTGGACTGCGATCCGGCCGACGCCGACCACTGGTCGGACTGCGGGCTGTGCATCGACGGTGACGGCGATGGCTACGGCTTCGAGTGCGACCTGGGTGCCGACTGCAACGACGGAGACCCGGCCATCTCGCCGGCGGCCAAGGAAGTGGCCGACGACACCATCGACCAGGACTGCGACGGCTTCGACACCAACACCGTGCTCGCCGACGACTTCGACGACGGTGCGGACGTGGGCGTGTGGGGCAAGGCAGGCCTGGTGGGCGCGGAGACCAGCGGGATCTACGCTGCCTCGGGCGACTACAGCCTACGGCTCGAGTCCGGCGAGTCGGCCACCACCGTGGTGCTGGACACGTCGGCCTGTCCCACCATCGTGTGGACGGCCAAGGTCAAGCGCGGACTGTTCCCGCCCGAGACCGGCGACGATCTCGTGATGTCCTACGACGACGGAACCGCCACCTTGTTCGAGGTGGCCCGTGTCGTGGGCGCAGGCGTGACGGACGACGACTTCGTGTCCCTCGGGGGCGAGATCGCCGACAAGGCGGCGCTCACCAAGGCGTTCCAGCTCACCATCGAGAACGTGTCCACGCTGGTCTTCAACGACCGCGGCGACGACTTCTACGTCGACGACTTCGTGGTGGGTTGCTCGGGTGTCGACGTCGACGGTGACGGCTTCCCCGCCGTGCTCGACTGCGACGAAGGCGACGCTGCCCACTGGTCGGACTGCGGCCTGTGCATCGACGACGACGGCGACGACTTCGGGCTGGACTGCGACTTCGGCGAGGACTGCGACGACAAGGTGGACACCACCTTCCCCGGAGCTGCGGACGGCTACGGTGATGGCGTCGACTCGAACTGCAACGGCTTCGACGGACCCGCCCTGTTCGACGACTTCGAGGCGCCCGTCGACGCGGCCGTCTGGCCCGTGGTGTTGGGGGACGCTGGTCGCAGCACCACGGCAGCTCTGTCGGGTGACTTCAGCCTGAACCTCGGTCCCGGTGGGCTGGTGCAGAGCGCTGGCTTCGATGCCACGGTGTGCCCCGAGCTGCTTTGGACCTACGAGGGCAAGCGGGGGCCCGGAGCACCCGCCGTCGGCACCGATCTCGTGGTCAGCTACGACGCGGGCGCCGGCTTCGTCGAGTCTGGGGTGCTGGCTGGCTTCGGCGGCACGGATCCCGAGTTCCGCACGCAGTTCGGCACCATCTCCGATCCGAAGGAGCTCACGAAGAGCGTGGTCCTGCAGGTCGAGAACGTGAGCCCGCAGTTCTTCGGCAACGACTTCTACGTCGACGACTTCACCGTGCGCTGCACCGATCCCGACGGGGACGGCGACGGCTTCCCCTTCGAGCTGGACTGCGACGACACGGACGCGGCGCACTGGGCCGACTGTGGCCTGTGCGTCGACGGTGACGGCGACGACTTCGGTGACCTGTGTGATCTCGGCCGGGACTGCGACGACAAGGACGCCAAGGTCAACCCGTCGGCCATCGACACGCTCGGAGACGGCATCGACCAGGACTGCACCGGTGTGGACGGCGTGGGCTTGTTCGACGACTTCGAGGCCGGCGCGGTGGGTGACAGCTTCGCCTCCATCGAGGGCGACTTCGCCCTCAGCACCCAGCTCGCCACCAGCGGCACCTTCGCCCTCGAGATGGGCGGCGGCGGCGTCACCGGGGCCCTGCAGGATCTGTGGCTGGGGCTGTGCCCGCAGCTCGCCTTCGAGTGGCAGGTGCTGCGCGGACCCTTGGAGGCTCCCGACGCAGGCGACTTCGTGGCGCTGCAGGCGGGCCAGGACGGAACCTGGTCGAGCTTGAGCCTGGTGGACGGCCTGGGCATCCAGGAGACCGAGTTCACCCGCTACGCCGGTGTCACCACCGATCCCGCGTTCCTCGTGGACGCCCTGCAGATGCGGGTGATCAGCGTGGGCGACGGCGATCCCTTCGACGACTACCTCGTCGACGATCTGGCGGTGGGCTGCGACGACGACCAGGACGGCCTGTCGTCGGTGGCGGAGTTCTTCCTGTACGGGACCGACGAGACGACGGCCGACAGCGACGGCGATGCGGTGAACGACGGTGACGAGATCGCCGCGGGCACCGATCCCAACGACGCGAAGAGCTTCTGAGGCGACATGGGACGCAAGCGCTCGACCTTCGACTGGACGGCGGATCCCGATGATCCGCAGCGTCGTCGTCCGGTCGAGCGCACGTCGCGGGCGCCCCTCAAGGAGCGCCTGCGCGAGGTGGCCGCTCTGGTCCAGGAGCTGGTGAAGCTGCCGCCCGCGAGGCGGGCGGTGCTCCCGCTCGACCCGGAGGTGCTGGAGCAGCTCGAGGTGCTCGCCAGCACGCCGCCGTCGCCCGCCCTGAAGCGGCAGCTCAACTACGTGAAGCGCCTCATGGCCGACGTCGACGAGGACGCGGTGCGCGCGGCGCTGCAGGGCGACTCCCCGGTGGACGTGGCGCGCCGCCGGGCGGATCGCTGGCGCACGCGGCTGCAGGAGGAGGGCGACTCGGCACTCGCGGAGCTGCTCGCGGAGGTGCCGGGTGCGGATCGACAGCACCTGCGAGCCCTGATGCGACGCGCGGGTGCATCGGCCGCTGGGTCGAGGGCGCTGTTCGACGCCTTGGTGGCCACGTTCGAGGACGCCCTTGACCCGGACGCCCCCGACGCCTAGCGTGGGCCGCCATGACGGACTCTGTGGCCTTTCCGGAGGGCCAGACTGGCTCCTCCCTGTTTCGATCCGCGTTGGCGAGTGCCGTCGACGCCCACCCGACTGCGTTCGATGGGCTGACGGTCCCGGCTGTCGGGGCCGCCTTCAAGCGCGCGCTGCCCGAGTGGATCGTGCAGTTCGAGGCTCGCCGTGCGGCCCATGACGAGCGCGTGGCCATCGCCAGGCACCTGGCGGATCACCTCGCGCAGCGCACGCTGTTCGGGGAGCAGCCGCTGGCAACTGCGCTCGAAGCGCCCACCGAGGCGCCCGCGCTGCAGACCATCGCGGGCACGGCTGCGGTGGGCTGGGTGCCGCGGATCACCTGGCAGGGGCGGACCTACGAGGGGGCCGACATCGGGCACCTCGTGGATCGGCTCCAGCAGACGTGCCAGCTCACCGAGGCCGCTGCCACCGCCCTGCGCTGGACGGTGGACACGTTGCTGGGCGAGCCCGTGGATCTGTCGGGGCACCGCTTCGCGATCCTCGGAGCGGCCGCCGAGCTCGCTCCCACCCCCTACTTGCTCGCCGCCGGGGCCCAGGTGCTCTGGGTGGACCGGCAGACGCCCGAGCTGCTGGATCCCAGCGCCTTCGCGGGTCAGGTGCACCACCACGCCTCGCTGGCCGATCTGCTCACGGACACGCCCGCGGTGGCAGCCAGCGTGGGCCAGCTGGCCGCCGAGGGCCCGCTGCACCTGGGCTTGTACGCCTACGCCCCCGGGCGCGGCCGGGAGCTGCTGCTCACCGCTGCCATGAACGCCGTGACAGCCACCGTGCAGCCCGCATCCGTGGCAATGCTGGTGTCGCCCACCACGCCTGGCGAGGTACAGGCCTCCTGCCGCGCCGATCTGGCCACCCGACGAGGTGCGTCGCCCCTGTGGCAGTCGGCGCTGGCGAAGGTGGGCGTGCTCCGGGAGCCCGCCTTCGAGTCACAGGGAGACGTGGCCGTCAGCCGCGCCGTCGTGCCGCTGCAGGGGCCCACCTACCTGGCCGCCCAGTACCTCACCAAGATGATGGTGGCCGAGGCCTGGTGCGTCGATCGTGCGCCTGCGAGGATCTCGGCCAACGTCGCGGGGATCACCCACACGAAGTCGCTCGAGCACCCGCTGTTCCTGGCGGGCTTCCTGGGGGCTCCGGCCTTCGGGATCCAGGTGTTCGAGCCCGAGCAGACGAGGGTGCTCACGACCCTGATGCTGCTGCACGATCTGCTGGCCGATACCGCACCCTGTAGCGCCACGGCACCGGCTGACGAGGGGCGGGCGCGGAGGGTGGTGGCGCAGTCGATCCACGGAGGCGTGCGCTCCGCACCCTTCGTGCTCGACAACACCATCCGGGTAGCAGCGCTGCTGGGCCTGGCCCGGCGTCCAGGCTTGCTCGTCAAGCTGGTCACGGGCTGACGCCGGCCTTGCTATGATCCGGCCATGTCGGATTCGGAACATCCGGGGCTCGACCCCGACAACTACGAGCACCTGAAGGCCCTGGCGCGGCGCATCTACGCCGAGCGAGGAAGCGGGCACGCCACCATGCAGCCCACCATCCTGCTGCACGAGGCGTGGATGAAGCTCGACAGTGCGGGCAACCAGTACGCCTCGAAGGCCCACTTCGTGGCGGTGGCCGCCAAGGCCATGCGTCAGATCCTCATCGATCGAGCGCGGGCCAAGTCGGCGGCCAAGCGGGGAGAGAATCCCGTGGCCACCACGCTGTCGGGCATTCCGGGCGACGCAGGCACCTTCGACGTGCTGGATCTGGACCGCGTGCTGGACGAGCTCGAGGCCGTGGACGCCCGCGCTGCCGAGATCACGGTGATGCGCACCTTCGGCGGCATGACCGTGTCGGAGATCGCCGAGGCCACCGAGATGTCCCAGCGCTCGGTGGAGCGCTCGTGGCGCTTCGCGCGCGCGTTCCTGGGCGATCGCCTCAGCTGAGGTCTGTGGCGAAGCGCGCCAGGCGGAAGCCGAACACGGGTGACTGCGCGCCCGACCACTCCCCGAGTCGCCAGGAGCCTCCGTCGCGGCTCATCCTCGCGCTCACCCGTACCATGGCGGCGCAGTCGGCCCACGAGCCACCTCGCAGCGCCCGCTCGGGCAGCTCGGCCGGTCTGGCGGGTTGCCCGTGCACCGCGGCGTGGTAGGCCGGTGCCCAGTAGCTGTCCGACGTCCACTCCCACACACCGCCCGCCATGCCGTGCAGCCCGTAGCCGTTGGCCGCCAGGGAGGTGGGATCGCGCAGGGCGAACTGGCCGAAGTGGTCGCAGTCGCAGCGATCGGGCGTGGGGGGCTCCCAGCCCCAGGGGAAGGGGGCGTCCACGAGCCCGCCGCGGGCGGCCTTCTCCCACTGGGCCTCGCTCGGTAGACCATAGCGCACGGCGCCCGCGGACAGGCGCTGCGCGAGCTCCTCGGCTTCCTCGAAGGCCACGGCCACCATGGGCTTGCGGTCGTATCGCCACGGCCGATCCGGCTCGCGACCCGGAGGCACGCCGAACAGCTCGGCGTTGTCGACGGGCTCGCCCCCCCGCTGCCAGGTCATGTCGGGGGCGTGGGCGTGCCAGTCGCGCGCACCCTTGGTGTCGGTCTCGCAGTACTGCAGGCGGATCTTGTTGCGCTCGTAGAGGTGGAAGCCCGCGGAGCGCTCGAGCTCCTCGTCGGTGGGAGCCCCCGAGGGGGGCGGCTCCCAGCCCATCAAGTCGCAGTAGGCGGCCCAGGTGATGGGTACCTGCGCGAGGTGGAAGCCGGCGGTGCGCACTGGATGCACGGGGCGCTCGTCCGGATCGCCGTCGCTGGAGCCCATGCGGAAGGTGCCGGCCGGCACGTAGCGGAAGACGAGCCCGTGCTCCTCGATGGCGAGGTCGTCGAGCAGGGCGGCTCGCTGGGCCGTGATGTGGCGGTCGTCGGGCGCCAACCCGTAGGCGCGATCGAGGGCGGAGGCGGCGAGGTGGCGCTCCCCTCGGTCCAAGAACCAGTCGGCGGCCACCACGAAGCCGCTGGGATCTCCCTCGGCACCATGGGACGACAGGATCGCCTCGGCGTCGATCATCGCGTGATCTCCACGTTGGTGGACGGGTGGCGGTCCGCGGTCCGCGCGCGCCAGGCGTCGTACCAAGGATCGGGGGCGTCGAGGTGGCCGCCCAGTGTCTGAGCGCGTGCCCGGCAGCCGCCCTCGAAGCCTTGGCCGCAGCTACTGCATCCCAGGGCCCGCATGGCGGTGAACCCCTCGCTGCGGTTCCACAGGGAGCGGAAGCTGTGCTCTCGCAGGTTGCCCGCGTCGGATCCGGGACCGAGGAAGCTGCAGGGGCTGCAGTCGCCCGCCGCCGACACCGACGCGATGAGGGTGCCCGCACCGCACCCGTGGCCCACGAACGTCTTGGCCTGCAGCGTGTGCCGGATCTGGGGGCTGAAGGGGTCGATGGCGTGCAGATCGTCGCTGGGAGCCAGCGAGGAGGACAGGGTGTCCAGAGCGTCGGCGTAGGTGTCGTAGCTGGGCATCAGCGCCAGGTGCTGCTCGGCGGTGCCCACGGGGTACAGGGGGCGGAACACGGCGGTGTGCGCCCCCAGCTCCTTGGCCAGCGCCACGCAGTCCTCCACTTCCTGTGCGAGGGGCTCGGTGATGGTGAAGGCCAGGGTGAAGCGAGCGTGCTTCGACAGCAGGCGGATCTTCTCGACAGCGCGGTCGAAGGTGCCCGCGCCCCGGATGCGGTCGTGGGTCTCGGCGCGGGCGCCGTCGAGCGACACGTTGAGCCACACCAGGTCGCGCTGGCCCAGTTGCCGCGCCCAGTGCTCGTCGATGCGCAGCCCGTGGGTGGTCAGGCAGGGGTGCAGGCCGCGCTCGGTGGCAGCGTCGACGATGTCGAGCAGATCTCGCCGCATCAGCGGCTCACCGCCCGTGAGCCCCAGCCGGAAGGCGCCCATCGACGCCAGCTCGGCGAAGAGCGCATCGAGCTCGTTTACCGACAGCTGGCCCTTGCGGGGCAGGGTGCCGGCGAAGCAGTGCGCACAGGAGAGATCGCAGGCCGCGATCACCTCCACGTGTACGGCCAGCGGACCGAGCAGGTGCCCCTGGGGCGGGGTGGCCGGCAGCACCGCTGCGTGCAGGCACCCGTCCAGCGTGAAGTATCCCCGCGGCTCCAGCGCCTCGAACAGCGCGGGCTGCAGCACAGGCATGGGGGTGCTCACCGAGCGCACCAGCAGGTCCGTGACCTCTCGATCGAAGGGCACGTAGCGGGACGTGCGGCGGTCGAAGACGAGGGACCCGAAGTGCTGTGGCACCACCACCAGGGGCGGCCTCATGGGGCCCCTCCACCGATGACGAAGGTGGCCCGAACGGCGAACCGGGGACCGGTGGCGCGCAGCGGAGTGGCTCCGTCGCGCATGGGGCCGCGGAAGCGCCAGGGGGACTGATCATTGGACAGCGCCTCCACCAGGTCGGTGGCGTCGGTGGCGATGGACCAGGCCGTGTCGTCGAAGTCTGGGGCGGTCCACCCCGTGGGCGGGTCGCCCGGATGCACGCGCCAGTCGTGCCCCACGGTGGACAGCAGCAGCGGCGGCACCTCGTCGCGGCGCTGGTGGGTGACGAGCGCGATGCAGGGCGTGGGCTCGCTGGGCAGCTCCGTCAACTCGATGGCCAGCACGTGACGTCCAGGGAGCAGCGACAGCCAGGTGTTCACCACCTCGGTGCCGTCGAGCCAGGCGCGGGCGCGGCCGACGAGCCCGGCCACCCGCAGCACCCCGGGCTCCCCGGCGTTGGGATCCCGCCAGCGCAGCACCACGCCGCCGCAGCCGGCGGGCACCTCGCAGTGGCTGTGCTCCTCGAGCACCACGAAGGGCGACTGCTTGGTGAGGGCGTTCAAGGTGTTGATCCGCAGATCTTCCTCGTCGTTGGCCACGCCAGCTCCCCGTTGCGTGGCCCACGCTACCCTAAAGATGAGGTCGCGAGTGCGGAGGCGCCGATGCGTGTGAGCCGGATCGATGCAGTGCTCGACACAATCGAGAGATCGCCCGTCGAGGACACCGCCGATCTTCGCTGGTGGCTCGTGTACCGCTACGACTGGCGAAGCGCGCGGCCTCAGGGCCGCCAGCTCAGACAGGTGGCCCACCGCGTGGATCGGCTGCTGCGGGAGCACGACGACGAGGGAATGCGCGAGTGGGCGGCGCACTTCCTGACCCAGTGGCCGCCGTGGGTGTGGGATCAGGTGATCGGCTTTCTGCTGCGCGCAGCGACCGAGGATCCGGCGGTTCGCGTTCGCTGTCAGGCCATCGAGGGCATGGCCTCGAGGATGCAGTTCACCCGGCCGTCGCGGATGCGGGACCGCGTGCACGCCACCGTGGCGGAGGGGTTGTCGGACGGCGAGCCCGGCGTGCGCTTCTGGAGCCTGTACGGCGTGGGGGTGCTGCAGCTGGAGGCGTGTCGAGAGGCGGTTCGGGCACTGACGAGCGATCCGGCGCAGATCCCTGGATGGTGGTCGGTGGGTGGCGAGGCGCAGGACGTGCTGGTTGTCTTGGATGGGCAGCCGTGGCCCGATCGGGTCAGCGACCCTGGAAGCGGCCCTCCCGACGCTCCATGAAGCTCTTCATGCCCTCCGCTGCATCTTCTGTGGCCATCAGCGCCCGGGCCTGATCCGGCAGCGCGTCGAAGGCTGCCTCGGGGGAGCGCTCCACCGCGATGCGCGACGAGGCCAGCGTGGCCCGCACCCCCAGCGGTGCCCGGCTCGCCACCACTCGGGCCAGCTGTAGCGCCCGTTCCGTCTGCTCGCCGGGCTCCACCACCTCCTGCACGAGCCCGATGCGGTAGGCCTCCGCCGCGTCGAAGATGTCGCCCGTGAGTAGCCAGCGCATGGCGTTGCCCCAGCCCGCCACCTGTGGCAGGCGCACCGTGGCTCCGCCGAAGGGGAAGATCCCCCGGTTGATCTCGATCTGGCCGAAGCGAGCATCCGCTGCAGCGATCCGGATGTCGGAGGCCAGCAGCAGCTCGATGCCGATGGTGAGGCACCACCCCTGCACCGCCATGATCAGTGGCTTGTTGCGTCGTCGCCCGTGGGTGCCCAGGGGGTTGACGCTCCCCGCGGGGAACAGACCTTCGCCCTCGGCGAAGGCGGGTCCCACGTCGGTGAGCTCGAGCCCGCCCGTGAAGTGCTCCCCCTTCGCCGACAGCACCGCCACGCGCCCGGCGTCGTCGTCCTCGAAGGCCGTCAAGGCCTCCGCCAGCTGGCCGAGCATCGGCCGGTCGAAGGCGTTGCGTTTGTCGGCCCGGTCCAGGGCGATGTGGTGGATACCGTCTGCGATCTCGACGTCGATGCGCTGCATGAACCCTCCCCGCCATCGACCCTATTCGCTGCGACGACGAGGAGCCGCCGCTCCCCCGAAGTCAGCGCGTGATCAGACTCGAGCCAGCTTCGCTGCCCCTGTACTGATTGGCTGCGAGCTTCGCTCGCAGCTGATCAGCGAAGCTGGCGCGGGTTTTTCCAATCCGGTCGCGGAATCTCGATGAGCTGGTAGGGGCCAGCGGCTTGCAGGGCCTGCCGCGACGGGGGCTGCAGGGTCTGGCGCAGGTACGCGGGAATGGCGCTGTCTGTGAGCCAGATGCTGCCGCTCGGGCCCACCTCCACGCTGTCCGCCCACACGATGGAGGGGTGCGCCAGCACGCGGCTGCGCTGGCCCGTCTCGCTGATCCGCACCAAGCCCCCTCGCTCCACGTCGGTGAGCAGCACGTCACCGTTGCGATCCGTGGCGATGCCGTCGGACTGCGGCTTGTCGCCCACGGCCTCGATGGCCTGCGCCAGGCGGGCATCCGAGACGGTCGGATCCAGCAGCAGCGGCGCAGGCACGCGGAACAGCGTGTCGTGGGACATGGTGGCGTAGTACAGCCAGCGCCCGTCTCGGCTGAAGGTGATCCCGTCCACCCCCACGGCAAACGTCAGCAGCCCGAAACCCACGGCGTGCTTTGCGCCGTCGTAGCGGCGGATGTACCAGTCCTGGGGATCGAGGCTGTCGTGGCGAAGGGTGCGCACCACCTGCCTCGCCTCGATGTCGAACACCACGAGCTGACCCGGCGTGAAGCGGAAGGCCCCGGTGTCGGCGAGGATCAGATGGCGTCCGTCGGGGCTCGTCCGCAGATCCTGCGCGAAGCGGGCCTGCCCGTCGGGCAGGGAGTGGTCCAGCAGCAGATCGCCACTGGCCAGCTCGAAGGCCAGCAGCCGTGTGGCGCTCCGATCGAGGGTGGCGGGCTCGACGACCCAGAGGCGCCCGTGGTCGTCGGCGTGCAGGCCGAAGGGGGCCACGAACAGATCCTGGTCGGCTTCGCTGGGCCAAGGACGCGGCGTTCCGTCCACCAGCTCGAACACGTGGGGCAGGCCGAAGCGCCGCGGTGCAGCGAAGGGGTGGGTGTCGAAGAACACCCGACCCGAGGGGGCTACGGTCACGCAGCCTGGCGGCATGTCCAGCGACACCCGCTGCACGACCGACCACGGGATGGCGGGATCTGCATCGTCGAGGGGGAAGGGCTGCCCGCCGCCGTACAGCAGCTTGGCGATCGCCAGTACTCCGATCAGCACGACGCCCGACGTGCCCACCACTCCTCCGACGACGTGTCTCCACCTCACCATGCGTGCCTCCTGGATGCTCATGGCGGATGGATGCTCGTGCATCAACTGCAATATGTGCACTGCATCATGCACGATATCGAATGGGCTGGCGCAGCCCTGCGCGGTCACGACCTCAACCTGCTCGTCGTGTTGCTGGCGCTGCTCGAAGCCCGCAGCGTGACGGCCGCCGCGAAGCGGGTGAGCCTGAGCCCGTCGGCCACCAGTCATGCGTTGTCGCGGCTGCGCGCGGCCTTCGACGATCCGCTCTTGGTCCGGCAGGGTGCAGCCATGGTGCCGACCCCGCGGGGAGAGGTGCTCGCACCCTTGCTGCGCGAGGTGCTTGCTGGAGTGGGGGGCCTGTACCAGCAGCAGGTGGCTTTCGATCCCGAGCACAGCCGTCGGCGATTCACGGTGGCGGCAGCGGATCTGGCGGCACCGCTGGTGCCAGGCGTGATGCAGGCCGTCGCGAGGCAGGCACCGGAGGTATCGCTGTCGTGGGTCGGGCCATTGGCGAGGCCAGATGCCCTGGCCACGGGGCAAGTGGACGTAGCGCTGCGGGCTGCGCCGAGCCGACCGGACGCGGCATGGGTCGCCGAGCGTGTGGGCGCGGTGCGGTTCGCCGTGTTCAGCCGTTCCGATCATCCCTTCGTGCAGCGGCCCGATCGGGCCACCTGGTGTGCACATCCCCACGTGCTCGTGTCCACGCCGCATCCGGGGCCGGGATTCGTGGCGGAGGTGGTGTCTGCCATGGGACTCACCCGCAGGGTGGGGCTGGTGGTGCCGACCTTCCTGCTCGCACTGCACACGGTGGCCGAGGCGCCCCTTCTCTTCACGGCGCCCGACGCCCTGGCGCGACCGACGGCCCGCACCCTCGGGCTGGTGGCGACCACCCTTCCGCTGGACGTGGGGGAGGTAGCGGTGGAGGTGGCCTGGCACCGGCGCGTGGATGCCGATCCTGGGCACCGTTGGTTTCGCGCGCTGCTCGGCGACGTGGTGCGACGGGCCTTACACGCACCGTCGAGCCGCTGACGGTCTCTGACGGTCGAAGACCAAGCCGCTACGGGGCGTTCGAGCACGTCCAGGTACTCCACAGGAGCGTCGACCTTGGAGGTGAGCATGCGTCGTTTGGTTTCGCACAGTTCGTGGCTGGTCTGTCTGGGGGGAGTGCTGTTCGCCTGCGAGCCGCAGGAGACGTCTTCGGTGACCGACGGGCAGCCGACGGACACGCCGGGCACGACGGACGGAACGGATCCGGGCACGTCTGGACCCACGGAGTACCGAGGCGAGGTCTGGGCCGACAACTGGTCGTCGATGTACGTCGACGGTGAGCTGGTGATGGAGGACTCCGTCTCCATCACCACCGAGCGGAGCTTCAACGAGGAGATCTTCACGTTCACGGCTCAGCGGCCCTTCACCATCGCAGCGAAGCTGCAGGACTATCGAGAGAACGACAGCGGGCTCGAGTACATCGGGGAGCCCAACCAGCAGATGGGGGACGGCGGCTACATCGCCCAGATCATCGACACCCGCACTGACGAGGTGGTGGCAGTGACAAGCTCGGACTGGCGCTGCACGGTGATCCACAAGGCTCCGCTGGACAAGTCCTGCGAGAACGCAGCAGATCCGCTGTCGGAGTGCACCTGGGAGATCCTCGAGGAGCCCGATGGGTGGACCGAGGCAGGCTTCGATGACTCCGCCTGGTCGGCTGCCACCGAGTACAGCGAGGCCGAGGTCAGCCCGCGCATGGGGTACGACGTGGTGGACTGGGATGCGAGTGCCCAGCTCATCTGGGGCGACGATCTCGAGTCCGACAACGAGGTGCTCTGCCGCTGGACGGTGAACTGATGCGGCGGGCGACCTTGGCGCTGGCGCTGATGTGGGGGTGCGGCGGAGACGACGGCAAGACCGACGACGAGACGACCCCGGCGTCCACGGGGGACACGGGTGTGGTGGACGTGGTGGAGTCCACGTGCTCGGGGTGGGATCTGCTCACCGCCATGCATCCCGACGTCACCTTCGACGATCTGGAGCCCTGCACCACGGACGCGGGCCTCACCATCGAGGCGAGCCTGATGTCGTTCGGGGACCTCACCATCACCGGCGACTCGGTGGTGGGGGCCGACGGGTCGAACGTGGCAACGCCCTGCGTGGAGGTGCTGTGTGACGACGACTACGCCTACATCGCGTCGAACGCGATGCCCCACTACAACCCCATGGCCGAGCCCATCTTCGACACCACCCCCACGCCCATCGTGCATCGGGTGCCCCTCGAGCCGGCAGACAACGACGCCTCCGTCGCCACCGACGACTGGAACGACGTGCAGGGCTGCGACATCGCGCTCAGCAACGCCGTGGGCAACATCACCCCCGAGTACCCACCGTCGGACCACTGCTACTACATCTCCGAGGATGGGACCTACAGCACGGGTGAGCTGCACATCGCCGACGGCGACGAGGTGGTGCACAAGGTGCTCTGCTACGGGCAGACCGGGTCGGTGATCACGGGGATCCCCACCTTCGCGCCCTGTGAGGAGGCACGACCCGATCCCTTCGGCTCCCCGCTGCTCTCCACCTGGGCGGATCAGGAGACGCTGTTCGTGGACCTGTGCGGCACGCACCCTGCGGCCATCACGCACAACCACTGGCTCAACGAGGAGTGTCTGGCCACCGACGAGGAAGGCGCACCCGTCAACAGCTACGCCACGGGCGCTGCTGCCTTCGACATCGAGTCGATGGACGCAGCCACCTGCACTGGACCGTCCCAGATCTTGGGGTGGTCCTACGACGGACATCCCATCATGGGCTCGTGTCTGTGCATGGAGCGCGACGCCGACGGAGTCTGCACCGACGTCCGGCGAGCGCGCAGCGGCTACGTGTACGCCGGCCTCGCGCGCTGGTCCGACGAGGCGAGCGCCGATCCGAACCTCGATCCCACCGCGGTGGATGCCACCTACTTCGGCGACGAGCTCACGGCCTGCGAGACCCAGGCGGACTGCTGCGCCAACGGCGACCGCGACTGTCGACTGTACTGTCATCCGCTGCTCGTGGAGGACGGCGCTGGCGGTGTGGTCATGGACTCCGTGTGTGCCACCCCCGACTACAGCTGGTGTGGTCACGACTACGTGGAGCACGCCGATCCCGCGGAGGAGGTGGGCTACGTCTACCTGGACCGCTGCAACGGGGTCGAGACCGCCGACGGCTACGTGTACGCGGGCACGACCACGTTCCCCTACGTGAACGCCTGCTACCGGGATGCGCCCACCGACTCCGCCACCGATCCGACCTACATCTACCTCGACGTGGGAGCAGGCCCGGGAGGCGGTGGTGGCCCCCCTTAGGACCGGCCTGATCGCGCTGGCGGCCTGGGGCTGCGACGACGCTGTGTCGTCGTGGCCCGAGGTGCCTGCGGGCGACGACACGGGGTCTGTGGCCGAGGTGGCAATGTCCCTCGAGGCCAGCGAGATCACCTACACCCTGTCGCACGACTGGTCTGGCACCGAGGACGTGGGCTCGGCGCGCGTCGTCACCAACGACCTCGGGGTTCGCTTCGGGGTGGTGCAGGCAGTCCTGGCCACCACGAGCCTGGAGATGGTGCCCTGCGAGGTGTCGGATCCGCTGCTGCGCCACGGCAGCGGTGACCACGACGTGAGCCATCTGTTGCCGGACACCCTGGTGGATCTGCTGGGGCCGGACACGACCTTTCGCCCCGTGCCCTCGAGCGAGCAGCCCTACTGCGCGGTCGTGGAGGTGCTGGGTCCGGTGGGTGAGGAAGGGGTCGTGGTGCGTTTCTCGGGCTGGTTCGAGCTACCCGGGGATGACACGCGCACGGCGCTGCTGGCTCAGGCTCCGGTGCCGCTGTCGGGGATCCACCTCCCTGCGGCGGGCAGCGGGCCGGGCGATGCGGAGATGCCAGCGGAGGTGGTGATCACACGCCACCTGGCGACGGCCTTCGACGGGATCGATCCGGCCGTGGAGTCGGAGCTGGACGTGGCCTACTCTTTCGGTTGGAACGTGGTGTGGGGGACGACGGCGGCCTGGCACGAGCCACTCTTGTGACGCAAATTGCGGCTCGCTTGCGGGTTTGTGGGTTACACTAAATCGCCACTGGCTTGTTGTGGAGCCAAGGGGGATTTGTGCCTGCGACACTCACCATGGTCACCGGCACGGATGGTCGGGTCGAAGACCCGAGCGACGTCGACGACTTCTTCGCCTCGCTGCGGCAACGAGACGTACCCTCCACCTTGGTGGTGCACCTGCACGGCGGCTTGGTCAACGAAAGCGATGGCCGCGCGATCGCCGAGTCCATCGAGCCTGTCTACTCCGCTGCCGAGGCCGACAGCATCTTCGTGGTGTGGAAGACGGGGCCGTTCGAGATCCTTCGGAACAACCTCCACGAGGTGTTGAGCGAGCGGCTCTTCCGGCAGGTTGCGACGAAGCTGCTTCGATGGGTCGCGGGGCGCCTGTCACAGAGCGACGGCGACAAGGCGGTGTTTGCGTCACCATTGCCCGACGCAGGGCTGTTCGACGACGCGGGGAGGTTGCTCGACTTCGGCGAGGCGGAGCGGGCGGCAGAGGGTGCGCCCGCCGTCTCCGACGCCGAGCTCGCCGCCTTCGAGGCCGACGTGCGGAGCGACCTGTCGCTCCGGCGTCGCTTCCTGGCCGCAGCTGCTTCCACCGACGCTCCCGACGCCGAGCCCGGGGAGCGGGCCAAGGCGATCGGCGAGGAGCCCGTACCGACGAAGCTCGACCGGCACATCCTCGATCTCGTCAGCGATGGTGCCGACGGGAGCAAGGGTCTCTTTCCCGGCTGGTTCGAGGTCGTGGCTGCCATCTCGAAGATCTTCGTCCGTGTGCTGAGCCGGTTCTCGCGAGGTCGTGGCCACGGGCTCGCCTGCACCATCACGGAAGAGGTCTGCCGATCGCTGTACGTCGACCACGTCGGTGTTCTTCTGTGGGAGACGATCAAGAAGGAGTCCGCGGACGCGTTCGTGGCTGCAGATCGTGGCGGCGCTCGCATCGTGAACGGAGTCGCCGGGCTCGCGGCCACTGGACACACGCCTCGCCTGGTGGTCGTCGGCCACAGCGCTGGAGGGGTCTATGTGTGCCACCTCCTGAAGCATCTGCAGCAACGACGCGACGCGGGAACGCTGCCCGATTCCCTCGACGTCGAGGTCTTGCTGCTGGCCCCAGCGTGCACGCATGCGCTGTTCGCCAGCGTGATGGGAGCGGAGGTGCTGCGCGAGATCCGGGTGTTCAACCTATCGGACGAGCGCGAATCCACGGACTCTATCCTGACGGGGACGCCCGTCCGATGGCTCTATCCACGCTCGCTGCTCTACCTGGTGTCCGGGCTGGCGGAGGAGGAGGTGGACTCGCCCCTCCTCGGCATGATGCGCTTCCTGCAGGCCAAGAAGGCAGATGGCACCTTTCGCTTCGACGGTGACGCCACGACGATGATTCGCGCGTTGCTGGGCACACAGGGGACGGACAATCCACGGCTCGTGGTGGCCGCCGAGTCCGATGGGGCACAGCAGGCCAGTACGTCGAAGACTCATGGCGGGTTCGACGAGGACGGTCCCACGCTCCAGAGCATCGCCCACGTGCTGTCGGAGGGATGGCAGCTGTGAAGGACTACACCTACGTGCTCGCCGTCGGTGTGAGCACCTACGAACAGTGGCCCAAGGCGAACCTGAGGTTCCCCGCTCGGGACGCGTCGCAGTTCGCGGCGTGGGGGAAGGAGGCGCTGCAGATCCCCGACGAGCAGAGCGTCGTGCTCGCTTCCGGACTCTCCGATCGTCCCGATCTCGCAGGTGTGAACAAGGCCCTCGGCAAGAGCATCCGAGGTATCGAGGAAGCGCTGGACGATGCCCTCGACAGCGTCGAGAGGAAGAGCATCCGGGATGCCTCGCGGTTGTTCATGTTCTTCTCGGGGCACGGGATGGCGGGTGCCAATCAGGAAGTCCTGATGCTCACGGCTGAGGCCGAGCCGGACTCGCTGGTGAACCTCGGTGCCCAGACCTACATCCGACATCTTCGAACCAACGGTTGGTTCCAGAACGTCTGGTTGTTCGCCGACTGCTGCCGTTCCCTCGCGCCCGGCTCCCTGAGCGCGGGGGCTCCCTTCGTGGTTGGGCAGGCGAACCCGCTGTCAGACGCAGCAGCGACCGCGGTGTTCAGCACCATCCACGGCCTCAAGTCGTTCGAAGAGACGAGCCCCGAGGAGTTGGCGGCCCAGCACGGGCACTTCACCCGGGCGCTGCTGGAGGGGCTCTGGGGAGCAGCGGCGGATCCGGCCACGGGTGAGGTCACCTGGGAGAGCCTTCGCGACTGGTTGGAGCCGCGGGTGGAGGTGCTCTCCGACAACAAGCAGGAGGTTCGACCGGAGGGAGATCAGCGCTCGGCGCATGTCGAGGCCGTGCTGACGACGGTGGCCTGTGTGCGGGCCCAGGCGAAGCACCTCCGGGACCCCTTCCGCGAGGCGATGCTCTTCTACCTCGGCTACGCCACCCGCAAGGATGCAACCGTCCGCGAAGCGGTGGACGAAGCACGATCCATCGCCTTTGCTGCTCTGGAGCTGCACGGCGATGCGGTGCCGCTCGGCGAGAACCCGTTCGTGCACCAAGACAACTTTCCGAGGACCGAGCTGACGGTCGTGTTCCCCGATGGGACGCAGGGTGAGCTCGTCATCGAGGCGCCGGACGGGGCGTCGTCCCGCCATCCGCTGGTCGATGCGACGGTAACGGTCGAGCGGATTCGAGGTCCCGTGTTCCTGAGCTTCGAGGACAGCGAGCCACGCCGTGTCGCGCTCGACGACGAGGTGGTCGATGTTTCCTGGTGAGCGTGATCGCGATCCCGTCTCGGTCCGGATCGTCTCGGAGCCCCCCGCCGAGTTGCGGCTGCTGGATGCGTACCAGCGCCGTGTGCTCGAGGGCTACGAGGTGCTGCAAGGCGACGTGATGCCTGGAGTCTACACTCTCGAGGTGCGTGCGGCCGAGGGGTTGCAGCGGCGCACCGTGAGGATCGAGGAGGGCGGACATCGTCAGACCGTGCATGCCTCCACTCGGTCGGCGGCCCCCCTTCCCGACAGCCTGGGCTTCAATCCAGCCCACCTCACGGCGCTGGACGATGCGATGGCGCAGTCGCGTGGGGCGGGTGCTGCGCTGGTCGTGATGATTCGAGACGTGGGACGAGCCGACTCGGTCTCGGCGGAGGCGATGGTGGAGCGTCTCGGGCTGGTGGACCCCGCAGGTGTTGCGCTACAGCTGCCTGGTTGGACGGTCGGCCCTGGCTGCGCGGTCGTGGCTGTGGACGTCTCCCCGGGGCCGTACCTGTTGCATACCCTCGGCACGGGGAAGGTCCGTCACGATCGACCGCTGTGGCTCGTGGACGGTGTGACCCATGCCCTGTTCGTCCCGACGGGGCCGAGTGGTCTGTCCATGGACCATGCGTCTGTCCACACGGCTCGTGCAGGCCGCTTCGATCCCGCTCCGTTTCGGCATCGGGCCGAAGCCGCCTATGGCGCCCTGCGCACGAGTGGTCGTCTGTTGTCGAACCAAGTGATGGAGAGCCTGCTGCAGCACAAGCTCATCGACCCTTGGGCCGGTGTGTTGTTCTCGACATTGACGCTGGTCCGCTCCAGCGTACCGCAGGAGCCCGACGAGGAGCTGCAGCGAGTGGACTTCGTGTTGGAGCGTATCGGCGATGTCATGCAGGAGCATCCCGATTGGCTGGCGCTCCGGGCGATCGCGCGGCTTGCTGCGCAGCGCTGGTCGGCTTCCGGCTCCTTCCGGTTCGAGGACGGCGCGAACATCGAGGTCGGTTGGCCCCCCACGCTGGGAGCGAACTTCCTGGGACTCGTGGAGGCTCAGCGAGCGGGCTTGGCACGCGTCGCGTCCGGATCGGCCGCAGATCTCGCGCTGGATCGCCTCCTGGGGACGCAGCCCTTCACGACGTTGCAGGCGGAGGTGGCGCCGCAGCGCCGCCAGACGCGAGGCTATGACCTGGAGTCGGTGATCGCGGCCGCCGGCCGCCAGGATCGTGGGACACCACCCGCCACGGCGCTGCCCACCACGGTTCGAGTGGCCCAGTACGTCGAGTTCGCCGCACAGACAGCGCCCAGTGAAGACCAGCTCCGGGCAGCGTTGTCGAAGGAGCGAGTGGCACAGACGCTGGGGGTCACGAGCGATGCGGCGGTGCGGGCGCTCTCCGAGCTGGCCCGCATCGCGGAGGAGGAAGAGTGAAGCTGGAGCTACACCATGTCGAGGCACTCGTGCGCGACCCGGATGCGCTCGACGACGCAATGGTGGATCGGCTGGTGGAGTTGGTCGATGCGGAGCCCGAGCGCTGGCTGCAGCTGGCGGAGCAGGTGCTCGAGTCCGACGCCGACGCGCCCAAGGCCGCTCCGTTCGTTTGGGAGCCCTCCGAGCACGTGGCCTCCGTCGAGGGTCAGGCCGAGCAGCGCGGATTCGACGACACCCGGGTGCTGCAGCCGACCACGCTCCGACGGCTGGTGGATCGGGTGCGTGCGGCCGCAGAGCGAGGGCTCGCGGTGCGACCCGTGGGCTCGTTCCGAAGTCACTCCGACGTCGCCGATCCCTCTGCCAACGACGGCAACACCGTCGTGATCGCGCTGTCCCACCTCAACGCTGTCCATGTGGACGTGGACAGTCGTCAGGTCACCGTGCAGGCTGGCTGCAACGTCGGTCGTCTGAACGAGGTGCTGGATGGCCACGGCTTGGCCCTCGCCAACATGGGCTCGGGGGACTTCCAGACGGTGGCCGGTGCGGTGAGTACGGGGACCCACGGATCTGCCTCGTCGGTGGGCGATCTGAGTGCGCTGGTGATCGGGATCGACCTTCTCACTATCGACGAGCAAGGTAGGCCTCGGTTGCTTCGCCTCACGCGGCCTGGCGCTACCGTGCATGCGCCTCGCCATCCGGCGCCAGGCAACGACTTCGTCGGGGTCGTACAGGAGGACTCCCCCGACATCTTTCGGGCGGCCCTGCAGTCGCTGGGATGCTTCGGTGTGGTGACGGCGCTCACCCTCGAGGTGGTCCCACGCTTCTTCCTCGGTGAGCAGCGACGCCTGATCGAGTGGAGCGAGCTGCACGACACCTTCGCGGATCGCGCGACCGCAGTGGGATTCTACGAGGTCCTGGTCAATCCATTTCGCCGTGCGACGAGCGACATTCGGCAATCCGTCCTGGTCACGGAGCGCGAGGTCGTCGACGGGCCCAACGCCGTCCAGCGAAGCCTGGGGCTGTCGCTGGCGGCCTCTGCGGTCGGGACTGCAGTCGCCCGGTCACGCCTGCGCAAGATGTTGAAGAAATCAGCCATCATCCCCAAGCGCGTTCAGCAAGGGCTGACGTGCTCCACCGTCACCAACTACCGACGGAAGAGCTTCCGGGTCTTGAAGATCGGCCTGAAGATCGATGCGCTCGGCGCGGAGCTCGCTGTGCCCCTCGCGCACGCCATACGCGCCGTGGATCGGATGTGCGAGGTGGTGCAGTCGAGGTGGCAGGAGTGGCAAGCGGGAGGAGATCGCCAGACGTTGTGGCGCACCCACGCCCTGCCGACCTCCCCCCTGTCGATGCGGATCGTGGCACCAAGTGATGCGCTGCTCTCCGTCACGCGAGGGCAGACCGATCCTGTCGTCTGCATCGAGCAGCCGATGCTCCTCGACGAGCGCCGAGAGGGAGACGGTGGCGATGCGCTGTATGTGGCGTACCGGGAGGGGGTGGAGTCGCTCTTCGCAGAGCTGGAGGACCTGTTGTGCGGCGAGTTCGGTGCCCGTCCGCACTGGGGTCTTCGGTTTGCGTCGGGTCCCGTCGACATAGAGAGGATGTACGGCGATGCCTGGGAGACCTGGAAGGTGGTCCGAGCACGACTCGATCCCCGAGGGGTGTTCCGCAGCGCCTTCACACAGAGGATGGCGCTGGACGCACTCGGAACCAGCTGACCTCCGCGACGCAGCTCGCACAATCCGGCCACGACGCCCTTCCGCACATCGACCTTCGGCTCATGCCGCGGCGAGCGCTGCTCCGAGAGCGCCATCTCGCTGGACCAATCGACCGGTGGTGAGGTGTTGGTCCACTCCGTCGATGAGCTGACCCATGAGCTTGTCGAACTGCGAGGCCATCATGGTCTTTGCCATGAGCCACCCCAGCGGGCCGTACTTGGGCCGGAAGCTCCCAGCGTAGGTCACGCGGCTCTTGTCGCCGGGGAGGGGTTCCACGTGGATCTCCACCTCCATGTGCTCCATGGGGAAGGGCCCGTGGTCCACCACCTCCACGCGATACCGCATGTCCTCCTCTCGGAAGGCGACGATGCGCTCCTGAACCGAGCCACCGCTGTACAGGTCGCAGCGGCGCTGGGCTCCGAGTCCCGTCCGCTTGCCGTTGACGGACTCGGAGTGCTCCACCACCGGATGGTAGACGTAGGTGTCGGCGAAGTTGGCGAGCAACGGCCACACCCGAGTTGCAGCGTGGTCGATGTCCTTGGTCACACGAAAGGTATGCAAGACGAACTCCTGACGGTGAGCCAGAGCCAGCGAGGAGCATCCCCGCAGTGTGCTCACAGTGGATGTTTACGTCCACGACACGCGAAGGACGAGCTGAAGGTGGCCGAGCCGTGGCCTGCAGAATCGCAGCTTGTCTTCTTCGAGCAACCGGTATGCTGCGGTCATGCTCGACCGCTGGGACGACATGCGGCTGTTGCTCGCACTGGCGCGGGAAGGGAGCCTGGCAGCCGCGGGGCGTGCGCTTAGGGTGGATCCCACCACCGTCGCGCGTCGCATGAAGGCGCTGGAGGCATCCGCTGGAGTCGCCCTGTTCGACCGCCTCCGGGGTGGCGTGGAGCTCACCGCTGCGGGGGAGCTGCTGGTGACCACGGCGGAGCAGTGGGAGTCTTCTCTGCACCAGGCGAGCAGGCATCTCGAGGGCGGGCGGACCAGCGTGACGGGCACGGTTCGCCTGTCGGTTCCCGAGCTGCTGATCTGGCCGTGGATGGGCGACCTGACGCGGTTCCGTCAGACCCACCCGGAGCTGGTGCTGGAGGTGGTGGCGGACGATGCCTTCAGCAGCCTGGAGCGCCGAGAGGCGGACGTGGCCCTGCGCTTCACGCCGACTCCCCCAGATCACCTGATCGCGAAGCGCCTGTGCGGCATGGCCACCGCCGTCTACGCCAGCGATCGCTTCGATGACGCGGCGTTGTCGGATGTGCCTTGGGTGGCATGGGACCCTCGGGAGGCGCCCACCTCCGAGATCGTCCGAACCCACCAGGCCGTGGCCCCTGGTGCTCCCTTCGTCCTGTACGTGAACAGCTACGGCTTGCTGCTGCAAGCACTGCGCGAGGGAGCCGGCGCGACCATGCTGCCGTGTGTGCTCGGGGATGTGCTGCCGTCGGTGTCTCGCCGTTCCTCACCGTGCGTGCTCCCGGGCCACCTGTGGCTGCTCACGCATCCCGATCAGCGGCGGAGCGCTCGCATCGGCGCTGTGGTGAGCTTCGTGGAGGGACTGGTGACGGCTCGCTGTCAACGCCTGCTCGGTCGGTAGACAGGGCGGTGCCGTCGCGGTGCACGGCCGACAGGGCCACAGCACACATCCACAGGCTCACTGAACCCCCACCCACTCCTTCGACAGCGCCACGTAGCGCTCCGGGTTCTCCACGGCGTACCAGGTGAAGCCGTGTCGTCTGCAGAACCAGATGTGCACGGCCACCCCGAAGCCCTGGTGCAGCCAGGCGAGCACCACGCTGACGTGCCCGAGCCACCACGACAGCAGGGCCACCGCACCGAAGTAGACGACGGGCTTGCCCACGAGCTTGTAGCGGGGCCACACCAGGCGCCAGGTGACGGCCATGCCGATCGCCCAGGGAATCGCCGCCAGCAGCAGATCGAGTGCCATGGACGGACCCTATCGTCGTCCGTCAGTTCGGGTTCTGCTCCACGTACAGCGGGCGGCTCGACGAGCTGCCGGGGGCGCCGTGCTCGAGGTTCACCTCCAGGTCGTCGGAGAAGTTGGTGATCCGCACCTCGATGGGACCAGAGACCTCACAGCGCATGGGGCTGTTGGCCTGGGCCACTGCCCAGGGGCCCAGAGCGTTCGCGAAGAGTCCCAGGGCCACCGCCGCCAGCAGCCAGTTCTGTACCCGGTCCATCGCACTCTCCCGTTCGAGTAGTCGCTGGAACTCTACGGCGCGGGCCGCACGACGGGCCTGTGGTGGTCATGGACGCGTGGGCAAGGGCGTGCGCAGTGCGTCGTGCATCTGTGCGGGCGTCGCCCAGCCCTGATCCACCATGTGCTGGAGCACCTCGTGGCGTCGCGCAGCGGCGGCAGCGGGGGCGTCGAAGGGGTCGTGGCCACGTGGGTTGGAGGGGATACCGGCAAGCAGCGCCCCCTCCGCCAGCGTCAGCTCGTGTACGGGCTTGCGGAAGTAGACCTGGGCGGCTCGAGCGAGGCCCGTGGCGCCAGAGCCCAGGTACACCTCGTCGAGGTAGTCGGACAGGATGGCCTCCTTGTCCATGCGGCGCTCGAGCTCGAAGGCGAGCAGCACCTCGAGGCCCTTGCGGCGTAAGGAGGGCTCGGGGAGCGCGCGCACCAGGCGTCGCTTGGCCAGCTGCTGGGTGAGGGTGCTCCCCCCTTGCAGTCCGCCGTCGGAGGTGAGGTTGTGCCAGGCGGCGCGGCCGATGGCCCAGGGATCGACGGCGCCGTGCTCGAAGAAGCGAGCGTCCTCTGCGGCCAGGAAGGCGTGTGTGACGTGGTCGGGGATCGGCGCTGCGGGAGTGGTGCCTGTGACCTCTGTGGCCGACGTGGGCGGTGGTGCCCCCAGGGCAGCGGGCTCCAAGGCGGCGAGCTCGGCCTGCAAGCCAGCGTGAACTCGGGCCGTACCGACCGCGAGCAGCAGGCTGCCTGCGCCCGCGGCCGCCAGCGCCGCGGTGCGCCATCCGGCTCGCGCCGTTCGCGACGCCGCCAGTCCGAGGCCCGCGAGCACGGCCCCGGCGAAGGGCGCTGCGCGTGGGGCGTGGCGCTGCAGCTCGGCGTGGAGCGCGTGCTCTTCGACGTGCTCCCGCAGACGCTTGCGCGCACGCGACAGGCGCTTGCGCACCGTGGGCTCCGTCAGCTCGAGCTGCCGGGCGACCTCGCGAACCGAGCAGTCCTGCCGGTAGTAGAGCACCAGCACCTCTCGGTGGTCTTCGTCGAGGTCGTCGAGCACGTGCCACAGGCGAGCGTCGTCGAGGCGCTGATCGGGGTCTGGGTGAGGCGCGGGGAGCACCGCGGGATCGGGTCCGTCCTCGGGGCGACGTCGTCGGCTGCGGCGGGCATCCCTGGCTCGGTTGCGGGCGATGCCTCGGACCCAGGAGCCGAAGCGGGCCGGGTCCCGCAGCGTGTGCAGCCGCTGCCAGGCCTGCACGAACGTCTCCTGGGCCACCTCCTCGGCTGCGGCCGTGCTGCTCATCACCGCGGTGGTGATGGCACAGACGGCGTGCATGTGGGCGCGCACCAGGCGCTCGAATGCGCTGCGGTCGCCACCGCGGGCAGCGAGGACGTCGTCGACGGGGTTGGACAAGCGAGCCTCCACGTCCTCCAGTCGTCCTGGCGTCGAGAAAGGTGACCGTCCTCGTGAGGCTACCGGTGCCGAGGCCTACCCGTCACACCACAGGCCGCCCGGTGCGCCCAGGGTGTCACTGGGTTTCCACAGCTCCACGTAGCCGACCTTGTTGCCCGTCTGGAGATCGAAGCGCACCACCCGAGGGGCATGGTTGCCGAACAGACCGTACCTACCGTCGTCGAGGACGTGCACGTAGCGATCGGTGACGCCGATCCCCCAGACCCAGGCGTTGAAGCCCTGGAGCTCGAGGGTGCCCAGATCCTCGTCGGCCACCAGATCGCGCACGACGAGCTCGCCGGCGGCATGCCACGCTCCCCAGGAGATCCCTTGGCGTACCTGGTAGCGGGAAGCGTGGCCCACTCCGCCCAGCTCGCCCGCAGGCGTCTCCGCCACCAGATCGTCGAAGCTCGCGTACACGGAGCTGCGGCGCGAATCCGCCACCAGCAAGCTGCCGTCGATGGTGCTCACCGCATGGTGATAGCGTGGGTTGCCGCTCGCGGTGAGGGTCCCGCTGGCCAGATCGAGTCGGACCCAGCTCGCTCGTTCGTTGTCGCGGGCTGGCATCACCAGGCTCGAGGTGCCGTCGTAGGCGAGGCCAGCGGTGAAGAAGCCGTCCTCGACGGCACCGTAGGAGCCCAGGTCCTCGATGGTCCCGGTGTCCATGCCCACGCTGTACAGGTGCAGCTGCCCCGCGTCGGCCGCCACGAACCAGCACCAGCTACTCTCGAGCTCCGTGGACTCGGCGGGCTTCAGCAGGCCGGTGGGAGCGGAGTCGATGTCGAGCTCGAAGTCGCTCGGGAACACGGCGTCCGCGACGTTGCCGAAGTTGACGTCGTCGAAGCAGCCAGCACCGACGCAGGCGCAGGCGGCCATCCAGTGAGTCGTTCTCATCGAGTACCTCGTGTGGGTCGTTCGTCGAAGCAGTGTGGGGCGGATGTCGAGGCGTTCAACGATTCTCAGCGCCGCCGAGGGCCGAACGTCGCCCCCACGGTGACGCTCACGGGGGCCAGCAGGGTGGAGGAATCGTTCACGTGCAGCCTCGTTCGTCCCACGTCGGCGGCGAGACCCACCTCGGGCCGCATCCACCTGCGCCCCAGGAGCACGGGCACGCCCACCATGCCGTGGAATACGGGCTTGAGGTGCTGTGCCACGAAACCTCGGTCGTGGGTGTAGCCGCGGTAGGCGAGGCCGAGCCCCCACGAGACGGTCAGCGGTCCTGCGTCGATGTGCAGCCAAGTGCTCACCTCCCCCTCGAGCAGGAACGCCGAGGGCAGCAACGACAGGGAGCGAGGCGCCCACACGGTGGCCTCGACCCCCACGCCGGGTGCGCCAGCGCGCAGGCTTCGCAGGGTCAGCCCCAGCGTGGGAGTCAGGCCAGGTCGGATCTGGGTGGAGATGCCGGCCCACGTCTGGGCCCGAGGGGGCTCCACGGTCAGGGAGGCCGCCGGTACAGGCGCTGGCTCGGGAGCGGGTGGAAGGGCCACCTCGAGATCGAGATCCTGTAGCAGGCTCGCCACCAGCGCTCGCAGCAGCGCCTCGTCGTCGGGGGTGGCGGGGGAGTCCACCCGGAGGGTGCGGGTGCCCACGTTGATGGTCCATTGGTGCTGACTGCGCTCGATACGCACGGAGTCCTGCACGGGTAGATCGAGCAGATCGTCCTCAGCAGGGGGCTTCGCTACAGGATCCTCCGCCAGGGCGCTGCACCATAGCCACCATCCGATCATGGCTCGTCCTCCGTCGCCTCGAGGGATGCCCGGACCCGGCGTGCTCGTTGTCGCCAGACTGCGGCCACCTCGGATTGAACGTCCTGCAGGAGCCTCCGGGCGAGGTCGGGGTCGTCGGGCAGCACGCACTCGGCGAGGAGCAAGCTCTCGGGGGCACCCGGCGCCTCTTGCACCGCCCGCCGGAGGGTGGGCTCCGCAGCACACCCCTCTCGCTCGTACCGGGTGCGGGCGACATAGGTGGCGAGCTCCGCACGTCGTGGTTGGTGGGACAGGGCGAGGTACCGCTCCGCGATGGCCAGCGCTTCGTCGGCACGGCCTGCCTCGGCCAGGGCCTTGGCGTGGTGTCCGAGTAGCTCGCCGCCCACCACGGACTCGTCGGCGACGAGGTGCCGCGCATGCTGCAGCGTCTCGAGGCGCCGCTGGGTGGGGGCGCCCTCGGCCGCGAGCTGGGTGACTCGCAGCAGCAAGCTCGAGGGGTCGGTGGGGAGGCAGACGAGGGACCGACCCCGCTTCACCACCACCTCGGGCTCGCCGGTGCAGGCCACGCTGACGCGACCCTTCGACACGGAGACGGTGGTGGCGTGGGCGGCGCGGTGCACGTCGAAGCGCGTGCCCAGCACCCGCACCTCGGCTTCTGGGGTGACCACCGTGAGCACGACGTCCTTGTCGGGCACCACGTCCACCCCCAGGGTGCCGGACTCCCACAGCACCTCCGGCGCCTTGGGCGTGCCCGCCAGGGTGCCCTCGCCATCGAAGGCCAGCTCCACGTGGTCCCAGGCGGAGGCGCTCGGAGGCAGGGAGCTCGCCATCCGTACGGGAGGCGGGCTGGGTACCGGGCGCGGCTCCTGGCCCTCGGCTCGGGGCTGGGGCGGTGGCCGCTGCGCCACCGACGGAGTCGAGATGGGCGCTGGCGTCTGGGCAGGGGTCGCCTCGGTGGGCTCATCGGAGCGCAGGACCACCCAGAGCACCGCAGCGCACACCGCAGCCAGCAGCCATGGCCCGGAGCGCTGGAACCACGGACGCACGGGCGGGGGCAGCTGCCGGGTGAGCAGGGCGTTTCGGATGCGCCGCGCTGCGCCGTCGGTGAGGTCCGTGGACGACCGGAAGGCGTCGCGCGCTGCCTGGATCTCGGCTTCGCGATCGGTCATGGGGTGCGCCGTTCGTAGAAGTATTGAAAGCGAGCCTTGGCGTGGTGCAGGCGGCTCTTGACGGTGCCCATGGGCACGTCCAGCAGCTCGCTGGCCTCGGACACCGAGCGCTCCTCGATGAAGCACAGGAGCAGCACCGCGCGGTGTCGCTCCGACAGCCGGTCCAGCACGGCGTGTACGGAGGCAGCCAGCTGACAGCGCTCCAGCTGCTCGTCGATCGCTGGCGAGACCTGCCCTTGGTCCACGGACACGCCTGGTGCCCAGCGCTTGAACCAGGCCCGTCGCCGGTGGTTGGCCACGATGCGTCGGCACGCTCCGAAGAGCCAGCCGGGCAGTCGGTCCGAGCGGGCGATGGTGTGGCGCCGCCGCACGAGGGTGATCAGCACTTCCTGGGCTGCTTCTTCGCTGTCGATCCGGCCTCCGCCGAGGCGCGCGCACCAGCGGAACACGGTGGGCAGCCACGCCTGCACCACCGCATCCATGGCCTCGGTGTCGCCCGCGATGGCTGCTGCCACCCGGTCGCCATCGAGCCGGTGTCGTGTGGGTGCCAACATCGAGCGCCCTCCGGCTGCTTCGTGTGGGCTGTCGCGTATGCGGTTCAACCTTTCGGGATCAAGTCCGACTCGGTGCCGATCGGCCGGGAGGATCGCGCGGTGAATGGTTCGGCGCCCACGACGTCAGCGGATGCGTCGACACGGAGACGACCATGATCGCCACTGCCCTGTTGCTCGCCGCCACCCACGCCCACGCGGGAGACCTCGTCATCCAGGTGGAGCCCGTCTCCATCTACGTGGACGGCCGACGTGTGGAGATGGACCCCGTCACGGGCAGGGTGAAGCTACGGGGGCTGCGCGGCGTGCACGTGGTGGAGGTTCGAGATCCCTCCGGAGTGGTGCTGGCCCACAGCGAGGTCCGGGTGCCGCCGCGCCAGAACGTGCGGCTGGTGTTCGATGGCGCCGGCATGCGCCCGATCGCACCGCCCGCACCCCCGCCCCAGCCCGTGGGACCCGAGCCCATGGATGGGGCCACCTTCACGCTGCTGATGTCGGAGGTGAGCAAGCTGTCCTTCGGCGACGACAAGCTAGGGGCCATCGAGCTCGCCGCCGCGCGGTCGTGGTTCACCACCGACCAGGTGGGGCAGCTCATCGATCAGATGTCCTTCGGCGACGACAAGATCGCCGTGGTCAAGCTGACCCGCACGCGCATCGTCGACATGGACCGAGCCTTCACGCTGGCCAGCCGCTTCGACTTCAGCAACGACGCCGAGGAGGCGATGGACTTGCTCCGCGCCGTCCGAACGCCCTGAGTCAGCGGCCCTCGGAGGTGCCTTGCGCGTCGTCGTCCTCGTCGTCGTCTCCCGTGACCAACATCCACGCCGCCCCGAACACGCCGACCGCCGACACCAGCAAGCCGACGATGGCGGCAGCGAGCAACACGCCGACCATGGGGTCCTTGGGCCCCGAGGCGTCCTCGCCGAGTGTGATCTTGCGGACGGTCCCCACGTCGACGGGTCCTCCCATCGTCGTCGTGGACCCCTCCGTGAGCCCGAAGAGCAGCTCCGGTCCGACGACGCCGGTACACAGACCGGTGAAGAAACCGAAGAGCACTCCCCACGCGAGGGGGTTGTCCGATCTGCCCAGGAAGGCGGCGATCGGGAGGATCACCGCCCACATACCGCACATCAGGCCGGCGAGGATGCCGGGGATGCAGCCGATCAGGAAGAAGAGGGCGGGGTAGTCGCGTTGCATGCGTGGCTCCGGGGCGTTCCTACGCGGAGCCAGGCGAGCTATTGCGGTGGCACGGCGTAGGTGACCGCGGCGTGGGCCACCGCTCGGGGATCTCCGTCGGAGCGCAGGGTCACGCGACCCACGGCCAGCCGCTTGCCCAGCTTGAGCAGCTCGGCCTCGGCGAGCACGTCCACCGGTAGGGGGCGACGCATGAAGTCGATGGACAGGTGGGTGGTGACGGCCAGCGGGCGCGGGCCCACCATGGCGAGCACCAGGTAGTAGAAGGCCGTGTCGGCCAAGGTCATGAGGGTGGGACCCGATACGGTGCCGCCCGGCCGCAGGTTCGCGTCGCCCACCGGGAGGCGCAGCACGGCCCGATTGGGCTCGAGGTGCTGTAGCGTCGCGCCGAAGCGCCGCTCCTGTGGGAAGTGCTCCTCCATGAACGCGTCGAGCTCAGCCATCGACATCTTCAGCTCGTCCACCGGACCCTCCTGCCGTAGACGTCCTACCCGATGACGGGTCAGTGCTTGTCGGACAGCTGATCCTCTTCGGGTGGGCTCGACTGGAGCATCCACAGGGCGCCGGCCACCCCGAACATCGCGATCAGCGCGCCAGGGATGGCCGCGATCAGCCACAACGGCACACCAGATCCCTCAGCCGGTTCGTGGTCTCGGCCGAGCACGATCTTCGGGACGTCGCGCGGGTCCTTCACCGAGGTGTGCGTCTCGGTCCGGACCGGAGCCTCGATCTCCACGGTCTCGCGCGGGCTGTCCCCGAAGACGTAGCTGTCCAGGGCCTGGTACATGAACATCGCAGCCACGAGCCCGATCGCGTAGCCGAAGAGCGCTCCCCAGCGGTACTTCAGCCGCTTCACGAAGGCCACGATGGGGAACGCGATGCCGATGGGGCCGGCCCACAGGCCGAACAACGCGCCGAGGAACAACCCGAACAGGTGCGACATGGGGCCTCCGGAGCCGACCTACGACCGAGGCGTGCGGCCTATTGCGGTCATCGGACGAACCGCACCACCACTCCATGGTGATCCGAGCCGGCCAGAGGTCTGGACGTGTGGCTGTCCACCTGAGCCGAGGACGGGACCAGCACGTGGTCGATGGGGATCCGGTAGGGCCCCAGGAGGGGGAAGGTGCGCCGATGTCCGCTGGCCACCCGGGTGTGCGTGAGGGAGGTGAGGGTGCGCAGGGTGTGGGACCACGGCACCATGTTGAAGTCTCCGCCCACGAGCCAGTCCCCGGTCGTCTCCTGCAGCGAGCGAGCGAGCTGCTCGAGCTGCTCGGACTGGCGGTGGGGCCAGGGCCAGTGCAGATGCACCGACGCCAGCCAGAGATCCCCCGAGGGGGTGCGCACCTGCATGCGCGCCATCCCCGGCGCACAGGAGCGCGTACCCGGGACCACCGGCCAGGCCGATGCGATGGCCACGCTGCCCACTCCGGCGAAGGGGCAGATGTGCAGGTGGGGCAGGCCGCTTCGCTGGAGCACCGCGCGGTTGTCGCCACGGACCTCCTGCAGCGTGATGAAGTCGGGCTCGACGGCAGCGATGTCGCGCAGCACGGCGCTGGCGGAGCGCATGCGGAAGGACAGGTTCTTCTGGTAGAGCACCAGGCCATCCGTGTCGCCGGAGGCACTCGGCCAGGACCAGGGCAGGGTGGACAGCCCGAGGGCAGCACAGCCCACCCATCCGCCAGCCGCAGCCAGGCGAGCACTCTGGGCCGGGCTCAGCCACCGCAGGCCCGCGAAGGCCACCGCAGCCACAGTGGCCAGCTCCACCCGAAACACGGCCAGGGAGTCCCCGATGGGGTGCCAGCCGCCCAGCAGGCCCCCGGCGAGGGCCGTGGTGGTGGCGACGAGGACGGAGACGACGACGAGCAGGGCAACGGAACGCATACCTGGATGTCACCCGTCGCCGTGCAGTCGGCGTGCAGAAGATCAGCGGAGCCGCAGGCGGTATCGTCGGCGGGGGAGGGATCGTGCGCCGATGGTTCGTCGAGTGATGCAGGCCCGTTGACAGATGGGGCTCCGTCACTCAAGATATGAAACATGAACCGGGTGTCATGATCATGAGTGGTTCTCTACCTGCTACCGCGCGGGGGCGCGCCACCCGCAAGGCGCTGCTGGTAGCCGCCGAGTCGGTATTCGGCGAGACCCGCTACGGCGCTGCCGCCATCACGGAGATCACGCGTCGTGCTGGTGTGGCCCAGGGCACGTTCTACGTGTACTTCCCGAACAAGAAGGCCATCTTCCTGGAGCTCGTGAGCCACCTCGGCTCGGAGCTGCGGGCCACCCTCACCTCGGCGGTGACGGGCGCACCCGATCGACTCACGCGCGAGGAGCTCGGACTGCGGGCGTTCCTGGCGTTCGTGGGAGATCACCGCAACCTGTACCGCATCGTGCGCCAGGCCGAGTTCATCGACGAGGGCGCATACCGGGCGTACTACGAGCGCTTCGCGGAGGGCTATCGCGCCGGGCTGGCCGAGGCCGTGCAGGCCGGCGAGGTGGCGGACGTGTCGCTCGAGGCGCTGTCCTACGCCCTGATGGGGATCAGCGACTTCATCGGCATGCGCTGGGTGCTGTGGGAGGAGCAAGGAGGCGTGCCCGAGGACGTCATCGCCGCCGTGCTCCACCTGCTGCGCCACGGCCTGGGGCCCGTGCCGTGATGGCCTGGGGGTTCTTCACGATCTACGCCGTGGCGACCGCGGCGCTCGCGCTGTGGGCGGGGCGAGGCACGGCCTCTGCGGCCACCTTCGCCATCGGCTCGGGGCAGATGCCGCCGTGGGTGGTGGGGATCACCTTGGGAGCCACGCTGGCGTCGAGCGCCACCTTCGTGCTCTATCCAGGCTTCGTCTACGCCGATGGTCTGGGGGCCCTGGTGGGGTTCTCGGTGCCGCTGGTGGCTGGTCTGCTGCTGGGCTTGGTGCTCTTTGCTCCCAGGTTCCAGCGCATCGGCGCTTGGGCCTCGGCGCTCACCGTGCCCCACTGGCTGGGCGCCCGCTACGACGACCTGGGGCTGCGCCGGCTGTTCGCGGCGCTGCAGGTGCTCAACGTGGCGTACCTGGTGCTCATCGTGGTGGGCTGCGCCTACGTGATGGAGGCGTCGCTGGGGCTGCCGTACCACGTGGCGACCGTGGGCATCACGGCGTTCGTGTTCGGCTACACGGCGCTCGGAGGGGCCACCGCCCACGCGTTCACCAACACTCTGCAGGGCCTGATGATGCTCGTGGTGGCGGTCACGGTGTTCGCCTCGGGGGCCTCGCTGTTGCCGGAGACCTGGGCATCGCTGCAGTCCACGGGGCTGACGGCCCCCGACAGCCGCTTGTTCTCCACCCCCTTCGAGGTGCTGGGGGTGCCGTTCCTCATCGGGATCGCCCTGACCACTCAGCCGCACCTGCTGTCGAAGGCCCTGTACGTGCGGGGCTCTCGGGCGCTGTGGACCACGGTGGCCATCGGCATCGTGACCTACGCCACCTTCGCGCTGATGCTGTCGGCCGGCGCCTACGCGCGCGTCGTGCTGCCGGAGGGGGTGGCCCAGGACCGGGTGGTGGCGGAGTACCTGCAGGTGGCCTTCGCGTGGCCCTGGGTGGGAGCGGCCATCAGTGTGGCGATCCTGGCTGCCTCCATGTCCACGCTGGACGGCTTGCTGGTGGCCATCGCGGCCTCGGTGGGCAACGACGTGCTGCCCGGCAGGGGCACCGTCTGGGTGAACCGGGTGGTGCTCGCTGCGCTGGCGCTGGCCACCCTCGTCATCGCCTGGTCGCCGCCGAAGCTGGTGCTGATCCTCGGACAGCTGGGGGTGTACGGGCTGGTGGCGGCCTCGGTGGGTCCGCTGCTGGTGGGCCTGTTCTACGAAGGGCGACTCGCTCGCTGGCCTGCGTGGCTCGGCGCCTTGGTGCCGCTCGTGGTGCACTTCGGGCTCGCGCTCACCGTGGTGGACAACCCCGGTATCAGCGCCTTGGTGGGCATCGCCGTGGGCATTCCGCTGTCGGGGCTCGCCGCCGTGGTCCCGGCCTCCCGCTCCGTGCCGACGTCGCTGGAGTCGTCGTGGAGGGCGTGAACGACCACCTGTTGGCGCACGCTCGCTTCCAGCCCGATGCCGAGGTGCTGGTGGACGTGGATGCGGATCGTCGCTTCACGTGGGCGGAGCTGCTCGAGCTGTCGCGGCGGTGGGTGGGGCGCCTGCGTCGGGCGGGGGTGGGTGCCGGCGACCGGGTGGCCGTGCTCGCCCACAACCACGGCGCCTCCTTCGCCGTGCTCTACGCGTGCCGGGCGGTGGGGGCCATCTTCTTCCCCATGAACTGGAGACTGTCGGAGGCGGAGCTGTCGTGGCAGCTCGAGCACGCGGCGCCGAAGGTGCTCCTGACGGACACCGAGCACATCGATCGGCTCGACCGCCCCTCGCTTCCCCTCGACGTCGATCCCGACGATCCGCCCGAGGGAGGGCAGGGGAGCGCGCTGTCGGACCCCTGGATGCTGCTGTACACGTCGGGCACGTCGGGGCGGCCGAAGGGGGCCCTGATCACGCATCGACAGGTCCACTTCAACGCGGTGAACACCGTGCTGGCGTGTGGTCTGACGGCCGACAGCGCCACGCTCACCTTCACGCCGCTGTTCCACACCGGCGGTCTGAACTGTCTGTCCACGCCCATGCTGCACATCGGGGGACGCGTGGTCCTCTGTCAGCGTGCGCGACCCGAGCGCGACCTGCGGCTGGTGGCTCAGGAGCGCATCACGCACCTGATCGGCGTGCCCACCATCTACCAGCTGCTGGCGGATCATCCCGACTTCGAGCAGGCCGATCTGTCGAGCGTGGTGGACGCCCTGTGCGGGGGGGCGCCCTTGTCGGTGGATCTGCTGCGCCGCTGGCTCGACCGCGGCGTGCCGCTACGCCAGGGCTTTGGCATGACCGAGGTGGGCCCCAACTGCTTCTCCATGCCCCACGCCGCCCAGGCCGACAAGCTCGGCAGCGTGGGCAAGCCCATCCACCACATCGGGGTGCGGCTGGTGCGCGAGGACGGCACCGACTGCGACGTGGGCGAGGCCGGAGAGCTGTGGATGTCGGGTCCCGTGGTGTTCGGTGGCTACCTCGACGACCCCGAGGCCACCGCACAGGCGCAGGTGGATGGTTGGTTTCGCTCCGGCGACGTGCTCGAGCGAGACGCCGAGGGCTTCTACCGCGTGTGCGGCCGGCGCAAGGAGATGTTCATCAGCGGTGGCGAGAACGTCTACCCAGCCGAGGTGGAGACCGCGATCTACACGCTCGTGGGCGTGGCGGCGGTGGTGGTGCTGGGGGTTGCGGACGAGCGCTGGGGGGAGGTGGGGCACGCCTTCGTGCAGCTGAGACCCGGCACACAGATGACCGCCGAGGGGCTGCGCACCGCGCTGCAGGACCGCCTCGCGCGCTTCAAGATCCCGCGGCACGTCACTTTCCTCGACGCTCTGCCCCAGACCGGGTCGGGCAAGATCGACAAGGTGGCGCTGGGCCGCACCCTGACCTGACGGGAGAGTCCCAATGGAGCTGACCGACGTGCGCGCCGTGGTGACCGGTGGCGCCAGCGGCATGGGCCGCACCTTCGTGACCGAGCTCGCGCGGGCGGGTGCCACCGTGCACACCGCCGACGTGAACGCCGACGCCCTCGCCGCGCTGGCGGAGGAGACCGGGGCGTCCACATCGGTGGCGGACGTGAGCTCGGAGGCCGACGTGGAGCGTCTGTTCGACGAGGCCGAGGTGGCCATGGGCTCGGCGAACGTGCTGATCAACAACGCAGGCATCACTCGAGACGGGCTGCTGGTGAAGCGGGACCGGAAGACGGGTGCCGTGGTGAAGATGCCGAAGGCCCACTGGGATGCGGTGATCGCGGTGAACCTGACGGGGCCCTTCCTGTGCATGCGGCGCTTCGCGGAGCGTGCGCTGGAGCACGGGCTGCCCCAGAGCGTGGCGATCCAGATGAGCAGCATCAGCCGTGCCGGCAACCCCGGTCAGACGAGCTACTCCGCGGCGAAGGCCGGGCTCGCCGCCGACACCGCGCTGTGGGCCAAGGAACTCGGCCGCTACGGCATGCGGGTGGGGGCCATCGCGCCGGGCTTCATCCGCACCCCCATGGTGGAGGCGATGCGCCCCGATGCCCTCGAGAAGGTGCTTGCCCCCGTGCCGCTGCGTCGGCTCGGCGAGCCAGAGGAGATCTGGCAAGCAGTGCGGTTCATCGTGCAGTGCGACTACTTCACGGGCCGCGTGCTCGAGGTGGACGGCGGCTTGACGCTCTGAGCGACGCGAGAGAGGCCCCCGGGTCCGCCACGGACGGCGATGCTCCGGATCAACTGGCTGGGGAGTACCAGCCCACAGCGGATCCGGGGGCGCGATCTGAGATGGGAGATCGGCGCGAGTCTGATCGGCTGCGAACGAAGTTCGCAGCAATCGGTGCAGCGGCGGCGCAGCCGGCGCGAGTCTGATCACATTGACGTCACTCCGTGGAGGCACTAGACCAGCGTCCCATTGAAAATGATTTTCATTTTCAATAGTCAAGGAGACCAGACGGATGCTTCGCCCCCTTCTCTTCCTCTGCCTGGCCGCTGCTGCGTGCAGCGGGGACGACACGGACGCGGTCACCGACGGCGACACCGACACCGACACCGACACCGACACCGACACCGACACCGACACCGACACCGACGCCGATGCCGATGTGCTCCCCGATGGGTACGCGTTCGCGAGCCGCGACGGTAGCGGGACGGACAGTGTGTCGAACGACGGCCAGCAGTTCCGCCACGTGCTGATCTCGGACCTGAAGTCCTACATCGCCGATCTGCAGGCCGACCTGGTCAAGGGCGCTCGTTTCCCGAAGCCTGGTGACGTCGAAGGGGACCTGTCGTTCTACTTCGAGTTCGACTCCGCCACGAGCGGCACGATCGCTCACGGCGTGAGCACCACGCCTGCCACCCTGCAGGTGACCTACGACGACATCTCCTCCGACAAGGACCTCGTCGGGAAGCTCGCGGGCAACGACTCGGTGACCGACCACGAGGACTGGAGCAAGGAGTTCGTGGGGTGGCCCGGTGCGGGGTCTCCCGAGGCCCTGCTGCGCACGTGGTTCGCCGAGCTGGATGCCGCGGCCATCGCCTTTGCCAACGACGAGGCGCCCACTGCCCCCGACGGCTCCTCGGTGGAGGCGTTCTACATCACCGGCGACGGTCTCGACTACCAGCAGCTGGTCGACAAGCTACTCCGGGTCGGGATCGCCATGAGCCAGGGGGCCGACGACTACCTGGACGACGATGTGAAGGGTAAGGGCCTGCTCGCCGACCACAGCGCCGTGGCCAAGGGCAAGAACTACACAGCGCTGGAGCATGCCTGGGACGAGGGCTACGGCTACTTCGGCGGTGCCCGGAACTACGGCGTGTGGACCCACCAGCAGCGCGTGGACTCCTTCGTCGACGACAACAACGACGGGGCCATCGATCTGCTCGTCGAGAAGACCTGGCACTCCGCCAACAACGCCGGCAAGCGCGACGATGCCTCGGCCACGGGCACCACCCTGGGCGACGACGCCTACGATGCGTTCTTCGCGGGCCGTGAGCTGCTGGCCAACGCGACCACCACCCTGACCCCCGCCGAGCTCGACACCCTGCGTGGCCACCGCGACGATGCGCTGCTCGCCTGGGAGAAGGTTCTCGCGGCCACCGTGATCCACTACCTCAACGAGACCGTCGCCGACGGCGATCTCATCGGCCAGAAGGGCTACTCCTTCTCGGATCACGCCAAGCACTGGAGCGAGGCGAAGGGCTTCGCCTTCGGCTTCCAGTTCAACCCCCACTCGTCGATGACGGACGAGCAGTTCGCGGCACTTCACGCAGCGCTCGGGACGGCTCCGGCCATCGAGGGTGACCTCTCCGCCTACCGGGCCGGACTCCTGGCGGCGCGCGATCAGCTCGGAACGATCTACGGCTTCGACCAGAGCGACGTCGACGTCTGGTAGTCGCCGGCGCTCCAGCGCGCACACACCCTTGCTCGGGAGATCTCGATGGACTCGAACCTTCTCGGCACCTCGTCGTGGGTGCTCCTCGGCGCGCTGGCGCTCGGTGCGCTCGCCAAGCCTCAACTCGGCTGCACGGCCCACAGCCAGAACACGATGCCCACCGACACCACGCTCACCCAGGCGGAGTCGGACTTGCTCACGGACATCGGACCGATGGTCGTCGCCCCCACGTTGGAGCAGTTCCGCACCGATGTGGTGGCGCTTCGTGAGGCCTTGGTGGCGTGGCGGGACGGATCGGCGCGCGAGAACGCCCGAGACCCGTTCTTGGCGGCGATGCTCTCCTGGCAGCAGGCCGAGGTGCTCCAGATCGGTCCGGCGGCTCAGTCCGTGAGTGCGACGGGGGGCGCCGATCTACGCGACGAGATCTACTCCTGGCCCACGGTGAACCCGTGCCGAGTGGATCAGAAGACGGTGGCAGGGGAGTGGACCGACGCTGGCTACTTCGAGGCCAACCTGGTGAACAGCTACGGCATGGACGCGATCGGGCACCTGCTGTTCGCGCCACGGGACGACAACGCCTGCCCTTCCCAGGTGGACATCAACGACGATGGCACCTGGGAGGCCCTGGGGCCCGAGGGTGTGGACGCGAGCCGCGCCGACTTCGCGGTGGCGCTGGTGGACCACGTGCTGCAGAGCGCCGACGAGCTGTTGGACGCCTGGAGCCCTGCCGGGGGCGACTTCGGCACGAAGCTGGCCGAGCCAGGAACGGGCGACTCTCCCTTCCTGACCGAGCAGTCGGCGCTCGAGGCCGTCTACGTGGGGTTGTTCTACCTGGAGATCATGGTCAAGGACCGCAAGCTGGCCGAGCCGCTGGGCTTGGGGGACTGTAGCGACGATTGCGCCAGTCGCACCGAGGGTGCTGGACTGGGAGTGTCCACGGCCTGGGTGGCGGCGAACCTGCGCGGGTTCCGCCTCGCCTTCACCGGCGGTGAGGGGGGCGGCTTCGACGACCTGCTGGCGGAGCAGGGCCACTCGGAACTCGCCGACCGCATGATCGCCAACACCGACGCGGCCATCGCGCTGGCCGATGGCCTCGGGCCCTACGACGAGCTCGTGGTCCACCACGCTGCGGCTGCTCAGTCGCTGTACGACGCGGTGAAGGCCGTCACCGACGACCTCAAGGGAGACTTCGCGACGGTGATGTCGCTGCAGGTCCCGTCCGAGGCCGCAGGCGACAACGACTAGCCCTCAGGGCGCCACGTCCTGAGTCGGACCGAGCACCGCCGTGAGGGTGAGCATGGCCTGTCGGCGGCCGTCCACGTCGCAGCGGGCCACGGCGTCCTGCTCCTGGCACAGCTGGAACAGGGCGAACCGGGCAGACGCGAACACCGAGGAGGTGGCCATCCAGGTGACACCGGCGTTCACGTAGTGGTTGAGCTGTGGCGCGAGGCCTCTCTCCTCTTCGTAGACCAGATCGTACTGGGCCCCGAATCCGTGGCCGCGCCCGATGTTCACGTCCATGCCGCCGCTCGCCGTCATCCCCAGGTACTTGGCGTTGGCCAGGGTGGCCGTGTCGTCGATCTCCACCACGTCGTTGACGATGCGGCTGCCGTTCACGAAGGGCACGAAGCGGCCCTCGAGGAGCGTCAGGCGCAGTCCTGCCCGGAGGTTGGTGCCGGTGAGCGCCTCGTCGATCTCGGAGTTGGTGTTGGTGTCCACCGTGAAGGCCTGCAGCGCCACCTGAGCCTGCACCACGTCGGTGTGCAGCCGCAGCGACGGGCTCGCCATCACCACGTGGAAGGTGCTCAAGGGGAAGCCCCGCGCGTCGCGACCCACGCTCGACCAAGGCACCTCGTAGAAGCGACCGAAGGGAGGGAAGGTCCCTCCGATCATGATCGTGGCGGTGGTGGAGGTGGGGTTGCCGGCGTTGAGCGTGACTCCCGCCGACAGCGCGTCCGCGACGGTGTACTCGGCTCTCACGCCGTTGCCCCGGTTGAACCCGGCCAGCAGCGGGCCCGTGCGGGCCAGGCCGTCCGAGAGCAGCAGGTTGGCGATGTGGCGCGACACGTAGTTCACGCTCGCCGGATCCGTGATGCGACCCACCTCCAAGCGGAAGCGGTCGCCGTCTCCGAGCAGATCGTCGCGCGTCCAGCGCACCAGCTGGTTGCGCACCTGGATGGCGGCTTGCCCCTCCCACACGCTCGTGCCGTAGGGGCCCGCGTTGGCCTCCAGCTCGCTCTGCACCGTGATCTCGCGCGACAGCTTGCCGGCGATGCCCAGCCGCGCCAGGGCCGGGGTCCACACCCGGTCGCTGCGCTGATCGTTGTCGTCGTCGCGTCGGTCGATCCACTCGTAGGCGGCTCCCCCCACGAAGGCGCCGTACGCGGAGACGCGAGGGAACGACTCGGCGACGGTGGGCTCATCGCCCTCCGCGTCGGTCGTCTCCGTCGCCCCGGCGATGCCCAGACCGCACAGCAGCACCCAGGTGGAGGTCCCCATCAGTCTGCGAGCCGGGCGTCGATGATGTCGAGCGCTGGGATGGAGCGGGCCGCTCCATAGTGGTTCGCGAACAGTCCGCAGAAGAAGTAGTTGCTCTCGTCGAAGTCGTTGAGCCCGATGGTCTGGTTGTCCGCACCCTCCAGGTACGAGCTGGCCTCGCTCACGAACAGATCTTGCTGCTCACCGCCGGGCAGGTCCTCCATCACCACCGTGGTGTAGTCCACGCTGTGTCCGTTGCAGGCGTCGGGACGGCCGAATGCGCTCGTGCCGTCGCTGCAGGGAGTCTCGAAGGCGCCCTCGGGGCCGTTCAGCGGCGTCAGGAAGGGAGTGGGGCTGTAGGCAGCGCGGTCGCCCATCTCGCAGGTCACCTCGCCCCGCATGGTGGGGTTCACGCCGCAGAGGAAGAAGGTGGACACGCCGTGGTTCGCGCCCGCGAGGAGGATCATGTCGTCGATGCGCTCGAAGACGGCGACCTCGTCGTTGATGGCGAGCCGGCGAACGGCGTCGCGCGCCACGGTGACCCCGAAGGAGAAGCCGATGATGGAGACCTGACGGTCCGGGTAGGCCTCGAGCACCGAGCCGATCAGGTGCTGCGCGATGGGCACGCCCCAGCCATGATCCATGTTCTTGGCGGTGTTCTCGGTGTCGTTGTTGCCTGCCGGATCGTCGACCAGATCGAAGCGCATGTCCGCGGCGATCACCCGGTAGCCATCGGCCACGAGGCGCTCCGTCACCATGTCTGCACCTTCGTTGGCCCCCTTCGGACAGAGCCCTCCCGAGTCGTAGGTCTCCCAGCTCGAGGGGGTGTCGGAGTTACCGTGGATCAGCACGACGACGGGCTTGTCCGTGTCTTCGGTGCCCACGTACTCCTTCGCGGCGCAGGTGTAGCCGGGGATCGTGGCGGCGGTGTAGGCGAGGCCGGCGGTGCTGCAGCCGGGATGCGCCGCCAGGTCGTCGCGGTAGTCGATGGCGTCGCTGACGTCGGGCAGCACCACGGTGCCGGTGTCGCTCGTGTCGCCCCCGGTGGTGTCGGTGGTGCCCGTGTCGGTGGTGGTGGTGTCGGTGTCGGTCTCGCCGGTGTTCACGCAGCCCACCACGAGGGCCAGAAACCCAATCCTGAAGTTCGAGATCATGCAATCCTCCGGTCCCTGACATGACAGGTGAGTCATGTTTTACCAGAAAACTGAGTCAGTCGTCATGTTATGAAGGATGCGCTGCTCATCGACAGGAGGAGTGTTGCGTCGTGCCGTGCTGCTCGCCTCGGGCTCGTACCACCCCCCGAACCTCGTCCCGAACGCCGTGTTCGATGCGCGCTTCGGAACGGGTGTGGGGGATTGGCTCGTCGAGAACCTGACGATCCGCCAGCGCTACTGGGTGGCTCCCGAGCAGGCGACGAGCGATCTGTGTGTGCAGGCCGCCACGCATGCGCTCGACGCGGCGGGCCTCGAGCCAGAAGAGATCGATCTGATCATCGTGGCCACGGACACGCCCGACTACCTGTCGCCCTCCACGGCCGCCGTGGTGCAACATCGCCTCGGGGCGCGGCGCGCGGGCACGTTCGATCTGAACGCCGCCTGCTCCGCCTTCGTGATCGGGCTGGATCTGGGCTCGAAGTACATCGCTGCGGACCCTCGGTGCGAGCGGGTGCTGGTGTTGGGCGGCTACGCGATGTCGCGTCACCTCGATCCCGACGACAAGAAGACGGTCACGCTGTTCGCGGACGGTGGAGGGGCGGTCGTGCTGGGCGCCTCACAGGCCGACGACGGCGCGGGGTTCCTGGGCAGCCGCCTGCGCACGGAGGGGCAGTACCACGACTGGATGGGCATCTACGCGGGGGGCACGCGGCGGCCGGTGGACGCAGCGGCGCTCGAGGAGGGTAGCCATCGCCTGCGCTTCACCCGCAAGTTCCCGAAGGAGATCAACCCCACCACCTGGACGTCGATGATTCGTGAGCTGTGTGGCGAGCTGGAGATCTCGCCCGCGGATGTGGACCACTACGTGTTCACGCAGCTCAACATCGGCAGCATCCACCAGACGCTCGATGCCCTCGAGGTCCCCCGCACCGCCGCCCACACGGTGATGGACCGCTTCGCCTACACCGGCTCGGCATGCATCCCCATGGCCTACGACGACCTGGTGCGCTCGGGTGGGGTGCAGCCGGGCCAGCTCGTCTTCTTCGTGGCCTCTGGAGGCGGGTTGTCGTTCGCGACAGCCGCGTTTCGCACCTAGCGGCCGCACGCTCCATGGAGGGTCTCATGTCCAGAACCATCGTCGCCTTGGCACTCGCGGCGTGCGCCACCACACCGACGCCGCCCCCGGAGCCCGCTGCCGAGGCACCCGCCCCCACCCCGCCCCCGGTGGTCGAGCCCATGCAGTCCTCGGTACCAACGCTGCCCGGCATCCGCTCCAGCAAGGTGCAGACGCCACAGCTCGCGGTGCACGTGCTCGAGGCGGGCGACGCCGACGGTGTGCCCGTGGTGTTCGTGCACGGCAACGTGTCGTCCGCCACCTTCTGGGAGGACACCCTGCTGGCCCTCCCTCAGGGGCTGCGGGGCGTGGCCCTGGATCTACGGGGCTACGGCGACACCGAGGCCGAGCCGGTGGACCCCGCCCTGGGACTCGACGACATGGCTGCCGATCTGTGGGCCGTCGTGGATGCGCTGCAGCTGCAGCGGGTCCACCTGGTGGGGCACAGCATGGGCGGTGGCGTGGTGCAGAAGGCGGTGATGCAGCGGCCCGCTGCGGTGCGCACCGTCACGCTGGTGTCCACCGTCTCCCCCTATGGCTACGGCGGCAGCCACGGGCCCGACGGCACCATGACCTTCGACGATGGAGCCCCCACGGGGGTGAATCCCGACTTCGTCGCGTTGCTACAGGCGGGTGAGACGGGTGCGGAGGATCCCATGGCCCCGCGCAACGTGTTCCGCGCCTTCTACGTGACGCCTCCGCTGATGCACGAGCGAGAGGACGCTCTGGTGGCCTCCATGCTCACCACGCGGGTGGGGGATGCCTTCTACCCGGGCACGTCGGTGCCCTCGGAGAACTGGCCGGGTGCGGCCCCTGGCGAGCAGGGGATCCTGGCGGCCTTCAACCGCAAGAACTTCGACGCCTCGGGCATCGCGGACATCGAGCCGAAGCCACCGGTGCTCTGGGTGCGGGGGGATGGCGACCAGATCGTGGCCGACGAGGCGATGTTCGACCTGGCGGCGCTGGGGAAGATGGGTGCTATCCCGGGCTACCCGGGGGTGGAGGTGTGTCCGCCGCAGCCCATGATCGCGCAGACCCGAGCGGTGCTGGAGCGCTACGCCGCCAAGGGCGGGAGCTACCGAGAGGTGGTGCTCGAGGGCACGGCGCACAGCCCCTTCCTGGAGAAGCCCGACGACTTCGCCGCCGAGCTGCACGCGCACCTTCAGACCTCGGAGTAGGAGATGCACACCCCCGGACCGAAGGGGGTGCGCAGCAGGAGGTACCCCGACATCGGGTCGAGCAGTGGCCCGCGCAGGTCGAGGTAGTCCAGCTCCTCGTGGGCCGCGAGCCACGCGTGTGCATGCTGGCTCACGGGCTCGGGCCACCACAGGTCGGTGTCGGGCCCCAGATCGGGCCGCGTGATCTCGAGGGTCTGACCGGCGCGTCCGGTCATCGACCACAAGCGCCACAGACCGTCTGCACCCTCGGCTTGGAACGACCACACGGCCACGTCGGCCTCGCCTGCCTGTGCGCACCGAGCGGGCCGGTCGAGGTGGCTCGTCGCCGTACGGCCGTCGTCCGACAACGCCACCGCTCCTGCGGTGGGGAGCACCAGCTCGCTCAGATCGAGCTCGATGTCGATCTGAGCGCCTGCGGTGGGCAGATCGAGGGGGAAGGTGCTCGTCGCACCGATATCTCCGCCGTACAGCTCGAGGACCCCCAAGACCTGGTCGGCGATGGGGCTGACGAGATCGTGCCGGGCCAGGACCGATCCCGTAGGGGAGATGGGGTGTGCTCCGCCCTCGGTCTGAAGGATCGAGCTGCCGCCCATGGCGAACACGCTGAGAACGAGGTGCCCCGCGCCTGGCGCGTTGTGGGCGTGGAGCTGCACGGTGCCGAGCTCCGTCTGCCACTCCGCGGGAGAGAGGTCCACTCGGAACGGCTCGGCATCCGGCAGACCGGCTCGTGAGGCGTAGGCGATGGGGCGGTCCTGCTCGTCTCGCACGATGGCGGCCACCGTGCCGCCGTCGTCGAGGCATCGCTGCCAGACATCGAGCCGAACCGTGTCGGCCACCGTGCCCGACGACTGATCACAGCCCGCGAAGACGTCGACCCGGGCTGCGTTCGGGATGGCGGACGCATCGTAGGTCACCTCGACGCTCGTGTGGCCATCGAGGTGTAGATCGCTGCCGATCGTCAGCACCTCGCCGGGCTGGACGTCGCGCACCGTTGCGAGGGCGCTGCTGCCGCCCGTCCGCACGGCCACGGTGATCATGCCGCCAGCGGGGACGTCGGGCAGGAGGGCGTAGCCGGCGAGATCGACGGGGACCTGGTCGAGGTAGGTACCGTCGACGTCGTGGGCATAGGCCACCGAGTCATCGCCAGCGAAGACGCCGCGTACGCGGATCTCCACGGGGCCGGACTCGGTGAGGGGCTCGGCAGTGTCGACGGGTGCGGACGGCACTGTGGAAGACGGTGGGTCGGTGCATCCCGACAGGACGATCCAGGCGGCGATGGGGGCGAGGCGAGTCATCATGGCTCCAGAGATTTCGGAAGGTCAGTCGGCGGCAATCGAGACGCACTCGGGGGCCAGCGTGGACACGTCGAACACGAGGGCTTCGAGCCCGCCGGGCGAGAGCACCGGCGTGCGAAGCTGGTCGAAGTCGAGGGTTGCGTGGGCGAGCACGGACACGTGCGCGGCCTCGTCGGTGCGCCCGGCCGGCCACCATCGCTGCATGTCGGGTCCCAGATCGGGCAGGCGGGCGTCGAGCTGCGCCCCTGCATGGGAGGAACGCCAGGTGAGGCTGGTTCCATCAGGGCTGTCTGCGAACCAGCTCCACAGCGTGAGATCTGCGTCTCCGGCAGGGTCACAGCGCATCGGCCTGGTCGCCGTCGCGCTGGCGCCGAGTCCATCGTCGTCCAAGATGGGGGTGTCCACGAAGGGCAGCAGGGTGTCCGACAGGGCGATCTCGAGCTGTGGCTGTGTCGTGGACAAGGGCAAGACGCTGAGGCTCTGAGCGTCGTTGGCGAACAGCTGGGCGTAGGCCAGGTGGGGGACATCGCGCACCACGGTGGCTTCGTGCAGGAACGTGCCTCCGGGATCGACGAGGGCGCCTGCTTCGTCGAGGAACGCGGCGGTGCGACCCTCGAGGGCGATCACCCCGATGTCCACGCCACCCCTCGCTTCAGCGTCGGTCGCGAGGACTCGCACGGTGTCGAGGTCGAGCTGCCAGTCGTCGGGCTTCAGATCGACCGCCACCTCGGAGTCCGTGGCCACGTCGTGCAGCGCTGCGTAGGCGATGGGTCTGTAGGCGGCGTCGTGGGCCACCACGGCAACGGTGTTGTACGCGTCCGCGCACTGTAGCGGGACCACGAGGGTGACCGGTCCGTCGAGGGGTCCCCACCGCTGCTCGCATCCCAGGTACAGCATGACGTAGTCCGCACCCGGCACCACGGAGGCGTCGTACCGCACCTCCACCTCGAAGGAGGACTCGTCGAGGTGGGTTCCCAACACGAGCTGCTGTCCCGCAGCGACGTGGCGAACGGTGGCCAGCTCCGTGCCGTACTCGGTGGCCAGGGCCACGGTGATCATGGCCTCGGGGGGCACGTCGTGCACCTCGGCATGTCCGGCGGCGTCCAGGGGTACCTGCGACAGGTAGGCGCCATCGGGCGCGTGCAGGTAGGCCACACCGTCGAATCCCAGCTCGAAGCCACGAACGCGGATGTCCACGGGGGGGGCCTCGGTGGCGGTGGTGTCTCGGGACGTGGGCGTGGTCGAGGTGGTGGCGGGCTCACAGGCGGTCAGCAGACCGACCAGGGTCAGGTAGCGGGTCATCTTGGTGGTGCCTCGTGAAAGGGGAAGAGTGCGAGGGGTCGTGGATCAGTTCGCCGAGGAGAAGGACACGCACAGCGCTGGTCCGAGGGGCCGATAGAGCCACGACTGGGCGCTTCGGCGGTCCAGCAGGGGACCTCGCAGCTGCTCGAAGTCCAGGGTCTCGTGGGCCACGAGCATGACGTCCACGCCCTGGTCGTCCCCGTCCGTGGGCCACCACAGATCGGCGTCTGGGCCGAGATCGGGCAGCACCACCTCGGTGTGTTCGCCGGGCCGCTGGGCGACGTCCCAGCTGTGGAAGGTGCCGCTGTGTCGCCGCCCCCAGCGCCACAGCTCGAGGTCCGCAGCGCCGGCCGCGCAGCGAGGCTCGCCGTGGACCGTGGCCGAGGCCTCGTCGAGCGTCACCTGTGCGGGATCGATGGCGGGCAGGAGCAGCGCACCGATGTCGACCTGTGCCGTGACCTCGTCGCCTGGCTCCGGCAGCACGTCGATGGGGAACGTGCTCAGCCGTAGGTCGTGCGACCCGCCCCAGAACTCCAGGAAGCCCAGGAGCTGGTCAGCAGCGGGCACGATGGGGGTGGAGGTCAGCAGCGCGCCCCCCGGCGTCATGTGGGCATGTTGATCGACCTGCTGGAGCAGACCTGGTCCCCTCATGGGGAGGACGGCGAGTCCCACCTCGGCTTCCTTGGGAGCGGAGGTGGCCTGCAGGCGCAGGGTGCCGAAGTCCGTCTGCCAGTCGTCCGCGTCGAACGTGACGCTCGTGGCATCGAACTCCGCCTCGAGGGTGCGCACGGCGTAGGCGAGGGGCACGTCGTCTTCGTCCGTCGCCACGGCTGCCACCAGGGTGCGCTCCGAGCGGCACTCGCGCTCGATCTCGAAGGTGGAGGTGTCGATGGCGGAGCCACGGTCGCCGCCGCAGCCCGCGTTCACCTGCACACCAGCGGCGCCGGGGATGGACGTGGCGTCGTAGGACACCTCCAGCAGCCAGGGGGGGGCGTCGTAGGCGATGCCCAGGACCAGCTCCTGTCCTGGATGCACGTCGCGCACCGTCGCCAGCTGTGTGGCCTCCACCAGGGGCTTCGCCACCGTCACCATGCCGCCCGGCGGCACGTCCCGCAGCTCGGCGTAGCCGGCTGCATCGATGGCCACCTGGTGGAGGTACGACCCATCCACGTCGTGCACGTAGGCCACGCCCTGCCCTTGTAGGAAGCCTTGCAGTCGCAGCTGCACGGGGCCTGCCTGGGGTGGCGTCGGCTGTGAGGTGGAGATGCCGGTGTCGCCCGTGTGGGGCGCGGTGGGGGACGCCACGCAGGCGGCGAGACAGGTGACGAGTGGCGGCAGCAGGCGGGTCATGATGTCCTCGGGAGCACTCCCTGGACATGCGACGCCATCGTGTGAACGAGCGTGGGAACCAGCGTCGAAACCGACGCGACCTCAGGGTGGGAGGCCTGCAGCCTACGGGTAGGCTGCCTGCACGAGCATTGCACGCTCCGCCCCCAGGTGCTGCATCTGGGGCCCATACGACGGCGGCATGTGGCGAATCCTGGTGACCGTGTTGTCGGTGGTTCTGGTCGCGCTGGTGGGCGCGGCGTGGATGGTGAACAACGGCTGGATCCGGCTGCAGGACCCATCCCTGCAGCGCTACCCGGTGCAGGGGCTCGACGTGTCGCACCATCAAGGGCCCATCGACTGGCCCGCGGTGGCGGCGGACGGTCGATTCCGCTTCGTGTGGATCAAGGCCACGGAGGGCGGCGACTGGACGGACAGCCGGTTCCACGAGAACTGGAGGGGCGCGTCGGATGCCGGCTTCGTGGTGGGCGCGTACCACTTCTTCACCCTGTGTACGCCGGGTCGAGACCAAGCGGCTCACCTGCTGTCCGTGCTGCCCCAGGCGCCCGCGCGAACGCTTCCCGTGGCGGTGGATCTGGAGCTCGGAGGGAACTGCTCGCAGCCCCCTGCCGATGCGGTGGTGCTCACGCAGATCGAGGCCTTCCTCGACGAGGTGGGACGTGCCACCGGACGGCCCGTGGCCATCTACACCACCCACGACTTCCATCGTCGCTACCTGCAGGATCGCTATCCGACGAGGCATTCGCTGTGGCTGCGGGACGTGTTCTTCGAGCCTAGCGGGCTGGACGGGCAGCCCTGGACGGTCTGGCAGTACCTGTCGCGCGGCCGCATCGCTGGGATCGAGACCTTCGTCGACCAGAACGCGTTCGCCGGAGACGAGGCCGCCTTCGAGCGCTTCGTAGACGGTGGCTGATCCAGCTGCGAGCTTCGCTCGCAGCTGATCAGACTCGTGCCAGCTTCGCTGCCCCTGAACTGCTTTGCTGCGAGCTCCGCTCGCAGCTGATCAGTCCTCGCCGATCTGCAGCGGCGCCAGGGGCGGCGACCAGCCGTCCCCCTCCACGTCGACGCGGTAGGGACCGGCCATGGCCCAGGGCGTGCGGCTGGTGAGTGGCGCCATGGGCTGGTCTCCCTCGGCCACCACCACGTACAGCGCGTCGGCCTCGGGCTTCAGGGTGAAGGTGGCGGAGGTGCCCTCGATGCGCTCCACCTCGACGCCATCTTGCAGCAGGATCAGCCGGTCCACCTGCGCCCAGCTCGCGCTGCGCGCCGTCACCGACAGCGTGGCAGAGCCCGTGTGGGTGGTGCCGGGGGGCAGGCCGACGTCGAGGAAGGCACCGAGGGTGGGCAGGGTGAGGCCCTCCTTGATCACCTGCGAGACGCGAGCGTCGGTGAGCTCCGTCGGATCGTCGGTGTCGGCCAGGATGAAGGTGGCGGACACTCCGGGGATGCCGCCGAAGTGGGAGTGGCTGTCGCTCACGCCCACCGGGGTGAGCGTGCGTCCGCGCAGCACCACGTCGTGCCAGAAGGGGAAGAAGTCGTCGTGCTCCCCGGCGTTGAGCACCTCCACGGCCTCGAGCCTGTCGGTCCAGTGGCTGGGACGAGCGATCTGACCCGCGGACCACCGGCCGTGGTTCGCCACGCCGTTGTGGTTGGGGTGGTTGGACTGGAGCACGAAGTCCGGGCCGTGGCGCGCTCGCAGTGCGTCCACGATCGCCTCGGTGTTCTCGGGGATGTCGATCCACCACAGCCAGGCGCCGCCGTTGGGCGCGTCGGCCGGATCCACCGGGTAGATGTTGAAGTGGCCGCGCAGCGGCGGGCTCACCTCGTCCGAGACGACGCTGGTGAGGACGGAGGCGATGCCCAGCGGCTCGAGGAGCGGCCGGTAGTCCGTGAGATGATCGTGGTCCGTGCCGAAGTGCACCTGCAGCCCCACGGCGGCGGCCCCCACGAGGCGGTCCTCCATGGGCAGCTCCCCGTCGGGAGAGGGGGCGGAGTGCATGTGTGGATCGGCCAGCAGCCACCCGGCGTGGTCGAAGGCCTCGGGGAGCGCGATCTCCCGCGTGAGGTCGTCTCCCGCCTGCAGCGTGATGCGCTCGGTGAACAGCTCGTACCGCAGGCCGCGGTGGACGAGCAGGTCGTAGGTGCCGGGCTCTACGACCAACGACAGAGCGTCGTCGCGGGACCAGCCGGCGGCGGCCAACCCGTTCGGCCTGGGGCGAGCCACGCCCTCGGGCGCGGCGGGATCGGGGTCCACGAAGGAGAGCCGCGCGGTGAAGGGCAGCCCATCGTCGACGGTGAGCTGCAGCGTGGCAGGCACCTGCAAGGTGAGCGGATCGGCGACCGTGGCCACGCCGCGCCCAGCAGCCGAGGGCACGGCCATCGCACCTCCGCGCAGGGAGTCCAGGATGCGTTGCTCGACGGGATCTGCAGCGTAGGGAGAGGAGGCTCCCGCTCCTGCGGGGAGGTCGATGAACAAGCCGTTCCCGCGGCCCTCGGCGAGCACACGGTGTTCGGATCCGGCAGGCACCTGGGCGGAGAATGCCCCGTCGGCATCGGTCACCGCGATCGTGTAGGGGGCGTCGTCCACCAGCACCACCGCCCTCGCGCCCTGAACGGGTCCGTCGGCCGCGGTGATGGTGCCCGAAACGACCTCGGTCTGCACGCCGTGATCGGCGAGCACCGCATCCGACAGGGTGGCGAGATCGGGACCCACGCCGAAGGTCCGTCGCCAGGTGTGGGTGCCGTCGTCGAGGTCCACCGGGCCGGCGTAGGCGGTGATGAGGCTCACCAGGTCCGTGAGGATGTCGCCGCCGGTGGTCGTGAGCGCGCCTCCTTCGGGGGCACCGACCAGCAGCGCCATGTCGTCGTGGTTCGACACCACCCCGATCCAGGGGAAGTCGCTCGTGGTGCCGTTCAGCCCCGCGCCGGGCACGAAGGGCAGGGTGACCTCGGGGGCGGCCAGCAGTGCGTCGCCGCCTGGCAGTCGTGGGTCCAGGGGGCGGCCGGCGATGGTCGTGGAGACCTCGAGCAGCCAGCTGCCGGGCATCAGCACGTAGTCGGTCACGAAGGTCATGCCGAGGTTCGGCAGCAGCCCTGGAGTCTCCAGCGCACCCTCCACGATCTTCAGCGGTCCTTCCTTGCCGGTCACCCGCACGATGGCGGGTCCACCGAGGCGGCCGTCCGAGATCACCTGCACACGGTCCGGCACGACCGTGCGACCGAAGCCCACCAGCACGCTCCACTCCTCGACGGCGTCCCGGCCGACCTGTCCGTCGGGCCGCACGATGTCGGCGTCGATCACGCCGCCGCCCTCCCGCAGGATGTAGTTGCCGTCGCGAACGCCCTGGATCACGAAGCGAACGCGGTCGTTGATCATCATGATGTCGCCTGGCTCGCCCTCGGCGGAGATGCCGCCGAACAGCACCGACGGATCGGAGATCACAGCTGCGCGGGCTTGGGTGGCGCCGAGGGGTTCAGACAGATCCACGGACCCCTGGAGATCGGGCCCCGTACACGCAATGAAGAAGAGAGGTGTCCACATACGGACATGCTACAGCTGTTGCCGCAAGCTGGAGGTGCCTGTGTCGATCTGGATCCTGTGGGCGGGCTGCGGCGTGATGGGGGGCTCCGAGGTCCAAGGCGATCCTGCGGCGCGCGAGCCGGCGGCTGCGGGCTCGGAGGAGCACCATGCCCACGGTGAGGCCGATGACCATGCCACCGTTCACCACCGCTTCGACGATCCGGAGCACTGGTCGAAGGTGTTCGACGATCCGGCGCGGGATGCCTGGCAGAAGCCTGCCGAGCTGGTGGCGGCGTTGGAGATCTCGGCTGGGCAGACGGTGGCCGACATCGGTGCGGGCACGGGCTACTTCAACCCTCACCTCGCGGCGGCGGTGGGAGAGGGCGGTCGGGTGATCGCCCTGGATGTGGAGCCCTCCCTGGTGGCGCACATGACCGAGCGTGCTCGGCGAGAGGGCACGCCTCAGGTGGAGGCGCGCCTGACGCAGCCGGATCAGTCCGGGCTCGAGGAGGCCGAGGTCGACCACGTGCTGCTCGTGAACACGTACCACCACATCGGTCAGCGGATGGCCTACTTCCGCGAGCTGAAGTCGAAGCTGCGGGAGGGGGGGCAGCTGGTGGTCGTGGACTACGATCCGGAGGCGGATCCGGAGCACGGTCCGCCTCCCGAGCACCGACTGTCGCTGGCGAAGGTGACGGAGGAGCTGGAGGCGGCGGGCTTCACGTTCGTGGGCGAGCTGTCGCTGCTGCCCCACCAGTACGTGGGGCGCTTCCGCTAGCTCACGGCGCCATGCCGAGGATCGTGCGCAGATCGAAGCCCGGCAGGGCGTCGTGGTGGGCCTCGATGAGCTCCTGCACCACCTCGGTCAGGGCGTCCTCCATCAAGGACTCCGTCAGGCCGTCCACCAGCCTGGGCTCGAGCACGTCCGAGGGGGCGTTGGCGAGGGCCTGCCGGCCGGCCGGTCCGCTCCCTCGGGCCATGGCGAGCAGGGCGAACAGACGGCCCACGGACTCCACGGCTCCCACCTCGCGCGCAGTGCCCAGGGGCTCGAAGTCCACCACGTCGACTCGGCCGCCGGGCAGCAGTCGGATCCGGGTCAGCTTGGCCACGTCTTCGCCGCCCTTGCGCAGCACGACCCCGTCGTGGGTCCACAGCGTCAGCGACGCCAAGCGCGGATCCTCCATGGCCGAGGTCAGCGAGCCCTGGGACAGCACGCTCACCGTGAGGGAGGCGCCCGACGCCACCGAGACCTCTCCCTCGGGCGTGGAGCGCTGGATGGCGCGGACCACGTCGAAGGTGGCGGACAGGCCCACGCTCTGTAGATCCCCCATGCCGACGGGGCTCGGGGTGTCGGCGGAGCTTCCCGAGCTCGAGGCATTGGTGATGACCTGCTGTAGCGTCTGACCGAAGTCGGGATCCTGTGTGGGATCGTAGTCGCCCTCGGCCACGCGCGTGCCCGCGAACAGCTCCTGTACGGCCTCGCCGAGCTTGCTCCGCACGGTTCCGTTCACCGGGATGGCGATGGTCTGGGTGGACTGAAGGGCCACGTCGCTCACGGCTCCCGAGCCGAAGTCGTAGGTGAAGCCGCGGATGGCGACGTTGGACAAGGGCCAGGTCAGGTCGAGGAACAGCGGGGGCTCACACGACAGGCGCAGGTGGTCGCGGCCCAGCGTGAGCCAGAGCCGCGTCCTGGCGGAGGTGGAGAGGTCGGGGTCGTCCGACAGCTGGGTGTCGGCTCCGAGATCCACGTGCACGCTGGCCTGCTGCAGATCCAGACCGGTCTGCTGTGGCAGTGCGTTGGCCTGCGACATCAGGTCGTTGAGGAAGCTGTTGTCGGGGCTGGCCGAGGCGCTGGCGCCGGAGGTCTGTGAGCCAGCGTCTCCGGAGCCGGTGGTGGCGGGTTGGCGTCGGCTGCGAGAGCCCATGCGGCTTCCTGTGGCTTGGTGCCGACAGTGTAGCGGCTACCGTGTCACACCGTTGCGTTCGGCGTGATCGTCCCAGGCTGGGGCGGTGGCCGCGTGGGCTTGGAAGGCAGCCTCCAACCGCTTCATCGGGTAGTCGTCGTCAGAGAGGTTCAGGTTGGGGCCGGCCTCCCAGTCGTGCGGGTCCGCCTCGTCCCACAGCGTGAAGAGCTTGGCCATGGTCAGGCCTCCGTCGGTGTCGGCGTCCCAGAAGAACTTCATCCAGTCGAACTCCGTCGCACGGTTGGGGGTGGTGCCACAGTAGTCCCCCATGAAGTCGTCATCGACGCAGTAGCCATGAGGGTCCGTACACACCCCGTTGCTGTCCAACGAGTAGGACTCGACGCCACCGAGATCCCGATCGTGTCCCTCACAGCTGAATGCGTCTGGACTGCCGATCTCGGCATTGTAGGCGAGTGACATGCCCACGCGCTTCAGTCGACAGTCAGCCTCGTCCAGGCGATTGAACGTGGCGGCAGCGACGTAGTTCGCCAAGCCCTCGGAGATCGCGGCGGACTGGAACTCCATCGATAGGAAGTTGTGTGGGGCGTCCGGCTCGAAGCAAGGGGTATCGACGGGTGCGGAGCCGTTGTAGTCGATGTCGGCGTGGTAGGCGTACTCGAGGCCGAGTGGGGTGCCTGGTGGCACGTTCGCCCAGAACTGCATGGCGTGGCCGAGCTCGTGCACGACGACGAACTTGTCGGCGTAGCCTCCTCGCGTCGCTGGATTGATGACGATTAGATCGGTCTGTGGCTGCCACTCTCCGCCTTTGCCGACGTTGGGTGTTTCCATGACGAAGTCGTAGCTTGCACCGTTGTAGCTGTGTCGCCGGAAGGCGCCCGGGTGCCTCCGGATGGCGAAGGAGGCCACGGCCGCCACGTTGACCCATTCGTTGCCTGGGTCGATGGCGTCGAAGGTCACGTCGATGGTGCTTCCGTCGGTGGTGGGCTGCAGCGTCTCGCTCGTGGCCCAGGCCAGCTCGTCCGACTCGGACACCGTCAGGTGCACCCCGTCGTGAATGTGCTTGCCGAAGATCACCAGCTTGAACAGCCCTCCTCCCAGGCCGTCGAACGTGACCAGTCCGTCCTCGTCCGTCACGAGGGTCGACTGCGTCGTCGGGTCGGGACATGGCATGGAGCAGATCGCCACCAGCGCATCCCGCGCCAGGTGGCGGCCGTGCGGGTCCGTCAGGTAGTCCTCGCCGTACCCTGCGACCTCCAGGTCCAGCTTGTGACCCACGCGGAAGGTCTGGCTCGTCGTGGGCGTGGCGTGGGCGGCGGATGCGAGCAACAATGCCGTGATCATCGGTCCTCCAGCGCGCGAAGCAGGTCGCGTCGATGTTCGATGTCCAAGAACCGAGCGAGTGGGTTGCTGTGTCGCAGGTTTGTCGTAGGTTGACCCCGATGACGCAGCCCGACCTGCTCAACCTCCTCGACCGGGCCTCTCGGGTGGACGGATCCGCCCGGCTCTTCTCCTCCCGTGCGGGCACGGAGGGCCTGTTCGCGTCGGGCCGTGCTGCCGACGCCGACCTACTGGATCAGCTGCTGGGTGGGCTGGTGCGGGAGCTGCCTCGTGCGCGGAACCAGCCGCGCCGGGTGGTGCTCACCGAGGAGGGGATCCGCTTCCTGGTGCGTCACTCCAGCGCCGAGCAGCGGGCCGGTCGGGTCCGATCTGCCTCGCCTCTGTACCAGCACCGGATCCTCCGCGCGTGGAAGCAGGTGGCGTCGCCCGCCGAGGAGACCGTGCTCACCGAGTGTGTGCAGGAGCTGTACGGGGATCTGCTCGACGTCGGTGCCGACGATGCAAGCTCCTATGAGCGCGACCGCGCGATGGAGCTCGTGCTGTCGTGGAGCCGTGAGGTGGATCGAGAGGTGAAGCGAGGGCTCGCGCGGGCCATGACGTCCCTCGGGCTGAAGCAGCTGGGGGAGCACGGCGAGCGCGTTACCTTCAGCGGCCGACGGCACACGTCGGAACACAGCTTGTTTCCGGGCGACCCCGTGGAGATCGTGGAGCCCGGATGGGTCCTGACGGGGGACGGCGGTGAGACCCTCCTCCAGAAGGCCTCCGTTCAACCCGTTCCCTGAGGCTCCATGTCCACCCCCGACAGCTTGTGCATCGATCTCGGCGCGTCCTACACCAAGGTGGCGGTGCGATCCGGAGCGGACGGCACCACCCGTCTGCTCACCGATCCGGAGCTGCCCGACGGGTTCTGCATTCCCTCGGTGGCCGCGCGCGACACCCAGCGCGACCGCTGGGTGTTCGGTCCCGATGCGGTGGATCTGCGCGCCAGTGAGCGGGTGGAGCTGCACCTGAACTGGAAGTCGGATCTGTTCGCGCCGGGCGCCCTCGAGGAGGGGGACCTGGAGCTGCTCGACGGCCACGACCCCGAGGCGGATCGTCTGCTGCTGGCGCACGTTCCCGCCCTGCGCGCCTTCGACGTGGCGCGGCGCTACCTGACCTGGCTGCACGACGAGCAGATCCCCGACATGCTGGGCCATGGGCGCTTCCACGAGCTCGCCACGCAGCTGTGCGTGCCGAACTTCGTGCTCGAGAGCAGCCTCGCCCCGCGCCTGGAGACGCTGCTTCGGGAGGTGGGCTTCTCCACGGAGTCGGACTTCACCCTCTCCGAGCCCCGCGCGAACTTGATCGGTGTGCTCACCGAGGGGCGCAATCCCCGTACGGCGTCGGGCCTGCCCAACCTCGGGGCGATGTTCGGCGACGCCGCGGTGCTTCGGACCCTCGCGAGCTCCGATCAAGGGGTGCTGCTCGTCGACGTGGGGGCCTTCACCACCGATCTGGCGCTCGCGAGCTTCGCTCGACACGACGGAGGTGGCTTCGACGACGACCCCGCGATGTCGGTGCGGCTCGGGGTGGAGCAGCTCGACGCCTGGTTGCTGGAGTCCGCCACCGACGAGGCTCGCGCCCGCGCGCTGGGGTCTGCCACCGAGCGGGAGCACTTCCGCCGTGCCGTGTACGGGTCGCGCACCGCCGACGGGCCCGCCGAGTTCGGCCTGACCCGCGCCGACGTGGGCACCGCCATCAAGCGCCTGGTGCGCTCCGTGCTGCACGCGGTGGACGCCTTCTTGAGCCATGCCGACACCGACAAGACGCTGTTCGCCGCCGTGCTCACGGGGGGCGGCTGCAACATCGTGGGCATCGGCAACGCCTTGGCCGAGGGGCTCGCCAAGCGAGGGGTGGGCACGCTGCACGCGCCGCGCACCACGGACGTGCCTGGCGACATGCACAAGCTGGTGCTCGGCCCCGAGCTGGTTCGGGGCGCGTCGGCGGTGGGCGGCTGCTCCATCCTCTACCGCCTGTGAGCAGGCTCGTGCGGGCCTAGTCCCGTGTCGTCGACGCGTAGAAGCCCACGCCGCGCACGTTCTCGTCGAGCCGCAGCGGATGGTGAACCGACGGGAAGGCGCGCTGGTCGCAGTCCCGCCGCTCGCACAGGCGGCAGGTGGTTCCGATGGGGACCGTGATGTCGTCGACGTGGGCCAGATCCATCCCGCGCGCGTACACCAGCTCCGACGCGTGCTCCAGGCGGCAGCCCACGCCCACCGCGTAGACCGTCTCGGGGGCGCCGAAGCCGCCGTAGCGGCGCGCCATGGTCTTGGCGATGGTGAAGTAGCGCTCACCGTCGGGCATGGCGGAGACCTGGATGCGCAGCACGTTCGGCTGCAGGAACGCCTTGGCCACGTTCCACCGCGGGCAGGCGCCACCGAATCGCGCAAAGCGCAATCCAGAGACGGAGAATTGCTTGGAGATGTTCCCCGCCGTGTCGATCTTCGTGAAGTGGAAGGGGATCCCGCTCGCTTCTGGGCTGTACAGGCTGCACAGCCGGTGGCAGACCTGCTCGAAGCTGGTTCGGAAGCGATGCCCGAGCAGCTCGATGTCGTAGCCCGTCTGCCGTGCCGTGGTCAAGAAGCGCTGGTAGGGCATCAACACCGCCCCTGCGAAGTAGCCGGCGAGCACCACCCGCAGCAGACGGCGCGAGTCCTCGGTGGTACAGCCGGGATCCGACGACAGCTCGTCGAGCTGGTCGCTGGCCGCGACCAGACCCAGCTGCACGGCGAGGTGGAAGGCGCGGCTGCGTGGCGGCAGCACCTCCGACAGCGACAGTCGGCGTCGCTGCGGGTCGAAGTGACGCACCGCGCCTCCGAAGTCCCCAGCCTGGGTGATCTGGACCTTCACGCCATGCGCGGCCATGGCCCGGACCATGCCCTCCCACTCCCGGTCGGGCTCGAAGGTGTCGGAGATGGCGGCCGCCGCTGACTCTAGGCTGGGGAAGTAGTTCTGGTGGCGTTGCACGAAGGCCGTGACCTCGTCCGACGGAAGCCGCCCGTCCTGCGGGAGAGGGGGGTGCTGATCCCGAACGCCCGCGTAGGCCCGATACACCCGGAGGATGGCGTTGCCCAGCGTGGGTAGGCGGGACACGAGCTCACGGATCTCGTGGTTCGAGGGGGCGAGATCCTCGAACAACGCGTCGCCGAAGACCTCCATCAGGTCCTGGACCATCCGGGCGTCGCCATCGGCCGAGAACTCGCTCGGATCGAGGTCGAACACCTGCATCAGTCGAATCAGCACCGCCGCGGTGAGGGGCCGCTTGTCGTGCTCGATGAGGTTCAGGTAGCTCGGGCTGATCTGGAGCCGCTCGGCCATGCGCGCCTGGGTGAGCCCGTGACGCCGTCGGAGGGCACGCACCTTGCCCCCGAGGCGGGTTGCCTCGACCATGTTGACACCTCACATTGTTCACATCTTTACCGCATGACATCACTGTCTCGTCACATCATGACAATCGACACGCCTTGCCACCGTTGATCGCGCCGGCCCCATGGCGGACAACGGTCAAGTGGATCGAGGGGGGCGGATGTCGCGCGACGAAGAGGTGCTCACGCCAGCGGCGAGGGCGTTCCTCGGTCAGCTGAGCACGCGGTTCGAGGCTCGTCGGCAGCGACTCCTCGCGGCGCGACGAAAGGCCCAGAAGGGTTTCGACGTGGGGAGGTTTCCTCGGGAGCGAGCCGCCACCCGAGCCGTTCGGCAGTGGGCGTGGCGCTGCTCGGCGGCAGATACCGACGCGCGACAGGTTCAGATCGTGGCCCCTCCGGAGCCGGCTGCCACGTCGCGGGCCCTTCGAAGCGGTGCCGACGTGCTCGTGGCGGACTTCGAGGACGGCGCTCGACCCACCCTCGACCACGCGCTGGCGGGTCAGCGCCACCTGAGGACGTTGGTGCGCGACCTGCAAGGAGAGCCGATGCCAGCGCTCGCGGTCAAGCCGCGCGGGCTGCACCTGCACGAGGCAGACGTGTTGCGGGTCGGGGCGGCCATGAGCGCCACCTTGCTCGACATCGGCTTGTTCTTGTTCCACGGCGCTGCGGCCCTTCGCGCACGTGGTCTGCGGTCCCACCTGGTGCTTCCGAAGATCGAGAGCTTCGAGGAGGCGCTGTGGTTCGCCGACGTGCTCACGGAGGCCGAGCTGCTCCTCGAGCTTCCCGCCGATCACGTGCAGGTCACGGTGCTCATCGAGACGGTGCCCGCTGCGGTCCAGATGGACGAGATCCTGTTCGCGCTGCGTCGGCGCGCCACGGCCCTGACGTGCGGGACGTGGGACTATCTGCTGTCGTGGATCAAGGTGGTTCGGGCGCATCCACAGCATGCGCTCCCCGATCGGAGCGCTCTGACCGAGGAGCAGCCGCTGATTCGGACCTTGGTGGAGCGCCTGGTCCGGGTGTGTCGGTCCCGGGGAGTCCTGGCCGTGGGGGGCGCGGTCCTCGATGGCCATGCCCACCTGGCGGAGCGCGGGTTCGAGGGCGTGTGGGTCCGGTCCGCCGAGGAGGTTCCGGCGGCGCGGGAGGCCTTCCGCAGTGGGTGGGGGGAGCCCGAGCACACCGAGATCGCTGACCTGCCGCGCGTGTCCTTCGTGGGTGCTCAGGCGCCGGGGGTGCGTACCTTTGCAGGCCTCCGCCACACGGTGGAGGAGGGGATCCGCAACCTGTGCGCTTTGGGGGACTCTGGGCGACTGGCCGTGGCCGAGACGTGTCGAGCGCTGGTGTGGCACTGGGTGCGGCACGCTGCCCCCTTCGACGACGGCCGCCACGTCTCCAGGGCGTTGCTGGCGGACGTCATCACCGAGGTGCAGGAGGCCTTCGCGGATCGTCCTCGGGTGGCGCGGGCGGCTCGCCTGTTCCACGAGCTGTGCACGGCACAAGAGATGGTGCCGCTGGCAGCCTCGGCCTACGACCGCATCCTGCTCGAGGAGGGGGCGTGACCGCCTCTGTCGGCATCGATGCCATGGCGGTCTACGTGCCGCGGCTGTACCTGGACATGCGCGACTTCGCCGAGCTCCGGGCAGAGGACTACGGCAAGCTGCGTAACGGCCTGGGGCTGGTTGCCATGTCCATTCCCGACGTGCACGAGGACACGGCCACCATGGGCGCGAACGCGGTGGCACGCCTCATCGACGACAACGGGCTCGACCCGCGTCGGATCGGGCGGCTCTACCTGGGTACCGAGAGCGGGCTCGATGGCTCCAAGCCCACGGCCACCTACGTGCTGCAGATGCTCACCCAGCGCTATGCGCCCACGCACGGAGACGACTGCTTCGCCCATTGCGACGTGGTGGACCTGACCTTCGCCTGCATCGGCGGCGTGGACGCGCTCCACAACGTGCTCGACTGGGTGGCTCGCGGCGGGGAGGCCGAGGACCGGATCGGCGTCGTCGTGTCGGCCGACAACGCCAAGTACGAGCTGGGCTCGCCGGGGGAGTACACCCAGGGCGCCGGGGGTAGCGCCGTGTTGGTGAGCCATCACCCTCGGCTTCTGGCGATCGACGATCGGTGGGGGGTGTGCACCCACCCGGTGCACGACTTCTTCAAGCCACGGCGGCGCGTGGCCGTCCAGCAGCTGATCGACGATGTGCTCGCGGTGGCCCGCGAGGCGGGCAGCCAGGTCCCCGAGGATCTGTCGCGCGTGGTGCGGCAGCGGCTCTTCGCCGAGGGACCGGCGATCGAGATCCACAAGGACACGCCGGTCTTCGACGGCCAGCTCTCCAACGCCTGCTACCGGGCGGCGCTGACGGAGGCGTTCGCGGACTTCCAGCGCCGGGCCATCGCCGACGGTCGGCACAGCCCGGACCGAGACCCACCGCTGACGGAGCAGTGGCGTCGAATCCTGCTGCACCTGCCCTACGCCTACCAGGGCAAGCGCATGTTCCCCGACGTCTTCCTGCGGGATCGAGTGGGGCGGACGGGGTGGTCCGAGGTGGCGGATCAAGCGGGTCTCGGACCTGAAGACGCGGAGCGCCCCATCGACGACGACATGCGTCGTCGGGTGTCGAAGACCGAGGCGTACCGTACCTTCGTGGCGGACCGCATCGAGCGGGGGCAGCGTGCGTCGAGCTTGATTGGCAACCAGTACACGGGGTCCATCTTCACGGCCCTGATGTCCACCTTGGCCTCGGACCTGCACGACGGAACCGACCTGGCTGGGTGCCGGGTGGGGTTCTTCGGCTACGGCTCGGGCGCGAAGGCCAAGGTGTTCGAGGGCACCGTGGCTGCGTCGTGGCGCGAGGCCGCGGGCCTCGATCTGTTCGGCCAGCTGCAGGCGCGCCATCGGATCGGCTGCGACGTGTACGAGCAGCTGCATCGCGGCATGCTGCAGAGCAGCGTGATGGGGCCTCGGGGCGAGTTCGCCTTCCTCGGGACGGAGTCTGGAGGAGCGCGGGAGGGGGCGCGGCGCTACGCCTGGGTGGCCTGACCCCACTCGAGCAGCGCCACGCAGACCGAGATTCCGGCACCGGTGCCCACGAGGAGCACCTTCGCGCCGGGGCGCAGGCGCCCCTGCTCCTGGGCGTGGGCCAGCGCCATGGGGATGCTCGCGGCGATGCAGTTGCCGTACTCCGCCACGATGTCCACCAGCTGTTCGTCGCTGAAGCCCACGCGCCGAAAGGCCTCCACTCCGGGGCCGGACATCTGGTGGGGCACCACCAGATCGACGTCGGAGACGCGGAGGCGATGCTTGTCGAGGAAGCCGAAGAGCATCTCGTGCAGGCGCGTGTAGGCGAAGCGGAAGATGCGCGGACCGTTCATGGAGAACTGGTAGTCGGCGGGCTCCGCCTCCCAAGGCGGCACGCGGGTGCCCGCGCCTCGGAACTGCGCGTGCTCCGAGCCCTCGGGAAAGGTCTGCAGGGCGAAGTCCACGAGCCTTCCGGATCCGGGCTCCACGATGGCGGCAGCGGCGCCGTCTCCGATGAGGGCGGCCGACTCGGGCTCGTCCAGGTTTCGAAACCCGGTGCCCTTCTCGGCGCTGACTAGGAGGATGCGCTGGTACGTGCCCGCCGCTGCGAAGTGAGCGGCGGTGTGCAGGCCGACCATGAACGACAGGCAGGAGGCGTGGACCGAGAACGAGGGGATTCCCGACAGACCGAGGGCCTGCTGCACATACACGGAGCTGTCCGGGAGCAGCTGCACCGGGGTCAGCGAGGCGTTCAGGATGAGGTCTGGTGGGGCACCGTCGCCGATGGCTCGCTTCGCCGCGTGGGCGGCCATCTGCTCCATGGGCAGGTCGGAGACACGCCTGCGGTGCACGCCGCTGCGGCTCTCGATCCAGCTGGCGCTGCGCCCGATCTGGGGAGAGAGCTCTTCGGCCGTCTGCACTTGCTCCGGCACCCACCACCCCAAGCTCGAGATCTGAACGTCCACAGACTCTCCCTGTGTCTAGAACGTGCCTGACGACGGGGTCGATGTCGGTTGTGGTCGAGTTAGCGCACGTTAGCAAAGGTAAGCAGTGGCGCCGATGGGGCGGTACAAGCCGATAAGCTGTCGGCTATGCGGGACAACCTCCTGTTGGTCGAAGACGACGCCCGGCTGGCCAGTCTCCTGGTGGACTATCTGGGGCGCAACGGCTTCGTGGTCTCGGTGGAGCGGGATGGCGCCCGAGCCGTGGAGCGCATTCCAGCCGAGGCGCCGGACGCGGTGATCCTGGACATCGGGCTGCAGGGCTTGGACGGCTTGTCGGTGTGCCGGCAGGTGCGCGACCAGTACCACGGGCCGATCCTCATCTTCTCGGCGCGCGGCGACGAGGTGGACCAGGTGATCGGCCTGGAGGTGGGAGCGGACGACTACGTGCCGAAGCCGGCGAGCCCCCGGCTACTGCTGGCGCGGCTTCGAGCCCTCCTGCGGCGCCAGGGGGCAGCCGCTTCGGGCGCTCCAGTGCGCCGCGTGGAGCAGGGTGGCTTGGTGGTGGCTGCGGGATCCCGCACGGTCACGGTGGACGGGCAGCCGGTCCAGCTGACCACCGCCGAGTTCGATCTGCTCTGGGCGCTCGCGTGCAACGCAGGGCACCCCGTGTCGCGACAGGATCTCATGCAGGCGTGTCGCGGTATCGACTACGACGGGGTGGATCGCTCGCTGGACGTGCGGGTGGCGAAGCTGCGACAGCGCCTGGGGGACACCGAGCCCCATCGCTTCATCAAGACGGTGCGCGGCGTGGGCTATCAGCTCGCCGTCGACTCATGAGGTCGCTGTTCGCCCAGTTCTACGCAGCGCTGGGCGTGGGGCATGCGATGGGGGTGGTGGTGTGGGCGGTGGCCGCGGCGGCCACGGTGCCGGTGGTGGCCGAGCAGCACCTGGCGTCCGTGCTGGAGGGGCCGACGGTGGCGATGGTGGAGCGCCTGCGGGAGGCGCCCGCTGCGGATCGCGATGCCGTGCTCAGCAGCTGGTCGGGCACCCCTGCCCGGTTGGTGCCCCCCTTGCCGCTACAGCGTGCTGGCGCGGTGCGAGACGGAGCGCTGGTGATCGAGCTCAGCTACCCCAACGCCCACGCCTACCGCGCCGTGGATCCGCACACGTGGCTGGCCCTGGGACCGATGCCCATGGTCCCGGCGGGGTTCGGCCTGCGCTGGGGGGCGCTCGCGCTGCTGGCCACCGTGGGGATCGGCCTGGGAGCCTGGGTGGCGCTTCGCCCCGTGCGGCGGACGCTGGATCGGGTCGCGGTGGTGGCGCGTGCCTTCGGGGCGGGGGATCTGGACGCTCGGGCGCGCGTTCAGGGGCCGCAGGAGCTGGAGGAGGTGGGGGAGGCGTTCGATGCCATGGCGGATCGCATCCATGCGCTGCTGCGCGCCCAGCAGGAGACGCTGCAGGCCGTGTCGCACGAGCTGCGCACGCCGCTGACCCGGGCACGCTTCGCCCTCGAGCTGGTGGCCGACACCGACGACGTGGCGCACCGGCGGGCGCAGGCGGAGGACGCGGCCGGTGACCTGGAGCAGATGGAGCGCCTGCTGGACGAGCTGCTGGCCTATCTGCGGCTGGAGTCCGTGCGCGAGCTGGCTCGCCAGCCCACCCCGCTGCAGGATCTCGCGCAGGCGGTGTCCGCTCAGCGGGTGCCCGTGGAGGTGCGCGGCCAGGCGATGGCGACGGTGGATCCGCGGTTGATGCAGCGCGCCCTGCGCAACCTGGTGGCCAACGCAGCGCGGTACGCCGCGTCGATCGTGCACATCTCGGTGGACGCCGACGCAGCGGGTGCCCGCATCGTGGTGGACGACGACGGGCCCGGCATTCCCGAGGAGGAGCGAGCGCGCCTGCTCGAGCCGTTTCGCAGGGGCGGAGGCGCCGGGCAGCTGGATCCGGGAGGCTTCGGCCTCGGCCTACCCATCGCCGCGCGCGTGGCTCGGGCCCACGGGGGACGCCTGGAGGTGGGGCAGAGCCCACTGGGCGGGGCGCGCATGGTGCTGTTCGTGCCGTAGCGCGACGGAGTCGCGCGGGATCCGAACGCTACTTGATCGTGATGTCCAGCGTGAAGGTGTCCCCCTCGAACTGCGGGACTCGACCCTGCTTCTTGTAGAAGCGAGACACATAGGCATCGAGGACCAGCAGCACCGTCTGGTCGAACGGCGCGACGTAGAGGAAGGACTCGGGGTCACCGTTGGTGGTGTAGTCCGACCCGGCCACCGGCAACGGCTTCTTGTCGCAGGCGTCGAGCAGGTAGACCGACGCGTCGGAGAAGACCTGCGTGTACGAGACCAGCAGCGTCTGCTTGGCGGTGAGATCGATCCGCACGAAGCCGTCGCGGCCCGCCGAGTCGAAGTACGTGATCTTGTTGCCTTCGAGCAGGCTCACGTCGTTGGCGTAGGGCTGCACGGTGCCGTAGTAGCTGCCAGGGGCCACGGGAGACAGCCCCAGCGCTTCCTTGCAGCTGCCCGCGAGGTGGATGCCGTCCGCCATCGGTGTGGCTCCCTCGATGTCGAGGTAGTCCACTTGATATGGCTGGTCGCGTCGCGTCTGCACGCGGTAGGTGTTGCCGGATGCGTCGACATCGGTGGAGGCGATCCGCGACAGGATGGCCGTGGTGCTCACGGAGTTGCCGTCCAGACCGAGGCTGGTGGGCGTGACGGTGGCGGTGCCGGCGGACTCGTCGAGGCCCACGATGGTCCCGTCGAGCTCCAGGTACATGCGGCCGCTTCCGGTGGGCTTCCAGCTGAAGATCATGTCACCGTCTGCCGCGACCACGATGGGCGACGCAGGATCGGGCATGAGGATGTCGAGGGCGCTCACCACGTCGAAGGCATCGTCGGACTGGAAGGGCTCCAGCTCGCCGCCGATCAGGAGGTTGCCGGGTGGGGCGATCTGGCGGGGCATCCCCTGGTTGAACCGGTTGGCGGGGGAGTAGATGAGCTTGGTGCCAGCAGCGAGGATGTCGCCAGGATTGCGCACCTGAGGCGAGTCGAAGAAGCTCAGATCCGGATCGGGCTTCACGAACTGTCCCACCTCCGGGTAGGCGTCCACGCACACCCCGAAGCTGCCGAGCACGCACTGGGCCAGGTTCTGGACCCCCCCATCGTCGGCCACGGTGGAGGCGAGCCCGATGAACATGCTCTCTTCGGGATTGAACACCAGGTTGGGCAGGACCTCGGCCAGGAAGATGGAGCCGAACTGCCCGGTGAGCAGGTTGGTGGGTGCCGTGTCGTCGATGGTGGGCAGGGTCCCGGTGGGGACCTCGCAGAAGCCACCGTCGACGCAGGTGGATCCGTCGCCGAATGCAGACACACAGTCGGCGTCCTGCAGGCACGGGGTTCGCTCGAAGGTCTGCAGCGAGCAGCCCGCCAGCGCGAGGGTCGCGATGCACAATCCGATTCGCATCATGGGGCGCCTCCCCCGAAATTGTAGGTCATGCCCACGACGGCTCCACCCTCGATGGGCGTGGGCACGAGCACGGCTCGGGACTCGGAACGCCGCTTGCGCTGCCGCAGGACCAGGTGTGTGACCAGTGCGATCGCCGAGACCGAGGTGGCGACCGTCGCGAGATCGGACGACAGCGCCCGGCTGCGCTCCCGTGCGATGAGGACCTCGGCGTCCGGGGTGCACAGCTGGTCGTCGCCGTTGCTCCGACAGAGCTGCTCGATGGACTGGTGGTCCCAGCGGGCGAGCTGCCCGAAGGTGACGGCCGTGGCTGCGCCCACGCCGGTCAGGGACGCGAGCACGACGGTTCCGGCGGTACCGGAGCGGGAGCGGGTCTCGGTGGGCTCCACGATCTCCACACCAGCCTCGGGGACCACGGCCACGGTCTGCTCGGCGGGATCGGGTGGGGCCAGGGTGTTGGTCTCGAGCTCGGCCTTGGCGAGCTCGAGCCGCCGCAGGCGCTGTCGAGCGGACTCCACGTCGTCTACGCCTGGGCTCTGTAGGTACCGGCGCAGGTATTCCGCAGCGCGGTCGTACTCGGTGAGCCGCTCGTACACGTTGGCCAGGTTGAAGAGGAGCTCTGGCCTGGCACTGAGCTGGTACGCCTCGTGGAAGCGGATGGCCGCCTCCTCGTAGCGGCCGGCAGCGTAGTGCGCGTCCCCTTCCATGAACAGCTCGCGCGCTCGCGAGTCGTCGCCGGACGTGCTGCTGGGAGCGGGTTCAGAGAGTGCGGGCAGACCGATCTCGGGCTCGGACTGGGCCCAGGCAGGTGACAGCAACCCCGCCAACAACAGATGCACGCCGAATGTCACTCGAGCCTCCCACCCCCGCGAGCCGCCTTGGACCCTCCCGACACCAAGATGCGACCGGCGTTTCAGTAACCCTGTCTGTTGTTGCAGGCCTGATCCGATCGTCACTGGGGCGTATCGGAGGCCCAAGGATCGAGGTTGTCGGAGATCTTCTCGATGGTCGGCGCAGGGGTGGTGGGCTCCTGCTCGACGTCATCGGGGGCGGGCTCGTCACCCTCCGGAAGGGAGGCATCCTCCACGCGAGGGGGAGCTGTCGGCGTCTCCACCGCGACCGGAGGCGGCTTGGGCGGTGTGTGGGTCAGAGGGGCTGCCACCGCCTCGGCTCGGGTGGGCGGCTCGGGCGCCGGGGGTGGCTCGGCCACCAGCGCACCGGGTGTGGGGGAGAGCCCTCCGTCCTCGGCCTGGACCGCCGCAGCCGGGTCTTGCGGGCCGGTGGGAGCAGTCCAGATGGTGAGCAGGACGAGGGACGTCAACACCGCGATGCCCACGGCCGACACCAGCACCACCACGGCTCCCAGCCACTGAAGCGTGGGTCGCGTTGCGGTGGGGGCAGCGATCGGTGCGCTTCGCGGCGGGGGCACCACGGACCGGGACACGCTCGGCACCGACGAGGTGATGATCCGCTCTCGGATCAGACCCGACGGGCCATCGCTCGGCACACCACGCACCCGCCGCTCGAGGCCACTGCGCCACGCGCGGCGGTCCACGAAGGTGGTCTGCATCCACCGGCCGAAGTCGCGGTCGTCGGAGGGGGTCAGCGAAGCCGAGATCAGCCGCTGCGCCAGGACGTGGGCCGATGGGCAGCGGCTCGCCGGGTCGCGCTGCAGGCACCACATGACGATGGCGTCGAGCTCCGTCGGCACGCCCTGGGCGATCGCTCCGGGGGGAGCGATGGGCTGGTGCAGGATGGCGTGCAGCCTGGAGGCATCACTGTCGCCTTCGAACAGGCGCTGCATCGTGATCATCTCCCACAGCACGACGCCGAGCTGGAAGAGGTCCGTTCGCGGCGTGATGTTGCTGCCGCGCACCTGCTCGGGGGCGACGTAGCCGAGCTTGCCGTGGAGCTGGCCGGTCTGGGTGTGCTCCTCGGCGAGGATCCGGGCGATGCCGAAGTCCAGCAGCTTCACGTCGCCGCCGTAGCAGCACATGATGTTGGACGGTGTGACGTCGCAGTGCACGACGGCGGACCGCGTGCCGTCGGGGAAGGTCAGGTTGTGGGCATAGTCGAGGGCGGCCGCCACCGAGGCTGCGATACGACAGAGGTGCTGCAGGGGCATGCGCTGGCGCTGCTTGCCCAGGGACCTCATCAGGAACGACAGCGGCTCTCCCGACAGGTACTCCATGACCAGGTAGGGGCTTCGGTCGTCCTGGCCGACGTCGGTGGTGGTGACGATGTTGGGGTGGCCCATCGCCGCCGCCACGCGAGCCTCGCGCAGGAAGGAGTGGACGTAGGTCTCGTTGTCGAGGAATCGGTCGGCGAGCCTCTTGAACACGACGAGCTTCTCGAACCCACCCATGCCCGCCTGATGGGCGAGGTAGACCTCGGCCATCCCTCCCTGGCCGACCTGCTCTCCTATCGTGTACTCGGACACCGCATCACCAATGCATGGTCCCCCATAGCTGACGGACGAGACGCTACCAAGATGCCATGCCTCGTAGCCTCGTCGTGGTCGAAAGTGTCGAGGCGTGCCCCGAGTGACACCGCAGCCGGGCTGCGTCCCCCGACCCCCGTGATACGCGAGCGCTAGGGCCCGTCGCCCTTCGAAGGTGTCCATGCCCAGCTGGCATCCGTCCTCGTGGCAGGAAAAGACCGCCACACAGCAGCCAACTTACCCCGACGACGCCGTGACCGCGCGTGTCGTGGAGCAGATCTCGCGGCTCCCGCCCCTCGTCACCTCGTGGGAGGTGGAGGCGCTGAAGGCCCAGCTGGGCCAGGCGTCCCGCGGGGAGATGTTCTTGCTGCAAGGCGGGGACTGCGCCGAGAGCTTCGACGAGTGCCATCCCGACGGCATCACGGCGAAGCTCAAGATCCTGCTCCAGATGAGCCTGGTGCTCATGCACGCCACCCGCAAGCAGGTGATCCGGGTGGGGCGGCTGGCAGGTCAGTACGCCAAGCCGCGATCGGCCGACACCGAGACCCGCGGCGACGTGACGCTGCCGACCTATCGGGGAGATCTGTTCAACCGATCGGGCTTCACCGACGCCGAACGCACGCCCGATCCGGAGCTGATGCTGCGGGGCTACGAGCGCGCTGCGCTCACGCTCAACTTCATCCGGGCCCTGTCGGACGGAGGCTTCGCCGACCTGCACCACCCCGAGTACTGGGACCTGTCGTTCGTGGCCCACGCGCACAGGCGTGCGGACTACGCGCGCATCGTGGATCAGATCCGGGGGTCGGTGGCGTTCATGGAGGCCATCACCGGCACCCAGCTCGAGGAGATGAAGCGGGTCGACGTCTACACCAGCCACGAGGGCTTGGCGCTGCTGTACGAGCAGGCGCAGACGCGGAGAGTTCCACGGCGAGAGGGCTTCTACAACCTGTCGACCCACTACCCCTGGATCGGGATGCGCACCGCGCAGGTCGATGGCGCCCACGTGGAGTACTTCCGCGGGATCCGCAACCCGGTGGCGGTGAAGGTGGGCCCGGGCATGACGGCCGAGTGGCTCACCCAGCTCGTCGACGTGCTCCATCCCGACGACGAGCCAGGTCGGCTCACGCTGATCGCGCGCCTGGGGCACGATCGGGTGGAGGAGCTGCTGCCACCGCTGATCGAGACGGTCCGAGCCACCGGACGGACCGTGCTGTGGACCTGTGATCCCATGCACGGCAACACGGAGAAGCTCGACAGCGGTGTGAAGACGCGGCGCTTCGACAACATCCTGTCGGAGCTGCAGCAGTCCTTCGAGATCCACCGCCGCATGGGGTCGGTGCTGGGAGGCGTGCACTTCGAGATGACGGGCGAGGACGTCACGGAGTGCATCGGAGGGGCCCGCGGGCTGTCCGAGCAGGACCTCCAGCGGGCCTATCGAAGCTCGGTGGATCCGCGCTTGAACTACGAGCAGGCCCTCGAGATGGCCATCTCCATCACCGGGCAGCTCGGGGAGCTCGAACGGGCTGGTGCCAGCCGTTAGGCCTGCTGTGGGCACGACGGAGGGCGGTATGCGTGTGATGTGGATGGTGGGGCTGCTCGGCTCGCTGCTGGCCGGCTGCGAAGGTGGCGCCTGCGAGCTGGCCAACGACCGCCTGGGGTGCCCCGAGTGCGCCGACGGCGTGGTGACCTGCTCCTTCGAGGGGGTGTCGGCCACGGAGCTGTCGTGCGGTGGGTGTCAGGCTCGCGTGGGGCTGTACCAGGCGCTGTGCGATCAAGGGTCCACGGCCAGCCGCGAGGAGATCGAGGCGGGACTGGTGTGCGAGCCCGTCGCGAAGACGCGCTGAGTCAGCTCGAGAGGCGCTCCCGCAGGTAGCGCAGGATGTCCCGAGACTCGGGCATCAGCGCACGGTGCCGTCCGACGTCGTGCACTGCAGCACCTCGGTGGATGCACCATGGGGTCCGCTGGAGCACCCTGCCCCGGGGATGACGTGGACGGGCCGGGCCGACCTCGGAACCGGATGGGTGGAGACGTGTCCGTTCGTGGGCTGCCCCGGAGATTCCGCCATGAACCGACCGATCGCCGTCGCCCTCGTCGCTGTGTGTCTGCTCCCCGTCTCGGCGGGGGGTGCAGACGAGCCCAGCATCTTCGAGCGCACGTCCACCAACTTGAGGGCCCCGGAGACGCCTGCGGCCGCGGAGACGGCGGAGGCGTCGCAGCGGCTGGGAGCGGCCTGGCTCGTGTCGGCTCAAGGGGCCGACGGCGGCTGGGGAGCCGGACCTGCAGGGCAGCCCGGCGCGACCCACCCCTCCGACGTGGCCACGACGGCCTACGCCGTGCTCGCGCTGACCCGGGACGCGCTGGGCTCGAGCCGGCACCTCGAGGCCCGCACGAAGGGGATCACCTTCGTGGTGAAGGCCATCGAGAACGCTCCGGAGGGTCCCCGCCTGGCCACCCCCAGCGGCACGCAGCCGCAGAACAAGCTCGGTCCGCTGGTGGACAC
>JAHQVJ010000253.1 GCA_019634415.1 Myxococcales bacterium
CGGGAATCGGCGTTCGGCGTTCGGCGTTCAGCGTTCAGCGTTCAGCGTTCAGCTTTCGGCGTTCAGCGTTCAGCTTTCGGCGTTCAGCGTTCTTGCTGGTCGCTCATGCCGGACAGCTGACGCCTGAAAGCTGACGCCTAACTGCTGCAAGGCTGACGCCTGACTGCTGACTGCCGACTGCCGACTGCTGACTGCTGACTGCTGACTGCTGACTGCTGACTGCTGCAAGCCGACGCCTGACCGCTAATCGCCGACCGCTAATCGCCGACCGCCAATCGCCGACCACTTTCAGCAGACGACTACGGAACCGGTGGAGGAACGTCCCCGCCACCAGACATCGCACTCGCGATGGCGGGCACCTCGGCCGCCGGCTTCCAGCTCTCCCAGCCCTTCTGCCAGACCAGGTGGCGGGCATCGGGGTGAGCGGCGACCTCGGCAGCGATCTCTGCTGCGCTCTTCTGCCCCTGCCCCGACGGCCCGTTGTAGTGGAATCGTTCCGCGGCGGGCGGCAGGGGCGGAAGCCGCTGTGCGATCTCCGCCACGTCGGCCGGCTTGCGCCACTCGGGCCAACCCGCCTGCCACACCAGGTGGTTCGCGGACCGGTCTGCCAGCACGTTCTGCACCACCTGATCCAGGGGGAGCTGCGCCTGGCCCGTGGGGCCGTTGTAGTGGTACGTACTGCCCTGCTGGGGAAGGGGGGGCGGCGAGGCGCCACCGGCGGGAGCTGCGGCGCCCTGCTGCTGGGCTTGCATCATGTTCGAGCCGATCTGGTTGCCCAGGCCGAAGCCCACGCCCATGCTCGCGCCCACGCCTCCCACTCCCGGGTTCTTGGCGGCGTCCTCGATGGCGTCTGCCGACTTGAGCTGGGTGTAGGCGTTGAGATCGCCCAGGATGCCGATCTTCGACCGCTCGTCCAGCGCCTTCTCCACCTCTTCCGGCAGCGAGATGCTCTGGATGGTGAAGTCGGTGAGGGTGATCCCGTAGGACTCCTGGAACGACGGGTTGAGGTCGTCGCAGAGCTTGTCGCCCAGATCCTGGTAGTTGGCGGCGAGATCGAGCACGGCGAGCTGGGAGCTGCCCACGATCTGGGCCATGCTGCTCACCAGCTTGCGCTTGAGCTGACCGTTGATCTCGTCGGTGGTGAACAGGCCGTCGGTGCCGACGATCTGGCGCAGGAAGTTGCCGGGGTCGGTGATCCGGTAGCTGTAGATGCCGTAGGCGCGGATCCGCACTGGACCGAACTCGGCGTCCCGGATCATCACGGGGGTGGCGGTGCCCCATCCGTTGTCCATGAACTGGCGGGTGTTCATGAAGTAGATGTCGCCCTTGTAGGGCTCTTCCAGGTTGTAGCGAATGGACTGGAAGAAGCGCATGATCGGCGCGTTGCGCGTGTCCAGCGCGTAGGTGCCGGGTCCGAAGACCTCCGACAGCTTGCCCTCCGACACGAAGACGCACACCTGGCCCTCGCGCACGACGAGCTTGGACTGGTCGGTGATGGCCTGATTGAACGTCGGATAGCGGAAGACGAGCGTGTCTCGGCTGTCGTCGGTCCAGTCGATGACTTCGAGAAGCTGTGCGCCTGCATGTTGCTTCAGTCGGTCCCAGAGGCCCATCTGTCACACTCCAGTTCGGGTGATCGTTGCACCACCGCGGGACGACAAGGTACTCCGCTCGCCCGGGCGGGGAAACCCCACGTCCATACGGGTGGGCGGGAGTTCGATTGCACTCGGATGTGACCATTGCCGCAGTGGAGCGACTGGGCCGACGCGGCATCTGGGGGGTGATGGGTGCTGCCGCCCTCGCTCTCGGAGCGATGCCGCTCGCCGTCACCCCCTTGGCGGCCGATGCCGTGCTGGGATCGGTGGCCGCTGTGCTGCTCGGGGGGGCAGGGTGGGCCTGGTCGGTGCGGCGCCGGCTGTCGGACCTGCCCCTGCAGCTCGGAGCGCTCGTGGCGGGTGGCTCCGTGGATGGGGCGGCCACCTACCGCTTCGCGGCTCGTCTGGGCCACGGGCGCGCACTGCAGGCCCCCGAGCCCCACGTTCGCTGGGAGCCCGCGGGAGGAGCAGCGGTGGAGCTGCCGGCTCACGTGGCCGCCCAGCAGCTCTGCGGACCCTTCGTGGTGCAGGCGGTCGACGCGGAGGGAGTGGTGCGAGGGCCCGGCTGCTTCCGGGTGGACCTGCGCGTGCGGTCCGGAGGCCGCGACTGGAGCGCCCATGGCAGCTTCGAGCACGGGGCGGTGAAGCCGGGCCGCTTCCAGCCGCTGGTCGTCGGGCGTTCGGTGTCCTTCAATGCTGGCTGGGACCAGGTGGTGCCTCCCGTCGAGGGCTGACGGGGGCTCTCCACATCCCGTCATGACGTGTCGCGGCGGCGCTGGTGCATGCTAGATCCGCGCCTTGGAGGAGCGTGCATGACCCGAGCATTCCTAGGAATGGTGCCCCTCATCTTGCTGGGATGTCCTCCCAAGCAGGTGGCCGAACCCGCAGGACCACAAGCCGAGCTGGCGCGTCCGCTACCCGTGGATCCCGGCGTGCGGTCCGGGGTGCTCGACAACGGGCTCGCCTGGTACATCGAGGTCAACCGGGAGCCCGCGCAGCGCGCGGTGCTGCGCTTGGCCGTGGACGCGGGCTCGGTGCTGGAGGACGACGACCAGCTCGGCCTGGCGCACTTCGTGGAGCACATGGCGTTCAACGGGACCGAGAACTTCCCGGGCAACGACATGATTCGCTACCTGGAGTCCGTCGGCACCCGCTTCGGGCCCCACCTCAACGCTCACACCTCCTTCGAGGAGACCGTGTACAAGCTCACGGTGCCCACTGACGATGCCGAGGTGTTCGACAAGGCCTTCGTGGTGCTGTCGGACTGGGCCGGGGGCATGACCTTCGACCCCGCCGAGATCGACGCAGAGCGAGGGGTGGTGCTCGAAGAGTGGCGCACGCGCCTGGGACCGTCCGAGCGGATCCGCGAGCAGATCATGCCCAAGATCTTCTTCGGCAGTCCCTACCCGGATCGCATGCCCATCGGCACCGAGACTTCGCTGAAGACCTTCGAGCACGAGGCCGCGACACGCTTCTACCGCGACTGGTATCGCCCCGATCTGATGGCGGTGGTGGCGGTGGGGGACTTCGATCCGGACGTGGTCCAGGCGAAGATCGAGGAGCGCTTCTCCGGGTTGAAGGCCGCCGCCGAGCCGAGGGAGCGCGCTCGACCCGAGATTCCCGACCACACCGAGGTGCTCGATGCGGTGGTGGCGGACCCGGAGGTCCCGCGAGCGTCGCTGCAGCTGATGGCCAAGGCCGACATGCCATGGGGAACGACCCACGGGGACTATCGGACCTCGCTCATGGAGCAGGTGGCCTTCTCCGTGGTCAACGAGCGGCTGGCGGAGATCTCGCGGCAGCCGGATCCGCCCTTCCTGGGGGCCAGCGCAGGCAAGACCAAGCTCACTCCCACCGAGGGGGCCTGGGTGGTCGGGGCGGCGCTGCCCGACGGAGGGGCGCTGCGGGCCTACGAGGCGTTGCTCACGGAGATCGAGCGGGTGCAGCGCCACGGCGTGCGTGCCGCCGAGCTGCAGCGCGCCAAGGCGGCGGTGGTCAACCGGTACGACCGGCTGCTCGCCGAGAAGGACAAGACCGACTCGGTGACGCATGCGAACGAGCTCGTGCGCGTCTTCCTGACCAACGAGTCCATGCCCGGCATCGACTACGAGGTGGGGCTGGCCAAGCAGTACGTGCCCGAGTTCACCGTGGAAGAGGTGTCGGCCTGGGTGAGCGAGGGCTGGATGCCAGCGAGATCTCGCGTGATCAGCGTGGTGATGCCCCAGAAGGAGGACGTGGAGGTACCCGCCTCCGAGGACCTCCGCGCCGTGGAGCAGCGCGTGGCGGCCGCCACCATCGAGGCGCTTCCCGAGGAGACGGTGGTGGGAGAGCTGCTCGCGGCTCTGCCGGAGCCCGGATCGGTGGCCACCACCGAGACGGTCTACAGCGAGGCGCTGGGCTTCACGCGGTGGGAGCTGTCGAACGGGGTGAGCGTGTGGTCCAAGGCCACCGACTTCAAGGACGACGAGATCCGCTTCCGCGCCTTCGCGCCGGGAGGCATGTCGCGAGTGTCCGACGACGACTACGTGAGTGGCGGGCTCGCGGTGGAGGTGGCGCAGCGCTCCGGGTTCGGCGAGCACGACGTGTCGGACCTCTCCAAGTGGTCCGCGGGCCACTCGTTCTCGGTGTCGCGGCGGCTCACCGAGACCTGGCAGACCTTGTCGGGTCGCTCGAGCGTGGCCGATCTGGAGATGGCGCTGCAGCTGGTGCACGCTGGCTTCACGGCGCCACGCTTCTCCGAGGACGGGCTGTCTCAGACGCGCACGCTGCACACCGAGCGGTTGCTCAATCGGGACCAGGACCCCAACACCCACTTCTACGACGCGTTCAACCTGCTCGTGTGGCCCGAAGACCCCCGTCGTGCGCCGTGGACCGTGGACACGCTGCAGGGACTGACGCTGGAGCAGGCCCGTCAGGTGTACGCGGACCGATTCGGCGACGCCTCGGGCTGGACCTTCGTGTTCGTGGGGAACCTGCCGGACGGGTTCCAGGATCTGGTGCTGCGCTATCTCGCGAGCCTGCCCGCGGAGAGCGAGGCCGGGGAGCACGCCGATCGCGGCATGCGGCCCGCCACGGGGGTGCTGCAGACCGAGGTTCGCAAGGGCATCGATCCCAAGGCACGGGTGCGCCTGCACTACCACGGCGCGTTCTCCGACAACACGTGGGTCGCGCGCAACCGCCTGTACGCCATGGCCGACGTGCTGTCGGTGCTGCTGCGGGAGAAGCTGCGCGAGGAGCTGGGCGGCGTGTACGGCGTGAGCGTTCGTGCGTCGGAGGCCCATCGCCCCTGGGACAACTACTCGGTCTCCATCCAGTTCCAGTGCGATCCCGAGCGAGTGGACGAGCTGCTGAACGCCACCCAAGGGGTGCTGGATCGGCTGCGAATGCAGGGCCCCGATGCCTCCTACGTGGAGCAGGAGCAGGAGAAGAACCGGCGCCAGCGCGAGATCGATCTGCGCGAGAACAGCTTCTGGCTGTCGGCCTTCACGGGGGCGCTACAGCGGGGGGCCGATCCCATGGAGCTGCTCACCTGGGACGCTCGCAACGACAGCCTGACGCCCCGCGAGGTGCAGGACACGGCCAAGCAGCTGCTCAACGACCGGAACCGAGCGAAGGTGGTGCTGCTGCCTGCCGAGGCATCGCCCGAGTAGTCGGGGCGCGTCGCTCGAGCAGCGCCCAGCCCAGCAGACCGAGCGTCGCCAGCGCGGCGGCGGTCTGCAGCATCTGCGCATCGGAGCGCGCGTCGGCCAGCAGGCCCGCCAAGGGCACGAGCAGCAGCTTCACCAGATCCCACAGCGCCGTGAACAGCGACATGGCGCTGCCACGCAGCGCGTCGGCGGTGCGGCTCACCACCTGGCTGGTGAGCACGGGAAACGCGAAGCCGTGCCCCAGGCCCGCCAGCAGCCCCGCCGACAGGAACGTGCCGGCGCTCGACGCCTGCGCGCACAGCGCGAGGGCGGACACGTACAGCAGCAGCGCCGGCGGGATCATGCGCGAAGGGCCGATGGCGTCGGGCAGGCGGGCTCCGAGCAGGCGAACCGTGACCGCCCCTCCGGCATAGGCGAACCACAGGTTGGCTGGGTGCGCCACACCTCGATCGGCGGCCACCACGGTGGCGTAGGCCATGAAGACGGCGACCATGGCGGAGAACACCGTGGTGGCCAGCCACACGCTCCACAGCGCTCGGTGGCGGAGTGCCGAGCTCACCACCCGCCAGCGCCAGCGCGGCCCCGCCGGGGCGGCCGAACCCTCCAAGGCGCGAATGGGGATGACGCACAGGTAGGCCGCTGCACACACGAGCCCGATCCCGGGAAAGAACCAGCGCAGATCGGCCCCCGTGATGCCCACCAGCTCGGCCATGGGGTTGATCACCAGTGGAACGAGGCCCGAGATCCCGAACAGGGCGAGTCCTTCGGTGCGCCGGGAGGGCGGCACCAGATCGGCGGCGGCAGTGAAGTAGGCCGTGAACAGCGTGGCGAGGCCGATCCCGATCACCACGTGCACGCCGTACACCCAGGGGCCGATCCGCACCACGGCGCCGATCCCCAGCATGCCCGCCACCACCAGCAGGGTGCCCACGGCCAAGGTGGGCTTGCGGCCCACTCGGTCCAGCGCCCATCCCACCAGCGGACGGGCGGCGAGGCCACCGATGGCCGCCGAGCCGATCACGGTCCCCACCTGGGTGCGGCTGGCCCCCAGATGGTCCAGGTACAGCGGCATCAGGATCAGCGAGGCGTACCCGAAGGACTGCAGCAGGTGGGCCGTCGTGAGCAGCACGAACGGGGCGGTGAAGATGCGATCGCGCACAGCCTGCCCATAGCTTCGGGCAGGGGCGATCGGGCTCAGAAACGGCTCGGGGAGGCCGTGCTCGGGGGTGGGATCTCCGTCTCGGGCAGGGTGGGATCACACATCTGCAGGTAGTGGCCTGCCAGGAACTTGTTCCCCTGGTCGAGCATGCGGGCGAAGTGGGGCAGCGCCTTGCCGCGCTCGAGCGGCTCCACGGAGGGGGCGGCCTGGCCGCTACGGATGCAGTGCACGAACTCGCGCTTGATGTCCGACAGCTCGGAGACCACCGCCTGCCGGCAGGCCTCCGTCTTGCGGCGGCTGCCCTTCTCGCACAGGTCGAGCTGTGACTCGGTGACCATGCGGAACCAGCGCTGCACGATCACGTCGTCTTGCAGCTCGAGGTTCTCGTCTCGCAGGACCTCGGTGATCGCCACCTGCGCCTGGAGATCCGCCTCGGTCTGGGTCAGGCGCTGCTGAGTGCGCGTGAGCTGGTCCACCAGCTGATCCTTGACCTGGTTCAGCATGCGCAGCTGGAGCTTGGCCTCGGCGAGATCCTCCTTGGCACGCGACAGCTCCGCGGGCGTCGCGGGCGGCGTGATGGCAGCGGCCGCGGTGCGCGGGGAGCTCGCGCCGCCTCCATCGGGCTTGCCCTTCAGCTCGGCTCGCAGCTCGGCCACCAGCGCTTCCTTCTGCTGGACCTCGGCTTTGAGATCCACGATCTCGGACTTCACCTTGGCGAGCTGCGTCTTCTGCTCCTCCACCACGGGCTCGCACACGATCTCGAGCTCGGCCAGCGAGGCGGTCTTCAGGTACTCGATGGGCCTTGACGTAGGCTTGACAACCCACACCACCGCACCGCCGATGAGCATTCCGAACACCAAGGCGATGACCGTGGCTGCGAAGGGGAGCATCACGGTGAGGGTGTTCGCCGAGTTCCACAGAGGACCCGGCGGCTCCTCTCCGATCGAATCGTCGTTGTGCATGTCTCACAGGGGAGTGCGCAATGGCGCACTACATATCCTGGCTTGCCTTGGGGGGGTGGGCGGGCCCCCGCCTAGGTGCGGGGGATGAAATGGCAGGGACGCCGCCCGGTGAACCACAGTCGGCGCCTTTGCACGGCGCGTGCCAACGCTGAGTGGCCGTGGGCTCGCATCTCCACGCTGGCGCTGCGGCTTTCGTGCCGCGGAGTGGGCGTCCGCGTGTCCCGACCGATGAGGACGTATGGGGCTGCTACCTGAGTACATCGGGCCCTACCGGGTCCTTCGTCTCATCGATCGCGGCGGGATGGCCGAGGTCTACGAGGTCCAGGATCAAGCGAGCGGTGAGCGCCTCGCGCTGAAGTTGCTGGTCGCCGTGAGAGCAGCGCTCGACCGGTTCGACCGAGAGTACGAGGCGATGACCCGCCTCAACCATCCGGGCATCGTGCGCGTGTACCACTACGGGCTGCATCAGGGGCACCCGTGGCTCACCATGGAGCTTCTCCGGGGCGCTCCGGCCCAGTCCCACGTCAAGCGCGTGGGCCATCCGGGCACACCACAGCGGCTTCGAGAGGTGCTGCGGCTCGGCTACCACGTGTCGATGGCCCTCAACTACATCCACGATCGCAAGCTGGTGCATCGTGATCTGAAGAGCGCCAACGTGATGGTGCTTCCAGACGATCGGATCAAGCTGCTCGACTTCGGCACGGCTCATCTGGCCGACAGCCACCGGATCACGCAGGAGGGCGAGTTCGTGGGCACCTTCGCCTACGCCTCGCCCGAGCAGATCATGGCGCGCGGGATCGATCACCGCTCGGATCTGTACAGCCTGGGGGTGCTGCTGTTCCGGCTGGCCACGGGGCGTCGTCCCTTCGCGAGCCGGGACACCGAGGCGCTCATCCGGGCCCACCTGCAGCAGGAGCCTCCCGATCCACGGGCCCTCGTCTCGAACCTGCCCGAGGAGCTCTGTCAGATCATCGGTGCGCTGTTGGCGAAGCACCCCGACGATCGACCGCGCTCCGCGGAGCGTGTGGCGCTGGGCCTCGAGGCGATCCACGGCCGGCCCTTCACCACCCGGTCCCGCCTGGCCATCCACAACCGGGCGTCGGCCTCGCGAGGAGAGCAGCGTCGAGAGCTGTGGCGGCACGTGGACGGCGACGAGCTGCACACGCTGGTGGTGGTGGAGGGCGACGACGGCAGCGACCGGGTGCGGTTCCTCGACACGCTGCGACAGGACGCCACCCAGATGGGCTGGAATCCCTACCTGTGCATGCTGCGGCGCGGCGACTCCCTGCGGCGGGTGCTGCAGACCCTGACCGCCCTGGGCGGGGACTGCGACGCCGAGGCTGCGGAGCCCTTGCTCGAAGCGCTGCGGCGGTGCTCGACGGAGGTGGCGCTGGCCGACAAGACGAGCCGCGCGATCCTGCAGCGGAGTGCGGCGGATCTGATCCGGCTGCGGGCCTCGGGCGAGGAAGGGGCGACGATGCTCCTGGTGCAGGAGGTGCACCGCTCGGATCGGTTCACCCTCGAGCTGCTGGGGGCCATGAGCCGGGCGCTCCAGGGAGAGGGGCTGCCGTTCCGCCTGGTGGTGTCGTGTCGATCGTCGGTGCTCCAGGATCGCGACTTCGCGGCCCGACTGGGCAGCTGTCATCGACTGTTCCTGCCGCCGCTGTCGCCGCGACAGATCGCCGTGGCCGTGGGGAACATGTTGGGCCGCCGCCCCCCTCCAGCGGAGCTGGCTCGACAGCTGTTCGTGTCCACGAACGGACAGCCTCTGTACCTGGAGCAGGCGGTTCAGGTGATGGTGGCGTCTGGCGGGATCGAGGCGCGCGACAGCCGGCTGGCCTGGGCCGACCAGGCGATGCGGGTGCCGACCCCCGAGGCCGCCCGGATCGCGGCGTGGCGGTGTCTGGCCGACGTGCCCGTGATCTGGCGACGGGTGCTGGAGGTGCTCGCCCTGGGGGAGGATGCCTGCAGTCGCGTGCTCGTGGCGAAGGTGCTCGGCTGGAGGCTGCCCCAGGTGAGCGTGGTGCTCGAGTGTCTGCACGAGGCCGGCGTGCTGCGGTGGGAGCCCAGCGAGGAGCTGGTGCAGTGGCGTCACCCGATGCTGCCCCACCTGCTTCGGGAGCGCATCCACCCGTGCCGTGCTGCCGTGATTCGGCGCCGACTGGCCATCGCATCTCGGGAGCGGCCGCCGACCAAGGGCGGCGTGGGCGCCATGGTGGCCATGTCGTTGATCCACGACGCAGCGCGATCGGCGATCGCTCTGTCGCACGACCTGATGAAGGGGCACCAGGTGCGCAGCGCGCTGGAGATGCTCGAGCCGGTGGTGAAGGCGGTGACCGACGCCGATCGGGGACCGGAGATCGCCGCGCTGGTGCATGCCTACGGTGAGTGTCTGCGACGGGTGCGTCCCACCGATCCCACCAACGGTCGCACCCTCGCCCGCCTGCGCCGGCTGGCGGAGCACGACGGGAACGAGGCCATGCTCTCGCGGGCCGATCTGGCCCAGGCGCGGCTGTTCAAGGCCATCGGCCACTATCGCAACTACCGCAAGTACCTGGAGCAGGGCTGGCAGCGCGAGGTCACCCAGCGCGATCCGACCCTCGGGGCGCCCATGGCCACGGAGCTGGCGCGCAGCTACCGCTGGCACGGCGACCTTCACGGGGCCGAGCAGTGGGTGGAGCACGCCCTGGGCTCGGCGGAGGCCAGCGGCGATCTGTCGTTGCTGGGCGATGCAGTAGTGCAGTCCGCGGCCTGCATGCTGGCGCGTGGGCACGTCGCCGACGCCGAGCAGGCCTACACCCTGGCCATGGAGGACTTCGACAAGGCTGGGGATCGGCCCGGATTCTGGGGAGCGCTGGCGCGCTGGGCCTCGTCGCTGCGGCTTCAGGGCCGCTACTCCGAGGCGCTCGCACAGCTCTACCAGCGGCTCCCCGAGGCCAGCCAGAGCCAGGACACCACGCCCTACGTGGAGCTGCTCCAGTCGGTGGCGCGCGTGGAGCTGGATCTGTCCCGCCTGGGGCGGGCGCAGGAGTACACCGACGAGCTGGTCGCCACGTTGTCGCGTGGCGAGCACCTCCACCTGCGGATCCGCACCAAGCTGCTGCGCGGGCGCATCCTGCTCGCCTCGGGTCAGCTGCGCACCGCTGCCTATCTGCTGGAGGAGGTGCAGCAGAGCGCGCGCAACGCCGATCTCGTGGTGCTGGCGGAGCAGGCCCGCGCGATCCTGGCGGAGGCCATGTTCCACCTGGGCGACGAGCGCACCGCCTCGACCCTGTTCCAGTCCTCGATCCTGGGGCTGCTGGGATCGGGGGATGCCACCGTCCTGGCGGAGGGTGTGCAGTGTCGTGCGAGAGTCCTCGCCACCTCCTGCAATCCAAGCGATATCTTCCGACCCGTGACCCGACTCGTCGAGGAACAACCCATGCGACTGCTGCGCCTCGAGCAGCTGCTCGCCCGCGGTGCGTGGCATCGCGAGCAGGGGGAACTCGAGCGATCACGGCAGGCGTTTCGGGAGGCTGCCATGGTACTGAACGTGCTGGCGACCTCGCTCAATGACACCGACCGCGCTGCCCTTCGGGTACATCCCTGGTCGATGCGCATTCGCCGGGGGTTGCAGCAGGAGACCCATTGAGCGCTCGTCCCGTCATGCCGATGCCCCACGAGATCGGACCCTACCGGGTGCTCCGACCCCTGGCTCGGGGCGGGATGGCCGAGGTCTACGAGGTGGAGGAGACTCGCACCGGAGAGCATCTCGCGGTCAAGCTCCTCACGCAGACGGGTGGTGCGCTGCCCCGCTTCAAGCGGGAGTACGAAGCCATGATCCGCCTGAACCACCCCAACATCGTGCGGGTCTACAGCTACGGGATGCACGGGGATCATCCCTGGCTGTCGATGGAGCTCATCGAGGGCACGGCCATCCAGGCCTACGCGAAGCGATGTGGCAAGCCAGGCACCCAGGTCCGCACGGACGAGGTGCTGCGCGTGGCCCACGACCTCGCGCTGGCCCTCGATCACATCCACCAACGGGGCCTGGTCCACCGAGATCTGAAGTCCGCCAACGTGCTGGTGCTGCCCGACAGCCGAGTGAAGCTCATCGACTTCGGGACCGCGCGGGTCAGCGACCCCGTGCAGGACATCACCCGGGACGGGGAGTTCATCGGGACCTTCGCCTACGCCTCCCCCGAGCAGCTCACCAACAAGCTCGTGGACGGCCGGTCGGATCTCTACAGCTTCGGTGTGCTCCTCTTCCGGCTGGCGACGGGCAAGCGACCCTTCGACTCGGGAGACCTCGCAGAGCTCGCTCGTATGCACGTGAAGCAGGCGCCGCCGTCCCCTCGGGGGCTGGCGCCGCAGATCCCGGCGGGGCTGGAGCAGATCATCTTGGCGCTCTTGGAGAAGTCCCCCGAGGCACGTCCCCAGACCGGCGCGGAGGTGGCCGAGGCCCTGGAGGCCGTGGCCGGTCGTCCCTTGTTGCTCCCCAGCCAGCTGGACGTGGATCTGGGGCGCGAGCGGCTCGTGGGGCGGGAGTCGCAGCTCCGGGCGCTGTGGGCCTTCCTGGACGGGGAGGGCTCCGCGGAGCGGGAGGGGGCTGGAGCCGAGCCTGGCGCCATGGCGTTGGTGGTCGGACCCCAGGGCGCGGGACGCCACCAGCTGATGAAGGCGATGGAGCGGGAGTGCGGTGCCCGGGGCTGGCGCACCGTGAACCTGCTGTTCCGGCCCGGCGCCGACGACCTCGATCAGTTCCTGGCGATGCTGATCACCCTCACGCGCACCTTCGACGGCGCTACTGCGGAGTCCCTGGAGCCGGTGCGCTTGATCGGAGAGATGACGCGCTCTCCGAGCCTGTCGGTGCCGGAGCGGCTGAAGGTGCTGCAGTCGGCCGGAGCGCAGCTGTTCCGGGTGCGCGCGCACACCGACCGACACCCGGTGGTGCTGCTGGTGCGGGGCCTGCAGCATGCGGGCGGGGTGGGCTACGAGGCGCTGGTGGGGCTACGAGACGAGGTCCACGCGGTGAGTGTGCCGCTGCTGCTCATCGGGGACTGCACCGAGAACGCCGACGAGCCAGGGTCCATGACCCGCCATCGCCTGCACGACGCCATGCGGGTCACGTTGCCCCCCATGAACGTGCGAGAGGTGGCCTTGCTCGTGGGAGCGCTGCTGCATCGGCGCCCGCCTCCCGCCGGCGTGGCGCGCCGCATCTACGCCGCCAGCGGAGGGCTGCCCACCTACGTGGAGGAGGTGGTCAAGGACATGGTGGCCGACGGCATGCTCCAGGTGGGCAGCCGCGATCAGAACCGCATCGAGTGGGCACGCGGCGGCAGCTTGAAGATCGGGCTGCCCGAGGGCGCCCGGGAGCGCGTGCTCGAGGAGCTGGCGTCGCTGCCAGCGGATCGACGGCGCTGCCTGGAGGTGCTCGCGCTGGGCGGTGGCGAGGGATCCATCCACGTGATCGCCGGTGCCCTCGACTGTCGCACCTCCGAGGTGATCCCGGCCCTGGAGGATCTGGCCAATCGCGGCTGGATCACGCTCACGGCCGAGGAGGACATCCCCTATGCGCGGTGGCGCCAGGTCCTGGCGGAGCCCGTGGTGCTCGAGCAGCTCAATGCCTGTCGGCGCCGGGTGCTCGAGCGCACCATCATCGGGCAGATCGCCGAAGAGCCTGCCTTCGTGGCTCAGATCAAGCTGCTCCTCGACGTGGGTAGCTTCCACCAGGCCTTCAGCCGAGCCCACGACTGGGCCATCCACCATCTGGCGCGGAACCGGCCCGTCACGGCCCTGGAGGTGCTCGACTTCGTGGTCCCGGCGCTGGCCGAGGTGGAGGTCGACGACCTGCTGCGGGCCGAGCTGTACCTGGCCCATGCGGCGTCGTTGCTGGTGGCTCGCCCCACCGACGCCGCGACGGGCCGGTCGCTGCAGCAGGCCCAGGAGCTCTTCGAGCGGTCCGACACGCTGGGGCGGGACCAGGCCAGCGCCCGGGCCGAGATCCAGCTCACCCGCGCGCGGGTGCAGCGTGTGATCGGGCACTACCCGAACTTCCGCGCCAAGCTCCTCGAGGCGTGGCAGCACCTGGAGGACGCCGAGGCGTCGGTGCTGGCCTCCACCGTTGCCACGCTGCTGGGCTGGTCCCACCGCATGGCAGGCAACCTGGAGGAGGCGGCCGCCTGGCACGGCCGCGCGCGCCGTATCGCCGTGGAGCTGTCGGATCCCGTGATGAAGGCGCACGCCGACACCGGTGTGGCGGCATGGCAGTACAGCCACGGGCTGCTGGTGGAGGCCGAGACCACGCTGCGGGGGGCGATGCAGGCGTGCAGTGCTGCGCAGGACGTGGGCGGGGTGGCGGAGGCGCTGTCCCTGTACACGCACACCCTCAGGCTGCAGGGGCGGTTCTCCGAGGGCCTCGATCTGCTGCACGATCAGCTACCGGCCATTCGGGAAGGGGAGACCCCCACGTTCTACGTGCGACTCCTGCTCGCCAACGCCTGGTGCGAGGTGGATCTCGGGCGCCTGGGGCGGGCTCAAGAGTGCGTCGACGAGCTCGGAGCCACGCTGCGACGGGGGGAGCACCTGGACCTTCGGCTCGAGGCCGATCTCGTGTGGGGCAGGATTCTCGTGGCCTCTGGGCTGTTCGCCGATGCCATCGGCCGTCTGGTGGAGGTGCGCGACCGAGCCGGGGCTGCGGGGCTGCTGGTGATGGCGGAGACGGCGCGGGCGCTTCAGGCCGAGGCCCTGTGGAGCACGGGCGACCAGCTGGGCTCCATCAAGACCTTCAAGCAGGCCATCGACACCCTCCATCGCGCTGGTGACCTGCCTGCGTTGATGGGGGCGTGCGTGTGTCAGGTGCGGGCCATGAGCGAGAGCGCCGATCCGGATCTGGTGTTCCGGCCCATCGACGAGTGGCTCGAGAGCCAGCCCCTGAGCTGCGCGCGCATCGAGCGGCAGATCGCGCGGGGGCGCTATCTGATGGCCATGGGCAAGCCTGCGGAGGGGGCCTTTCGTCAGGCCGAGGCCCTCATCGAGCGGCTCGCTGACGGGCTGAGCCCGACCGATGCCGCTGCGCTTCGGCTCCACCCCTGGACGCGGCACATCCGGCGAGCACGCCGAACCTAGCCCCCGAAGGGCAGAGTTCGCCTAGACTATGCGCGCCCCCCTCACGTTCTGCTTGCCCGGGACCGCGCAATGGACCAGAAACCTGGGCGTATGCGAGCTGCCTTCGATCCGGACCGGTCCGTCCATGTCTCAAGAGCTTTCCAGATTCCGAGCCGCCCTGTCGCCGATCCAGACGGCCGCCAAGGGTCAGCCCTGGGCCAAGGAGCGCCCCTGGCGCACGAAGACCCACGTCGTGCTGGAGGAGGGCGTCATGGTGGTGGATCTGCACGATCTGAAGGCCAACCTGGCGCGCAAGGCTGTGGCGGCGGTGGTGGGCTCGGGCCCGAGCAAGGCTGGTGCGGTCGTGTTCGTGGTGGGTCGAGGGCGCCGCTCCGTCGGCCCGGGCGGCGTGCTCGGCAAGGTGGTCCGGTCGGAGCTCGGCGCGGCGTGCAAGTCCGCGTCGGGGTGGAGCGTGCGCCCCGTGGGCCCTGCACGCATCGCGTGGATCACCGACTGGAACAAGGCGCCTGCCTCCGTCGTAGGGGGGGGCGGATGGGGCATGTGGTTGTTGTACGCCTTCTTTGCAGCGGCGGTTTGCGTCGCCTTCGCCCAGGCCTTGGGTCTGTTCGGCGAGTGACCTCTGGGAGTCGACATGGCTGAGCACGAGGAAATCGGAGCGGAGATTCCCCTGTCGCAGCAGCGCACGGGGACGGGCGAGACCCTGCTGGGGGGCCGGCGCCGGGTGCGCGGGCCCGTGCAGTTCGACTTCTTCAACATGCTGTACCAGAACTTCGTGAAGGCGGTGGTGATCGCGACGTTGCCGCTGCTCGTGGTGGCGGCGATCGTCGCGGCCTATTGGCTGAAGTCGGGGGTGGAGCCAGCCCGGAACGCCGCGCGCGACATGGCATCGGCGGAGCAGGCCTGGTTCTCTACGCTCACTCAGGTGCAGCCAGCCATCGAGGAGCTGGGGCTGTACGGAGCGCCGGTGTCGGAGCTCGAGGTGGTCTACTTCGCCTTCATCGACTCGACGCGGAGCGACAAGGCCCAGCACGCCGACGTGCTGCTCCAGGTTCTGCACGACACGGCGGAGGCCGTGCGCGCCGTGCGCGGCGACGTGGGCAACACCTATCAGCTGCTGGAGCCGTCGAATCGAGCCCGCCAGCGTGTCACCGCTGCGTACAACGCCTGGACCGAGGCGTGCTCCACGCCTCCCACGAACATCGTGGTGGGCATGGGCTGGGCACCTGGACCGGATCCCTCCCACGCTCGCTACGCCCAGCAGCTGGTGAGCGATGCGCGCGCCCGTGGACTGGATCCCGTCAGTCCATGAGCATGGCCATCGGAGCGTGGCTGCTGTGGGGAACGGTGGCGCATGCGTGGTCGCGCGCCGATCTGGAGCACATGGACGAGGCGCTGACCCGCGCGCACACGGCGTCGGTGGAGGACGGTGGGCTGCCGACGGTGGAAGCGGCCCTGCAGCGCTTCGGGGACGCCTTCGTGCTGGCCGAGGCGCAGGCCGATCCGGTGGCCGTGGCTGCGGTGTGGCACGAGGTGGGCTCGTGGTTCCGCCACCAGGGCTTCTCCCAGCAGGCGCTGCACGCCTTCGAGCGATCGTTGGTGGGGCTGGAGCAGGGCGTGACCCAGCGCGACGAGGCGCTTCAGCGCGACATCGCCGTGGCCGTGCTGGATCTCGGGGCCAAGGGCTTCGTGCAGGCGAAGGCGGTGGCGCCCGATCTGTACTGGGTGTCGGTGGACGCCATGGCTCCCTGGCTCGATCATCGGGATGGTCGCGGCCGGCTCACCGTGGCGCTGCAGGTGGCGATCGGCAACCTGTACCTGGAGCAGCAGCAGCTCGAGCAGGCCGGTCAGCTCTACGACGCCGCGCTGGCCGGAGCGGAGGCCCTCGGAGACGACGCGCTGCGAGCCGGGGTGCGGGTGGATCTGGCGTGGCTCGCGCTGCGCTCGGATCGACCGGCGGAGGCCATCGCACGGGTCCGAGAGATGGAGAAGCTGGGCCTGCTCGTGGGCGACAGCCACGTGGCGCTTCGCGGCGCCTGGCTGGCGCGCGGGGTGGCGGCTGGGCAGGCGGGTCGGCCGCGGCGTGCGAGCCGTCTCCTCGGTGAGGCCGTGGAGCTGTATCGTCGCGCCGACGATCGGAGGGGGCTGGGAACGGCCCTGGTGCACCGAGGCCGAGCTCAGCGGCAGCTGGGGCGTCCGGAGGCGGCCATGGCGTCGTTGTCGGCGGCGGTGGATCTCCGGATCACGGGCGGAGACGTGGCGTGGTCGGCGCACCTCGAGCGAGCCCAGCTGCTGGCCGAGCAGGGGCGGCGCACCGAGGCCCTGGCGGACTACGACGCCTACGTGCGCTTCCTGGCCACGTCCAGCGAGGGCTTCGGCACCGACCAAGGCCGATTCAGCATCCTCGAGTCCCACGATGCGAACCTCGACGCCATGGTGGAGCTGGCCGTCGACGTCGCACTCGCCACGGGCGACGCCGGGCTGGCGCGTCGGGTGGCGGCGGTGGCCCGCCGACGCTCCTTTCGGGCCCTGTCCAGCGCGCCTCGAGGAGCGGTGAGGGTGGGGGAGCTGCCCGTCGAGTACGTGGTGCCGGACATCGGCATGGACACGCCCGTCCAGATGGCGCTGGCCACTGAGCTGGGTCCGGGGTGGGACGCCCACGGCGTGACGGCCGATCTCGGTGAGGTCACCGACGAAGGCGCCTTCGCCCTGCCCGCCGATCCCGAGGGCCACACCCTCCTCGAGATCTACCTGCTGCAGCGGCGCACGTTGGTATCGGTGGTCCAGCCCGACGGCACGGTCCACGTGGCGACCTCCGAGGTGGGGCGTGCCCAGGTGGCCGAGTGGGTGAGTGCCCTCCGGGCGCGGGTGGGGGTGTCGGATCCGGCCTCCACGGTGCTGTCGGGCTCGGCCTGGCCCCGGGGGCGGGGGCTGGACGTCGACGAGGAGGCCGTCGACGAGGAGGTGCTGGGGCGCCCGGCGAGGCGACTGTACGATGCGCTGGTGGCCCCGGTGGAGGCATGGCTGCCGGGGGCCGACGAGTCCCTCGTGATCGTGCCCCACGGGGTGCTCTGGCACGCGCCCTTCGCCGCACTCCGCACCACCGAGCACACCTGGTTCGGCGATCGGGTGTTCAGCTTGGGGGTGTCGGCGGCGAGCGTGGGGCAGACGACGGCGTCGCCGCGACCCGCACGGGATCGTGCGCTGGTGGTGGGCAACCCCGGCGCGGGGGAGGTCTGGGCCTGTGATCGGGAGATCCGCTTCGGGGGACTCGAGGGTGCGCAAGCCGAGGCTCGGGCCATCGCGAAGCGCGACTGGTCGCACAGCGATCTGTTGCTGGGGGATGAGGTGGACGCGCTGCGCTTGGATGCGTGGCACGGCAGCTACGGCGTGCTCCACTTCGCCACCCACGGAGGGGTGTGTCCCGAGGACTCGCTCGGATCCTTCGTGCTGCTGGGAGATCCGGCACCGGCGGTGTGGTCGGTTCAGCCTGGGCCCTCCAAGCAGGACTGGATGTTGGTGCGCACCGACGACGACAGGCTGCCCATCCGCGTGGGGGCGTCGCTGGGACTCGAGCAGCCGGTGGCTCCGACGACCCTGACGGCGCGCCACGTGTTGGATCGTTGGCGGCTGCAGGCAGATCTGGTGGCGCTGAGCGCCTGCGACACGGGGCTCGGGCCTGCCTCCAGCGAGGGCACCATCGGGTTGATGCGCGCCTTCGCTGCCCGGGGAGCCCGATCGGTGCTCGTGAGCCTGTGGAAGGTGGACGACGTGGCCACGGCGCGTTGGATGGAGGCCTTCTACGATGGGTACCTGGAACACGGACACAAGGCAGTGGCTGCACGCGACGCCATGAAGGCGGTGCGCGCGGAGTGGCCGGAGCCGCGCTTCTGGGCGCCCTTCATGCTCGTGGGGGCGCCCGACTGAGCACCAGGGCGATCAGCAGCGGCGCCCCCAGCGCTGCCGTGAGTACGCCGACGGGCAGCTCGCGCCCCGTCCAGGCCGTTCGAGCCACGGTGTCGCACGCCACCAGGAACGCGGCCCCCACCAGCCCCGACATGGGCAGCAGCACCCGCCGCGACGCGCCGAGGGTGAGCCGCACGATGTGAGGCACCACCAGCCCCACGAAGGCGATGGGTCCACACCACGCCACGCACGCCGCCACCCCCAGCGCCCCTCCCACGAGGATCTCCACGCGCACCCGCCGGACGTCCACCCCTTGGGAGTAGGCGGTGGCCTCGCCCAGCACCATCGCGTCCAGGGCGCGGACCCGGCCCAGCACGACGGCCAGCGACACGGCCACACCCGGCATCAGCACGCTCGGCGTGTGGTAGCCCACCACCGACAGGCTACCCAGCGACCATCGCACCGCGCGGAAGGTGGCGGCCTCGTCGGCGGTGACCTGTAGGCCCGTGGACACGGCACCCGCGGCCAGGGTGGCGGCCACCCCGGCCAGCAGCACGTCCTCGATGCGGGCTCGTCCACCCGCCGCCAGTGCCGCCACGGCCAGCGCCACGAGGCAAGCTCCCAGGAAGGCGCAGGCGGCCACCCCGATGCTGCTCGCCGTGGTCTGCACCGGGAACAGCACCAGGGCCACCAGCGCTCCCACGGTGGCGCCCGCCGTGGTTCCCGTGGTGCTCGGAGTGGCCAGGGGGTTGCCGAACAGAGCCTGGAAGGCCGCCCCCACCACCCCCAGACACGCGCCCACCAGCACCGCCGTGAGCACGCGAGGGATGCGGATCTGCTCGATCACGAAGGCCGCCGCCTCGGGGGCAGGGGTGGGCCCGATCCAAGGCGCCACCGCCACCACTGCCAGGCACAGCGCCGCGAGGAGCCAGCCCCGCATCACGGGGTCGCCAGGAAGCGTCGGCGGCCATCCACCGGCAGCGCCTGCACGCGCACGCCGTACAGCGCAGACAGCTCGGTGGCCAGAGCGTCGTCGGCCATCGTGCTGCGCAGGGCGAGCGCTCCGTTCGCGAGTCCCACGACCTCCACCTCGTCGGCCACCTCGTCGGGCAGGTGGGCCGCCACCACGTCGATGTCGTGCAGCACCACCACCAGCGTGCGGCCACTGCGCCACTGCGCCAGCAGCCAGGCGAACACCCGGCTGCGCACGGCGGGGTCGAGGTGGTTGGCGGGCTCGTCCAGGAGCCAGGTCTGGGCCTCTTGAGCCACGAGCCCGGCCATGGCCACCCGCTGGGCCTCCCCGCCCGACAGCGTGGCCGCCCGCCGATGGGCCAGGTGCTCCACGTCCACCGAGCGCAGGGCCTGCAGTGCGGCCGCTCGCCGCACCTCGAGCCCTTCGTCGTGCCGGTACCGGGCGGCCATCACCACCTCGTCCACCCGCAGGGCGTCGGTGACCTGGGCGCGCTGCGGCAGCCACGCCACGAGGGCAGCGCGCTGGCGACCCGACAGCGTAGACAGCGGCGTGCCCTGTAGCTGCACCGCCCCCTCCGTGGGGCGGACCCAGCCCATCAGCGCACCCAGCAGCGTGCTCTTCCCTGCGCCGTTGGGTCCCACCACCACCGTCAGGGAGCCCTGGGACACCCGAACGTCCACGCTGGCGAGGATCTGCTGCCCTCCGGCCACCACCGTCACGCCGCTGGCCTCGAGGGCTGGGGGAGTCACCGGTCGCCGGACAGGTCGGCGGCCAGGGCCTTCAGCCGGCCCGGGACCATCAGGATCGAGGGGCCCACGGACAAGGCCTCGGGCCCGTCGATGACGCCCACGGCGCCGGTCTTCGGAGCACGCAACGGCTCCAGGTGGTCGAAGGCGTGGAGCACCCGCTGTCGAGCTGCGTCGTCGAGGCGCTCCGCGCTCAACACCACGATGAGCTCGGGATCCACGGCGATCAGCTCCTCGATGGACATGCGAGGGGGGCCGTCCACGTCGTCGGCGACTGCGTTGCGGAGGCCCGCGCCGTGCAGCGCGCTGCCGTGCAGCGAGTTCCGTTTGATGAACCACAGATCGCGATGGCCGAGGTCGTCGGCTGCGAGTGCCAGCAAGGTGCGCGGGCCCTCCACCGGGGGCTCCACCGTCAGCGCGCTGCGGAAGGTGTCGGCGAGCTGCTGCGCTGGCTCGGCCACGTCGAGCAGATCCCCCAGGTCCTCGATGGAGCGGGTGATCTCCTCGAGGGTGAGCCACGGCAGCGGAAACGCCTCGGTGATTCGCTCCACCTGCTCCACCTGGGAGCCCTGGGCGGCTTCCATCAGGACGCCCGTGGGACGCAGGGAGGCCAGCTCCTCGAAGTCCGGCTCCAGGGCCGTCCCCGCGGCGCGCAGGGCCGCAGCGGCGGGCGGAATCGTGCAGTAGCTGCTCCGGCCCACCAGGGCTCGCCCTGCGCCCAAGGCGAACACCGTCTCGGTGATGGCGGGGGACAGGCTGACCCACCGATCGGCCCAGGTGCGGGGGGCGCTGGCCACGCCGGGTCCCCGTCCTCGCCACATCCAGGTTCCACCCACGGCGATCAAGCCGGCGCCGAGGGCGCCTCCGAGCAACAGGTCTCGTCGATTCATCCACCCGATCTACTTCGGCGCTCGCCGCCTGCCCACGATGACCGCAGCACGCTGCGGCTCGGGCCGCTCCGACGCGATAGGGCGCGACGAACGCAATGGCGGAGACCAGAACATGATCCGCGTCGAGGACGTGACCCTTCGCGTCGGGGGCAACGACGTGTTGGTCGGTGCCTCCATGCACCTGCACCCGGCGGATCACGTCGGCTTGGTCGGCGCGAACGGCTCGGGCAAGACCACGCTGCTGCGCGCGATGCTGGGGGAGCTGTCCCCCGACGAGGGCCGCGTGGTGCAGCGAAATGGCGCGCGCGTGGGCTGGCTTCCCCAGCAGGCCGTGTCGGGCTCCGAGCGCGCCGTGTGGGACGAAGCACGTAGCGCGATGGTACGGATCAACGCACTGCGGGAGGAGCTCGAGGCAGCGCAGGAGGCGGTCCAGTCCGATCCGGAGGCAGCCGACCGGCTCGACCGCGCCACGGAGGCCTTTCGGCTCGCGGGCGGCTTCGCGGTGGACGAGCGCATCGGGGAGGTGCTGCACGGGCTCGGCTTCAAGGCCGCGGACTGGCAGCGGCGCTGCGACACCTTCTCCGGAGGCTGGCAGATGCGCATCGCGCTCGCGAGGCTGCTGCTGTCCGATCCCGACGTGGCGCTGCTGGACGAGCCCACGAACCACCTGGACCTCGAGGCCCGGAGCTGGCTGGCGGGCTTCTTGGCCAAGGCCCCGTGGGCCTTCGTGGTGGTCAGCCACGACCGCTGGCTGCTCCAGCGCTGCGCCTCGCGGGTGGTGGAGGTGGCCCACAACAAGCTCGCCTCCTACACCGGATCCTACGACTCCTATCTGCGCCAGCGCGAGGCCCAGCGAGAGCTGCAGCAGTCCGCCTTCGAGCGGCAGCAGAAGGAGATCGCCAAGCTCGAGGGCTTCGTCGAGCGGTTCGGTGCGAAGGCCACCAAGGCCGCCCAGGCGCGGAGCCGGAAGAATCGGCTGGAGCGCATGGAGCGGGTGGATGCACCGGAGTCCGAGCGGCGAGGTCCACGGTTTCGCCTTCCGGAGCCACCGTCGGGCTCCATGGAGGCGCTGGCGCTGCGCTCCGCCGACGTGGGCTGGACGGCCGAACAGCCGGTGCTGCGAGGGGTGGACCTCACCCTGACCCGGGGCACCCGCACCGTGCTGTTGGGGCCCAACGGCTGCGGCAAGTCCACCATCCTGCAGACCCTCGCAGGTCGCCTCAAGCCCCTCGGGGGGCGCCGGGTGGTGGGCGACCGTGTGCGGGTGGGGTTGTTCAGTCAGGACCTGGCGGCGTCCTTGCCGGTGGACGTCAGCTCCTTGGAGCACCTGAGTGCCGAGGTCCCCACCGTGCCTCCCGAGCGCATCCGGGCGGTCCTGGGAGCGCTGGGGCTGCCCGGCGACATGGCGCTGAGGCCCATCGGTGCGCTGTCGGGGGGAGAGCGGGCACGGGTCGCGCTGGCGGCTCTCGTGGTGCGGCCCGCCAACGTGCTGCTCCTCGACGAGCCCACCAACCACCTGGACACCCAGACCACCAGCGTGCTCGCCGAGGCCCTCACTGAGTGGCCGGGGGCGCTGCTCCTGGTGACCCACGACCGGTGGCTCGTGGAGGCGGTGGCCACCCACGTGGCCCGCATCCGTCCCGCAGAAGACAGCGTGCTCGAGGTGCGCGAGGGCGTGGAGCCCTCCGACTTCGAGCGGGACCCGATGCCCGCGGGGGAGGGGTCGGCCAAGACGGCTGGAGCGGAGGATCACGCCAAGCGAAAACGCAAGCAGCGTGAGCTGACTCGGGCCCAGCGGCGGCTGGCGGAGATCGAGCAGGAGCTACCCATCGCCGAATCGCGAGTCGGCGAAATCGACGAGGCGTTGGTGGCGGCGGCGATGGATCACGTGCGCGCCACGGAGCTGGGCAAGGAGCGGGACGCCGCAACGTCGGCGGTGGAGGCCCTCTACGAGGAATGGGAATCACTGGAACGGACGATCGACGTGCTCCGACAGTGATCTCCGTGTACACTGCCCGAACACACAGGAGACCAGAGATGCGAACCCTTGCGTACCTTCTGTTCGCGGGTGGTGCCTTCGGCTTCGGCTGCACGGGCGACACTGACACGGACACCAAGGACACGGCTGCCGACACCGACACCGACGCGGATGCCGATGCCGACACCGACAGCGATGCCGACGCCGATACGAGCGATACCGCTCCGACGATGTAGGTCCTGTCGACCTTTCTGGGCCCCGGTGGAGCGTCGCTGCACCGGGGTCCTCTTGTTGGATCAGGGAACGCGCGGCTGTGTCACGTGGCCGGGTTCCGGATTAAGGCCGCTCGGTGGCAAGTGTCGTTCAGGTCCGCATCACCGAGGCCAACGGGGGATGGCGCGTCACCGTCGGTGACGGTCGCTCGCGCTCCATGGAGGGGCAGGTGTCTGCCGCCGCGGTGGCCAGGGTGGTCTCGGTCGCCGAGTCCCTCGCCGTCGCCCCGCGGGTGATGGTGCCTGGTCAGGACGTGGCCGCGACCAGCGCCGAGGATGCCGTGGGACATGCCATGGCGGAGGCGCTGGCCGAGTCGGGAGCCGCGTGGGCGCACCTGCAGAACCTGCGGGGACGGGTGGCGGGCGTCGGCCAGCAGTTGGCCGTGGCCATCGACGCCGACGAAGCGGTGCGCGGGCTGCCGTGGGAGCTGCTGTCGCTTGGGGACGGCAGCGTGGAAGGGGTCGAGGGTGGTCTCGTGGTCCGGTTCGCCAATGGACCCGCACAGACACCCGCGCAGCGTCCCAGCGTGGCCTTGCTCGCAGCAGACACCGATCCCGAGGCGGCGCGCTTGCTGGAGGCGGCCAGGGAGCAGGTGAAGGCGGCAGGTCTGTCGGAGGTGTCGCTGTCCGATGGCCCTGCGGTGGTCCACGTGGTGGCCCACGGGCAGAAGGGAGCAGGCACCGTGGCGGTGGCCTTCGACGATGGGATCGTGCATCCGGGCACGCTGTCGGCGAGACTCGGTCAGGCGGCGGCCACGGCGCACCTCGTGATCCTCGGGGTGTGTCACGGTGCGTCCGACGACGTCGATGCGCTCAGCGGGGTGGCGGGTCGGCTCCTCGCCAGCGGAGCGGCCCTCGTGGTGGCCCCGCGACGGGCGGTGGCCACCGAGGCCGTGGAGCGCTTGTCGGGCGGCATCTACGAGACCTTGGGCGCCGGACACTCGGCTGGAGCTGCGGTGGCGGCGGGCCGGCGCGCCCTGAGGGCCTGGGGGCACCCGCATCCGAGCTGCCGATGGTGGAGCTGGGCCTGCTGGACGTCTGGCGTGGATGCGTTGGCCGTGGCACCTCGGCCGCTGGTCTGGATGTATCCAGGGTGGCCGGTGCCCTCTCCGGAGGCTGGTGTGTGGCTGGATGCCGCTCGGGTGGACGCCATCAAGCGTGGCGACGGCTACCTGGGCGTGGACCATCTGCTGCGAGCCTTCGCCGACATCGAGGGCGGAGGGCGTCGAACCTCCGAGCTCCGGCGCAGGTACGAGGGCATGCTCGGTCGGCTGACGGCGGTGTCGGATGCGCTGTTCGACCAGCACCCGCCCACCACCGAGCCGGTGTTGTCCCCGCGCGTCGCGGCCTGGGGCAGCCTGCTGGAACCGTCGTTCCAGTTGGGCGATCTTGCGTCTTTGATCCTTGGTATTCGGGATATATTGGAGGGGATGGACCACGCCCCTCCGGGCGTCGAGACGCTCTTCACCGACGACAGCGAGACGGGCACGCCCGCCCTGGCGCTTCAGGTCATCGGGGGGCCCGAGGACGGACGGATCCTGCGGCCGCGAGTCGGTGACACCATCGGTCGCGCAGGAGGAAAGGCCAAGGTGAGGCTGTTCGATGGAACTCGCTTCACGGATCGCAAGCTGTCGCGCTTGCACTGTCGCTGGCTCGGGTCCTCGACGGTCTTGCTGGAGCGCTCCAGCGTGGTGGTCCGCGGAACCGCCCGGCATCGGCTGGTGGGCGAGGTAGAGTTGCGGGCGGGGGACATGTTGATCTTGAGCGAGGCGACCCGCCTGTTCGCCATGGGTGATCAACCGAGTGATTGAGCCGGATCAGCTGTCTGGGTGGGCCTTCGCCGACGAGCCGCAGATGCGGGCGGTGGTGAGCCACGCGATGGAGGGGCTGCCGCCAGCTCGCCGCGGCGTGGCCCTCGAGCGCCTGGCGGAGCTCGGGCGGGTGGTCGAGGAGCGGGAGCGCGGAGCCTGGGACCGGTCCACCTACCGAGCCAATGCCGCAGCAGACGCGGCCGTCGCAGGGTTGTGGACCCGCTGGTCGCAGGCGGCCCCCTTCGCGGATCAGGCCGCGTGGCTCGAGCTGTTGTCGCGGCCCGTGCAGCGCAGCTTTCGCCAGGCGCTGTCGGGGCGACCGCTGCCCTCCGACGTGGTCCGGCGAGCGCTGCGGGACCTGGAGGAGGCCCTGTTCTACCAGCTCCTGGATGGGCGTGATCAGCCCGGCGGCTTGTCGGAGATCGCCGTGGGCGTGATCGAGGGCGCTCCGGGGGGGCCGATTCCAGCGCTGATGTCGGTGCTCGACGAGCGTCGGCGGGCCGTGGTGGCGGCGTGTGTCTGCCGGCGTGGCCACTGGCCCGACACCGTGGCGCGCGTGCTGTCGGATCTGCCGGGGCCAGGGGAGCGAGCGCTCCACCTGCGACAGCCGGAGCACACCGAGCGAGCCAGTGCCTGGCTGGATCTGCACGTGGTGCTGCGTCTGCTGTGCTCCTGGGAGGAGTCGGATCCCGAGGAGCGCAGGGATCGGGGGATCGTGGTGCAGAACCGAGGGCGGGCGCGAGGACGCCTGCGGGCCGTGGCGGTGCGGCGCGCCCCAGCGGAGCTGCTGCCGCACCTGCTGTCGCTGGATGCGCTGGCGGACCGCACCCGTGCGGCTGCGGCACGGTGGGCCTGGTCGTGGGCCTGGGAGGCCTTGAGCACCGGCTTCGCCTTCGACGTGGGGCAGCCCGTGTTGCGACCGTGTGTGGCGGACGAGGGGCTGGAGCCGCTGGAGGCCGAGGACCTGGAGGTGCTGCAGGTCTGGGCGATGCTGGTGATGCTCCGAGGTCGATGGGCCACGCTGATCCACTGGAGCCAGACCGGCACGGGAGACTCCGACGGCACGTGGGGCAGGCTGCTGGGAGAGCTCCCCCTCGATCTGCGCGATCCCGGAGGGGGGCTGTCGCGTGTGCGGGCTGCCCTGGCGCGCGACGCCCAGCGTGTGGACGAGTGGCTGCGACCGGTGGCCGAGGAGCTCGGTGGTCTGGCCGAGGGGCGGAAGCTCAAGGCTGCCTTCTGGGACGTGCTGAACCCCGTGTGGCACGATGCCGTGAGGCGCCCCGAGTCGGGGTACCCCACCATGCGGCGCAACGCGATCGAGTGGTTGCAGGCATCGGAGTCCGACGGTGCAGTCCCTCCTGGGCGTCCGGAGTCGCCCTCATGAATCCTTCCGATCGTGTCTTGCGGCAGTACATCGCGGAGGCCCTGGATCCACCTCGCTTCGAGGAGGTGTCCGAGGCGCTGGCTGCGTCCCCGGCCTTGCGCGAGCGGCTGGCGCTCCTGTTGGCCACCACCGTGCAGTCCTCTCCCCACCGCTGGTTGCTGCCGCCCCCCGGCGTTCGCGCCCCAGCGGTGCTCGGCGGAGCGGCCATGCGCGGTGCCGTGATGGATGGTGACGAGGCGGACTGGATGGAGCTCGCGCTCCAGGTCCCCGACGATCAGCTGGACCACGTCGTGGTGGTGCTGGAGCTCGTGGACGAGTGGCGGGTGCTGGCGCCGGTGCGCGTCGAGGAGATCGTGACGGCCGGGGCGCTGCCATCCCACCCCCGCGAGGCGGGGCATCGCCGCATCGACGTGACCCCGGCGCCCGACGCCACACGCGTGGCCGTCGCCTTGGTGGAGCACGCGCCCGATCTGACGGCGCCGGATCCTTGGGCCGACGTACGACGACGCGTGGCGATGGGGGAGCTGCTGGCGGTCACCTTCGTCGTTGGTTGAATCCCCGCTCGGGAACGGTATGCACCTTCCACCGACCGGGGGTTCTCATGTCGAACAAGGTGAAGACGTTCCAGGGCAACGATGTGGAGGTGACCTGGGACGGCAGGCTGTGCATCCACGTGGGGGAGTGCGGCCGAGCCAGCAACGACCTGTTCGTGTCGGGGCGCGATCCCTGGTGCGAGCCCGACACCGTGGCCGCAGCAGACGCCATCGACGTGGTGGATCGCTGCCCGGCGGGAGCCCTGACCTACACCCGCAAGGACGGAGGAGCCGGGGAGGTGGCGGACACCGACAACACCGTGGTGGTGGCCAACAACGGGCCGCTGTACCTGCGGGGCGAGCTGCAGATCGACGGCGCCGAGGCCGACATGGACGGCGTGAAGTTCCGCGCCGCCCTGTGCCGCTGTGGCCAGTCGAGCAACAAGCCCTTCTGCGACAACAGCCACGAGGCGGCCGCGTTCGTGGACCGCGGGGCGGTGGGCGAGGCTGGCCCGGGTCGTCAGGCGCGCGGAGGGCCTCTGACGGTCCAGCGGGCTCCCAACGGACCCCTGCTGCTGTCGGGGAACCTCAAGATCGTGGCCGCCAGCGGCCGCGTGGCCTGGCAAGGCACCAAGTGTGCGCTGTGCCGCTGCGGCGCGTCGAAGAACAAGCCCTTCTGCGACGGCGCCCACAAGGCCGCGGGCTTCACCGACTCCTGACCATCAGTGGTTGTGGCCACCGGGTCCGTGGGCGTGGCCGTGCTCGAGCTCGGCGGCCGTCGCCTGGCGGATCCGGGCCACGACGCCCGAGAAGCGTAGGTTCTTGCCCGCGAGCGGGTGCTCGGTGGTGACCCACACCTGCGAGCCCTTCACCTGCGTGATCCAGAGGCGGTGGCCCTTGCCCTCGCTGTCGGCGGCCACGAAGTTCAGCCCCGGCGCGGCCTGCTCTCGAGCGTTCTTCGGCAGGTCCTTCTTGCGGATCCGCTGGGGCTCGCGACCCGTGGCCTCGCCGAAGGCGTTCTCCACCACCTGATCGAAGGTGTCGTTGGCGCCGAGTCCCTCCAGCACGGCCTCCAGCGCCGCGGGCAGGTTCTCGTGGCCGTGGAGGTAGGCGAACAGGCGACTGCCCTCGGTGCCCTCCAGCCAGGTGCCGTCTTCGTCGTGCAGCGCGAACGTGAGCAGTCCCACCACGTCTCGCGACAGTGTCGTGTCAGCCATCCGTCGATCCCCCGATTAGCTCTGGGCACGCCGCGAACTCGTCGGGGCAAGCGCCCTCGGACAGCGCCGGTCCCACACAGCTCCAGTAGCTATCGAACGCCTCCCCACACGCGCCATACAGACAGTGCACCACGTCCTCGAAGTGCCCTTCTGGACTGCACTGTGACATGCAGGTCTGCAGGGCGAAGCCCTGAACGGGGCACTGCAGGCCCACGCACTGGCTCACCACGCCCCCCAGGCCACAGAACATGCAGCTGTCGCCCGAGGCGGTCAGGCAGGAGATGTGGCACATCTCGTCGTCGTCGGCACAGCCTTCGCTGCACACCGGATAGGCGGCGCACACGCCCTCGCCCACGCCCCCCTCCCAGGGCACGACGAGGCCCACGTAGTCGAGGCACATCTCGTCGTCGGTGCCGCTGCCCCACCGCACCGGCTCGGTGCGCTCCGATGCGTCGTAGGTGCAGCTGATCTCGAGCTCGTCGTGCACCGACACGTCCACCCAGTCCCCTTGCTCCGAGGCGTAGGTGCGCTGCCAGTCGAAGTCCCACTGATCCACCTGCGACAGGCACACGCGCTGGCCGTCGGGGCGGACGAGGGTGGTGGTCAAGGAGCGGCCGAGCAGGTGCATGTGCGGGTGGGTCGCCATGATGCGGGCGTCTCGCACGGGAATGCGCTGCACGGCGGTCTGCTCCGAGGCGCCCTCTCCGGCGGGTACGTCGATGCCGAGCTTGATCAGGGGGTACACCACGAGCAGCTCGTCGGGCTCCTGGCCAGCGGGCAGCGTCCACAGCTCCACGGCCGACCGATCCGCCTGCGGGGCGTCGGGCGATGCGGCGCTGTTGTAGTGCATCTGCATCACCAGGCGGGACCCGGCGGGGATGCGGCCTGCCAGCCCTGCGGGGTACAGCCCGTCCACCTGACCGGGCACCCAGCCGCCGAGGGTGGTGGCGTCGGCGAGGCCCGCGTCGCCGAAGCAGCGGTAGCCGGGCTCGGGGTCCTGCGCCTCGATGGCGGTCAGCGCGTCCAGCCCGGCTGGGGGCACGGCGTAGACGATCACGTGGTGCACCAGCTCGGTGATCCCGGGCGTGACGCGGATCCCCTCCACGAACACCTGCTGGGGCAGCGGGTCGGACACGGCGAAGCAGCGGTAGTCGTCTTCGCCGCCGCCCACTGGGGTGTAGGCCTGCTCGGGCTGCAGCACCAGATCGGGCGGCCGCTCGGTGGAGGAGGCGGCCGGAGTCTCGGGCGGCACGTACTCGGCCGCGTCGCCCATGACGTAGCCCCCGTCGGCCCACGCCAGGTAGATGTCGAGCTCGGCGTCGTCGAGCCACAGCGACCCGATGGTCTCGCGGCAGCTCGGATCCATGCCCCAGGGTGGCATGCGGCGATCCACCACGGAGTCCACGATCTGAGGCCCGAGCGCCTCGATGGCATCGACGTCGTCGAGGACGAAGGGCGCGATGGCCCCCTCGGTGTGACACGACACGCAGTCTCGCTGGACGAGGGGACGAACGTGCCGGTGGTACGTCACCTCGGGTGTCTCGGTGGTCAGCGGGAGCGGCCCCGAGCAGCCGAGGGCAAGTGTTAGGGTCAGCATTGCGCTGTTCTACCGCGAACGCCCGCCCCCACTGCAGGAGTCCGCCCGATGATCCTCTGGATGACGCCTCTCCTGCTCGCCTGCTCCGGCAACGATCCCGAGGGCGAAGGGAGCGAGGTGGCGCAACCGCACGTCTCCCTCGACGCCATCGACCAGAGCCTGCCCGTGGGCTTCGTGGGCGAGCGCTACGACACGTCGCTGAAGGTGGGCGGCGGCACGCCCCCCTACGAGTGGACGGTGGTGGACGGCTTCCGGCTGCCGGGCGGCTTGTCGTTCGGACCCGACGGGGAGCTCGCGGGGATCCCCACCGAGGCAGGGCAGCACGAGGTGCCCGTGGTGGTGGCCGACAGTGCGGGTCGCGACAAGCGCGTGCGCTTGACGATCCCCATCGTGCTCGAGCCGCGCCCGGTGGCTTGCGGAGAGACCATCGGTGGAACCTTCGACGGCAACGGCTTCACCTTCGGGGGGCCCGATCTCGACGACCTGCGCAACCTGGAGTGGCTCACGGTCACCCTTCCCGACGACCTGACCCAGCGCATCGAGCTGGTGTTCGACATGCCGGGCAGCTTGGTGAGCTACGTGCAGCGCCCCTTCGAGCAGCTGGGCTCCTGGAACATCGAAGACCACTACGTGCCCACGTTCGTCAGCCCCACGCTGGGCGAGAGCACGGTCACGGTGGACCCGGGCACCAACCCCAGCCTGACCGGGTTCGCCAGCGCGGGACGGATCCCGGTGCTGCTGGTGGCTCAGTCCGGCGGACCGTGGGAGATGACGGTGGTGTGCACCGACGGCCCGGTGTTCGAGCGCGTGGCGCAGTGGCCCGTGGAGATCGGCACCGAGCTGTCCATCGACTACGACGTGTGGGGCCCCGACGCTGGCGTACGGATCTACACCCCCGATCCGCTTCCCGAGTGGATGGTGTGGAACGAGGAGACGGGTGAGGTCACGGGGATCGCCGTCGAGGCGGGCGCCTGGGAGTTCGACGTGATCGCCGAGACCGAGGACGGCCGGATGCGCCAGGAGCGCTCGATCATCGGTGTGTACGACGTGATCGAGACGGCCTGCGACACCACCACGCCGGTGCCGACCACGGAGGGCTACTTCGACGGTGAGTTCACCACCTACTGGGATCCGAGGGGCTACTCGGTGGCCCGCGTGCCCCTGGCGGGACTGTCTCCGTCGCAGCTCACCTTTCGGCTCTCGGGCACCAACGCCAACTACGTGGGGATCGCCGACCCGGCGCCTGGCTGGCTGAAGTTCTATGCGGGTGCCGACGGCGAGCTGGGCTCGGGGGCGCCTGCGCAGATCGACGTCACCGCCCGCACCTACCCCGCCGTGCACCACTACCTCGACGACGAGCAGATCTACGTGATCTCGGCCCACACGGGCGCGGGGCCGGGGAGCCTGGCGCTCGAGGTGGAGTGCGACGACGCGCCCCGTCCCGACATGGCCGGCCTGCCCGTGGTGCAGCCGCTGGTGACGGCGGACTTCGGGCTGCCCGCCACGGGCGGTGTGCCTCCCTACCTGTTCACGGCCACGGGGCTCCCCGATGGGCTGTCCATTCGGGAAGACCGCCTCATCGGCGTGACGAGCGAACAGGGCGCTCACCCGCTGCAGCTGACGGTGGAGGACTCGGTGGGTGCCTCCACCGACGCCCTGTACACCCTGTACGTGGGCACCGAGGCCGCTTGTGCGGGGGCAGAGGCCATCGCCTGCGACGACGTGAAGTCGGGGACCTTCACCACCACCTACTTCTCCGACGACAACGGATCCGGATCCACCCGGGTGTTCTGCTTGATTCCCGAGCCCGGCCAGTCCTTGGGGTTCGACGTGTCGTCCACCGATGGCGAGATCCGCGTGGACGTGGCCGATCCGGGTGGCGTGCGCCTGGATGCCTTCGATGGCGCGCGCTCCACCTTCGTGGCCCTGGTGGAGCGGGACTCGTCGGAGGGGATTGCGCTGAATCCATGGTCGTGGCCGGATCTCGACGACTACGACCACCTGCCCTTGTTCGTAGCCGTGCGTGCCTTCAACGCAGGCGACTGGACGGTCCACCTCTCCTGCCAGTAGGCTGAGACGCGGATGAGGTGGGCATGCCAAAGATCACAACCGTTCGGTTGAAGGATCACATTGCCGCAGAGGTCATGCTGCAAGTCGCCTGCGTGATGCGGGCCGACGGTGGGCAGCTGGAGCCACGCTTCGTGGCTGGGCCGGACGACGGCGAGGATCTCGAGCCGGAGCTGGAGCTGTTCATGGACTGGGACGGGCTGCGCGTCGACGGGCGGGGAACCTACGCCCAGGACGACGACGAGTGCCGGTCCCGCCGGGTGGATCTGCGGGGTCCCACGGATGCCGATCCGGGGCCGCTTCCGATGGAGGAGGCTCCCGAGGACATCACGGCGAAGCATCTGATCCTGCGTCCTTCCGCGCCGTAGCTACGCGAGGAGCAGGCGGGCGGCGGTGGCCACCACCACCAGCGCCAGGGTGATGCGGATCAGCGGCGCCCCAGCTCCCACCGTGAGCTGCGTGCCGAGGTAGCCGCCTCCGGCGGAGCCCACCGCCAGCGCCGCCCCGGCGAGCCAGTCCACGAAGCCCATGGCCACGAAGATGGCCAGGGCCGGCACGGTGAGGGCCGCCACGAGCCACACCTTGCGCGCGTTGGCGCGAACCGGATCCGAGCCACCGAGCACCACCAGCGCGGGCAGCAGCAGCACGCCCACGCCGGCCTGCAGGAAGCCGCCGTAGGCTCCCGCGAAGACGAGGGCCGGCCACCGCCACGGGCTCGGCGGCCCGACCTCGCTCCAGGCGCGGGGTCGCAGCAGCGACAGCCCGATCATGGCGAGCATGGTGAGCGCCAGCACCCGCTCGAACACGGCGGGATCGAGCACGGCCGACAGGGTGGCGCCGACGATGCCCCCGCCCACCACCGCCAGCGCCTGCGGGAGCAGCGGCGCGTCGGACTGGACCCCCGCGCGGCGGAAGGCCGCGACGGCGGTCAGCGACTGCGCCATCACGCCGACGCGGTTGGTGGCGTTGGCGACCTGCGGTGGCAGGCCGAGCCAGATCATGGCGGACAGCGTGAGGAACGAGCCGCCACCGGCGAGCGTGTTCACGACGCCGGCCACCAGACCCACAGCGAGGAGCACTCCAGCGGTCTTTGGATCTGGGGCCATCACATCCGGTCTCCGGTCAGGGAGCTGCGGCGTAACCTCGTGGCTCCATGGCGAAGGTCCCGCCCCCCGCCGTGGCGCTCCGAAGCGTGGCTGCGAAGCCCAGCATCCGAGCCAGCGGCACGTCCGCTTCCGCGCGGGACAGGCCGCCTGCCTCCGATGCGTCCAGGAGCACGCCGCCCCGCGCCAGCAGGGTGGACGCCAGCACGCCGGGGCGCACCTCCGGGGCCTCCGCCACCACGCGCATGATGGGCTCGAGGACCACGGTTGTCGCGCGCTCCGCCGCCTGCTTGAGGGCCCGACTGGCCGCCATGCGGAAGGCGTCGTCGCTGGAGTCGTTGGGATGGGTCTTTCCATCCGTGACCACCACCGCCACGCCGATGAGCGGCCAGTCGCCGCCAGCGCCGTCGCGCATCGCTGCCAGGAATCCCGCC
>JAHQVJ010000254.1 GCA_019634415.1 Myxococcales bacterium
CATTGGGGCGCGATCCAGATCAGAACTCGCTCATCGTGCGCGTCTATGCCGGCAGCGGCAAGATCGCGGATATGTTGAGGTCCGACTTCTTCGGTCAATCTGCCCCCAACTCAGTCGAGCGCGATACCTGGGCGGTGGGGTTCCAGCTGCTCGCGCTTCGCGGCTCCCTGTGGCTGGGGACCGCAGAGGAGCACACGGTGGACCTCGACGAGGGAGTCACTGTGCACCTCGCCCCAGGCCTCGCCGTGGAGGTGGTGGAGCGGACGCTGCCCGACGTGGTGGTGGCGGCTCGGATCGATGGGGGCTCGAGCCAGTTCCTGTGGGCAGATGTGTACAGCGTGATGCCGAACCGACGCGCAGAGTTGGTTCCTGGCTACCAAGCCCACGCAGCCGGCTGGCTGTCTCCTTCGGCAGGGCAGTGGCAGTTTCAGCCAGCCGGGCGTGCTCCAGCTCCGTTTCGACCCGGCGACGTCTGGGAGCTCGGTGAGGGGCACTCGCTGGAGGCCGTTGCCGTGCCGACCCAGGATGCACACCTGCAGATCACTCAGTCCGCGGTGGAGCAGTTGACCGTCCTCGGGCGCACCGACACTGCCCACCTACATCGACAAGGCAGATCTCCACTCGTCCTGACAGGGCTACAGGCGCGCATGATCACGGAGCTGGGCCTGATAGGCACATCCGTGGACTGGAGGGTGCTGGCGCAGGGGCTGTGGCCGACGGACCTCGAGCCAGACCGCGACAAGTACGATCAGCTGACACGGAGGCTCCGCATCAAACTCCGAGACCATGGGATCAGGACGGACCTCGTACGGCCGACGAACACTGGGATGGTCGAGCTGTATCTACACAGGATGGATCGCTTCGTGGACGAAGCCTAGAAGTCGAAGCCGAGCAGCTACCTGCGCGATCGGACACGCCCGGCAGGAGTGGATCACACGCTGTCGGATGGGCATCGCTTCAAACCCCGGACACAGCGCCCCAACTAGCTCGGCCAGGCCACCCTTCCCAGACCTCGCCGCGCTGAACCACGTCGCCCCCCAGCACCAGCGTGTGCTCCGCCAGCCGTGCCCCGTCCTCCACCGCTCCCCACAGCAGCACCCGCGCGTCGCTCTTCAAGCTCACGCCTCGGCCGATGGTGATCGGCCCCAGCTCCCACTGCCCGCGGGTGTTCAGGTGCGCCACCAGGATCGCGCGGTCGATCGTGGCGCCATCCCCGATGGTGAGCAGGTCGGGCTCCGTCGCCATCGGATCGGAGCCGTTCGGGTACAGGCACACGTCCCGGCCCACCGTGGCCCCGAGCGCGCGCAGGTAGTCCACCAGGTAGGCAGAGCCACCCAGCAGGTCCAGCAGCGAGCGCCCCGACAGCCAGGACTGGTGCAGCCGCTGGATCGCCTGGTGCACCTTCCAGCGCTGGCAGTAGGGCGACGCATCCCACGGGTGCGCCCCCGGCACACGACGCCCCAGGAGCCACCACTTCGACGCCACCGAGGCCGCCAGCATGGCGGAAGCCAACCCCGCATGCACGACCACGAAGCTGGCGAGCAGCAGCCCCCCGAAGCCCACCACCCCGACCTGTGCAGCCGTCGCCACGGGCAACGCCAGCGCCAAGGCCACCAGGAAGGCCCCGGCCTTGACGGAGGCCCCGAAGGCCGTCAGCACCAGGTTGAGCACGGCGTGGACCCAGGCCGGAAGCACGCGGTAGCTCGCCTGCCCCAAGAACAGCGCACGCCCGAACGGACGCATCGTGGCTGCCTCCTGCGGCCGAACCTGCCCCGACTCCACCTCGATCGGGCGCCGCCCGTCGAACCCCAGCCAGGTCGATCCCGGCGGAGCCACGAAGCCCGGAGGCGTGGTCGTGCCCGTGCCGAGCACCGCGTTGCGCTGCACGTGCGTGCCCGGCGCCAACGAGCAGCGATCCGCCACCGTTGCACCGTCCTCGATCACGATGGGCTGGGCCACCTCTCCATCGGACGCGAGCAGCGTGGTGCGCGACCCGAAGGTCACGTCGTCGCCGCAGGTGAACAGGTCGTACTCGATCAGCTGATGCCCCGTGCCCGGCCAGTAGATGCGCTGACCCACCCGAGCACCCAGCGACCGATACAGCGTGCTGATGGCGCCGAAGTTGCTCCCGAGCAACGTGCCCAGCCCCCCGAAGGTGCCATCGGGGAGCAGCCGCCACATGAGGTACCGACGGAACTGCGCGAGCGGTCGATCCTGCCCCGCCCCCGCCCGGAAGCGCCCGATCACCCATCGCTTCAGCAGCACCACCCCGCCGAAGTACAGGAACGGGCTGACGAGCGCCAAGCTCACGCGCATCGACAGGTAGGCCGCCATCTTCTCCGGCAGCAGGAACCAGCTCGCCACGGCGTGCCAGCTCACGAGCGACGGCAGCGGCGGGATCAGCAGGAGGAACACGTACAGCGGCAGCCAGGACGCCACCCGGTTCGCTGCCACCAGCGCATGCGCCAGCGCTCGAAGCCGCAGCGGCGGATGGATGGCGTGGGGGCGACACAGCCCCGGCCGAGGCTCGTCGGCGTCCCGAGGATGGCAACGAGCCGACGCGCCGGGAGGGAGGTGCCGACCCGCTGGCCACTCGGTGCCCGGCTCCACGAGGGCGCGCACGCCGATGGTGGCGCCAGCTCCGATGGTGATCGGCGCGAGCGTCATCCGTCCCGCCTCCATGGAGAACGGCCGCAGCACGGCCCCCGAGTCCACGCAGACGTCGTCGCCCAGCGTCACCAGATCGGCCTCGCCGAGGTGAACGTCGGCCAGGATCCGCGTGCGACGCCCCACCGACGCGCCCAGCAGTCGCCAGTACGTCGCCGTCAGCCCATAGGAGGCCCCGAACAAGCCCAAGCCCGTGAACGACAGCCACTGGTTCACCCACCACCAGCGCAGGTAGGCCCCACCCCACAGCGCGCGGCTGCCGGCTCGGTAGCGGCCGATCAGGATCCACTTCGCCGCGATGCCGAGCAGCGGGAAGCCCACACCCGTCGCCCCAGCGGTGGCCAGCAGCGCCGCGATCAGCGACCCCGACCGGCTCGCGCCCCACAGGTGATGCGCGTTCACCCAGAAGACGATGAAGAGCAGCCACCCGGCCACGCGTCGCGCCGGGAAGAACGTGAGGATGGGCAACGCCTGCACGAGGCGAGGGAGCAGCGCGGTCGAAGAGGGAGCCACGCCCACCTCGACGGGCACCTCGCGAACCTCCGGCGCCTCCTGTGGCTCCAAGGACCGGATGTGCTGTGCGAGGGCTGCGATGGTGCGGTGCTGGAACACCACCATGCTCTCGAGGGGTACCGCCAGCTGGCGCCGTAGCCGACCCGCGAGCTGCACGGCGATCAGCGAGCCGCCGCCCAGCTCGAAGAAGTCGTCCCGTCGGCCGAAGGACTCGGCCTGCAGCAGCTCCGCCCACTGCCCGTGGAGGATCCGCTCGAGCTCGTCCACAGGCGCGTCGTCCTGTGCTTCCAGACAGGCGAGCGCCTCCTCGTCGACGGTCCCGTCCGCCCGGCGAGGCAGCGCCTCCACCCCCACCAGCCGGTACGGCACCAGCACGTCGTGGAGCTCCCCCCGGAGCTGCTCGCGCAGCGCCTCGGGGCACGGGGGCACAGCACTCACGGCGAGGCACACACCGTCGTCGGTGGCCCACACGTGCGACTCCCCCGCGGGATGCAGCCGGGCCACCACAGCGCGGACCTCCGACAGATCGAGCGACACACGCCGCACCACGATGGGCTCGCGCCGATCCGTGCCCGGCGCGGGGCAGTCCGCCTCGAACAGCCGCTCGAGCTGCGGCGAGCGCTCGTCCACCGCCCCGAGGCCGAGCCGTCGGGCCAAGCCGATGCGCATCGTCTTGTTGGCGTGACTGCGCGGCAGCGCCTCCATGAACACCAACACGACGGGCCACTTCGACAGGTGCAGACGCCCCCGCAGGAAGGCGTGCAGCGAGCGCAGATCCGGGCGGCGCTCCGCCACGATCACCGCTCCGACCACCTCGTCCAGCACGTCGTGGCGGACCACGAAGGCCAGCGCCGCCGAGACGTCGGGGTGCGCGAGCAGGGCCGACTCCACCTCGAAGGGCGAGATGATCTCGCCACCCCGGTTGATCACCTCCTTGCTCCGACCCGTGATGGTGAGGAAGTCGTCGTCGTCGAGGACGCCGAGGTCGCCGGTGTCGAACCAGCCGTCCGCGCGCACAGGCGGTGCATCGGGGCCCTCGTAGCCCCGCATCACCGGCGCACCGCGCAGCATCACGCGCCCCGCCGTGCCCCGCGGCAGCGGACACCCCTCCGCCGTGCGGATGCTCACCTCGGCCCCCAGCACACGTCCACTCGACCGCGCCGGGAACGCTCCCTGCAGCGGCGGGCAGGAGATGGGCATGCACTCCGTCATCCCGTAGCTGGGGAGCACCCTGGCTCCGAAGCGCGACTGCAGCTCCTGCTGCGTCTCCGGAAGCAAGGCCCCCGCAGCGTTGGCGATGAAGCGCAGCCGTACCGACGCGTCGGTGTGGTGCGCCCCCTCGTCGAGGATCATGCGATGCATGGTCGGCGCGGCGTAGTACCAGGTCACCGGGCTGGACTGGACCGCCCTCCAGAACAGATCGGGATCGAACCCCGGCGCGTGCACCATGGGGCTGCCCGCGAGCAGGGGCGCGAACACGTTGCGGTAGATGCCGCCCGAGTGGAACAGCGGCATCATGTTGAGGCCGCAGTCCAGGGGCCCGAGCTGAAGCGATGCAGCGATACAGCAGGCGCCCACGCACAGATCCTGCAGCACGATCGGGACCACCTTCTTCGTCCCCGACGTCCCCGACGTGGTCAGGAGCAGCACCACGTCCGTCGCTGCGTTCGCGACTGGCCCGCCGGCTCGGCCCTCGAACCGCGCGCTCACCCAAGGCACGAGATCGAACAGACCCGCCTCCTCGCGCGGATGGAGCTCCAGCACCGGCACCCCCAGCCGCCTCGCCACCGCGCCGAGCGGGGTCTGCTGCGACCCCCGCGGCAGGATCAGCACCTCCACACCTGCCGCCTCCAGATCCGCCGCCAGAGCGTCCTCGGGCCGCTCCGGGTTCACCGGGACCGCCACCCCCACCGCGATGGTGGCCACCAAGCACACCGCGAGATCGGGCCCGTTCGGCAGCGCGATCCCACACCGCACCCCTGGCCGGATCCCCGCCGCCACCAAAGGCGACGCCTCACAGACGAAGGCGCGCAGCTCGCGAAACGTGGTCGGCCGCCGCGTCGACACGGGATCAGAGATCGCAGGATCGTCGGTGCTCGGCAGCACGTCGGCCAGCTGCCGCAGCGAGAGCACCGGCGTGCCGTCGTCGGGCCCGTGGCCGAGCATCCGCTGCGCACTCAGCACGCGGTGGCGTCGCCAGCGCCTCGACCACTCCGTGAGGTGATCACCGAGCGGAATGCCTAGGGCCTTCAGGGTTGCGTTCATCGAGCGCCTCGGGGGGTGCGGGCTCACCGACGACCACGACGAAGGGCGCAGAGCCCCTGGTCACGCACTTGCCAGCGCGGCGATCACGGCTCGCTCCCCCGTCGGTCCTTCCCCGTCCGGCTTCGACGCCACCCTCCGTGGCGAAACCCGATACGCCTGGTTCGAGGCCGACGCCGCAGCCGTTACTCGAAGGGTTCAGGCAGCCACGACCGCGGGCGGGCCTCGCACAGCCGATGGCGCAAGATCTCGTTTGTCTCTAGATGATCTCGCTCGTTCGATGACATCGAACGCTGCGTGCGGCGGATCTGTACGGCTCTTCCGGCGCTCCCATGCGACGGTGGCCGTGTCAGTCCCAGGGGAGTGAGATGACCGACCTACGTGCCGTCATGGCAGCCGCTCGTCGCGGCGACGCCGACACCGTCGTCCGCGCCATGGGCCCCACCTCCGTGGTCCGTGATCAGCGACTCGGCGTGCTCGACGGAGCGCAAGGCGTGCGCCGCTGGGCCACGGACTCGGCCGTCTGGCTCGAGGGGCTGGCGGCCGAGGCCACCGAGCTGTCCCACACCGCATCCGACGACCGGCTGGTGCTCGAGCTGTCCCTGGACCTGACGGTCGACGGCGAGGTCGTCGACCTGCCCTACGTGATCGTCGCAGACCGCGGACCGAGCGGCTTCACCGAGCTGCGGACGTACCACTCGACGTGGCCCTACACAGGCCAGCACGTGTTCCGGCCACCGCCGCTGGCGGGCCGTCCCACGGAGAGCGTCCCGGACATCTTCTCCGAGTACATCGCTCGCATCAGCGTGGCCGACATCGACTGGGTGCTGCAGAACTTCACCGAGGACGGCTACGTGCGCGAGCCCAGCGGCAATCGCTGGCGCCACGCCGGACCCGACGGACGCGCAGCGTTCTACGGGCACCTGATCGATGCGCCTCGCGCCCGCTTCGACCTGTCCACCAGCACGGTGGAGGGGGGACGCATCGCGGTCGAGTACGCCTTCGCCTACGGTGATGCCGAGATGGTGGGAGGCGTCTGCATCATGGAGGTGCGAGGGGACCGCATCGCAGCCGTGCGCATCACCGACGACGTGGCCGCCTAAGGCGCGTCCGGCCCGTCGCCGCGAAACGCCTCCAGCAGTAGCTCCACGAACAGCGTGACCTTCGCGTCGAACATCTTCGGAGACGGCGTCACCGCGTAGAAGGCAACCCTGCCGGCGGACCACTCCGGCAGCACGTCCACGAGCTCGCCCGCGTCCACTTGCGATCGAACCAGCTCGCGGGGCACCACGCCGAAGCCGATCCCGGCCGCCACGAAGCGGATGAAGGTCGCACCGGTGGACACGCTGGCCCGCACCTCCGAGGCCGCCACGACGGTCGCCGGCGAGGACGCGTGGACCAGCTCGAGGGAGCGGCCCCGCTGCGTGAACTGCACCCAGGGCACGTGCTCGAGGTCGACCGGATGGACGACGGGCCACCGCTGCACCACCGCCGGTGCCGCGAAGATCCCGTACGTCCCGTCGTGGAGCAGCCGCGCACCGAAGGAGGAGTCCGCCAGCGGGCCCCGACGGATCGCCACGTCGATCCCTTCGTCGAGCAGGTCCAGGTTGCGTGCGTCCACCCGGCAGTCCACACGGACAGCGGGGTGCCGCTCCAGCATGATCTGCATGGCGGGCGCCACGATCCCATCGGCGATGACATCGGGCGCGGTGACCACCAGGGTCCCCCCCGGCGACTCGGCAAAGCTCCTCGCCCGGCGACTGCCTCGATCCCAGCTGGCCAGGATCTCCTTGGCCTCCACCAGCAGCCCCTCCCCCGCCGCAGTGAGCGCAATCGCTCGCGACGTACGCTGCACGAGCCTCACGTGCAGCGCCTCCTCCAGCGCCCGGATGTGGTGACTGACGGTGCTCGGCGACAGCCCCAGCGCCTCCGCCGCTCCCCGAAAGGAGCCGAGCCGCGCCAGCTCCACGAAGACCGCCAGGCGCGGCAGGTGCTTGACGGCCTCCCGCAGGGACTCGTTGGCCATCTCGTGTTGCTCCCCCTCCGTCCGTGATCAGATTGGCCCGCGGAGGTGGATGTGCAAGGAGACTACTTGATGGATCTGATCCGGGGCCTCGCGGGCCTGGCCTACTGGATGGCCACGCTGGGCGGCCGGCCCGAGCAACACGACCAGCTGTCCGAGGTGGCCGTCACCGACGGAAAGCTCCGCTCCGTCACCCCCAAGGTGCTGGCCCTGATGAGCGTGACCATGATCCTGGGCCTGCTGGCGGTGGGCACGGTGTCGGACCATGCGGTCCTGAACGCCGCAGCCACGCTGACGGAGATCGCCGAGGAGCAGCTGGACGACGCAGCCGTAGGCGAGGCGCTGCACCAGCGAGCGGTGGTGCTCTACGATCTCGGAAGCACCGAAGACCGCACACACCTCGCCTCCCACCGGGGCTCCGCCACCCTCAGCGCAGAGGCCATCGACGCGCTGCCCCTGCCGGCAGAGGTGCGGAGCAGCCTGATCCGCGTGCTCGATCGGCTCGGCCACCTCGCACGCGCCGAGGACCACCTGTTCGAGCTGGTGTGGGCCGACGCCGGGGCTGCCTGGGATCTGGGCCACCAGCTCTACGCGGCCTGGCAGACCCTGTCCGACGACGCACTGGTGGCCGGGGGGCTCGAGCGCGCCGAGCTGTCGTCGGGCCTGGCGGACCTCCGGGTTCGCGCTCAGCCTTCAGCGACGGGCACCTCGTGATCGGAGTGCTCACCCTGCTCGCCTTGCTGGGGCGCGCTCACGCCGAGCCCACCGAGCTGCCCCTGCAGGACGGCGACATCGTGCTGCACAAGTCCCGCTCGGCGCAGAGCACGGCCCTGCGGGCCGCCACGGGCAGCCCCTACACCCACGTGGGCCTCGCCTTCACCCGCGACGGCACCGTCCAGATCCTCGAGGCCGTGCAGCCCGTGCGGTGGACGCCGCTGGCGGACTGGGTGGCCCGCGGACACAGCGCCCACGTGGTGGTGGTCCGCGCGGAGGAGCCACTCACCGAGCACGACGTCGCCACTCTGCGGCGCAGTGCCGAGGGTCATCTCGGCCGAGACTACGACTTGCTGTTTCGCTGGGACGACGCACGGATCTACTGCTCGGAGCTCGTCTACAAGGCCTATGCCGCCATCGGACGACCCGTCGGAGACCTGGTTCCCCTGGGCTCCTTCGACCTGACGAGCGACGCCGTACAGCAGCTGGTCCGAACGCGCACTCGCGCCTCGCTGGATCTGTCCGAGCCCGTCGTTGCTCCGGCCTCCATGCTGGACCACGCGGGATTCCGGATCGTGCACTCCACCGACCCGTCCGTCCCCGCACACTAGGCGCAGCAGAACGTCTATGGTGGAGCCGCTGCCGGAGGACAGATGCACGCCGAGTCCACGTGGGTGCGGTCGCGCCGCACGATGCTACGATCCAAGAGCTGGCTGGCGGCCTTGTCGAGCCTCCTCGTGCCCTCGATGCTCGTGGGTTGTCCCAAGACCGCCCCGACCGAACCCATCGCGGCGGAGGAGCCCCTGCACAAGCCCCCCCTCGACGACCGAGCGTATCGCTACGTCGCCCTAGACAACGGGCTCGACGCCCTGGTGATCTCCGACGCCGACACCGACATGGCCGCTGCCGCCATGGACGTGCACGTGGGCCAGTTCTCCGATCCACCCGATCGCGAGGGGCTCGCCCACTTCCTGGAGCACATGCTGTTCATGGGGACCGACAAGTACCCCGACGTGGACGGCTATCGCGACTTCGTGCAGTCCCACGGCGGGCGGAGCAACGCCGGCACCAGCACCGAGCACACCCGCTACCACTTCCAGATCGAGCACGCCCACCTCGAAGAGGCGCTGGACCGGTTCGCCCAGTTCTTCACCTCCCCCGTGCTCGATCCCGAGTACGTGCAGCGCGAGCGCGAGGCCGTGAACTCCGAGTACAAGCTCAAGGTCCAGGAGGAGGCCCGCCGGTTCCGCGAGGTGCGTCGCAAGACCTCGAACCCCGAGCACGGCTTCTCCAAGTTCTCCGTGGGCAACCTCGACACCTTGGCGGATCGGGAGGGAGCGGCTGTCTGGGACGCCCTGAAGGCGTTCTACGACGCCGAGTACAGCGCCAGCCGCATGTCCGTCTCGGTGATCGGACGGGAAGACCTCGACACCCTGGAGGGCTGGGTCCGCGAGCGCTTCTCCGCCGTGACCACCACGGGCGAGGGGCCGCCCGTGCAGCAGGTGCCGCCCTTCCGTGACGATCAGCTCGGCGTGCGGATCCACGTCACCCCGCTGTCGGAGGTGCGCGAGGTCCGCCTCGAGTGGCTCGTGCCCAGCCAGCGTCCCCACTTCCGCGAGCACCCCCTCGACACCCTGAGCTACCTGGTGGGCCAGGAGGGCGAGGGCTCGCTGCACGCCGTGCTCACGGAGCGCGGCTGGATCACCAGCCTGTCGTCGGGGCAGAGCGGCGCCGACGACCACGGATTGCTCACCCTGCGGATCCCCCTGACCGAGGAGGGCTACGCCCACGTCGACGACGTCGTCGACATCGTGTTCCAGTACATGCGGCTCATGACCGAGACCGACGACCTGCAGCCCTGGTGGGAGCAGAATCGAGCGCTGGCCGCGCTGAACTTCCAGTTCGCCGAGCCCCCGAGCGCGGTGCGGGCCGTGCAGAGCGCCTCCTCCTCGCTGCGCTACGTGCCTCCGGAGCACGTGCTGGACTGGTGGGCCACCTACAGCCAGTACGACGCCGAGCTGCAGCGCTCCTACCTCGAGCAGCTGCGACCCGAGCGCGTGCGCCTCTTCGTGGTGGGCCCCGATCTGCAGACCGACCAGGTGGAGGAGCGCTACGACGTGCCCTGGTCCCTGCAGGCCCTGGACCCGGAGCTGGTGCAGCGCTGGGCCACGAGCCCCATCGACCCGGCGCTGAAGATGCCCGCGATGAACCCCTACATCGCCGAGCAGACCGCACTGCATCCGGTGAAGGGCGAGGTGGGCGTGCCCACCCAGGTGGTCGACGAGGACGGGCTCGAGATCTGGCACCTCCTCGATCCCTCCTTCGGCGTGCCGCGGTCCACCACGCGGGTGAGTCTGGTGCTCCCCCACGCCACCACCGACATGGCCGCCAAGGTCCACGCACGCGTGTTCAGCGACCTGGTGGACGACTCGCTGTCGGCCATGCGCGATCAGCTCCGAACCGCAGGCATGACGACCTTCTTCGGCCCCAGCGCCATGGGCATGACCGTGAGCGTGCGGGGCTACGACGACAAGCAGCACATCGTGCTCGAGCGCTTGCTGCAGGCCGCGGTGGACCATCGCGTGGACCCCGAGCGGTTCGCGGTGGTGCGCGACGATCTGGTGCGACGCTGGCGCAACCTGAAGAAGGATCGCTCCATCGATCGCGTGGGCGTCGCCGTGCGCGAGGCGTTCGATCCGACCGCCTTCGACTACTCCGACGCAGCGGCCGACTACCTGCAGACCCTGAGCGCCGAGGAGCTGCAGCGCTGGCTCGACGGGCTGTTCGATCAGGTGAGCGTGCGCATGATCACCCACGGCAACCACACGGCCGACGAGGCCATCGCCATGGGTCGGCTCGTGCAAGGGGCCTTCGAGGGGGCCACGACTGCACCCGCGCCGCCGGTGCGCGTGCGGCGCATTCCCGCCGACACCACCGTGATCCGCGACGTGGTGGTCGACCACGACGACTCCGCGATCCAGGTGCTCTTCCGGTCCAACGAGCAGAGCCCCGAGATCCAGGCGCAGTGGCTCATGCTGTCCTCCCTCGTGCGCACCCCGGCGTTCACCCAGCTGCGCACCGAGCAGCAGCTCGGCTACATCGTGTGGTCGCGCTACGATCGGCGCGACCACCTACCGGGCCTCGGCCTGGCCATCCAGTCCAACGTCGCCGACCCCAACGTGTTGCTGAAGCGCATCACGGCCTTTCTGGAGGGCTACGCCGACACCCTCGCCGAGATGTCGGACGAGGAGTTCGAGACGGTGAAGAGCGGCCTCGTCGCCAACCTCGAGGAGGCACCCGACACGCTGTACGATCTCACCAACGACCTGATCCGCGACTACGACCTGGCGGTCACCACCTTCGACCGCAAGGCGACCCTGGTGGAGCACCTCCGGCCCCTGTCCCGAGACACGGTGCTCGCCTTGCTGCGCGACCAGGTCCTCGGAGGTGGAGCGGGACGTCTGATCGTGCGAGCGCAGGGCAAGGCCCACACCGAAGCGACGCTTCAGCCAGCAGGCTGCGCAGATGCGGCCTGCGTCGCGAAGGCGATGGGCGACGAGTACGTGCGCGAGCGCTGAGCCGACGGTCCTCGTGGGCGGCGTCAACCACAGGGCTCGGGTAGCCGATCCGGTGCGCGGAACCATAATCCCTGATGAAGATTCAGGGAGAGTTCCATGTCCATGCCATCCGCAGACGAAGCACTTCAGCGACTTGCCTCGGGTAACGCCCGCTATGTGGCCGACACCACCACCGGTGCCGGTCGCGACCGGGCCCGTCGTTCCGAGCTCGTCGGTGGCCAGGCGCCCTGGGCCATCATCCTGTCGTGCGCCGACTCTCGCGTGGCGCCGGAGATCGCCTTCGACACCGGCCTGGGCGAGCTGTTCGTGGTCCGCGTGGCGGGCAACGTCGCCAACACCAGCTCCATCGCCAGCATCGAGTACGCCGTGGCCCACATCGGCACTCCGCTGATCGTGGTGCTGGGCCACCAGAGCTGTGGCGCGGTGACCGCGGCCATCGCCGGCGGCGACAACGGCTACAACCTCAACCACCTGCTCTCCCACATCGAGCCGGCCAAGGCCAAGAGCGCCGATCCGTCCGTGGAGGCCGTGGTCAAGACCAACGCCGAGCTCACCGTGCAGGAGCTGTCCACGCGCTCCTCGATCATCGCCGGTGCCATCGCGCAGGGCAAGGTCCGCATCGTGCCGGCCTACTACTCCCTACAGGACGGCTCCGTGAGCTTCCTGCAGCGCAACGTCGCCTGAGAGCCCACCGCGGCTCGCGGTAAACGCATCCCTCGTCGGCCCAGTAGAGGTGCTGCGCGACGACCTCGTGCGCCGGCGGCGGAGCCGCACGGGGGGCCGGCCCAACGACCGGGCTGGCTCCGCCCTCCTGGGACGGACCCATGCCCACGTGGCCCAACAGCCACCAGGCTGCCCAGACACGGCCTGCGTGATCGAGGCGCTGAGGGAGGAGTACGTGCGGCAGAGGTAGCGCGTCATCACGTCGCGACCGCCCCTCCGGCCCGATCACGCGATCTCCTCGCTGACCAGGGCCGCCCCCGCCACCAGCGCACGGAGCTTTGCCCGAGCGGACTCCCGCGGCAGGTACTTCATGCCGCAGTCAGGAGCGGCGATCAACCGCTCGGGATCGAGGTGCTCGAGGGCGCGGCGGATGCGTTCGGCGACGAGCTCGGGGGTCTCGGGCTCCTCCTCGCCGAGGTCGATGACCCCTACCAGGACAGTCTTCCCTTCGAGGTGGGCCAGCGCGGGTCCCAGATCGAGACGCGGCTGGGCGGCCTCGATCGAGATCTGATCGGTCGACAGCTCTCCGAGCAGCGGCAGGCACCCGTAGCCGCCGCCCTCCTTGCCGCTCAAGAACGCAGCGTAGCCGAAGCAGACATGGACCGCGGTGGTCCCCGGGGCATCGGCGAGCGCTCGGTTCACCACCTCGACGCCGTACTCCCGCGCGTCGTCGAGTCGGGCCTGCAGGTAGGGCTCGTCGAGCTGCACGATGTCGGCGCCAGCTGCGAAGAGGTCGCGGACCTCCTCCCGAACACAATCCGCGAGGTCCCGAGCGAGCTCGGCCTTGGTCGCGTGGTGCTCTGTCACCGCCAGCTGAGCGAGGGTGAACGGTCCCGGGATCGTGACCTTGACCGTCCGCTTCGTATGGGCCCGCAGAAACCGCACGTCATCGACGTGGATGGGCGTACGACGGGACAGCGGGCCGGTCACGATCGGTACGTCATTGGGCTTGCCAGCACGACCCACCACCGACGCGACCCGGTCCCCAGCTACGCCGCGCAGCGCGTTGGCGAATGGCTCGGAGTAGCTCTCGCGTCGCACCTCACCGTCGGTCACGATGTCGAGCCCGGCATCCTCCTGGTCGGCGAGGACGCTGAGCACCGCATCGTTCTTGGCCTCGTCGAGGTGCTCGGGAGCCACCCGCCACAGGTCGCCCTTCGGCACCCGCGCCGGCAGGCGGTTCGCCAGCCCTTCGCGATCGATCAGCCAGTCGGGTTGGGCGTAGCTGCCCACGAGGGCCGTGCGGATCCGGTTCATGAACACCTCAACGGAAGATGCGGCTCGAGGCGATCTCGCATCCTCGGACCAGGGACTCGAGCTTGGCCCACGCCACATCGGGGTCGATGCCTCGCATGCCCACGTGCACCGAGAATCCGCAGTCGACCCCGGCCATGAGCCGCTCGGGATCCACCACCGAGGCCCAGCGCTCGATGCGCTGCGCGACCAGGTCGGGATGCTCGATGTAATTCGACTGTGGCTCGATGACGCCAGGGCACAAGACCTTGTGGTCGGGAACGCCGAGCTCCTTCACCACGGCCCATTCGTGGGCGTGCCGGGGGTTCGCCCCCTCGAGGAGGACCGTCTGGGGCTTGGCCCGCCACACGAGGTCGAGGATCTTCCCCAACGGCACGTCGCAGTGGTGGGGCCCCGGGTAGTTGCCCCAGCACAGGTGCATGCGGAGCTGCTCGGCGGGGATGTTCCGGACCGCGTGGTTCAGCGCTTCGATGTGGACGGCCACCGTCTCGCGGAAGGTCGCGTCGTCCTGGTCGGCATAGACCGAGTGCCGACCCATCGCGAGATCGGGACAGTCGAGCTGGACGACTGCGCCACTCGCGGCGATGGCCTCGTACTCGACGGCCATGGCCTCGGCGATGGCAAAGACGTAGGACTCGTGGTCAGGGTAGTGCTCGTTCGCGAAGAACAGCGACACTACACCGGGCGAAGCGGCACTCGAGAACGTCGCGCTGGCGCCGGCGTCGTCGGCCGCCGCGCTCAGTCGTGCGACGTCGTCGAATGCGGGCTGCATGTTCGCGACCGTGATGGGCGCAGTGCAAGCCGGGGCCGAGCGCTTGCGACGGCCCGGATTGGCCTGCACGATCTCCCAGCTCTTCGGGAAGTCGTCGAGGTCGGCGAACGGATAGTTCTGAACCGACTCTCCGTCGAAGCCGCCCAGGCGATGCTGCACGTAGGTCGCATACGAGGGCTTGGACATCTCTCCATCGTTCACGACGGAGATCCCCACCTGCACCTGACGACGGACCGCGCTCGCCACGCTCTCGTCGATCTTCGCAGCCAGCGCGGTGGCGTCGACGGGCACCCCGTCGGCCAGAGCCCACATGGCCGCGACCAGATCATCGGGCCGAGGCAGACTTCCGGTATGCGTCGACCGGATCCGGGGTTCGTTCATCCGTCAGTCCAGGACGGGTAGCTCGTGTAGCCCTCGTCCGTACCGCCGTAGAACGTGGCCGGATCGGGCTCGTTGAGCGGCGCGCCGACGTCGAAGCGCCGGGGCAGGTCGGGATTGGCGAGGAACGCCTTACCGAACGAGACCAAGTCGGCGAGCCCGTCGCGGATCGCGGCCTCGGCGAGCGCCTTGTCGTAGCCGTCGTTGACCACGATGGTTCCGTCGAAGCGCTCCCGGATCACGCGCGTGACCTCGGGACTCGCCGCCGGCTCGATCATGTGGAGGTAGGCGAGCCCTTTGCCGCGCAGCGCATCCACGAGGGCGGTGTACAGCGACTGCGGATCCGGATCGGACACGCCGTTGGTGGGATTGACGGGGGAGACTCGCACGGCGACGTGCGACGGTCCGATGGCCAAGGAGATGGCATCGACCAGCTCGACGAGGAACCGGATCCGATCGTCGGGCCCCCCGCCGTACTCGTCAGTGCGCTGGTTACAGCCCGCCTTGAGGAACTGGTCCACGAGGTAGCCGTTGCCACCGTTGATCTCGATGCCATCGAAGCCAGCATCGAACGCAGCGCGCGCGGCAGCTACGTACTCCGCCACCACCTCCGCGATGCCCTCCTTGGTGAGGGCCTCCGGGGGTGACGCCGCCTGCATGCCCTCGGCGGTGTAGAGCTGCACCGGAGCGGCATCCGACGAAGGCGACAGCGGAGCGCCCCCCTCGGGCTGGAAACTCGTGTGGGAGACCCGACCGGTGTGGAACAGCTGACTGAAGATCGGAGCAGGCGCCACCTGGGCCGAGCGCACCTCGGCGACCAGCTTCTTCCAGCCAGCCTTCATCTCGTCGGTGTACCAGCCGGGCGTTCCCGGGTAGCCGACGGCACGCGGCGAGACGTCGACCGCCTCCGTCACGATGAGCGCCGCCGACGCACGCTGCTTGTAGTAGGTGGCCATCAGCTCGTTGGGCACGCGCGTCTCGCCTGCCCGGTTGCGGGTCATGGGCGCCATGGCGACGCGGTGAGGGGTGTTCAGGACGGGGCCTCGGTACGGCTCGAACAGCTTCGACGTGGTCACGGGATCTCCCTGGCTCGATCAGAGTTCAGCTGGCGGGAGTGTCGCCACGGAGCCGACGGTACTCGTTGTTGGCGACGGTGACTCCAGCAAGCCACTTCTCGAGGTCCTCGTGGGCGGTGGCGGCGTGCTTCTCCATGATCTCGACGGTCTGCGGCACCTTCGTGGTGAGCTCGACCTGCATGCCGTTGGGGTCGTGCACGTAGATCGAGTAGCAGTACCCGTGGTCGATGAGCATGTGCTCGATACCGTTTTGCACAAATCGATCGCGATACGCGAACACCGTTTCCTTGGAGTCGACCTCGAGGGCGAGGTGGTGATCGAAGGGGTCCTGGTTCCCTCTGATCTTCGACGGCTCGTACATGTCCTCCTGGAACTGGAAGAACGCCAGCGCGCTGCCGTCAGCCATCTCGAAGAACGCGTGGATGTAGTTCGACGGCTCCTCGGTCACCGGGTCCGTCGTCTCCACGAAGACGCCGATCATCGGCATGGCGAGGACATCTTCGTAGAACCTCCGCGTCTTCTCCATGTCGTCGGTGCGAAAGGCGTGGTGGTGGAACTTGCGCACTCGGATCTGCTGCCGACGCTGCAACGTGGTCTGGGACTCTTCCATGGTGGACTCCTTTGGTGGGGAGGACATCGTTCAGGACGCGGTCGAATCGTCGCGGACGGGATTGCGCAGAGTGCCGATGCGCTCGATGGCGACCTCGCAGATCTCGCCAGGGAGGAGCCACCGCGGGGGACGTCGCGCATGGCCCACGCCCGCCGGAGTGCCGAACGCGATGACGTCGCCGGGCTCGAAGGCCACGGCGATCGACAGCAGGTGCAGCGTCTTCGCGACGCCGAAGATCATGGAGCCCGTGTCGCCGTTCTGGAGCAGCTCGTCCCCTACCCGGGTCGTCATCCGCAGGCCGTGCGCCCCCGCTGGCAGCTCGTCGGCGGTCACGAGCTCGGGCCCCATGGCGCCGGTGCCGTGGAAGTTCTTGCCCAGCGTCCACTGCGACGTCATCCGCTGGTACTCGCGAACCGTGCCGTCGTTGAACACCGTGTACCCCGCCACATGGGACAGGGCGTCCGCCTCGGCGATGCGACGCCCACCTTTGCCGAGCACCACGGCGAGCTCACACTCGTAGTCGAGCTGTTCCGACTCGGGGGGACGCAGCATAGGCTCCCCGTGCCCGATGAGGGAGCTCGACACCCGGCCGAACACCGCGGGAAACGTGGGAACCTCGAAGCCCCCCTCCGCAGCGTGGTCTCGGTCGTTGAGGCCGAGACAGAGCAGCTTGCCGGGCCGCGGGACCAGCGGACGGAAGCGCACGGCACCGGCCGGGAGGAGCGCCGCGTGGGGCAGGGCGGCCTCGACGCGATGGCGCCACTCCGGGCCGCCCTGGATCAGCTGCCCGACGTCGGTGCCGAGCCCAGCGTCGACCGAGGTGACATCCCGGTAGCCGTCCCCGTCTCGGACGCCGATCACGGGCTGCTTTTCGATGTGAAGCGATGCAATGCGCATGTCATTCCTCGAGGGCGGCAACGATACGATTTGTCGACATTGCTGTCTAGTGGAGACTCATGATCGCTATGGCATCACTGGATGGCGACGTAGCGACCGAGATCCGGTCCTGGGATCCCCGCGACGATCGGCGTGCACGACGGGGGAAAACCGACATCGAAGGCGTGTCCCTGGTCGAGGGCCCGGGTCACGAAGTACTCGAGCCCCTGCATGGCCTCGGGCTCGCTGTCGTGCAGCACGATCACGACGTCGTCGTGCCCGCCCAGCTCGTGCAGGGCACGGGCGCTCCAGCCCTCGGGATCTTGCCAGTCGCCGGGGACGACGTTCCACAGCACGCAGGTGTGCTGGTGTTCCACGAGCCATCGCACCGCGGCCGGCGACAGCAGGTGGGGACCGAGCCTTCCTCCCCCTCCGAACGGCCGGAACCACCGGGGTCCGTGCCAGATGGACGCGAGCAGCTCGTGCGTCCGGCCGAGTTCGCGCTCGACGGCATCCGCGCCGCGATCGAGCCCCAGCGGGACTGCGTGCGAGTAGGAGTGGTTGCCGAGCCGGTGCCCTTCGTCGCGCACCCGCTCGGCGAGGGCTCGCCCGCCAGGGGTGGCGAGGTGCTTTCCCAACACGAAGAACGTGGCCGCCAGATCGTGCTTCGCGAGCACGTCCAGCACCCGTGGTGTGCCCACGGGGTGGGGTCCGTTGTCGAAGGTGAGGCGCACGGTAGCCATGACTCACCCTCTACTAAATGAAGACATTAATTCAAAATGAAGTTCCTGTGTTGCCTTGTCGGCCGGATCGAGCGATGACGTGGCGTGGCCGACAACTCTCCTCCCACCGAAGCCTCCCTCGCCATGCAGCGCCTGCGCGCAGAGATCGTGCACGGCGAGGTGGCGCCGGGCGCCAAGCTCAAGCTCGTCCCGCTCGCCCGTCGCTACGAGGTGAGCCGAGGTCCCCTCCGCGAAGCGGCATCCCGCCTCGCCGCGGAGGGCCTGCTCACGTTCGAGGATCAGCGCGGGTTCACCGTCCGCGCGATCTCACGCGACGACCTCCTCGACGTGACGCGGACCCGGCAGCGCATCGAAGTGCTCGCGCTGCGCGACGCCATCGAGGCAGGCGACCTGAGCTGGGAGGGCCGGGTGATGTCGGCGGTCCACGTGGTCGAGCGCGTCACGTCGCGTGACGGCTCCGGTCAGCGGACCGAGGCCTACGTGATGCACCATCGGGCGTTTCACGAAGCGCTGGTCTCGGCCTGCCCGTCGGTCTACCTGCTCGACTTCCGCGAGCGCTTGTTCGCGCTGACCGAGCGTTACCGCAACCTTGCGGCCCACGACAAGGTCCACGGCGCGAAACGCGACATCGCAGCCGAGCACCGTGCGTTGGCCGAAGCGGCCGTCGCACGCGACACGAGCCGGGCCTGCGAGCTGCTCGAGGCACACCTCATGACCACAGCGACGCTCCTCATCGACCGCTATCCGGAGTACTTCGCCAGTCCATGAGCGCACCCCGGGTCATCTTCGTGCACGGGGCCGGAGGCAACGCCTCGACGTTCGGTCCGCTGGCCAGCGCCTGGAGTTGGGCCGATCTACACGTCCCAGACCTCCCGGGCCGGGGGAAGACGCCCGGCGAGGCCTTGCTGACCGTCGACGCGCTCGCGAGCTGGCTCGGCGACGTGCTGGGGTCGTTCGACACGCCGTCCGTCGTGGTAGGGCACTCGCTCGGAGGGGCGGTGGCGTTGCGCGCGGCAATGCAGCACCCCGCTCGGTTTCGGGGGCTCGTGATGGTGAGTTCGGGCGCGCGTCTGCGGGTGTCGGAGGCCATCCTCGCTGCGGTGGACGATGCACGCGACCGCGCCACCGCGCCGTTCTCGCTGCGCTTCGGCTTCCGCGATCCCAGCGCCGAAGCAGCGCATCGCTACGACGCGCTCGCAGCCACCACCCCCGCCGAGGCGACCGCCGCGGACTGGCGAGCCTGCGACGGGTTCGACGTGCGAGACCGGTTGCACGAGGTCGCGGTCGCGTCGCTGGTCGCGTGGGGGCGGGACGATCCACTGACGCCGCCGCGGTTCCAGCGTTGGCTGGTGGACCACTTGGAGCGAGCAGAGGCGCTCGAGCTCGATGGCGGGCACATGACGCCCTGGGAATCGGTCGAGGCGCTCTCTGACGGTGTCCGCCGCTGGGTCACGGCGAGCTGAGCGCGCCCGACAGCGCTGCGTCGAGCTCGGCCAGCCACACCAGCTGCTCGGGGCCCGAGACCAGGGCCTGTAGGTCGGGGGCCTGCCGCATCAACCTCAGCCAAGCCTTCTCCGGACGACGAGCGAGCTGCTGGCGAAACCCAGGCCCCACTCGAACGGACGTGCACGGAGCGCCCCGTAGCGCGTTCGCGAGGGGTCCCGCAGGATCGGGGACCCACAGCCAGCGACCTGCGGGCTGCACCTGAAGCAACCGCTCGCGCAGAGACCCGGACCCGACCCGCGCGAGCAGATCGAACAGGGCGCAGGAGTCGCCCAGCATGTCCTCCACGAGCGGACGCTGGCAGAGCCACAGGGGGAGCAGCTCCTCGTCCGTCGGCGCCTCGAGTCGGTGCACGGGCCACTTCTCCAGATCCGGTGCCCAGGCACAGCACCGAGCGCGCTGCTCCTCGGTCAGCAACAGCACCAACCGAAAGTCCGCTGGTTCGTCCAAGGCCAGCTCGACGGCGTAGCGAAGCAGCTCCGGAAGGCCCGCAGCCGAAGGCGAGGGCCCAAGGGAATTGTAGCGCGACGGAGTCGCGCGGGATTCCGGATCGCCGAGCCCGTGGGAGCTCCAGACACAGATCTGGCCAGGGTTGACCGTCGCGGGAACCACCTGCGGCGTGGCCCGGTACGCGGGATCGGGCGGCCCTGCACCGTGGAAGTTGTCGACGTGGATGGGCCGCTCCGAGCGCAGCCGCCCGATCCGACCGATCGAGGTGCGCTTCCCGCTACCCGCCGGCCCCACCACGAGGGCGCCGAGGGGGGCATCCAGCCAGGAGCGCAGGTGTTCGTCGTCCACCCGCTGCAGATACGCAGGCGGGGGGACCGGTCCGACCAGCCCCTGCCCCTGTCGCGCCAGACCGTCGAGTAGGCGATCAACGGCTTCGCTGTGCGCGATGGTTCCCTCCACCACGCGCGAGTCCAGGGCCGCGAGCGCGTGCCAGCTCCTCCAGGGCAGGCCGCGCACGAGCCGCGGCACATCGATCACACCCCCGTCACCACTCCACAGGTAGCACCAGCGCCGCGCCCAGATCGGCGACAGCGTCAGCTCGGTGGGAGGGCCCATGCGATCCGCCCAGCGGCCTGCAGCCTCCGTCAGTGCCGGCCCCGCGAGGGGCTCGAGCAGCTCGGGATGGCGTACCACCAAGGCGCGCGCCAGGTCGTTCGGCTCGAGGAAGTCTCCACCCGGAAGCGGCAGCGCTGGTGCGGGTCGCGCCCAGTCGCTGGGTGCCTCGTAGAGGCTCGCGTAGGCTCGCCGAAGCTCATCCTGGCCCTGGATCCTCACACTCGCGAGGGCCCCGGCCGCAGCCCACAGCGCACGCGCTTCCTCGGTGGAGGCTTCCACGAGCTGCGGGAGCGTGGGAGAGGGAACCCCGAGGGTGGGATGTTCGACGACAGGTCGCATCGGCTCCGAGGATCTGAACTAGGTAACGTACGCTCCCTGCAGAAGAGTCGACCACGAACGCAACCATGGACTTGTTCGGGCAGTGCCGCGCTGCCCAGACAGGCACGCATCCAAAATCAGTGGAGTACCGTCCCGCCCCATGGCATGTTGGCCGTGGGGCAACGGAGGGACGCCATGAGACTCGTGATCATCACGAGCACGGCGCTCGTGCTCGCAGCCTGCGCTGCACCCCACGAACAAGCCGACGACATGCTGTTGGAGCCCACACTCGACTCGGTGGCCGGCATGCGGGGCCTCGTCTGGGCAACCCTCCAGGGCGGGCCTGCGTGGACGTTCGACTTCGAGATTCAGACCGATCCGGGCCTGACCTTCGTTCGCTGGGTGCCCGACAGCCTGGGCAACAACAAGCGTGCGCCCACCGCCACCGGACATCTCCAGTTCACTGCAGAGAGCGCGGGAACGTGGGGCTTCGCAGTCCAGACACCCTCTGGGGCCGTCCGCGACGGGTCCATCACCTTCACCGAAGCCCATGCGCTGCTGGCCGACCTCGACCCGTGGTACCCAGGACAAGGTCTACAGACGGATCCCGTCCACGTGATGGAGGGGGTGGCCCCAGAGCTGGTGGTGGTGGACGTCGCGCATCACCAGCTGGTCGCCTCCGATGCACGAGGCTCGCTGCCCGGCGAAGTCCGCTACGACGGAGACCAGATCGACGATCCCCTCGACCTCGGACCTGTGGTGCTCCCCTTCCCCCCGATCGTGATCCGTCAGTGGCAGGAGATCTCCGCTGACTGGACCGTGGCAGTGAGTCAACACGACGATGGCGTGCTGTTCCAGCTGTACGACGAGGAGGGGCTTCCCGTCGTGCCGAGCAACAGCCGCCAGACCACCCTCGTCCTCTTCGATGCCGCCTACGCTCCTGCTCCGCCCGATGCGTCGTGCGACATGTTCATTGCTGATCTGCAGGGCACCGCCCATACGATCCCCGTGTGCCTGGGCGAGGCCTGCACCGAGACCACGCTGTTCGGGGAGCTGAGGACAGACGCCTGTAATCAGCCCTTGCGCGAGATACCCTCGTGCTCGTTCGTGGGCGGCGTCCGCCTGGGCTGGTCGAGCTTGCTGCTCGCAGCCCTGGCAGGCAGGCGTCGCGAGCGCGACTAGAGGAGCCGACCATGAACGCGACCCACCGCACCGCGGCACCCGGCTGGGCCTCCACGCTGGCGCGCCTCAACCAGTGGCTCATGTTCGACCTCGGGGGCGGCCCCCGCCCCCTCAAGCTCGGCACCGTCATCAACGTGTTCAAGGGGGCCACGCTCCCCGTGATGGCGGGCCTCGTCGCCTACTACCAGGCCCGAGGTATCGCTCCCTCCGCCGCCTCGTGGCTGTACCTCGCACTGCACGGCGCCTACGGGCTCGTGTGGGTGCTCAAGGACCTCACGTTCCCCGACAAGAACTGGCAGGGGCGAGCCACCCTGCCCAGCATCCTCATGGCAGCCGCTGGCCTCAGCACCTACTGGCTGGCCGGCTGGCTGGTGATCTCGGGCACCGCCACGCGCAGCTACCCGCTGCCCGAGCCAGCCTGGCTCGCAGGCTGTGCGTTCCTGTGCGTGCTCGGCTGCACCATCATGATCGCCGCCGACGTGCAGAAGTTCGCCACGCTGCAGGTGAAACGAGGGCTCATCACCACGGGCATGTTCCGCCGGATCCGGCACCCCAACTACCTGGGCGAGATGCTGATCTACAGCAGCTTCGCGCTCGTGGCCTGGCACTGGATCCCGGCCTTGGTGCTCGCCTACTTCTGGCTGGGCATGTTCGCCCCGAACATGGCGCTCAAGGAAGCCAGCATGAGCCGCTACCCCGAGTGGGCCGACTACAAGCAGCGCTCCTGGTGGCTGGTTCCCGGCCTGCTGTAGGGCCGCTACCGAAGCGTGCGACGCGCCTTGTCGAGGCGCGCGCGACGCGCTCCTGTGGCCAGGTCGAGCAGCGGTCGATCCCGCTGCCACCGCACCCCCTCCTCTCCGACGTCGGGCACCGAGGCGAAGGCCTCGCGTGCCAGCCGATCGAGCCCACCGAGGGCGAGGTGGGTACACGCAGCCACGGCAGACGCCCGGGCCAACCCACGAACCATGGGCACCAGGGCGAGCAGCGCCTCGATGCAGGCTGGCGGCGCCTCCGCCCGCCGTGCGCGGCGGATCTGGTAGCCCAGCACCGCGGCGAGCACGTGCAGATCCTCGTGGGTGCGAAACGGAGCCACGTAGGACGACCACGCGTCGGTGCGGCCCATGCCCGCTGCCGCAGCCCCGTCGAAGATCACGCGAGCATGGGGCAGCTCGGGCGCCACGGGCATCGGGGGCACCCCCTCGAGGGCGACCCCTTCGGCCCTGGGATCCACCGGCACCAGCACCAGCACGTGTCGATCCCCGTCCCAGCCCGCCGAGGCCAGGACCCACAGGACGTCCGCGTGCTCTCCGCAGGTCACGAAGCGCTTCGTGCCATGGAGCTGGCCGTCCCGAACGGCCACCGAGATCCGCCGCGGGTGCATCGCCCCCTCCTCGGTCACGCACAGCGCCGGACGCCGCCCGGCTTCCGCACCCAGCATCGCGGCCATCGCTGCGTGGTAGCCCACGACGAACGCGTAGCCGAGCCGATCCGCGGCCGCGCCGCCGAGGAGCGCCCGGTCGATGGGAGCATCGCGGGAGTGCGCGACGTCGTGGGCGTCGAGGAAGCCCACCAACCCAGGATCGGTGGCCTCCGTGGGCGTCAGCAGCACCGCCAGCAGCGCGTCCAGTTCACGCATCGTCGCCCTCCACCACCAGCACCCCCGGGTTCAGCACCCCCGCCGGATCCATCGCCCGCTTCACCGCCGTCAGCGCCGCTCCGAAGGGCGCAGGGCGCTGACGGGCGTACCACGGGCGATGCAGCCGCCCGACGGCGTGGTGGTGGGTGATGGTGCCGCCGTGCTCGAGCACCGCGTCCGACGCCGCTCGCTTCACGGCCAGCCACTGCTCGAGCTCGCGACCACGCTGCGCGGGCATGAGCCAGGTGAAGTAGGGCGCTGGCCCGTCCGGGTAGACGTGGGTGAAGCGGCAGCTCACGAAGGCGTGGCCCGATTGCGCCTTCATCTCGGCGCGCACCGCTCGGATCACCCCGCGGTGCAGCGCCTCGAACCGATCCCAGGGCACCGCCGTCTCGAAGGTGTCGGCCACCACGCCCACGCTGATCAGCAGCGACTGCAGGTAGGGCCCATCGAAGAACGACTGCTTCCAGGCTTCGCCTGCGTCGGCGGGTGCGGTCGCCTCGCCTCCGTCCACCACGGCCGGTCCATCGGGGCAGGCCCCCCCGTGGGTCGCCGCCAGCGTCATCGCACGCTCGAGCGCAGGACCCACCGGATGGTCCGCCGACTCGAAGGCCAGCAACAGCAGCCCCTCCGCCACCCGCGGCAGCCGGTTCAGCAGGGCCTCGCGCCGATCCAGCAGCCGACAGTTGCTGGGGTAGAGCCGAGCCTGCGCGATGTCGCGCACCGCCGCCACGGCAGAGCCGTAGTCGTCGAAGGTCATGGTGGCCTTCGCCTTGAAGGTCGGGCGCGGCCGTACCCGCAGGCTCGCCTCGGTGATCACCCCGAAGATGCCTTCGCTTCCGAGCACCCACCGGTCCGGGCTCGGTCCGGCCCCAGAGCCGGGAAGGCGCCGGCTCTCCCAGACGCCCGCGGGCGTCACCATGCGCACCGAGGCCACGAGATCGTCGATGTGGGTGTAGTTGGTGGCGAAGTGCCCGCCTGCCCGAGTGGCCACCCAGCCGCCCACCGTGGAGAACTCGAAGGACTGCGGGTAGTGCCGCAGCGACAGCCCGTGCGGCCCCAGGGCGGCCTCCACCTGGGGACCCGTGAGGCCCGCCCCCAGCGACGCCGTGAGGCTGGCGCGGTCGACGTCGCGGATCTGGTCGAAGGCCCCGAGGGACAGGCAGACCCAGGGCGCGTCACGCTCGGGCGTCACCCCACCGCACACGCTGGTGCCACCCCCGCGGGGAACCACGGCCACCCCCGCCTCGCTGGCCCAGGCGAGCAAGGTGGCCAGGTCGTCCTCGCTGCGCGGTGTGACGACGGCGTCGGGCGACGCCGCGAAGTCGCCGCGGTAGCCGCGCAGCTGATCGGGGTAGCTGCGACCGTAGGTGTGCCGGATCCGGACCTCGGGCTCCGCAGACCACACGCCCACGAGCGAAGGCGGAGCCTGCACCCGGGGTGTGCGCAGCTGCACCTGCTCGATGGGCACGGGCTCGTCGGGCGCCTCCCCTTCGAAGCCCACGAGCATGGGCAGCGCCTGCGCGAGGCTGGCACGCGTGGCGGCATCGGGGAAGCGCTCGGCGTAGCCCCAGCCCCAGTGACTCAACGTGGATGCGGTCATGTGCCACGCTACACCGATCAGTCCCAGTAGCCGAGGTCCCCGATCGTGAAGGTCGCCTGCCCCAAGGCGTAGGGCAGCGTGCCCAGCTCCAGCATCGCCCCCGCCTCTCCCATCGTCAGCAAGGCCGTGCCCTCGTCGGTGGTGGAGAGCAGCTCGTCCGACCCGTCGCCGTCCACGTCGAGCACCGTGTAGGCGATCTCGCCGAGCACGTGAGGGTCGATGCGATCGGCGTCGAAGGTGCCATCGCCACGAGACAGGTACAGCGAGACCGCGGCGACGGTGGTGATGACGAGATCCTCTCGCCCGTCCCCGTCGATGTCGCCGACGTCGTATTGCACGCTGTCGACAGGTAGGTCCAGCCGATCCGGCGCCATCTCCCAGTGCCCGAACGGCCCCGATCCCCAGAACTGGGTGCCATGGGTGGTGTCGACGACCAGCACGTCGTCGTCTCCGTCCCCCTCCATGTCGAAGGGCACGAAGTCCACCACCAGGTCGTCGCCGTGCTGCAGCGTCAGTGCCGGGAAGGTGCCTCCCGAGTAGACGAACTGGCTCTGCCCCATCGACGTGATCACGAGGTCGTCGCTACCGTCTCCGTCGAAGTCGCCCGACGTCAAGGCCACCTCGCCCAGGCCGCTGCCCCCGAAGAGCTGCGAGTCGAAGCCGCTCCCAGTCCAGGTCCAGCGATACCAGGCGTCGGGCGCCACCACGAACAGCTCCGATTGCCCGTCCCCGTCCACGTCGCTGGGCACGAGGAGCGCCTCACCCAGGCGCGTTCCGCTGTCGGTCCATCGCGTGTCGTACCAGCCCACACCGTCGGCGATCCAGACCTCGGAGCCAGCGGAGGTGGTGACCACCAGGTCGACGAGGCCGTCGCCGTCGAAGTCGGCGGGGGTCAGCTCGGCATCGGCCGTGCCCAGATCGTCGCGAAACGGCCCCTCGAACCACGTCCCGTCCCCCACCGCGAACAGCCACTGCGACCCAGCCTCCGTCGAGACGATCACGTCGTCGTGGTCGCCGGGAAGCTGAGGCGGGACCTCGGTCGCCGTGGGGGTCGGCTCGGTCGGGCTCGGCGGTGTGGGAGCCGGCTGTGTCGACGGCGGCGTCGTTCGCGTCTCGGTGCCTGGCTCGGTCGCTTGCTTGCAGCCCCAGACACCCAACAGGATCATGGCGTGTAGACGCATCATGTGCAGCTCCTTGGCTGTCTGGAGCCTAGGACTGCGGAGCATTACGCCATCGTGTTTCGTCGCGCGGCGCCATTACGGCCGCACCGCACGAGCCACCGTGCAGCGCCGGATAACGTTCCGGGCCCGTCGATAACGAACCGCACACGCGCAGCCGGCCTACCGATCCGTCGCGCCCCGTTCTGGGCCGAAAGGACGTGACCCATGCCGACTGTGCTTCGTGGCCTGCCCCTCTTGCTGAGCGTGGTGGCCTGCCGCCCCCCTGCCGGACCGGACCAGCCCTGGTCGGGCGACACCCCCGAGGGAGCCGTGATGGTGACGCAGGAGGAGCTCGAGGCCCTGCGCGCGTCGGGCACCCTGCACAACATCCACCCCGACGAGCGGGCGGAGGTCCGAGACCGCCAACGAGCCCGCCGAGACGCAGACGAGGCCTTGGTGGCCGCCACCCTGGCCGAGCTCCCGAGCCTGCAGCGACACCTCCAGATCGCCCTGCCCGATGGCGCGGCCCAGCGGCCCGACGGGACCGTGGAGATGACGCGCGACAACGGAGACGTGGTCGTGCTGATGGGCCGAGATCAAGCCGTCGGCGACCTGGCGGCGACGCTGCGGTCGAGGGACGACGCCCACACGCAGCGCACCTTGCTGCGAACCCTGCACCCCGCTGCCCCTCCCGAGTGCCGCGGTGCCATCGCCGCTCCCGAGACGTGGGAGGAGATGCAGGCGCCCGACCTGCTGAACGCTGTACAGACCCTGTCCGCCTGCGCGGCCGACATCATCGACCACCAGCCCGACCATCCCTCGATGCTCCCGGATGCGCCCCGGGCCGCCTGGCCCTACCAGGCCCCCCGGCCTGCGAGCGACCAGCTCACCGACGACGTCGACCCCGGGTGCTACGACGCCGACGGCAACCCGATGGCCTCGAGCGTCGTCGATCTGGGGTCCCCCGTCGTGGCCCCCTACCTGCCCGAGGTCCGCGACCAGGCACGACGAGGCACCTGCGCCGCATTCGCCACGGTCTCGGCGCTGGAGCTGTACGTCGCGCGCATCTACGGTCGACCCACCAACCTCTCCGAGCAGTCGATCTACGCCCTGGCCAAGGCACTGTGGTACGACGAATGGGACGACGACGGGCTCCCGACCGCCCACTTCCTGGACGACCTGTCGGAGTCGGGCACGGCCGTTCCGTTCGAGCCCACCTGGACCTACAACCCGTCCCGACAGATCCTGCCCCTCCTCTTCCTGCAGGCCTGCAACGGCTACGACGGTGTGATGTGTGCGGAGAACGCACCGCAGACGCAGCGCATCTGCGTGGAGCAGGCGGGACTCCCCTACTGCTTCGTGTGGATGCCCTCCTTCGCCGACGGCTACTCCATGCCCGTCAGTGCCTCGGCGTTCATCCACTTCGAGGGTGACTTCCACGCACTGAACTGCTGCTCGTCGCAGGGTACTCCGCCGTGGCCAGCCTGACCTTGACCGAGGAGTTCGTCGGCATCGAGGAAGGCTTGTGGACCGCCGGCCTGCACGACGACAGCGACGAAGTCGGCGGCCACGCCGTGCACTTGCTGGCCTACCGTCCACCCAACGGCACCGGCGAGCACGACCCCTTCGAGGGCTACGTGCTGATCCGGAACTCGTGGGGCTGTGACTGGGGCGACAACGGCTACGCCTGGGTCCCGATGCAGTGGATGCTCGAGCACGTGCGCTCCGTCACCGTGCTCGCGGCCGCGCGCGAGGGCGGCAACACCGCCCCCGAGGTCCAGATCCTGACCCCCGCGGAGGGAGCCAGCCTCCCCTACGACGGCTTCTTCCCCGATCCCATCCGGCTCGAGGCGCGGGCGGACGACGTGGAGGACGGCGAGGACTGCTGCACCTTCCGCTGGTGGTCGAGCCGCGACGGAGACCTGGGCACGGGCCCGGCGATCGAGCACACCTTCACGGCCCCTGGCGCCCACCACCTGCGCGCCTACGCCACCGACTCCGAGGGTCGGGAGTCCTACTCGTCGGTGAACGTGCTGCTCACGAACACGGCACCCACGGTGGAGATCGTGGGCCCCCACCGGGTCTACCGTGGGTTCACCGCAGTGTACGTGGCCGAGGCCGACGATCCGAACCAGCTCGGTGCGACCTGTCTGGACACCCAGTGGATCAGCGCCTCGGTGGGCGACGATCTCAACGGTCGCTCGGGCTGTGCCGTGGTCACCACCTTCGACACCGTGGGACAACGGCTCGTGGAGGTGCAGGTGACCGACGCCGACGGGGCCACGGGCACCGACCAGCTGTGGGTGGACGTGGTGGAGCCACCGCTCGACGCCGATCCGCAGGTCACCATCACCGTGCCCGCCGACGACATCACCGTGTCGGATGATCGACTGTGGTGGATGTTCGCGGTGGTGGACAATCCCACCGGCGCGGTGTTGACCTATCGCTGGTACTGGGTCGACGACTCGGACCCCGCCACACAGCACGATCTGAGCACGTTCCAGACCCTGGTGTGGTCACCGTGGCTCGTCGTCGGACAGACCGACGAGATCACGCTGGTGTTCGAGGCGACGGACGGCACCGAGGTCTTCTCCGACAGCGTCGGCCTCTTCGTGCTTCATCCGCCCGCGTGACCGGCGCAGGCGGGTCCGGTAAGGGACCCGCATGCGCATGCATCTGATCATCCACGGCCACGTCCACGGCGTGTTCTTCCGCGCGAGCACCCAGGAGCAGGCCAACGCCTCGAACCTGACAGGATGGGTCCGCAACCGACCCACCGGAACCGTGGAGGTGGTGGCCGAGGGGTTCGAGTCGGATCTGCAGACGCTGCTGCAGTGGTGCCGCCAGGGTCCACCTGCCGCCCGAGTCGACGACGTGGACGTTCGCTGGCTGCCCGCCCAAGGCACGTTCGCGGACTTCGAGATCGCGCCGAACGGCTAGAGGTCGGCGCTCTCGAGCTCGGCGCTGATGAAGCGGATGTCGAGCAGAGACTCGATCATGCCGTTGCGGATCGGCTTGTAGGTGGTGTCGTTGGGAAAGGACCCGCCGAGATCGTGCACGCTGTCGGACGTCAGCACGCTGGCGCCCCAGTCGGTGGGCGTCACCGTGAAGCGATTGTGCACCAGCGGCACCCGCACCACGCCCCGTGGGGTCGGCTCGTCGTAGTCGTGGATGTTCTGGACGTCCACGTGGTACTCGCCCGTCTCGGGGTCGTGGGTGAAGCGCATGCGCTCGTAGACCTCTCGGTCGCGGAAGGGCCAGGGCATGCTCGCGAGCCCGTAGGTCACCACCTCCTCCTCGGACTCGTACAGGACCTGAAGCTCGAACCCCTCGATCTCGTAGGACTCGTCGAGCATGCGGAACCGCAGGGCCTCGAGGGTCACCTCGGGAGGCGCCTCCACCAGACCCGCGACGCGAATTTCCTTCACACTGGCCCCAGGTGCGTCGCGATCGTAGGCCACCCAGGTGGGCGGCTCGGCCTCGTCCACGTCTCGGACCTCCCAGCCCGTCGAGTCCGGTAGCCAGTCGAGCTGCGGCTCGACATGATGGCCGGCACAGCCGCCGAGCAAGGCGAGGCTCGCGAGGGAGAGGAGTGCGGGCGAGGGACCGTGGAACAATCGTGCATCGGACATCTGCAACCTCCGTGTTGGGTGCCGGAGATGTAGCCGCACCGATGTCTTCGGGGATGGTCGGTTTTCGGGACGACCTGGTGCGTGATCGTTCTATGGACGATCGGACTCCTGCACGCCTTGTGTCGGGGGCCTTCCGCTGCCGTCGAAGCGCCAGAGGTGTCGCTCGAAGCCCTCGGTGATGGCGCGCCGACAGGCCCGCAGCCGCGCGTTCGTGCGCAGGTCGGGATGCGACAGCAGCCACAGGTCCCCGAGGTGGGGCAGCTGGGGGGTGGGGAGGCGCCGCAGCTCCGGCTCCACGTCGCCCACGTAGCAGGGCAGCAGCCCCACGCCGTAGCCGTACTTCAAGGCCGAGACGAGCACCGCCAGCGACGAGAACCCGCCCCAGATCTCGAGGTGACTGTAGGGGGTAGTGCTGGCCAGGTTGCGCTGGACGTCGGGGTCGTCGAAGGCGGCCCAGCGCGCCTCGGAGTCGGCTCGCTCGGGATCGAGGCGCTCGGCGTGGGCCACGGCGACGTAGCTGCACATGTGCATCGGCGCGATCCGGGTGCCGATCAGGTGCTGAGGAGGCTGCTTCGACACGGGCAGCGCGCGGATGCCGATGTCGGCCTCGCGCCTCGACAGATCGAAGAGGCGGTCGTCCACCCCCACGTGCAGCGCGATCCCGGGGTGCTGCGCGCAGAAGGGCTGCAGCACGGCGAGCACCAGATCCGCCACCCAGGCGTCGCCGCAGGTGATCGAGATCTTCCCCTCGAGCTGGTCGTCACGCCCCAGCACTCCGCGCTCGATGGCGCCCATCTCGGCGTCGACCCGCTCTGCACCAGGCAGCATGTCCTGGCCAGCCTGAGTCAGCGCGAAGCCGCCCCGGCTGCGATCGAACAGACGCGTACCGAGCTCCTCTTCGAGCGCCTCCACGCGGCGCAGCACGGTGGAGTGGCTCACCCCGAGGGCCGAGCCTGCCGCGCGGACGGAGCCCGTGCGCGCGAGCGCGAGGAAGTGTCGAAGGTCGTTCCAGTCCATGGCTCGATTATGCGCCAGGCACTCGCCAGCTCGCCTCCACCGCGGGGGGAGCCCGAAAGACCAGGCCCTCCACCTGCTGCAGCCGCCCCGGCTGCAGTCCAGGGAGCTGCAGCACGGCAGCCAGCACCGCCGCGGCCTCGCGACGCGCCAGGTGCGCCCCCAGGCAGGCGTGGGGCCCGCGCGCGAACGCGAGGTGCTGGTGCGCGTTGGGCCGACCCAGCTCGAAGCGATCCGGATCCGCGAAGATGGCCGGATCTCGATTGGCCGCCGTCAGCGACACCCGCACGAGGTCCCCCGCTGCGATCGAGGCTCCCCCAAGCGAGCCGTCTCGGGTGGCGTAGCGGTCCACCACCGCTGCCGCTGGCTCCATCCGCATGGACTCCTCGACGGCGCTGGCCACGAGGCCGGGATCCTCGCGAAGGGCGTCGAGCAGCCGGTCGTCGTGCAGCACGAAGCGGAGGGTGGTGGCCGTGGTGCTCTCCGCCGTGACGATGCCCCCGAACAGCAGGACCGCCACGTTGGAGACGATCTCGTCCACGGTGAGCTGCCCACCGGCGTGCACCGAGGCGAGCAGCCCGCTCGTGGGCACGCTCCGCACCACGGCCGCCCCCAGCGCCTCGAAGGCCGCCTGTGCGGTGCCGGGCACGGCTCCACCTGCGGTCACGTGATCCACGCCCGCCTCGATGGCGCCGTACCAACCCAGGAGCTGCGCCACGTCCACATCGTGCAGATCCAGGGCCCGGGCCATCACGTCGACCGCCAGCGGTGCCGCCAGGCGAGCCCGCAGATCGGCGCTCCCCCGCGGCACGAGCTGCTCCAGGAGCTGCCCGACGCGCTCGTCGACGAACGGCAGCAGCTGCCCGCGACCCGCTACCAGGAAGGGCGTCCGGTGCCGCTGGTGCGCGGCGCCGTCCAACGACAGCATGCTCGGGCCCACCACCTGGGCCGTGGAGAACCGCGGATCGTCCACCGTGTAGGTCTCGGCATCGCGCATCACCTCCACGCACAGGTCGTGGCGCGTGACGAGCCAGCATCCGAGGTCGGCCAGCCACGAGACGGGCTCGCGCTCCCGCAGCGAGGCCAGTGCCGTGTGCGGATCCGCCGCGAGCACGGCGCGGGTCACACCGACTCCCTCGGGCACCGTCGAGCGCCTGTCCCCAGCCATGTGACCTCCCCCGTGCGACGGGCTCGCATTATGCGGCCTGGATGTGGATGTTTCTCCTGATCTGTGGGGCCGACGCCGCCGACCTCCGCGTGGCCGTGGTCGAGTTCGACAACGCCGCCGACACCGACGACCTCGACGCGCTCGGCAAGGGCCTGCAGTCCATGATCACGTCGGATCTGGCGCAGGTCTCGGAGCTGCAGCTCGTGGAGCGAGCGCGGCTCGATGCCCTCCGGGCCGAGCTGGCCCTGTCGCAGTCGGAGCTGACGGACCCCGAGACGGCCGCAAGGCTCGGCAAGCTCGCGGGCGCCACCCACCTCCTCGCGGGCACCTACACGGTGGTCGGCGAACGCATGCGGCTCGACGCACGCCTGTTCGCCGTGGAGACCGCCGACGTGGTGCTGTCGGCCGACGTCCAGGGGGAGCGGCAGGCCTTCTTCGAGCTGGAGAAGGACCTGGTGGCCCAGCTCGTGCGCGCCGTGGACGTGGAGCTTTCGCCCAAGGAGCGAGCAGGCGTCGCCCGCATCCACACCGCCGACTTCGACGCCTTCGTGAGCTTCTCCGAGGGCATCGCCCTGTTCGACGAGGCCCGCTACGACGCGGCGCTCGACCGCCTGAAGCGTGCCACCGCCGCCGACGAGGACTTCAAGCTCGCCCGCCTCACCCTGCAGTCCTACACCGACATCGTGGCCGATCTCCGTCGCCGCGCCTCCGATCTGAGCCGCGCCAGAGCCGAGATCGCCCAGGTGCAGCTCGAAGGCGCAGCGGCAGAGCAGGCCCAGGTGGTGCAGAGGCTGCACCAGATCGCGCAGCAGACGGGCCCCACCCACCAGCGAGATCGGCTCACCGCGCTGTATCTGCTGGCCTCCGCCCATCAGCGACCCGACACCCACATGAAGGCGCTGGGCACGGTCTCCGACGCGTTCGCCCTGGCGCGTGCTGGCGAGCGCTACGCCCAGGCCTACCTCGCCGAGGCCCGAGCGCTGTTCCCGGCCTGCCCGCTCGCCGTGGACCACTACGCCAGTCGGGGCCTACCGCCCCTCGATCGATTCGACGAGCTCTTCGCGCTACACCGCAAGGCGCTGTTCCCCCCTCGCGGCGAGATGTCGCGCGATCACCTGCGAGAGCTGTCGAACCTGGTTCCCTTCAACGTGGCAGCGCTCTACCTGGACTCGAGCGAGCGGGCTCGACTCCTCGACGAGGTGCTGACGGCCTGGCAGAGCGCAGATCTCGAGCCGCCTCGCCCGCACGACTGGCGGCGGCTCTCCGAGCTGTACCGAGCGGTGCTCGAGCTCGACCGGAGCACGGCCGTGCTGCGTGGTCTGGCCGCAGGCTCCGACGACGAGGGGTGGGTGCGCTCCATCGCGCGCGACATCGAGCGAAACGGCGAGCTGCAGGCGCGCCTGCAGCAGGTGGCCGCCAGCGACACGCCCTTCACCACCTACGAGGCCATGACCGTGCTGCAGAAGGGCCGCGGCATCGTGCAGCGCTCCCACGACTGGCTCGGCGATCCCGATCATCGCGAGGTTCGCTTCGTGCTCAACGGCGTGCGCAGCCTGCACCATCGAGAGCATCGGCTGGTGGACGGGCACCCCATCTGGGTGCTGCTGGGCCAGCGCGTGCTCCACACCGGCCCTCGCACCGACGACCTGCGCGGCCAGGGACTCCGCTTCGGCGGCAACGATCGCGCGCGCAGCCTGGCGGTCGTAGACGGTGTTCCCCGCTCCGAGGTCCGCGCCACCTTCACCATCGACACCCGCCCCGCTCGCGACTGGTGGCCCACCACCACCCACCCACGGTCGCACCGGGACTTCGATCCGCAGACCACCCAGATGGCCGCGGCCACCGTGAGCTTCGTGTTCGGACTGCGCGACGTCGACACCCCCGGCAAGCGACCCGCCAGCGCCTGGATGGTGCGCCTGCGGCCCGATGCCCTACAGGTGGTCCGCACCGTGGAGTCCCTCGACGATCCGCCACGCCTCGACGACTGGGACGACACCGTGCTGTTCGAGAGCCCCCTCCCCGCGCCCCCCCAGCGACAGCTCTCCGTGGACGTGGGGCGCGACGCGGTGGTGGTCACCGTGGACGGCGCGGAGCACCGCATCGAGATCTCCGGCCTGCAGCCAGGCTTCCAGGGCCTGATGTGGACAGGCCCCGGCTACGCCGAGGTGCGCGACCTTAGCGTGCGCGCTCCTTGATCTCCGCCCCCCTACGGCTACGCCATCGGCTCCGCAGCTTGCGCTGAGCCCGACTGGGCGCGCCGTCGGCGTGAATGGCCACGTCGATCATCTCCGGCACGATCTCGTCGAGGGCCGGATCCTGCAGCGCCTCGAGCGCCTCGAGGGCCTCGTCGAAGGTGGGCGGGTGCTCTGCGAGGACCGCCATGCGACGTCGCAGCCCCCAGTGCTGCCAGCGGCCCGTCACCCCCCACACGAACTGGGCCACGAAGGCCCGCGCATCGTCGCTCACCTCACCGTCCACCGCCACACAGGCGAGCCCCAGCGCCATGAGCGCCTCCACCCGCTGGCGGTAGCCTCCCCACCATCCGTGGAACCGCCGGACCGCCTGCTGCACGCGCTGCAGCCGCGCCAGGTTCTCCGCCTGTCCGCGCGCCTGCCCCTCCTCGAACGCCGACTGCTGCAGGGTCTCCTCGCGCTCCTCCAGGTGCTGCACCGCCATGGCGCCGCCCGTGCCGCCCAGCGACAGCCCCAGCACCGCCCCCAGGGCCGAGATCGACCCCACGGGCCCCAAGATGGGCAGCGCCGCGATCACCCCCATCCCGAGGAATGCTCCGCCCACGGCCCCTGCGACGGTGGATGTCTTCACGATGGCTCCCGGTGGCCGTCAGTATGGCACCCGCGGCGTGTAGGGTCGTCGGTGGAGGTCGCATGGTCGCGAACGCTTCCCCGCGGGGCCCTCGGGGCTGGCCCCTGGTCGGCAGCTTGCCCTCGCTCGCTGCAGATCCCCTCGACTTCATGGTGCAGATCGCCGCGCGCTACGGCGACGTGGTGCCCTACCGGGTGGGGGTGCGGCCACACTGGACCTTCGCCCATCCCGACGCCATCGAGGCGCTGCTGGTGAAGCACCGCGATGCCCTGGTGAAGGACACGGTGACGCGCTCCCTGTCGCGGGTGCTCGGAGAGGGCCTGCTCACCAGCGAGAACCCGCTCTGGAAGCGGCAGCGACGCCTCGCCTCCCCGTCGTTCCGGCCCAGCCACCTGCAGGCCTACGCCGAGGTGATGGTGGCGGCCACCCAGCGGGGGGTGCAGCGGGTGACCCTCGGTGAGCGGGACGTGCACGCCGATCTCACGCAGATCACCATGGAGGTGGTGCTCGAGACGCTGTTCGGCACCCGCGGCGGCGACGCAGGGGCCGCAGGCGACGCCGTCGTTCGCTTCATGGAGGCCTTCGAGGAGGAGATCCGGAGCGCGCGGCGCCTGCTACCCGGCTGGGTGCCCACCCGCGGAAGACGCACCGTGGCGCGGTCGCGCGAGGTGCTGAAGCAGACCCTGGGCCGAATCATCGAGGAGCGACGCCACTCAGGCGAGGAGCGCGACGATCTCCTCGGCCGCCTGCTCGCCGCCCGCGACGACGACGGGCAGGGCATGTCGGATCAGCAGCTGTACGACGAGGCGATCACCCTGTTCGCCGCCGGTCACGAGACCACCGCCCTCGCCCTGTCCTACGCGCTGTGGGGCATCGCCCACGATCCGGAGCTGGCGGAGCGCCTCGCACAGGAGCGGCGGGAGGTGCTGGGCGATCGCCCTGCCACCTTCGACGATCTGAAGGCCCTCGTGTGGCACGAGGCCGCGGTGAAGGAGTCGCTGCGGCTGTATCCGCCGGCGTGGGTTGTGGGCAGGCGCGTGATCGAGGCCTTCGAGGTGGCGGGGGTCACGCTACGGGAGGGGCACCAGGTACTCCTGCCCCAGTGGGTCGTGCATCGGGATCCGCGCTGGTGGACACAGCCGCTACAGTTTCGACCGGCGCGGTGGCGCAACGGCGAGACCGACGAGCTGCCGCGGTTCGCCTACTTCCCCTTCGCGGGCGGCCCGCGGGTGTGCATCGGCAACCACTTCGCGATGATGCAGGGCGTGCTGTCGCTGACCACCTGGCTGCAGTCGGTGTCGGTCGCCCCAGCCGCCGGGGCCGCGCTGTCGTTCATGCCGGCGGTGACCCTGCGGCCGCGAGACGGCGTGCGGCTATCCTGCAGCCCCAACGCATAGCCCTCGCTCCCTCTGGAGGCTCCGTGCTGCTGCTCACCGTGCTCCTGTCGTGCAAGGCCGTCGATCCCGCGCCCGAGGGGCTGGACGACGTGCTCCACTACCTGTGGCAGCAGGTCGACGACGGGAGCGACGCACAGCTCGCAGACGCGCTGGTGAACCTCGACGTCGCAGTGGACGGCGGGGGCCTCGAGGAGGCCTTCGATGGCTCGGTGAGCCGACTGTCCACGGAGGAGGCGGCCTTGGTGGGCGTGGTGGACCGGGACCCCGCGCAAGCCGCCGGCGTGTTCCTGGTCAACACCTTCCCCTGCGACCCCGCCCAGCTCGAGCGGATCTTGTCCTACGCACGTCAGGACGAGCTGTACGAGGGCGTCTACGAGTCCTACGATCGCGTCTTCGACAACGACCGAGAGGCCTGGTTGTCGGGTGCCGACACAGCGCTGACCTACCAAGTGGACTACACCGCGAAGCTCCTGGGCTCGGAGTATGCGGCGTCGGCCCGTGGCTCGCTGCGGCGGGTGCCCGACGCCGAGGGCGCCACCTGGGGCGACTGGATCCTGCAGCGCGTGTGGCTGCCCACACCCGCGGTGTTCGACAACGACAACCGCTCCATGGACCAGGACTACCAGCTGGAGCTGTACTGGCCCCGTGGCGACGGACGCATCGTGCATGCCTATGGCATGTGGCGGCAAGCCAGCTACGGCGCGGGCATCGACATGGAGAGCGACGCCACGCAGCGCATCCTGCTCAACAACCTGCTCGACTGGGACGACAACACCGAGCAGCTGTGCGCCAGCGAAGGCCTCGCACGGTGATGCGGGCCAGGCGTCAGCTGCAGCTGCCCGGCAAGGCGTAAGTGATCTCCACCAGATCTCCGCCGTTCACGGGTGGTTCGTTCACCGTGACCGTCAGCCGGTCCTCGTCGTAGTCGAAGTCGACGGTGGGCACACCATTCACCTCGACCACGATGCTCGGCGCGTACGGCTGGCTCGACAGCACGTACGAGCGCGTGCCTGGCACAGCAGCGCTGGCGAGATCCGTCAGTCCATCGCTCCAGTCCGACTGGCAGATGTTCACTGCCGATCCACCGGTGGCCTCGACCGCGTCGATGTAGCCGGCCGGCCCCACGTCTGGCCCCTGGCCACAGGCCGTGTGGACGTCCAGGATCCCCGAGACCTTGACCAGGCTGGGATGGCCCACGTACGACTGGTACACGGACACCCAGGACGACCACTTCTGCCCGGACTGCTCTGGCTCTTCGGAGGCCACGATGACGTGCAACGAGGCGCCGTCTCGCAATGCGCCCTCGTTGCACTGGTCCGGGCCGGTCAGCGCCAACGCCGTGGCTGCGTGTTGGAGGAGACGCTCGGTGAAGGCGTCGTTGACGGGCTGGGGCTGAAATGCGTTCCGAACGAAGATCTCCTCGGCCTTCGGCGTCGACGACGAGAGGATCCCGTGGTTGGCACAGCCATCCTCCAAGGTGACCTGCACGAGCTGCCAATCCGCCACCTGGTCGAGGGTCGCGAAGAAGGTCGGAATCCCGTTCTCCAGGTCATCGGTGTTGTCCAGCGCCATCGAGCACGACTGATCGATCAGGAAGAGGATGTCCAGCGGAGGATGCTCGGGCTCTTCGAAGGACTCCGTCACGACCTCGGCGTAGTCCGCCTGACCGCTCTGGACGGCAGCGGTCACCCCCGCGGGGTCGTCCGAGGACACCTCGAGTGTGCCGGTCTGCAGGCCTGCGGTGGAGGGGGCCCACGTCACGGGAACGACGTACGACTCACCTGGCTCGAGGATCAGGGGCAACACGCCCCCCACCGCATCGAGCGGAACCGACATCTGGCCGAGGGACTCGTACGTCACATCGACGATCTCGAGTGGCCCGGCCCCCTCGTTCTGCAGACTCAGGTCCACACTCGCCGAGCAAGGAACGTGGGTGCGTGCAAAGTCGTGGAGGTCTGGCGTGATCACCAACTCCGGCTGAGACCCGACCGCCGCCGACACGTCATCCAATCCGCGAACACCGTAGTCGTTGCACCCTGGCCAGACTACGAGGATCAACCACCTCGTTGCTACGTTCATGGCAATCTCCTCCCCAGACTCGCCTAGCGAAGGTTGGCGGTCTCCGACGGACTCATGAGGTCGTACAAGCTCTCCAACAGCTCCACACGGCCCGTCCCCCACAACCTCGGGTTGTCGGTGACCGTGGTCATGTGCCACACCGTGTTGCCCGTGGCGTCCAGCTCGAACACGTCCTGGGTGCCACCATCTGCGAACAGCAGGTTCGAGTTGCCCAGGACGGTCAGGTCAGCGCTGGCGCTGAACCCGTTCGTGGGGGCGTCCACCCTCCACAGTCGCGTCAGGGTGTCGTTCGCCCGATCCACACGGTACTCCGCCAGCGTCTTTCCGGCGTCGGAGGTGCTGTCCACGAGGATCGTGTCGTCCGACGTGTACTTCGCGCTGTTGACGATGGAGAATCGAGCGGTCGGCGGCGAGAAGGCGATGCTGTCGGCGGATGCGCCCGCGACCCACACGACGTCGCCCGTGGAGTCGACCTCCACGATGGCACTTCCCGTCTTGTCGACGAAGGTCGAGAACAAGTAGCTACCGATTGTGTCGCGGTAGTCGATCGAGTCCGAGAAGCACCCGTACTGGAGCGTGTCCGCGATGGGCCACACGTCGTGGCAGTCCCAGATCTGAGTAGTGGCTCCAGTGACGGGATCTCGCTCCATCCAGATGTCGCCATACCCAGGCGCGGCCTGCTCCAGCAGAGGCCAGACGAAGGCACCATCGGGTCGTTCCACGAAGATCGAGCGCCGCACGTTGTCGTTCGCCACAGCAACGGACTCGATCTCGTCATCCACATATCGACGTACGATCTGGTCTCCGCCCAGATCGAACACGAGGTGATCCCCAGCCAGCGCGCTGCGAACGTCCCGCCCGACACCGTACGTCACCTCTGGATACAGCGCCCAGACAGCGCGACCCTCGCGATCGTACATGATGATGTGAGACGCGCCGCCGTCGATGTATCGGCCGCCCACCAGCAGATATTTACCGTCAGCATACCAGGCAGACGGGTCCGACTCCTCGATGGTCACGGGGTTCACGCGATTGTCGAGGGGCTCGGTCTCGATGCGTTCGGCCGCCTCGGCGCCCCCCTCCGCATTCACCGCCGTCAGGCGGTAGTCCGCACGGGAACCGTACGGGATGCCAGCGATGAGCTGGGTGTTCTCGCCCGCCTGCCCCAGGATGACGGGGCTCGCCATCCAGTCGGACTCGCCCTCCAGCCGGTAGTCGACGGTGACGTCGCCCTGCACGTCCTGCATCCACGACACATAGACGAACGAACCCACCTCGGGGTGAGCCTTCCAGGACAGATCGGAGAACTCGATGGTCTGGGGAGTGGCTGTGTCCACGACCTCGGTCTCGGTCTCGGTGTAGGTGTCGGTCTGTGTGTCGGTGTCGGTGTCGGTGTCGGTGATCAGCGAGAGCCCACCCGAGCATCCGCTCCCCATGAGCACCAAGGCGAATCGACGCATTATCCCTCCTCTCAGAAAGCAGATCCATCGAGGATCTGCAGAGCTCCCCGCGCTCGTCATCTCCAAGCTTCCACAATTCCCAGAATGTGCCGCTGCCTATCGCTCAGGAGGGCTCGAGCGAGGCATGCAGTGCCGATCCTATGCAGTTCTAAGGGCGTATAAGGACCGACTCATCCGCAGAGGTACGCCGCCGCGCGCATGCTGTGGCGCTCGCGGTTCGCAACCTCGAGGGATCGTGCAGAGAGACCTGCGACGAGGAGGCGTGCTCGGGGCCGCACGCCTCAGCGGACGTCGAACTCCACCGTCAGGTCTTCGTCGTCCTCGAGCAGGATCAGCAGCTGCTGTGTGCCCTCGGCGCTGTCGATGACGTCGATGGTCACGCGGAGGCGATCCTGGTTGCTCGACCACTCGGTGACCACGAAGTCGCCGATGTCGTCCACGTCCCACACCGTGCGAAAGTCGATCTCGCGGCGGTCGTCGGTGATCTCCACCTCGCTCACCCCACGCTCCACCACGTCGGGATCCACTCGCAGCGAGCTGCCTGGCTCGTCGAAGGGGTCTTCGATCTGGGGAACGCTGATGATGCAGGCCGACAGCAGCACAAGGGGAGCCAAGAACGCAAGTCGCATGGGGGTCACCTCCGGGGCACCTTGAGACACCGTAGCCGGCGCTCCCGAGAACCTACCCCAACGCGCTAGATGGTGGGTTCGGGCCATGGAGGCATCTGGATGGGGGAGCTCGCGACCAAGGTGGCACTCGTCACCGGCGCCAACTCGGGTCTCGGCTTCGAGGCCGCCGCTCAGCTCGTGGAGGCCGGGGCGCAGAAGGTGATCCTGGCCTGCCGCACGGCCGCGAAGGCCGAGGCTGCCCGGGGGGAGCTGGTGCGCCGCACCGGCCGCCAGGCCTTCGGTGTGCTCGCCCTCGACACCTCCGACGCCGCCGCCGCCACCACCGCGGCAGAGCACCTCGCACAGAGCGGCGAGGTCGTGGACCTGCTGCTGCTGAACGCCGGCATGAGCGCACGCACCCTGCAGACCACCGCGGCAGGCGTGGACCAGCTGTTCGCCTCCGCCCTGGTGGGGCACCACGCGCTGACCGTCGGGCTGCTGGAGCACGGCGGGCTCGAGCGGACCGCCCGCATCGTGATCGCCGGATCGGAGGCCGCGCGTGGCGACGTACCCGCCATGGGTGCCTTGCCCGTGGACGTGCGCGAGGTGGCGAACGAGCGCTTCGGAGGCGACCTGCAGGCCACCATGGTGGCCATCGCCAAGGGCGAGGTGATCCAGCCCTACGACCCCGCCGTGGCCTACGCCACCGCAAAGTGCATGGCGGTGTGGTGGGCCGCCGCCCTCGCCGACCGCCTGCCCCGCGGGATGGCCGTCTTCGCGGTGTCCCCCGGCGCCGCCCCCGCCACCGGCTTCGCGCGCAACATGCCCTTCGTGACCCGCCGCCTGATGATGCCCACCATGCGCGTGGTGGGGTCGGTGGTCGGCGCCACCGGGAGCGTGGCCAAGGCCGCACGTCGCTACGTGGAGGCCGCCTCCTTCACCACGGAGTACAGTGGCAGCTTCTTCGCCTCGCGTCCGCGCCGCATGGTGGGCCCCCTGGTGCGCGACACCGACACCCCACACCTGATCCACCCCGAGCTGCACGACGCCTTCTGGCCCGCCATCGTGCAGCTGACGGGCGTCGATGTCTCCGCGGCAGAGTCGTCGACGGCGGCCATCGACGTGGGACCCGCAGTGGTTGCCGCACCCCCCCCTTCGGAGGAATGATGACCGTGCTCTGCAGCGTTCTGTGGGCATGCTCCGGCACGACGCCGGACCCTATGCAGACCACCTCCCCCACCCCCGTCCCCCCCGTGCCCGAGACACTGGGCACCTTCGCCTTCACGGCCAGCTTCGGTCGCCTGGAGCTGCCCGACGGCACCATCCGCCAGTTCCACGTGCACGACGCGCTGCCGGCGTTCTCCCTCGATCTGCCCTTCGCGGCCGACTTCGACGGTGACGGTCGGCACGCCGTCGGGATCCTCGACGCCTCGGGCACCGTGCGCTTCGGGGCCGACAACGCCTCGGGGCTGCTGCCCGAGCAGCACGTCGTGGACCCTGGCCGCCTGCCCGTGGCCGGCGACTTCGACGGAGACGGCTCCGACGGCTTCGGCACCTACGATCCCGCCACCGGCGACGTCGACCTGTGGCACGGCCTGCCGACCGGACCCGCCGACCGCACCGTGTCCGTGCCCACCAGCCGGACGGTGGTGGCCGGTGACTTCGACGGAGACGGCACCGACGGCCTCGCCGCCTTCGATCCCGTCGGCGGCGACGTGGAGATCCGCGACCCGCTCACCGCCGAGCCGCAGCGGTTCGCCACGGGGATCGGCGGCTACCCCGTGGCCGGCGATCTGGACGGAGACGGCGTCGACGGCTTCGGCGTCTACGCCTTCGACCGCAGCCTGACCTGGTTCGACGCCAGCGGCACCGAGCTCGACCGCCGCACGCTGGGCACGGGCGTCTACTTCCAGTGGCCGCTGGTGGGGGCGTGGAGCACGGCGGGTACCCTCGACGAGCCCACCGGCTACCCCTACCCCACGGGGGATGCCGACGACGCCGGCTTCGACGCGGCGCTGTTGGCGCGAGGCGTCGACGATGCGGGCGCGCTGGGACTCACCAACAGCCTGCTGGTGCTCCACCGAGACACGCTCGTGGCCGAGCAGTACTGGCGCGGCTTCGACGCGTCGATGGCCAACAACGTGAAGTCCGTGTCGAAGAGCGTTCTCGCCACGCTGGTGGGCATCGCCGCCGATCAGGGACTCCTCGCCCCCGACGATCCCGTCTCGCAGCACCTCCCTGCCTACTTCGGCACCGACGCGCGCGCCGACGTCACCATGCGCCAGCTCATGACCATGAGCGCCGGTCTGGACTGGGTCGAGGCGGTGTCCGTCGAGGCCATGACCCAGGCCGACGACTGGGTGGCCTTCGTGCTGTCGCAGCCGCTGCGCGAGACGCCGGGTCTCGCCTTTCGCTACAGCACCGGCAACACCCACGTGGGCGCCGCCGTGCTCGAGGCCCTCACGGGCACGGGCCTACAGGGCTGGGCCACCACGCACCTGCTCGATCCTCTGCAGATCCGCGTGACCCGCTGGGACGTCGACCCCGACGGCCGGGCCATGGGTGGCGCCGAGGTGTGGATGCGCCCACGAGATCTGGCGCGCTTCGGTCAGCTGTGGCTGCAGCGAGGCGAGGTGGAGGGCACGGCCATCGTGTCGAGTGAGTGGGTGGACCAGGCACTCACCGTCGACACCCCGGGCTTCTTCGGAGACGGCTACGGCTTCTGGTGGCGGCGCTGGGTGCTCGACGGTGCGGAGGCCTGGGCCGCCGTGGGCTACGGCGGACAGCTGGTGGTCATCGTGCCCTCGCGCGACCTGGTGGTGGTGGCCACCTCCGAGTGGTCGGTGGACGGCGCCACCGGAGACGCGCAGATCGGCGAGCTGTACACCGTGCTGGACTCGGCCATCGTGGCCGCCGCACCGCAGTAGCCGTCAGGCCGTCGCGGACACGAAGATCCCCGTGGAGCCCACGGCGTCCTTCAGCCTCTCCTCGTCGTGCTCCAGCCGATCGACGAGCTTGTCGAGGAACCCCGTACCGTCGGCCTCGGTCGCCCCGAAGAACGACTCCACCACGTCGGAGCGCAGCGTCAGCGTCCGACGCAGGGCCGACCCTCCCTGGCGCAGGCTCACCCGGTCGCGCACCCCCTCTCGGAAGTCGAAGTCCACCCCGAGTCCAGTGCGCACAAGCCCCAGCGTGTCCTCGTCTGCCGCGTCGCGCACCAGCTGCTCCACCGAGCTGTAGAGCTGCCGTACCGCGAGCGGCGCGTCGTCCGAGGCCCCGGCGAGCAACTCGCCCATCAGCGTCGCCACCTCGCGGGTCGCGGCGATCACCGCCTCGCTGTCGGGCCCAGCGCCTCGCGTGCCGGTGTACACGCCGCTGCGCAGCTGCAGCGCCTGAAGGATCCCCGTGCCGCCATCCTGGAGCTCCAGGCGCTGGCTGCTGTGCTGGGCCGTGATCACCACGCGGTTCGACGACATCGACGCCGTCACGCCGTCCACCGTGGAGCCGATGCGCGCGACCAGATCCTGCACCGTGTCCGTCGTCACGTCGAAGGCGACGTCCACCCCGTTCACCTGCAGCGTGCCGCTGCTCACCCCCGCGAACGCGGCCACGCTCGACAGCGTCTGGTCGGCATCCGAGGTCTGCCCGAGGGTCGACGACGAGCCAGCGAGCTTCGTGGCCGCCAGGAACCCCGAGGTGTCGTTGGTCAGCGTGATGTCCTCGTCCGAGGCCACGCGTCGCGACAGCTGCACCGTCTCGGTGGCTGCATCGAAGGTGGCATCCACCCCCGCCGCCGACGCCGTGATCTGGTCGAGCACGTCGTTGAGGGAGTCCGTGGTGGGGTCCACGGTGATCGTGACCCCGTTGACCTCGAAGGTCCCCGCCAGCACCTGCTGGCCCGTCTCCAGCAGAGGATCGTTCGACCCCGATCCGCCGAGCGGGTTGTCGGGATCCACCGCTTGCTCGTCGCCCACTTCCACGTCGAAGCTGAAGGTGTCGGATCGTCTGACGGTGCCCGCCGACAGCGAGACCGTCACCCCGTTGTTGAAGGTCACCTCGGTGTCGGCAGGCGTGTTGGCCACAAGGGTCTGTCGATCGATGCGAACACCAGCGGAGTCACGCAGCGTCAGCCGGATGTCCCGATTTCCCCCTACCGTACGGTTCGGGTTGCTGATCTCCACCGTGAAGGTGGCGCTCCCCTGGCTACCGTCGTAGGCGCCACCCACGGTGGGCGTGGACGTGGAGGACCCGTCGAAGGCAGGGTTCCGCGGCGTGACGGAGGTGTTGAGCCGGTTGACCTCCTCCGTGGAGCCGCGCGTGGTGACCCGGCTCGCCAGATCGAGCGCGATCCCGGGAGACGACTGAGCCGACGCCCGACGCGACCCGGCCCCCTCCGTGCGGAGCACCGCGCGCAGCTCGGTGAGGGCCTCGCGGAGCTTCACGCTCGTCGCCAGCGTGCTCTTGAGCTGCGCCTGCTCCGCCGCCGCGCGCAGGTATCCATCGCTGCGGTTGATGCGCGCCGACGGCCCGATCACGCGGCTCCCACTCCCTCCAAGCACGGTCGTGAACCGGCTTCCATCCACGCGAAACGGCATGCGAGTCCCCCTGTGGATTTCCCATCGGATCCGCGGGCTCGCGTTTCCTTGCAAATCTTCAGGGGCGTTCGCATTGGCAGACTCGATGACGGAACGGGCTGTCCCGCACACCGAGCCAAGCCATCGGTGCCCGGCGGTGGTACGAGCGGATCGTGCGAAACGTCTTGATCCTCCTGACCCTCTGGCTGACGCTCTTCACCCAGTCCAGCCAGTTCCTGATCGTCGCTCCCGTGCTGCCCCGCATCGGGGAGCAGCTGCACGTGGCCGAGGAGCTGCTGGGGTTGCTGGTCACGGGCTACGCCGTGGGAACCGCGTCCTTCGCGATCCTGGCAGGGCCAGTCTCCGACCACGTCGGCCGACGCTTCATCCTCCGCGTGGGCAGCGCCGTCATGGGCACCGTGCTGCTGCTGCACTCCTGGGCCGCCGACTTCACCTCGCTGCTGCTGCTCCGCTGCCTGGCGGGTGCCTCGTCGGGGATCCTCGCCGGGGCCGCAGTGGCCTACGTCGGCGACGTCATCCCCTACGAGCGGCGCGGCACCGCCATGGGCATCGTGATGAGCGCCATGGCCTTCGGGCAGATCCTCGGGATCCCCCTCGGCACCGTGTTGGCGGGGAGCTTCGGCTTCCAGTCGGCCTTCGTGAGCTTCGGCTTCGTGATGATCGGCGCCTTCGTCCTCACCATGACGGCGCTTCCCGCCGTGGACATGGGCGAGGACGAGCCGCTGGGCGTAGGCAGCGCCCTACGCAGCTACGGCAGCCTGCTGGCCCGCTCCGACATCCGGGCCGTGGCCGCGGCCGCCGTGCTCATGATGCTGTCGGTGTCGAGCTTCATCGTGTACCAGCCCATCTGGCTCGAGGAGGCCTTCGGCGCCAGCCCCAACGCCGTGGCCAGCCTGTTCCTCGTCGGCGGCCTGGCCAACGCGATCTTCGGGCCGGTGGCCGGCCGGCTGTCGGACCGCATCGGCCGCAAGGGCCTGGTGGTGTTCGGCAGCGTCGGCCTGGCGGTGCTCATGGCGATCACCCCCTTCGTGCCGACGTTCGCGCTGATCTACCCCCTGTTCTTCGTGATCATGGCCACGGTGGCCTTGCGGATCAGCCCCTACAACGCGCTGCTCACCGCCATGGTGGACCTCAAGCACCGCGGCAGCCTGATGAGCCTGTCGATGGCCTTCAGCCAGGCCGGGTTCGCCCTGGGGGCTGCGGTCGCTGGCTGGACCTACGTCTCCCAGGGCTACCTGGGCAACGCTCTGGCCGCCTCGGCCTGCGCCTTGGCGGTGGGCGTGATCATCGCCCTGTGGGTGGACGAGCCCGTGGAGGAGGAAGCCCCCGCCGAGTCCGCGGTGCAGCGCGCGTCCTGATGACCCTCGTTGGCCCTCGGGATACGCCGCGGTGACCCACAGGAGCATGCGATGGATGTCAGCGGTCAGGTAGCCCTCGTCACCGGCGGAGCCTCGGGCCTCGGCCTCGCCACCACCCACACCCTGGTGGCCCGCGGGGCCAAGGTCGTGGTGGTGGATCTCCCCACCTCGAAGGGCGCAGACGTGCAGGAGGCTCACCCCGATGCCGTGCGCTTCGCCCCGGCCGACGTGCGGGACCCCGAGGCGGTGACCGCAGCGCTGGACGTGGCCGCCCAGCTCGGAGACCTGCGCGTGGTGGTGAACTGTGCCGGTGTGGGTGACGCCATCAAGGTGCTCGGCCGGGACGGCCCCTACCCCCTCGACAAGTTCCAGCGCACGCTGGAGATCAACCTCCTCGGCACCTTCAACGTGATCCGGCTGGCCACGGAGCGCATGGCGGCGCTGGAGCCGCTCGGCGAGGAGCGCGGCGTGATCGTGAACACCGCCTCGGTGGCCGCCTTCGACGGCCAGATCGGCCAGGCGGCGTACGCCGCGTCGAAGGGCGGAGTCGTGGGCATGACGCTGCCCATCGCACGGGAGCTGGCACGCCATCTGATCCGCGTCAACACCATCGCGCCAGGCCTGTTCGACACGCCGCTGTTGGCCTCGCTGCCCGAGAAGGCCCGGATCTCCCTGGGCCAGCAGGTCCCCCACCCCTCGCGGCTGGGCAAGCCCTCGGAGTACGGACTGCTCGTGGCTCAGATCGTGGAGAACCCCATGCTCAACGGGGAGACGATCCGGCTCGACGGCTCCATCCGCATGGCCCCGAAGTAGATCCCACGCGGACCTCGGCTTGCTTTGGGATTCAGCCCGCAGCGGCGGTGTCGGACAGGCTCACCGAGCCACCACCGCATCCAGCCGCGCCTGCAGGTACTCCCGCTCCGCCTCGTTCGTCACCAGCTCGAGCGCTCGCCGATAGGCCGCCGCCGCCTCCTCGAAGCGCTGCAGCCGTCGCAGCAGATCCGCACGGGCGCTGTGCAGCAGGTGGTACTCGTCCAGCACGGAGGCCAGCTCGGACTCGTCGAGGATCTGCAGGCCCAGCTCCGGGCCGCCCGCCATGGCCACCGCCACCGCCCGGTTCAGCGCCACCACCGGTGACGACACGAGGCGATGAAGCGCCGAATAGAGCCCCACGATCTGCCACCAGTCCGTGTCCTCGGGCCGACTCGCCCCGCCATGGACCGCGGCGATGGCAGCCTGCAGCTGATACGGGCCAGCCCGCCGCTGCGCCAGGGCATCGCTCACCCGCTGCTGCCCCTCCGCGATCTGCTCGTGGTTCCAGCGACTCCGATCCTGCTGCTCCAAGGTGATCAGCTCACCCCCGGGCCCCACCCGCGCAGCCCGCCGACTGTCCTGCAGGAGCAGCAGCGCCAGCAAGCCGGCAGCCTCGGGCTCCTCCGGCATCAGCGTGACCATCACGCGGCTCAAGCGGATGGCCTCGTCACACAGCTCCGTGCGCAGCAGCGCGCCGCCGGAGGTGGCGGAGTAGCCCTCGTTGAAGACCAGGTAGATCGTGGCCAGCACGGCATCCAGCCGCTCCGGGAGCAGCTCCCGCGGAGGCACGCGGAACGGGATCCCCGCCTGCTTGATCTTGCGCTTGGCGCGCACGATGCGCTGAGCCAGCGTGGTCTCGGGAGTCAGGAAGCAGCGGGCGATCTCGGGGGTGGACAGCCCCCCGAGGGTCCGCAGCGTCAGCGCCACCTGCGCCTGCTGGCTCAAGGCGGGATGGCAGCAGGTGAACATGAGCGCCAGGCGCTCGTCGGGGATCTCGGGCGGGTCGTCGTCGGGCCGGACCACGTCGTGTTCGAGCCGCGTCAGCAGCTCCACCTCGCTCGCCTTGGTGGCCCGCGTGGCCCGCCGCCGCAGGCGGTCCAGCGCCTTGCGCCTCGCAGAGGTGACGATCCAGCCAGCGGGGTTGCGCGGCACGCCCTCGCTGGGCCAGCGCTGCAGCGCCACCGCGACCGCGTCCTGGAAGGCATCCTCGGCCAGCTCGAAGTCGCCGAGGTAGCGGATCAGGCCCGACAGCACGCGGCCCGAGTGCTCGCGGACCAGCTCCTCCACGGCCCGCCGTGCCTCGAGATGGGCTCCGGGGGTGGGCACGCCTCCCTCCATGTCGACGCCGCGCGTCGAATCCGACATAGCATCGGACCTTCGAGGGTAGTCGTTCACCGAGTGTCGAGTCGGGGGCGAGCCGGACCGGCCATCGGGCGGCGCGCCTCGACACACGACCGACAAGCAGCGTGGGCGCCGGTCCGAGCGTCAGCGCAGATCCGTGAGGACCGGCCGACAGTGGTCGAGCGCCCTGCAGGGCTGCTCCGACACGTCGAACCGCAGCACGATCTCGTCTTGGAGGGGACGGCCGCGCTGACCCAGGATGCTCTGATCGAACACCAGCTCCTGATCGGAGCCGGTGGGCAGAGAGTCCACCAACAAGACGTAGCCAGACTCGGGCTGCCATCGCTGCGTCTCGATCTCCACCTCCGCTCCCTCCCAGCGCACGCCCTCCCGAAGCGACGGCAGGTTGATGACCTCGCTGAACATCACGAACACGCCGACGGCATCGGACGGCACTTGCTCCGTCAGCGAGATCGAGGTCTGCTCGTGCCATCTGGTCGACGTCCAGCCGAGCAGGGCGAAGGGACGCTCGTCCGCTGGTGGGGTCGCCACCAGGAAGGCCGACTCGAGCAAGAAGGGCGGATCGCCCACGTTGCAGCCGAGCGCCATGACCGCCAGTCCAAGTACACCACGTCGCACGATGGCCCCCAAGTCAGCACCTGTGGATGTGTGCTCGGGGCCACCCGGATCAGTACTCGAAGATCGGGCGGACCTCGATGCTGCCGTAGTCGGCCGCCGGGAGCTTCGCCGCCCAGCGCAGCGCCTCGTCGAGGTTCTCCACGTCGACGAAGTAGAAACCGCCCAGCTGCTCCTTGGTCTCCGCGAACGGACCATCGGTGGTCAGCGACTGGCCCGAGCGGTTGCGCACGGTCGTGGCCGTGGAGACGGTCTGCAGCGCCTCCCCTCCCAGGTGCACCCCTGCGTCCATCATCTCCCGCGTGACGTCGCGCCAGCGGGCCATCTGTGCGGCTCGCTCCTCGGCGCTCTGTTCGGTTCGGTCGGACTCCGACGAGTAGATCAACAGCAAGTACTTCACGATGAACTCCAGATGTCTGCCCCATGACGATCGCGGGCATCTCGGATCGACATCGGCCGTCAGCGCCGTTGCTCGAACGGATCGAGAAATCCCACGAAGGTGTCGCCGTCGACGCTCCAACGAGCCCCGTGGCCCGTGCGCACGCGCGCCTCGAGCACCGCCTCGTGCAGCCCGTGACCGAAGACGTTCCACCAGGTGGTGGCATCGAGGATGCGAACGACGAGCTGACGCGCTCCCGCGTTCTTGTCGGCCACCGTCCCCGTGGGCGCCCCCCACCACGAATCGCCCGACCGACCTGCGTGCTTGGTCCACGCCCGACCCGCCACCGTCATGCCGTCGTCCCGCATCCTCTCGGCGGCGGCCATCATCGCCTGGCGGGTGGGAGGCACGGCAGACGCATCGGTGAGGCTCGCGGGCGTGGTGCGCTGCCCCAAGAGCAGCAGCACTCCTCCAATCCCGACCGCGTCCAGCGCAGCGGCCAGGGCAGCGCCATCCGACCGCTGCTGCGTCCACCACGCCGCGAACGGGCGCCACACCTCGGCGGGAGAGGGCGTGGTCTCGGCGGCGAGGTGGGGCTCGGGTCGCCCGGCCGCTGGCCCCTGGCCGTGGCGCTCGAGGCTCGCGGCCAGGGTGGCGAGGTGGTGCTCGAACACGCTCCCCAGATCTCGACGCAGCTCGGGCGACAGATGGGTCCACGCGGCGCGCAGGGTGTCGACCACGGATGACGAAGACGAGGACATGGATGGAACTAGCACAGCAAGGAGACGTTGCACCCCATGACAATACGTGATGGGCCGCCGCGCGCGGCGACGGTACGGACCGAGGCGATCCGGGGGGGTCCGACCATGCAACCGACGAGCCGTGAGACGCTGCTTCCGCCCAACGACGCCTCCACCGCCGAGACGCTGACCGACTCCATCCTCGACATCGGCGGCCGCCAGACCCTCATTCCGTCGACGCCGGGCACGAGTGGATCGCAGAGCGCAGCCACCGGGGCTCGCTTCCAGGTGGTGGGAGCGCTGGGGCGCGGCGGCATCGGTGAGGTCTTCGCCGCCGACGACCGCGACATCGGTCGACGCGTGGCCATCAAGCGGGTGCGCGAGGACCGCCGCTCCGAGAGCGCCACGGTGCGCTTCGTGCAGGAGGTGCGCACCACCGGCCAGCTCGACCATCCGAACATCGTGCCCATCCACGACGTGGGGCGACAGGAGGACGGCAGCTTCTTCTTCGTCATGAAATACCTGGACGGCGAGTCCCTGCACGGCCTCATCGACAGGCTCCGCAGCGGAGACACGGAGGCCCACGCCGAGTGGACCTTCGAGCGCCGAGTGGACGTCTTCCGCAAGGTGCTGGAGGCGGTCCGCTTCGCCCACCGCCAGGGCGTGATCCACCGCGACATCAAGCCCGAGAACATCATGATCGGCCGCTTCGGAGAGGTCCACGTGGTGGACTGGGGCCTGGCAAAGCGCATCGGCACCCCCGAGGTGCCCGGCCGCGACGCGGTGCCCGAGGACGGCTTCACCTCCCAGCACGGCTCGTTGGTGGGCACACCGCTGTACATGGCGCCCGAGCAGGCCCGCAAGGAACCCGCCGACGAGCGGACCGACATCTGGCAGCTGTGCATGCTGCTGTACGAGCTGCTCACGCTGAACCACCCCCTCGACGACCTGCGCAAGGCACCCCTCGAGGAGATCCTGGACGCCGTGCAGAACCGCCGAGTGCCGCGGGCAGTGGAGCAGCGCCACCCGAGCCAGTCCATCGTGCCGGTGGATCTGTGCCACATCATGCACAAGGGGCTGCAGCGCGACCCAGCTCGGCGCTTCCAGACCGTCGACGAGCTGATGGACCGGCTACAGCGGCGCATCGAGGGCCACATCCCGGTGGAGTGCCCGGTCACCTTCGAGAAGCGAGTGCTGCAGGAGCTCATCCACCTCGTGGACCGAGCCCCCCGGGCGTCGATGCTGCTGCTCATGGCCGGCGTCACCCTGCTGGGAGTGGCCGCGCTCGGCGGACTGTGGGGCCTGGTGCGCACGCTGCCGCTCGGGTGACGGCCCGTTAGCCGCACTCCATGTCCATCTCCGAACGCCTCCTGAAGGCCGCCCACCAAGCCGCCGACGCTGCCGCTGCCGAGATCCTGCCTCGCTTTCGCGGGGTGGGCCAGGTCCAGCACAAGGACGCCGCCTCCCCCATCGTGACCGAGGCGGATCTGGCTGCGGAGGAGGCCATGCGCGCGGTGCTGACCGCTCTGACCCCCGAGGCCGGCATCGTGGGGGAGGAGCTCGACGACGTGCGCCCCGACGCCGATCTGCGCTGGGTGCTCGACCCCATCGACGGCACCATCGCCTTCGCCTGCGGCAAGCCGCTCTTCACCACGCTGATCGCCCTGCTGCAGGAGGGTCGGCCCGTCTTGGGGGTCATCCACCAGGCCGTCACGGGCGAGCGCTGGGTGGGCACGGCGCGCGGCACCACCTTGGCGGGCGACGCCGTACAGGTGCGCACGCAGGTGCCCATGGAGCACGCGCGCATCGCCAGCACGGAGCCGTCGATGTTCCGCCACCGACCTGGCCTGCTGGAGCGTCTGCAGGGATCCGCCCACGTGATCTCCTGGGGAGGCGACGCCTACAACTACGGCGCGCTCGCCTCGGGCCAGGTCGACGTGGTGGTGGAGCACGGCCTCGCGCTGCACGACTACGCCGCCCTGGTGCCGGTGGTGCAGGGAGCCGGCGGCAAGATCACCGACTGGGACGGCCAGCCGCTGTCGCCGGCCTCGGGCCCGCGCAGCGTGCTCGCTGCGGGATGCCCCGAGCTGCATCGCCAGGTGCTGGCTTGGCTACGCGAGCTCGACCCGAGCCAGCACAGCCCTTAGGGATCCCCTGCGATGGGCACGTTCGTCCATCGCCTGGAGGACCTATGGATTCCGCCATCGTGGAGATCCGAGCAGCAGAGGGGGGCGCCGACGCCAAGCTCCTCGTGCTCGAACAACTCGAGGTCTATCGGCGCGCGGAGGCCCGGAGGCGGCTTTGACCTGACCTTCGATGTCCTGGAGGCTCGCCCCGGCTACGTCGCCGTGAGAGCCACGGGCTCGGACGTCGCGCGATTCGCGCAGCACGAGACCGGCGGTCATCGCTGGCAGCGGGTGCCCCCCACGGAGAAGCGAGGGCGGGTGCACACGTCCACCGTGACCGTGACCGTGCTCCCGGAGGCCCGCGAGACGCACGACGTGCTCGATCCGCGCGACGTGGAGATCCGGACCACCGGATCCGGCGGCGCGGGCGGCCAGCACGTCAACAAGCGCGACACCGCCGTGATCGCGACCCACCTGCCCACGGGCACCACCGTGCGCATCGAGGGTCGCAGCCGCCACCGCAACCAGCAAGACGCCCTGGCCGTCCTGGCCGCCCGCCTGCGACTGCGCGCCGAAGAGCGCCAGCACGCAGACCGCAACGCGCTTCGCCGCAGCCACGTGGGCAGCGGCATGCGCGGCGACAAGCGACGGACCGTGGCGCTGCAGCGCGACACGGCCACCGATCACGGCACGGGCCGCACGATCCGCGCCAAGCACTACCTGCGGGGTGGCCTGGACGAGCTGTGGACCTGACAGCGCGGTAGACTGACGCTGGCGACACCCACGCCCAACCTCGCTGGCCCCACCTGCCCTGGGGCCCCATCCAGAGGCAAAGGGGAGCAGATCCTCGGGTGAGTCACGTCGATCCATCGCCAGAGGCAGCACGACGCGCAGGGGCAGGCTGCAGACGCCGTGCTGTCGCCTCTGGAGACCTCGATGACCGCCGACTCAGACTTCAAGCGCCGCGTGCGCGAGCGCATGGCCCGCACCGGCGAGCGCTACACGGCCGCCCGCGCCGCCCTGCTCGGCACGCTGGGGGCACGCACCCCGCCGCGCGCACGCCACGATCAGACCTTTGCCCTGAGCCGAGCGCTGGCGGCCATGGAGATCGTCGACCCGCGCACCGACGCCCCCTACAGCGAGGCCTGGCTGCTGGGTCTCGGGGGCGGCATCTCCGCCCAGGTGAACACCTTCGTCTACGAGGGGGCCGACCCCACGCTGTACGTGGGCACCCGCTGCAACCCGCAATACGCCTACACCGCCGACTTCGTGGTGCGTGCCGCCGAGGCCCTGGGGCTGCAGACCCGCACCTTCGAGACCGGAGGTGCCAAGACGGCGCGCAGCCAGCTGCAGCAGGCGCTGCAGACCGGCCCGGCGCTGGTGTGGGTGGGTCGCGAGGCGCTGCTGGGCGTGCCCGAGCGCGGCGGCGCCACGCCCTGGGTGGTGCTCGTCGACGACGCCCACGATGGCGGCTTCCACGTGCGCGACTGCATGGCGGGCACCCTCGAGGTGCCCGAGGAGCAGCTGCTCGCCGCCCGCGGTCGTCTGCGCAAGGCCAAGCACCGGGTGGTCGCGCTGCACGGCACCCCGCGCTCCGATCCCCGGAAGGCCGTGCCAGCCGCTGTGCGCACCTGCCTCGACGACCTCGCCGGCAAGCGCGTGCTCATGGCCGGCTACGAGCGCAACTTCGGCCTGATTGCCCTCGACCGCTGGCGCGACGACGTGCGCGCCAGCGGCAAGCGCGGCTGGCGGGCCCGCTTCGCGCCCGGGCGCCCGCTGATGGCCGGCTGTCGCTTCGCCTACCTCTGGATCGAACGGGTCACCGGCGGCGGCGGGTTCCGGCCGCTCTACGCGGACTTCCTGCAGGAGGCCGGCCACGAGCAGCTCGCCGCCACCTATCGGGAGCTGGGCTCGGCGTGGACCGCGCTCGCCGATCGGATGTGCGATCCCGGCGTTCCCCTGCTCGCCGAGCTTCGCCGTGCGATGACCGGCGCACAGGGACCGCTGACGCCCGCCGTCGCCGAGGGCCTGCTGGCCCGCGCCGACGCCGAGCTGCCCCCGGAGTGGGCCGAGGCGCTGTACGACGACCTCGCAGACCGGCTGCAGGATCTCGCCCAGCGCGAGCGGCAGGCCGCCGAGCGCCTACAAGCCGCCGTCAGCTGACGCGAGGCAGCAGGGCGCCCGTGCGCGCCACGTAGGCCGGCCACGCAGCGCCGAAGCGCTGCGCGAGCTGCGCCTCCTCCACCGGCAGCCGCCACCACAGCACCCAGACCTGAGACCCCAGCAGCACCGCTGCGATCAGCACGTTGCCCGTGAGCAGCGACAGCCCGGTGAACAGCAGCAGGAAGGAGGTGTACATCGGGTGCCGCACCCGGGCGTAGGGGCCCGTCCGCACCAGCTGGTGGTCGTCGCGCAGGTGCAGCGTGCCGCTGAAGTGCACCCCCAGCGCCATGTGCACCCAGGCCAGCAGCAGCACCCCGAGCTCGGCCATCCCCAGCCCCAGCCAGCTCGCCCACCCCGGCAGCACCAGGGCCCCGGGCAGCCACCCCGGATCCACCCACCAGGCGAGCACACCCCCGAGCCCGCCCGCCAGGAACACCAGCCGCAGCAACACCGCCACCGCGGTGCCGCCCTCCGCCTGAACCCCGTCGGACTGATCCCGGAACATCCCGCCCGCCTGCCCGTGGGCCAGCAGCCGCAGCCCCACCGTGAGCGACAACACCACCAGCACCGCCAGCTGGCGCTCTTCCATCGTCATCGTTCCTCCAACACCGCGGCCAGCAGCCGCGAGACCAAGGGACCCACCGCCACCTCCACCGGCGACAGCACGCGATGCGCCAGGATCCCGAGCATCGCCACCTGGAAGAAGCGAGCTTCCAGATCCGGATCCGCGGCCCCCAGCGCCTCGAACAAGCCGACCATCTCCGCACGATCCACCGCGAACCCGCCGGCGATCCGACGCAGCTGTGGATCCGTGAGCGCGCGGATCAACACCGCGAAGCCCTCGGGCTCGGCATCCACCTGCTCCGCCACTGCGTGAGCGAAGGCAGCAAGCCGCTCGGGCGGCTCCAGATCCGCCGGCACCGCCGCAGCCACCGCCGCGACGCGGGCGACGTGGCGCTGCACCACCGCAGCCACCAGCGCGGTCTTGTCGGGGAAGTAGTGGAACAGCAAGCCCTTGGACACACCCGCGCGCTGGGCGATCCGAGCGGTGGAGGTGCCCGCGAAGCCGCGCTCGGCGAACAACGCCAAGGCCGCGTCCACCAGGCGCTCCTGCGCCGCCTCCCGAGCGGCCTCGTTCTGCTCGACGTTTCTTCCCATGCTCGCACTCTATGATTGACCAACTGGTCGGTCAACACAGAATCGACCTGCCGCCGACACCGCAATTGACGTTAGACAGCGGTGCCAGGCATCATGTGCCACACGCCTCGAGGGGAACACATGCGACCGATCGCACTCGCCACCACCATCCTCGCGCTCACAGCCTGCCAGAGCGACGTCGGCTTCGAGAGTGGCCTTGTGACGGAGCCCGTCGTCAATCCCCTGCCGCCCGACGAGCAGGAGATCACCGACACGATCCTCCAGACCGTCACGCCGTCCGTCAGCATCCTGTTCATGGTCGACAACAGCTGCTCCATGAGCGACGACCAGGACGAGCTGGCGAAGAACTTCCCGTCCTTCATGAACTGGTTCCTGGGGTCCGGGCTCGACTACCACATCGGGGTCATCTCCTCGGACATGCAGCGCAACAGCGACAAGGGCAAGCTGGTGCGGGCGCGCGGCAAGCTGTGGATCACCAAGGACGACAACGACCAGATCGGCTTCTTCCGCCAGCTGGCGGTGCTCGGCGCCGGCGGCACCTTCCCCGAGCGGGGCACGGGCGCGGTCTTCAACTCCATGGAGGACAGCGCCGCCGTCGACCACAACCGAGGCTTCTTCCGCGACGGCTCGGCCATCCACACCGTCGCCGTGTCCGACGAGAAGGACTACAGCGAGCCCGAGGGCGACATCACCACCTCGGAGTTCACCAACTGGTACGACGGGCTGCGCCGCGACCCCGACCAGCGCACGTTCTCCTCCATCGAGAACCCCGATGCGTTCTCCTACGTGGCGGGTGGCAAGTCCTACGGCCAGGTCACCTCGAACGTGGGCGGCGTGTTCTACGACCTGCGTGACGACGACTGGGCGCGCGCGCTGGATCGTCTGGGCGTGCAGGTCAGCGGCCACAAGACCGAGTACTTCCTGAGCCAGCTGCCCAAGCTCGGCACCGTCGAGGTCACGGCCAACGTGCCCCAGCCCGACGGGCAGTACGTGGAGTTCCTGTTCCCGCAGGCCTTCGAGCAAGACGGCATGTGGGTCGACGCCGAGGGCAACCCGGCCGACGACGACGCCTGGTACTACTCCGAGGGTCGCAACTCCATCTCGTTCCTCGACTACGTGCCGCCGGATCTCGCGCAGGTGTCCATCACCTACATCGGGCGCACCTCGGGCTTCTCCGTCCTCGACGACGACGGCTAGGCAGCCACCCGAGTCCGGCTACTCCTGAGCCCGCGACCCGCGAGCGAACGTCGTCGTCCGTGATCCGATGCCGCGGTCCACGGCCAGGAGCAGTCGATGACGCCAGATCCCGTCAGCCTCCCCAGCGGGGTGGCCCCGGTGGACCCCGCCAACCCCGTTCAGGAGCCGGCCTCCAGCCGCTCCCGGGGCGTGGGGCTCGGCCAGATCCGCAACACCGAGGGGCAGAGCCTCTTCGACATCCGCGATCAGATCCGCGCTGCGGCGCACGAGGCCATGGGCAGCGACGGACCGCGTCCGGGCCTCGGTCGAGCCGTCGGTCAGGCGATCCGGGAGACGCTGACGGCCAACGGCTTCGACGCAGACGCCGTGGCCGAGGCCGTTCGCAACCGGCCACCCCGCGGCCTGGCCTTTGGTCGGGGGCGACCCTTCGGGCTGTCCGTAGCGCGGGTGTCCGCGCCGCCCCCACCGCCCGACGTCGCCCCCGAGCCCGAGGTCGCCGACCCACCCGTGGCGCTGCCGGACGTGCAGTCCACCTCCTCCGTGAAGGCGGAGGTCTCGGACGATGGCGTGGATATCGAGCTCGACAGCGCCATTCGGCTCGGCGACGTGTCCTCCGAGGTGGAGGTCGACGTCGAGATCGAGGACGGTGAGATCGAGGTGGACCTCGAGGCCGAGTTCCGCTCGGCCGACGGCACCGTTGCCCGCTTCGACGTGGAGCTGGAGATCGAGGACGGCGAGATCGACATCGACATCGACATCGAGGGCGCAGGCAGCTTCGAGGCCGACCTCGACGCCGTGCTGACGCAGCGCGACGATGGCTACGGCGTGGTGTTCGACCTCGAGGTGGAGCTGTCCACCGGCGCCACCTTCACCGTGCAGCTGCAGGTGGCCGCCTTGAGCGGGCGGGCTCCCGAGGCCGCGCTGCCCGCCGATCCGGGCGAGGCCGTAGCGGACGGCCTGCTCGCCAACCTAAGGCCAGGCAGCCTGGTGTCTGCAACGGCGTAGCTACCGCTCCTCCGACAGCAGCTCCACCCACGCCGCCAGCACCTGGTGCAGCGTGGCCATGGCCTGCGCACCCACCACGTCGCGCAGCTCGCCCTCGAAGGCGGCCAGCACGCCGAGGCCGTGGTGCATGTGCTGAACACCCTGCGGCGTCCAGCGGATCAGTCGCGCCCGTCCGTCGCGCGGATCGGGCACCAGCTCCACCGCACCGAAGCGCACCAGATCCGCCACCAGCGGCGCCACCGCCTGCTTCGTGACCCCCAGCCGCTCAGCGATCTCCGTGGCGCGGATGCCCTCGAAGGAGATGTGCGGAAACAGCCGCGTGTGCGCCGGCCGAAGCTCGGGCGCACCTGGGAGCGCCCGGATCCTCGCCAGCGCCCGCTCGTCGAGCAGGCGTGCGGCCTTGAGCAGGAGCTGGCCCACGTTCGCGCGCTTGGCCTCGTCGAACCGCTCCACGACGTCGTCGTCCAAGGGTCGTTCCTCCAACCCCGGCCTATCTCGTCAACCGGACTTGACCAATCGGGCTTCGGCCACTAGTTGGATAGTCAATCACCATTGACCATCTGGAGACGACATGGTGCCCGACTGGCTCGATCGCACTGCCTGGCCCTACACGCCCCGCTGGCACGAAGGCGAGCACGGCCGCCTGCACTACGTCGACGAGGGGCAGGGTCCCGTGCACCTGTTCGCCCACGGAACCCCCACCTGGGCCCTCGAGTGGCGCCACGTCATCGCAGGCCTGCGGCCGCATGCCCGCTGCATCGCCGTCGATCACCTCGGCTTCGGGCTGTCGGAGCAACCCGACGCGGGCTACCGTCCCGAGGACCACGCCGCACGCTTCGCTGCGTTCGCCGACGCCCGAGATCTCCACGATGCCACCGTGGTGCTCCACGACTTCGGCGGCCCCATCGGGCTGCCCTGGGTCTTGCAGAACACGCACCGGATCCGACGGCTGGTGATCATCAACACCTGGGCCTGGTCGCTGGCCGATCAGCCTCGCTTCGCCCTGCCCGCCCGGTTCCTGGGGAGCGGCCTCGGGCGCTGGCTGTACGGCACGTTCAACATCAGCCAGCGGGTCATCGCCCCCTCCGCCTGGGCCGATCGGAGCAAGTGGCAGGCCGTGGCCGAGCAATACACCTCCGTCTTCCCCACCTACGACAGCCGCACGCGGGTGCTCTGGCCGCTGGCGAAGGCCCTGCTGACGTCGTCGGAGTTCTACGCGGGCATCGACGCCGAGCTGGACCGACTGGCCGACGTCGCGGTGGACGTGATCTGGGGCACCTCCGATCCCGCGTTTCCGCCGGACGTCCGCGATCGCTGGCTGTCCCGCCTGCCCCACGCCACACGACTCGATCTGCCCGCTGGCCACTGGCCCCACGAGGAGTCGCCCGATGCCGTGGTCGACCACTTGGTCGATCGGCTCGCCCCTCGAGCGTCACCAGGGCAGGAGGCATCATGACCGACACCGACGGATCCGAGCTGTTCTGGGCCCTCGCCGAGCCACTGCTGAAGCGCGACGACACCGAGAAGGGCACGATGATGGGCCACGCCTGCCTGCGACGAGCAGGGCAGTTCTTCGCGATGGTGGACGGCGAGGGCCATCAGCTCATCGCCAAGCTGCCGGCCGCCCGCGTCGTCGAGCTGGTCGAGGTGGGCATCGGCCAGCCGTTCGCACCGGCCGGACGGACCTTTCGCGAGTGGGTGGCCGTGCCCGTGGCGGAGCGGTCCCACTGGGAGGACCTGCTCGCCGAGGCCCACGCCTTCGCCGCGTGAGCAGCCGCGCTACGGCATGGCCGTGTCGCCTGGCTCCACCACCGTGAAGTTCGCGGCCCCGATGATGAAAGGCTCGAACTCGGCGTCTTCGTTGGGCTGGTTGGGCACCATGTACAGCTCCACCAGGTGCTTGCCGGTGGTCAGCCCCGTGAACGGTACGGGGTCGCTGCTGTAGTGGCCGCGCGAGTCCAGCCACTCGCCGTCCAGCGCGACGTGCAGGTGGCACTCGCGCCAGTTGCCGCCGCTGGTGTTGGTGTTCACCGTGCAGCCCGTCACCTCGAAGGCGACGTCCACGTCGGGACCGACCTCCTCCCCCTGCTTGGGGGACGTGATCACGATGGTGGGCCGCCCGATGACCTCCACCGTCACGGTGGCCGAGTCGGTGGCCCCCGCGTCGTCCTCCACCGTGTAGTCGAAGGTCTCCATGCCGGAGAAGCCCAAAGGGGCGGTGTAGGCGATGCGCTTCACACCGTCGGCCACGGCCGTCCCGCCGTTGCTCGGGGTGCCCACGCTCGTGATCTTCACCTTCTCGCCGTCGTCGTTCTGCACCACGCTCAGGAGCAGGGCCTCGCCCTCCGCCGTCTCAGCCGAGTCGTCGTTGGCCGACAGCGCCTCGGGAGCGTCGTCGGTGGGCTCCACCTCGGTCTGGAGCATGCCGGGGGTGATGACGTTGGACTCGTCGAATCCGTCGCCCCCACACCCCATCAGCAACACCGCGAGCCATGCACTCCGTCGCATCGGACCTCCTCGTCCGATGCAGGATCGCACAGGATCAGTCCAGCTCGAAAGCGCCCATACTCGTGGAGGCAGTCCGCGACACACCGTCGAGGTCGGTCGGCACAGCCCCCTGCGGGGGGCACGCCTGGCGGATGGCCAGGGGTGTGGCGGCCGTCAGGTGGAAGTCGACCCCCGGAGCGACGAACAGCGGAGGGGCCGAGGTGTTCAGCGGACCGGGCAGCACACCACCGTCGGTATTGGAGCACTGCACCACCACCGTCGCCAGGGCGGCCTGGGCGATGGCGCCGATCCCGTTGCCCCACACGATGGAGCCCTGCAGGGTCAGCGAGCTGGTGCCGTCCACGCCGAACCCGAAGGAGGACGCCCCTCCCAGGGTGGTGTGCAGCGTGGTGCTGTGACCACCGTCCCGGATGGACACGGCACCGGCGATCCCCGACACGTTGGAGTTGCCGGGCGCGAGCACGTTCGTGAGGTTCAGGGTGGAGCCGTCCACCAGCGCCAAGCCACCGATGTCGGTAGGCCCGGTGCCCGTGACGATGTTCTCCACGAACCGCACCTCCACGGCGTCCACCGTGATGCCCCCGTCGAGGTGCAGTGCCCCGCCCTCGTGCTCCGCCAGGTTGCCTCCCCAGCTGCCTCCGCTCACCGCGGCGGTGACGAGCTCCCCTCCCGTGTGCGCCCATCCCGCTCCGAAGAAGGCCTCGTTGGCCGTGAACGTGCTGTCCACGATGGACATGTCGGCGTCGTCGAGGACCACGGTTCGCAACGCACCTCCTGCGCCCGTGTCGAACAGATCGGCGGTGTTGCGCTCGAAGGTCGCCAGCCGGATGTCGAGTGTCTCCGTGGCCTGGTCGAGCTCGACGTAGAGCGCGCCACCATGGTCTGCATTGTTGTCGCTCAGCAGAGGATTCCGACGCACCAACGCGTCGAAGTCGAAGAGGTCGGTGACTCCAAGGTTCAGATCGAACACCGCCATGGCCCCACCGAGGTTCCCCGCGCTGTTGTGCGTGAAGGTGGAGCCTCCGAAGTGGGCCGTGTGCACTCCCGTGCTGGACCGAAGGTAGACCGCTCCGCCCGACTGCTCGGCCACGTTGTCGTCGAACGTGCTGAAGTTCGCCGTGAGGTGTGAGTCGTCGAGATAGAGGGCTCCGCCGTCGAGGGCCCGCCCTCCGCTGAACTCGGTACGTTCCAGGTTCACCCTGGCCCCTCCCTTGGCATTGACGAAGTACCCCGAGGGAGCCCCTCCCGACGGCATGGCGCCCTGGGTGAACGCCACGTCCGCAACAGAGAAGATGGTTCCATCCAGCTCCACCAAGGACTCGGTCTGACCAGTCCATTCGATGACGGCCAGGTCCCATGCAGCCCCACTGGAGCCACATCCGAGGGCCAGCGTGGATCCGCGCACGTAGAACTCCGTGGGGACGAGCCCCCAGGCCACGGGCTCCGTGACAGTGGCATCGCTGGCCACGTAGATGGTGGTGCCGTACCCAAACAAGGGATCCTGCAAGGCAGACCCCACGTCGGGGAAGATGCAACCGGTGGACACCCCACCGAGAGTGACGAGACCCACGTTCTGGGCGTGGGCAGGGGCCTGCAGGGCGAACCAGGCAGCGAGCGAGATCATCGATCCTCCACGTTCGCTGTGCAGGTCGACGCATTCGACGGCCGGTTTTCGTATCAAGACTGTATCGAACCAATCTCCATGAACTCCCGCAGGCCCCGCCAGAAGGCCTTGGCCGCGGTCGAGGAGGCCACGTCCACGTTGCGCCACAGCGAGATGGTGCGAGTCAGTGGCTGCTCCAGGGGCCGAGACACCAGATCGTGCCGATCCATGGGAAGCGAGTGCTCGGGAAGGACCGCCACGCCCACACTGGACCGGACGAGCGCCTGGATCCAGCCGACGTCGTCGGCCCGGTAGCTCGCATACAGGCGGATGTCGGCACGCGCACAGTCCGCCAACAACCGCTCGCGCATCTCGCAGGCCAGCCGATCGACGTAGTCCACACCATGGAGATCGCGAAGGGCGATCACCGACCGCGAAGCCAGCGGATGCCTCGCGGGAAGGACCACGACATAGGACTCGCGGTACAGCTCGCCGACGATGAGCCAGTCGGGCGGCGTCGACGGGGCCACGCCGATCGCGACCTCGATGTCTCCTTCCTCGAGCCGAGGCGACAGCTCGTCCCTCGAGTAGGTGCGCAGCTCGACCTCCACGCCGGGTGCCGTGGCCTGGAAGGCACGCACCGCGGGCGCGAGCCTGGCTGGGCCCAGGGCGTGCTGCACACCGACCCGCATGGGTGCCTGGTCGAGCAGCTGGTACTTCCGCGCCACGTCACCGACGCGACGCTGGTCCTCCGCGATCCGCTCCAGCACGGGCAGCAGCAGCTCCCCGAGGGCAGACAGCCGCGCACCCGCCCGGTCTCGGTGGAACAGGGGGCCACCGAGCTCCGTCTCGAGCTTCTTGACCGCAGCCGTCAACGACGGCTGCGAGACCGCGCAGCGCTCCGCCGCTCGTGTGAAGTTGCGCGCCTCGTAGACGGCGAGCACGTAGCGGATCTGGCTGAACTCCACGGGACGCTCCTCGACGCCCCACTCACCCCGTCGACTATCGATCGACAGGCAACGCGTATGGGTCCGCCATCGGCTCCGAGCCTATCTCCTTGAACATCTCGCCCCTGCGGCGAGACAAGGAGCCTCCATGACGCATCCCACGCCCAAAGCCAACATCATCCGCTTCGACGCACAGCTGGATCGTAGAGACGACCTGCGCGCCCTCCTCGCACAGGGCGCAGCGCTCGTCGAGCGAACGGAGCCCGGAACCCAGAGCTGGTACGCGCTGCAGAGCCCCGAGCAGACGTTCGGCATCTTCGACACCTTCGTGGACGCCGCAGCTCAGGAGGCCCACTTCGAGGGCCAGGTGGCAGCGGCCCTGAGGGAGCAAGCGCCGCGGCTCGTGACGGCGGGCTGGCCCGGGGTGCTGGCGGGCGTGCGAAGCTACGACGTGCTGGCGGAGACGCCACGACGCGACGCCTCCCCCACCATCGGCATGGTGATCCCGCTGCACGCCGCTGCTGGTCGCGCAGACGCACTGCGCGACCTCCTGGTCACGGGCGCGGGCCTCGTGGCTGCAGAGGAGCCGGGCACCCTGCACTGGCTCGCGCTGCAAGACGACTCCCATCCCGACCGGATGGCGATCGTGGACTTCTTCACCGACGACGCCGCCAAGCAGGCCCACTTCGCAGGCAACGTCGCGGCCGCCCTTCAGAGCGCAGCGCCACAGCTCGTCGTAGGCGGCTGGGAAGGCGTGCTGAAGGGGGCCGAGGCCTACGAGGTGGTGTCGGCCCGCTGACGACACGGGATCCTCGGCCCCCGCCCTGGGCCAAGGCCGATACATGTCGTCATGGCAATGCCCGACATCCAGCTCGGAACGTGCTGTATACGTCTCGACGAGCGCACGGTGCGGTGGCCGGAGCGCTCCCACGCACTCACGCCGCTCGAGGCCGGCTTGCTTCGAACCCTCGCCGACGCGCGCGGGCGCTGCGTGTCGCGGGCGCACATCCTGCGCGAGGTGTGGGGATACCACCCCGACGTGCAGACGCGAGCCTTGGCGCTGTGCGTGACGCGACTGAGGCGCAAGATCGAGTCCGATCCTTCGCATCCGGAGTGGTTGCTCACGGTGCGAGGGGCGGGCTACCGCCTGGCACTGCCCAACAGGGACACATCAGGCGACTTCGCGCGCAGCGTGCTGCAGGCCATGGATCGGGCCGGCGGAGGGCGCCTGCTGCGACAGGTGGCGGATCGCTGGGAAGCGCTGGTGGAGGCACTCGAGACAGCCCCCACCCCCGACCGGGTGGCCATCGCCTGCGCTCTGGGAGAGTGCGCCTGGCGGCTCGACCTGTCGCGCCCCGCCGATCCGCTGTGGGCGCTGCACGCAGACCTGCCCATGGGGACCCGGCGCGGCGAGGTGGCGGTGGCGCTGTCGCGGGTGCTCTGGCAGGGCGGTGCCACCGAAGAGGCCGATCGGCTGCTGGCCGCCACACTGCAAGAGCCCTGGGCCCTGGCGCCAGCCGCCGCTGCAGACCGCAGGGTCGTGGTCCTCGCGGGCATCGTGCGCGCCTGGACGCGACGGCTGATGGGCCACACCGACGACGCCCTGGTCCACGCGGCGGCCGCACACGCCCATGCGCGAGCCCTGGCCGACCGTGCGCTGCAGGGAGCGGCCGCGGACCAGGTGGCCTCGGCGCTGTACGACCAAGGGCAGCTCACGAAGGCTCGCCACTGGTTCGACGACGCCCTGCTGCTGCTTCAGCGCACCGAGGACGTGCGCGGAACGGCCCTGTGCCGCAACAACCTCGGGGTGCTGCTCAACGAGATGGGGCATCTGGACGAGGCGATCGAGCACATCGAGGCGGCGATCGAGGTGTACGTGGCCGAGGAGCACGAGCTCGACGCAGCCAGCGTGATGTGCAACCTCGCCGACATGCTGCTCAACGGCCTACAGCTCCAGCGCGCCTCTGCCTGGGTGGACCGAGCCGAGGCCATCTGGCGTCGCCACGCCTCCGCGCGTGGGCTCACGCGGGCGCTGCGGACGCAGGGCCGCCTCGCGGTGGAGCAGGGAGAGCCGGATCGCGCAGAGGCTTGTTTTCGACGGTCCATCCACTGCGCCGAGACGTCCACGCTCCCGATCCGCGCGGCGTTCGCGCAGCTCGATCTGGGGTGGGTGCTGCACGTCTCGGGTCGACGCGAGGAGGCCGGGAGCCACTATGCGCGCGCACACGCGGGCCTGCTGGCGGCGGGCAGCGGCACGGGGATCGGGCTGGCGGAGCTGTGGTGGGGGTGCCTGGAGCACGACCGCGACCGATTGCAGCGCGCACGAGAGCAGCTCCGGGCGTGCGGCTCGCCTCTCGTGGCGCTGATCGACGAGCCGATGGCGGCCCGAGCAGCCTCCTATGCGGGTCGCCGAACGGTGGCGGTGCTGCGAGCCAGCGGGTAGCATCCACCATGCTGTGCTTCGCACTGGCGGGACTCGCCCACGCCGCGGACCCTGCGTTCAACCTTCGCATCAGCCAGTCCGTGGGCTGGACCCAGGGCGCCTACGTGGGCTCGGAAGGGTCCGCCGCATTGCAGGGTCTGCCGCTGCGCACCTCCATCGCCTTCGGCTTCGGTAGCGGGGTCGCCGGCGGCATGTACATGGCGGGTCAGGTCCATCCCTGGATCCGCATTCGCGCCGCAGACGCCACCTACGAGGTGCTACCCAACGCGACCTTCGCCTTCGACGGCTGGATGGAGTTCCCGCTGGGCGCCGAGCGCTGGCGGCTGACCACGCGGCTCGGCATCCGCCTGCCCTTCATCGTGCGCGGAGCCGTGCACCGCGCCGACCTCGAGGACTTCTTCGGCCCCGCCGCCGCCGTGGGGATCCGTCATGACTTCGGGCGCAGCCGCAAGGGGTGGGCCCTGGGTCTGCAGCTCGAGATCGAGGGGCAGCGCCTGGCATCCTCCGGCAACGAGATCCCCGTGAGCTTCGAGCCGCGGATCGACCTGTTGATCCCGTCTGTGTCGGTCACTGTGTCCTACGAGGAGGTGCAACGATGAGGCACGGCCTGCGCGATCGCAAGCTGATCCAGCTGCTGTTGGTGACCGGTGGGCTCGCCGTGCACGTCGCCTGCGAGTGCGACGAGCGGGTGTTCAACGTGCCCATCTCCGACGAGCTGTACGAGCAGCTGCTCGCCGCGGATGGCTCGCTGAACTGTGACAGCCTCTGTGGGATCGCTCCCACCGATACGGGCTCGAGCACGCCGTACGACCAGAGCACCTCCTACGGCACGGGGTCCACCGGCACCGATCCCTGGCAGGACTGGACGGCGCGCTGTCGGCTGGTCAAGGTCGACTGGCAGCAATCTGCCGTGGCCTGCAATCTGTCCGAGAGCTGCAGCATCGGGCGACGCCCCCTGGGGCTGCAGCCCCACCCCACCACCGCCCGCACGCTGGGCATGCACTTCGCGGAGATCTGCCGCCTGGAGGCGGCCTCGGTGGTGGCCTTCCGTCGCTTGGCCGAGGAGCTCGCCCGCCACGGAGCCCCCGTTGCCCTGCAACAGGCCGCCGAGCGCTCCGCCCGCGACGAGGCGCGACACGCCGTGCTGACGGCGCGCCTGGCCCGCCGCCACGGCGCCGATCCCGTGGCTCCCGTGGTGGACGACGTCGACGACCGGCCGCTGGTCCAGCTCGCCATCCACAACGCCGTGGAAGGCTGTGTGGGCGAGGCCTTCGGCGCCGTACAGGCCGCCCACGCCGCCGAGCACGCCACCGATCCCGAGATCGCCCGCACCATGCGCTCCATCGCCCGCGACGAGGCCGAGCACGCGGCGCTGTCGTTCGCCATCGCCGACTGGATCCGGCCCCGCCTCGACGAGGCGGAGCGCCACCAGCTGGATCAGGCACTCACCGAAGCCGTGGCCAGGCTGCGCCGCAGCCGCGCGGTGCCACTGGCCCAGGAAGACCGACAGCGCGCCGGCCTGCCCGACGAGGCCGAGCGCGGACGGTGGCTCGACCAGCTCGACTCGGCGCTGTGGAGCGCCGAGGCCTGAGGAGCGCGCGCCTGCGTCAGTTCCCGGGATCACCCACCACGAGGCTCCCGGTCTCGGTGCAGTGCAGTCGCTGGGGCCGACTGGCGCTGATGCTGTCGCCCGTCTGATGCATCACGGTGATCCAGCGCGTCTGGCCCAGGCCCAGCTGAGTCCAATGGGTGAAGTGTGGCCCTGGCAAGGCCGTACCCGCCGGCTCGTGCGGACCGCTCCCCGACACCTTCATGTCCTGCAGGCTGTTCGGCACGCTCCACTGGGCCCTCAGCGCATACCCGATCTGTACGAGGGTCGGAGTCCTCACGTCGAACTGAACGGAATGGCTGCCGCTGTGGAACCACAGCACGTCCACGTCCTGTAGGCAGCCCCCCACCGTGGAGATGATGAGGTTGTTGCAGCTCCCCGCGTAGAACACCGTGTTCGTGTCGTAGCTGGGATCCACCTCCAGCCCCACGTCGATCGACTGCAGCCAGCCTTCGGGGAGGTCACCCGACGGCGTCTTGGCCTGGATGTGCAGCACGCGCTCCGCACTGGGTCGCACGAGCAGGGTCGCTGCTTCCTCCACGGCCACGCCGTCGACCGACCACGCCGCCACCTCCACTGGCGGCCACACCGAGATCTCCACCAAGCTGCATGGGTCGTCCACACAGTCCACGCGCAGCTCCGCGGTGCTCACCACGTCGCCCTTGGCCGCGTCCAGAGCCACCAGAGGGGCCTCCTCCGACACCCCGGCACAGGCACACAGCACTCCCACGGTCCATCTCATCACACACCCCGTTGAATTAGGTTCATCCTCGATCTTCGAATGCATCCTGCGACTCCAGCAGCAGGCGCACCTGCCCGCTACCGTCCGCCTGCACCAGCGACGGCCGGATGCTCGCCCCCACCAGTCGCTTGCGCAGCCGCACCAGCAGCACGTCCCACCGCTTGCGCATGCGCGCATGGTCCGTGTCGTCGGGCCACAGCGTGCCCGCCACGTGGCGCCAGCCCACCGGCTGCCCGATGGCGCCCAGCTCGTGGATCAGGCGGGCCGACGTGCCCGAGAGCACCAAGGGCGGAAGCCCCGGGCGGTGCAGATGCACCGTGTCGTAGTAGCCCTCGATGCGCAGCGGCTGATCCAGCCGCCCACCACTGGCCGTCTGGGGCACCTGCGCCTGCTGCGCGGGCACGGCCACCACCTCGAAGCGGCCGAGCGCACACAGATCCACGACGGACCCGGGCTGCAGCTGCTGGGGAGCCGCCTCCCCCACACGACACACCCACCCCTCACCGTCCGTCCACAGCTGCGCCAGCGCCCCCGGTGTGATCCGCCCCACCGCCTTCAGGCCCCGATCCGCCACGAGCGACAGCGCGCGCCCCGTCAGGCGCACCCGCACCCCGGGACCCACCAGCTCGAGCTGCGTGGGCGCGTGGCGCACCTCCTGCACCTCCAGGAACACCTCGTGGGCCAGTGCCACCCGCAGCTCCGCCCGCAGCGACACCTCGCGCACCAACGTGCCGTCCACCGCCATGCCGCCGCGCAGCGCCAGCAGCTTCAGGCACCCGTCCCGTAGGCTCACGTAGGCGTGCGCCTCGCTCACGCGCGGATCGTCGATGCGCAGTGCTGCCGAGCGCAGCCGCCCGATCAGGTCCCCTGCACGCACCTGGGTGGGGTGGCCGGGCGCGACCTGCAGAACCGCATAGGATTCATGGTCCGGCATGGAGCCTCCGATGGATGACGCCCGCGTGTTCGAGGTGGCCGCCGCCCACGGCGTGGACCCCGAGGTCGTGGCGGAGCTGTGGGCCCTGCTCGCGGGCAGCACGGCGGCCCCCGACGATGCGCTTCCCACGCCCGATCACCTGCGCCCCACCACCCCGATCGGCCGAGGCGGCACCGCGGAGGTGATGGAGGCCTACGACACGCGGCTGCAGCGGCGGGTGGCCATGAAGGTGCTGCACGAGGGCGTGGCCCACGACCCACGAGCGCGGGAGCTGTTCGTGCGGGAGGCGCGCGCCACCTCGCAGCTGGTACATCCAGGCATCGTGCCCATCCACGAGATCGGCGAGCTGCGCGACGGGCGCCCGTTCTTCACCATGGCCATCGTGCGGGGGAGGACCCTGCACCAGGTCCTCGAGGAGGAGCCCGCCACGAGCCCCGCCGCACTGCACCGCCTCGTGGCGCTGTTCGCTCGAGCCGTGGACGCCGTGGCCTACGCTCACGACCACGGCGTTCTGCACCGCGACCTGAAGCCCACGAACATCATGATAGGCCCCTTCGGAACCGTGTTCGTGCTCGACTGGGGGCTGGTACGCCGGCTGCCGGAGATGGCCGGATCCTCCCTCGAAGGCGCGGATCCCGTGCCCGACCTGTCCATGCCCACCTCGGGCACGGCCCTGGGCCAGATCGCAGGAACCCCCGGCTACATGTCGCCCGAGCAGGCCCGCGGAGAGCGGCTGACCCCGGCGTCGGACGTCTCCGCCCTGGGGCTGATCCTCTACGAGGTCCTGCACTGCCGTCCGGCGCTGCGACCCGGCCGCCCCTGGGAGGCGATCCAGCTGGCGGCGGGAGGCCGAGTGCCATCTCCCACGGAGGGTCCGGAAGCGCTGCGACAGCTCGTGCGGGACGCCACCACCGCCGAGGCCGCCCGCCGCTTGCCCCACGCAGGCGCCTTCCGCGAGCGCCTGGCGCACTGGCTCGACGGGGAAGCGGGGCGTCATCGGGCCCAGCAGCTGGTGGCCACCGCCGCTGCCCTGCACGACGACGAGCGCACGCTGCGGGCAAGCGGAGCCGCTCGCCTGGCAGAGGCCACGCGCCGGCTGGAGGACGTGCCGTCCCACGCCCCCGCCCACGACAAGGTGGCGGCCTGGGCCGACCAAGACGCAGCGCAGCAGCAGCGCAGACAGGCCGACGAGCTTCACTGGCAGCGTCTGCAGGCGCTCCACGGGGCCCTCACCCACGATCCCGGCTCCCACGCAGCGCTGGATGCGCTGACCGACCACTGGCACGCCGTACACCAGCACGCGGAGGCCCAACGCGACCACGCCACCGCCCGCGAGGCGCTCGCTCAGCTGCGCCACCACGACCGAGGGCGCTACGCCGACTACCTGGCAGGCACCGGCCGACTCACACTGCGCACCGAGCCGCCCGGTGTCCCGGCCGTCCTGTTCCCACTGCAACCCCGTGCCCGTCGCCTGGTGCGAGGTGCACCGCAGCCGCTGCCGCCCACCCCCATCGACCTCGAGCTGCCCGTCGGAAGCTACGTCGTCGTCCTGGGAGACGCTCCGGGCGTCGCGGTGCCGGTCCAGATCGGCCGCAACCAGGTCTGGGAGCAACCTCCCGTGCGGCTGCCCACCGCCCTCGGGCCCGACGATCGCTACGTGCCCGCAGGGCCCTTCCTGGCCGGCTGGCCCGAGACCACCTCGCAGAGCCAGCCCTGGCACACCGCACGGACCGACGCCTTCGTGATCCGAAAGCACCCCGTCACCCACCGCGAGTACCTGGCGTTCGTGAACGCCCTGATCGACGCTGGCGACGAGGCCACGGCCCTGCGCATGGCTCCCCGAGAGCGCGGCGCCAGGCCCGATCAGCCCGGGCCCGTGTGCTACGCCCGAGACGACACCGGGCACTTCGTGCTCGCCCCCGATGCCGACGGCGATCTGTGGGATCCGGACTGGCCCGTGTTCCTGGTGGACTACGAGGCGGCCTGCGCCTACGCCGCCCACATCGCGCACACCACGGGCAAGCCCTGGCGACTGCCCACGGAGCAGGAGTGGGAGAAGGCCGCTCGCGGCGTGGACGGCCGACCCTACCCCTGGGGAGAGCACTTCGACGCGAGCTTCGCCTGCGTTCGCGCCAGCCACGCTGGCCGGCCCGTGCCCGCGCCCGTCGAAGCCTTTCCCGACGACTGCAGCGTGTACGGCGTGCAAGGCATGGCCGGCAACCTCCGCGACTGGTGCAGCGACCCGTTCCTCGACGGCCGAGCCGACCTCGATCCCGATCTCGCCCCCCGCGTGCTGCGTGGCGGCTGCTGGTACTTCTCGGAGTCGGGCTCGCACCTGTCGGTCCGCTTCGCCCTCGACATCCACAACCGCGGTGACACCATCGGCTTTCGCCTGGCTCGAAGCCTCGCTCAGGCCGACTTCGCGTAGCACGCCGATGGGGTCCGATCCGGTTCGCATGGTTCACGGTACACTGCAGAGACCACAGTGGGACCCTTCATCGATCCTACACGCCCAGATTAGCAAGCTCAAAGCTTGAGCAATAGGCAGGAATCAGAATTCGAGCCAGAAACTTGCACAGCAACTCGCAATTCGTGCAAGCAAGCTCGCCCGTGTAGGATCTGGTCAGGATGTGCAGCAGATAGCCCAGGGCTAACCTCGGGATGGCTCAATCAAGCCACGAGAGGAAAGCCACGATGACCATTGCTGTACTGTTCACCGCCGTGACCACCCAAGTCTCGATCGCCAAGGAGGTCGAGGAGGCTCCCGAGAAGGAGGACGCTGCAGGCGCCATCGAGATCTGCAACTGCGAGGACGACGACGGCGACGGCCTCGTCGACGAGGATCTGGACTGCGAGTACAAGGCCACCATCGAGCTCACCGCCGACGACGCCTACGATGCCTACCTCGACGGCGCCCTGGTGGGATCGGACACCGACTGGACCGACATCGAGACCTACAGCACCGCCGTGCCTGCAGGCACCCATCACTACGCGGTGTACGCCGAAGACACGCAGGGCGTGGTGGCTGGGTTCCTGGCCGCCGTCTACGTGGACGGCGCGCTGATCGACCTCACCGACGACGCAGCCAGCAACTGGATGGGCACCAGCGTGAACCCCGGCACGGGCTGGACCACCACCACCGCAGGGCTGAACTCCACGGTGTCGGCTCCCTGCACGGAGTGGGGCACTTTCTGGCCGCAGCCGCTGCTGTCGCTGGGTGCGGACTGGGTGTGGGAGGAGGACTGCCAGGACGAGGCCAGCTACCCCGAGAACTGGTACGTGCTGGAGTTCGAGGTCTGCCCCGAGGCCATCCCACCCGAGATCTGCAACTGCGAAGACGACGACGGCGACGGCCTGGTGGACGAGGGACTGCGCTGCGAGTACCCCGTCGCCATGCGGATCACCGCCGACGACGAGTACGACGCCTACGTCGACGGTGCGCTGTGGGGCAGCGACAGCGACTGGACCGACATCGAGAGCTACGCCACCTCCGTGCCCGCCGGCACGCATCACCTCGCGGTGTACGCCCAGGACACCCAGGGCGTGGTCGCCGGGTTCATGGCGGCGGTCTCGGTGAACGGCGTGGTGGTGGACCTCACCGACGACGTCAACAGCAACTGGATGGGCACCAGCGTGAGCCCTGGCGGCAGCTGGACCACCACCACCGCGGGCCTCAACCCCACGGTGTCGGCCACCTGCCCGGACTGGGGCACGTTCTGGCCCGCAGGGCTGTTGAGCATGGGTGCGGACTGGGTCTGGGAGAAGGACTGCTCGGATCCCACCACGTACCCCGAGAACTGGTACGTGCTGGAGCTCGAGGTCTGCCCCGAGGCCCTCTAGAGCCTACTTCGCCGCGGTGCACACAGCGCAGGTGCCGCGCACGTGCAGCTGCACGTCGGCACCGCGCAGCATCTCCGGCAGCCCGCCGTCGCGGGCCCGGAGCTCCAGCGGCGGCAAGCAGCTCACGTCGCCGCAGGTGTCGCACAGGAAGTGAGCATGGTCGTCGTCGATGGGGCGGCAGGCGTCGAACAGCTCGTAGCGCCACACCCGATCCCCCAGATCCATGCGGCGCAGCAGCTGCTGGTCTGCGAGATCGGCCAGGATCCGCCACACGGTGGCCTTGTCGAAGGCGCCGTCGGGCAGCGACCCCATGACCTGCTCGTGGGTCATGGGGCGCTTGCACTCGTGCAGCGCCACCAGGACCGCGATGCGAGGCGCAGTGGCCCGGAGACCCTGCTTGCGCAGCAGGGCCCGGATCTCCTGTCGCACCTCGTCTAGGGGAGCCATGGCTCCCCTCGTAACGCTACTGCACCTCGATGGGGAACGTGGCTTCCACGTCGTTGTCGCCACCGATGGCACCGAATCCGGAGGCAGCGACGTCCTCGGCGGCACCCGCCACCTTCACCGCGTTGCCGTCCTCGGGCGGCATGTGGCGCAACGTGATCACGAAGTCGCCCGTGCCCGCGGCCAGGGCCGTGACCGTGTTGGCCAGACCGATCGGCAGTCCCTCCCCGTCCATGTCGGCGTAGGCGTGCTCCACCACCGCGTTGGCGTTGGTGCCCGTGGCGGGGCCCTGCACACCGCTACCCGTCACGAAGATCTGGTGCTCGTCGTCTTCGTCCGCGATCTCCTCGGTGATGTCCTCGGCAGGATCCTCGAGCTCGTTGAGGAACGCCACCGACAGGTCGTAGGCCGTGCCGTCGGCGAGCACGATGTCGTCGATGACGGGGTTGCCGTCTCCCTCGACGTCGACCCAGCTCGCCTCCACCGCCGCGCCACCGCCCTGCGGCGCGAAGGTCAGCACCACGGTGGTGATCACCTCCTCCTCGTTCTCACCATCGGGCGTCTCCACGTCGCCACCGCAGGCAGCAGCAAGCGCCATCAGCGGAAGCCATCGAAGCACGGTCATGTCGCTCTCCTCTCGTTCAGAAGTCGGTACCCAGCCGAACTTGGAGGTCCCGACCGGGCTGATCCGCGTAGTAGCGGAGCAAGCTCGTGTACTCGCGGTAGGTCTCGTTCAGCAGGTTGCGGCCCTGCACACCGATGCGCAGGGGCCTCGGCCCCCTGCCCAGCGATGCCTCCGCAGACAGCCCCAGCAAGGCGAAGCCAGCGGGTGCCGGGGCGAAGTCCAGCGCCGGGTCCACGCGCGATTGCCGCGCCACCGCGTCCACCGAGGCCCGCACCGACACCTCGCGGATCGGACCGCGCAAGGGGGGCCGGACCACCAGATCCACCCGCAGGTGATCGGGCGGCGTGCCCACCAGCTGCTCCCCGGTGGCCCGATCCGTCGCACGCACGATGGCCCCGAGCAGATCCACGCCCACGACCGCCTGGGGGCCGAGCTGAAGTGAGCCGTCGAGGCCGCTCACGCCGGCTCGGATGGGACGGTAGGAGAACCGCGGCCACGCCCCTCGGATGGTCACGTCGACGAGCGGCTGCCCGTCGTCACCGAACTCGGGGGCGAAGTAGATGTAGTCGCGGATGTCGTTGGCGTAGGCCGATGCCTCGGCCTGCAGCCACGGCAGCCGCAGGCCCGTGGTCACGCTCAGGGAGTACGCCGTCTCCACGCCCAGATCGGGGGAGCCCAGGGCGAACACGGGAAACGACGGTGCACTGCCGATCAGGTACAGCTCGTCCACATTGGGGAACCGGTTCGCGACCGACGCGTCCACCTTCAGATCGAGGTGCTCCGGCACCAGGTGCAGCAGGCCTCCCACCGACAGCGAGCCAGCCTGGTACGACGCCGGACACTGGGCCACGACCCCGTCGAAGTCGCAGCGCTCGTCGTCGAGGTTGCCGCGGCGCTCGTGGCGCTCGAAGTCGTTGTCGGTCATGAAGGCCGTGCGCGCCAAGCCGTCCACGCGGCCGCCGACCTCCAGATCCACCCGCGCGAGGGACAGGCGCTCGAAGGCGAAGGCCCCCGCTCCGAAGGCGCGGAAGTTGGGAAGCAGCGGAACGCCGGTGAAGACGTTTTCCTGCACGCTGCCCTGCAGCCCCATCCCGCCCGACAGCTCGGCACCCGGCAGGATCAGCGGCGCGTGCTCGAGCAGCACGTCCAGCGAGTGGGTGCGCAGGGTGAAGTCGAACTGGGCGCGCGTCACGGAGTCGCGCACCTGATCCGCCTCCTGCCGGCGGTTGAGCTGAAACGCATAGGAGGCCACCAGCGAGCCCCAGGCGCCCGACGTCTCGCCGTGCACCGACAGCACGTCGTGGGCCACGTCTTGAAGCGGTCGGTCGAGGTCGGTGGTGACGGACCACAGGTCTGCGGTGGCCGGACGGTCGCGCGCCAGCTGGTCCCGAAACGCCGACGGACTCGAGCTCTGCACCCCGTAGAAGATCCCGGCACGGAGGTCGTAGTGACGCCACGAAGCACGGAGCCGACTGTCTTCGTGCCGCAGCCCCAGGGACATGCCCAGGTTGGTGACCTCGCTCGCCGTGTTGCCCAGCACGTAGTCGGGCGTGGTTCGGCTGGCGCCCACCGCGTGGTTGCCCTCGATGCGCATCGACAGACCCGGCGCCCCCTCGGGAACCACGTCCAGGCGCACGGCACCATAGGGTCGTCGCCCGTTGCTCGTGTAGGCGAGCACGCCCTTGCCCCCCACACCCGCCTCCTCCCGAAGCGGAGGCGGTTCCACCAGGATCACGCCGCCGATGGCATCCGGACCGTAGCGAGCGCCCGCCGCCCCGCGCACCACGCTGATCTGACCTGCCGAGAACGGGTCGATCTCGGTGCCGTGATCCGGCCCCCACTTCTGGCTCTCGTGGCGGATGCCGTCGTTGAGCACCAGCAGCCGCCGCTCCTGTTGGCCTCGGATGATGGGCTTCGACGCATCGGCCGTGCCCCCCGCGATGCGCACACCCGCCACTTGACTCACGGTCTCAGCCAGATCGGAGCCTGTCGAGCGCCGAAGCTCGGCCTCGTCGAGGGTGGTCCGCGCGCGCACGTCCGCCAGATCGGGATCGGTGGCGTGGACCACGATCTCGATGTCGGGCCCCTCACCCGGCGGCACCGGAGGAGCGAAGTGGAAGTGCACACGGGTGGTGACCACCACCGCGACCCCGCCGCGCCTGGCCGGCTCGAACCGCAGCGACTGCGCACCCGCGATGGCCGCCTCGTGGAAGATCTCGGGCCCCGACTCCACCTCCACCGAGACCACCGAGCCATCCTCTCCCACCTGCACGAGCACGCTCACGTCTCCGTGCACGCCGAGCTGTCGGGCGGCAGCTGGATAGTCGAGATCGACCTGCTCCACCAGCCGCGGCGGAGTCAGCGCCTGCTCCTGTGACGGACGCAGCACGGTGGCGGGAGGGTCGGCCGCCCACACCGCCTTGGGGAGACCCAGGGAGCCGATGGTCACCATCAGCGTGCAGGAAACCAGGGCGGTGGGACGACCGAGCATCCTGGGCTGTCTACCGCAGCTGACCTACTAGTGCAATTGAATTGCTATATAAGACCATATGGGGTATCAACCTCCAACCTGGAGCATGGATGGGGACGCGGTCCGAGCAGCGCAGCGCAGATTGGATGGATCGTCTGGGAAGCCTGGCGAGCGCAGCCTGTGTGGTGCACTGCGTGGCCCTGGCTGCGGTCCCCACCCTCCTGCCGGCCGCGGGCGTGGTGGCGGCGGTCGGCCATGCCCACGAGGGCTTCCTGATGGGAGCGTCTGTCGTACTCGCCCTACCCGCACTGGCGCTGGGCTTCCAGGCCCACCGGTCCCCCCTCGTCGTCGGTACGTTCGCGACGGGACTCGTGCTGCTCGTGGCCAGCCAGCTGGCCCACGATCACGGCGGCCCCATGGGCCTGGCGCTGGCGGTGGCGGGCGGCCTCACCCTGGTGGGCGCCCACCTCGCCAACCTGCGGCAGCGTCACGTGCACGGCCCGACGTGCGCCGCGTGATCAGCTCCGAGCTTCGCACGCAGCTGATCACTCGATGACGTAGTCCACGCTCTGGCCATCGAGGTTGATGGTGATCGTGGCGGGCCCGGGGCCATACGCATCCTCGTGAGCCTCCGCCAGCGGCAGCAGCGACAGGCGGCGGTCCTCGGTGAGGTAGGCGTCACACTTGTCGCCGTTGTCCTCGTGGAACAGCTCGAGCTGCACCTGCACGGGGAACGACTCCATGAAGCTCTGATCAGGCCAGCAGAGCACCACGTCGTGCTCGTTGCAGCCGCCCGAGAACGACACCTCCACCACCAGCTCGTCACCCTCGACGGTCACGCTTCCGATCTCCATGGGATCGCCGTTCGCGGCCTCGCACACGGGCAGGAACTCGTAGCTGGCCAGGTAGTTCCAGGCACAGGCACCGGCGTCGCAGCGAAAGCCAGCGGCCTCGGGGCAGTCGCAGACGCTGGTCCCGCCCACGGCGCAGTCCTGTGCGACAGCCGCGTCGCGCAGCTCGTTCAGCTCGGTGGTGTCGGCATCGAGATTGGCCACCAGATCGCGGGTGCAACCGCAGCTGGTGTTGGCGAGGACCTGCCCGCAGTCGGCGTCCTCGTCGCAGGTCTGCACGGCGGCCAGCTCCGCTTCGTAGTCCGCGACGAGGGTGTCACAGGTCTCGGGGGCCGGGTCGGGGCCCGGCACCACGAAGATGCAGGCGGACAGCAGCGTGAGCGCGATCATGGGTTCTCCTCCTCTCCAGGATGCCCACATCCGATGCAAGGGGCGCGCCATAGAATGGGGCGTTGATTGGAGTTGGCATGAGCGAGCTGGAACAGGCGATCGCGCTGTGGCAGATCACGCGCCACCCGGACCTGCCCCACGTGATCCGAGCCCTGGCGACGCAGCTGCGGGGCCACGAGGTGCAGCCCGTGCGCACGTCCCCCTCGTTTCGCGGCACCGGTGTCACGGCGGAGGTGCAACAGGCCTGGCTCGAGCGGGCCCGCACCTGTCCCCCCGAGGAGCTCGACGAGCTCCTCGCCACCCTCACCCAGGGCTACGTGCGCCATGCCGAGCCCCGCCTGCAGGTGCTGCTGGCCCGAGGACCGGACCCGCGCGTGGCGGAGGCCGCGATGCTCTGGTGCCGAGAGCACACCTACGTGGGCCAGCCACTGTCCAGCGACTGGTGGGTGGGCATCGGCCAGGTGCTCGCAGGCTGGCTGCCCCACGACTTCGACTTCGCGGCCTTCGCCGAGGAGGTGCAGCACGGCGGCTATGGCGCGAGCAACAACAGCATCCGCGTGGGCCGGATGATCGGGCGCCTGAAGTCGGTCGCCCCACAGCCCACGCCCCTCACGCCTCCGCAGCAGGAGCGCCTCGCTGGGTGGCTGCAGGACCACCCCCTCCCCCGATCGAGGTCCGCAGCAGACGATGCCGCCACCGTCGAGGCCCTGCTCACCGCCATCCACGACGACCCCGACGACGACGGGCCCCGCTGGGTGCTCGCCGACATCCTGAGCCAGCGGGAGGATCCGCGCGGCCGCTTCCTGCAGCTGCAGATGCAGCGTGCCGACCACGCCCGCTCGGGCGCGGTGCCCAGCGCCGCGCTGCCCCAGTACGGCTCGACGGAGGAGCACGCGCTGCTGAAGGCGAACGAGGCGCGCTGGTTCGGCTCTTGGTTCACCACCGTGTTCGGCGCCGAGATCGAGCGAGGCTTCCCCCGCATGGCCTGGATGTACGGCAAGCAGAAGCACCTGGGCAAGGTGGTCGGCGAGCCCGGCCTGAGCACGGTGCGAGAGCTGGAGGCCCGAGAGGGGGACCGCGCCTCACAGCGCGCCTGGCTGGGGTTGCTGCGCAGCGAACAGGCCCGAAACCTGAAGGTCCTTCGTGGGGTTCCGACGAGGGTGCTGATGGAGGTGCCCTCCTTCTCTGCCACCCTCGACACGATCGAGCTGCCCTACGGCGGCATCAACGACCTGCCGGCGTTCGCGGCGGCGGTCGCCGACGTCCGGCGGCTGCGGCTCCCCAGGTCCCAGGAGCCCATCCCCCTGGCTCCGTTCACCAACGCCGTCCTCGTGGTGGAGGGGACTCGACCCAACCCCGAGGAGTACCTGCCCGCCGCTCTGGAGAGCGTGGCGCCCGCCGTCCGTCAGCTGGTGGTGGTCTCGCCCTTCGACCAGGGCCAGCTGCCTTTCGAGGTGGATGCGGCCGGCGCCCGGCTTCCGGTCCTCCGCCCCGTCCACCCAGAGCCGAGCCTGACCGCGCCGCTCGGCCTGCTGGCCATGGCAGGTGCACAGCACATCACCGACTGCCACGACGCCGCACGCTACTGCGTGCGCTCGGATGCCACCGCCATCACCAGCCTGCTCCACGAGCTGCCCCCAGCCCCGCTCCACGTGCGTCGGATCGGGCGAGAGGACATGGCCGACGCCCTGGGTTCGCTCCCCGCCGTCCCAGAGCTGTCGATGGAGAGCCTGCAGGGCATCGAGCTCGAGGCCCTACAGGATCTGCCCCAGATCGCGCAGGTGCGCATGCACGTCTACAACAACGAGCTGCTGCTGCAGCGCGACGCGACGGGACGCTTCGCCGTGGCCCACGTGCTCGACGCCAGCGGCTACGAATCCACACTCCACAAGGTGCTGGACCTGTTGTGGACCACGCTGTCGGAGGTTCGCTACTGGGCACGGCGGACGACGGAGCCGAGCCTGCTCGCGAGGTTCGCCGACACACCCGGCCCACGGCTCGTCGCCACCGACGACTATCCGCACTGGCCGCCGAGACGTAGCTAGAGCGGCCCACCACACGCGTCCAGGCAGGGATGGACCATCGGGGTTCGCCTCGCCTGCTCACACCACTGTGCCAGGTACTCGCCCGTCGGGCACTCGCTCCACTCGTCCGAGCTGCCGTCACAGTCGATGTCGATGAGCTGCACGAACCAGGGACCGATCAGCAGATCCGTGGGGATGTCTTCGGGAACCAGCTGCAGCCCCACCGGCACACCCTCCAGATCGCAGGTGGTGTCCTGCGCCCAGATCCGCTGGAACCCCGCGGCCAGGTCGACTGTGCCCTGCGGCGACTCGATGGTGCTCTCCCGCTCGGCGTACAGCACGTGGAACCCCTGGGCGTTGCCCACCAGGGGCTCGTCGTCGGACCGCACGCCGTCGCCGTCGTCGTCGAGGAACAGCACCGGCAGCCCCAGCGCCACGCCCCCCTGCGACACCCAGTCCAGCTGGAGCAGCGTGTCGTCGGGCGGGGGCTCGTACAGCGCCAGCTCGTAGCGCGCAGGGAACGCGGTGGTGAGGCCCACCTGCTGCTGCAGCGACGAGCGGTCCGCGCGCGCCCAGAACAGCCCCACCGTGACCGGCACGTCGATGGAGGCAGGCCCGAGCAGCCACTCCATCTCCCCCGTGGAGCGAGCCTGGCCCTCGAGGACGTACAGCGGCTCTCCCGGGTAGCCCGCCTCGTGCAGCGGACCACACCCCCCGAGCAGGCTCCCGCACCAAATCGCCATCCACCGTGGTCTCACCCGTCCTCCCGGCCTGATCGTAGACGAACGGGACGGGTCTTGGTTCCAATCGTCGATTCGTGCGCGGCTCGATGCCCATTCCGCGTGCTCGGGGCTCCCTTGTCGTAGGAGCCCCACGCAATGCCCAGCCCCCACCCTCCTCGGTCCCGAGCGTCGCCAGACCGCGACCTCGGGCCGCTGTACGAGCGCTACCGCGGCATGATCCGCCGCCGGCTCGGGCGCTTCGCCCCCGACGAGATCGCCGAGGAGCTCACCAACGAGGCGTTCACCGTGGCCATGAGCCGACGCAGCCAGTTCCGGGGCGGCGACGAGGTGTCGTGGCTCTACCAGATCGCCACGCGCCTCGGCCTGCACCACGTGCGAGACACCGCCAGGCGACACGTGCTGCTCGAGACCCACGGCCCGCCCGCCTGGGCCGTGCCGATCAGCGAATCCCCCGTGGAGGCCCGGGTCTTCCTCCACCAGATCTGGGCCCGACTCGACGACGAGCTCACCGAGATCGGCGTCTACCACTACCTCGACGGCATGACCCACCACGAGATCGCCCGCCTGATGGGCTGCTCTCGCCGCACCGTCGGAAACCGCATCGCCACCCTGACCGCCCTCGTCCGCGAGGCCGCACGCACGGAGGAAGACCGTGATTGACCCCATCGCCCGCTCCGGCCACCTCACGGATCTCGGCGTGGAGGGGCTGGCCCTGGATGCGCTGTCGTTGCCGGCGCGGATCCGGGCCCAGCGCCACCTGTCGACGTGCGACTTGTGCCGGCAGCGCGCCGAGGCCCTGGGCATCGAGGCGCCGAGGCAGCGCCGCCGGACCTGGCTCCCAGCCGCCCTCGGCGCCACCTCCCTCGCAGCCGCAGCACTCGCCTGGATCGGACTGCAGCCACCGGCCGATCCCGCCTTCGCGCCCAAGGGAGCGGACACGCCCTTGGAGATCTGGGTGCACGATGGCGTGCAGCCCGCGCTCCTGGTGGGCGAGCAGCCCGTACAGCCCGGCGAGCGCCTGGGCTTCCGCCTGGATCTCGACGAGGCCGGACACGCCATGATCTTGGCCATCGACGCGCAGGGCGACTGGGCGGTGGTGTTCCCCGGCGAGGGCGACCGGGCCCAGTGGGTGGAGGCCAGGGACGAGCAGCTGCTCCCCGTGGCCGTCCGCCTCGACGACAGCGAAGGCGCCGAGTGGTTTCACAGCGTCGTCTGCGACGATCCCTTCGACGTCGGGGACGCCCTGCGCCACATCGACGACGCGGCCAGCGATGGTCGCTGCGCCGTGCACACTCGCCGGGTGACCCGCGCCGCGGAGGACTGATGCTGTGCTGGTTCGCGCTCCTGGCCGCTGCGGCCCTCGCCGACGATGCCCCACGGCGCTTCGCCTTGGTGGTGGGCAGCAACGAGGGCCTGCCGGGGGAGGCTCCCCTGCGCTACGCCGACGACGACGCGCAGCGCTTCGCCGACGCCCTGGTCCGGGTGGGAGACGTGCGGCAGGAAGACCTCGTCCTGCTGCGCGACGCCCCCGCCAGCGCCATCGGCCGGGCCCTGGACGACCTCGCCGGCCGCACGCGAGCGTCACCCGAGTCCGTGATGATCCTGTTCTACAGCGGCCACGCCTCGGAGCACGCCCTGCACGTGGGCGGCGAGGCCGTCGCCCTTCAGCCCCTGGTGCAGCGCATGGCGCGCATGGACAGCCAGGTGGAGCTGCTGGTGGTGGACGCCTGCGGGAGCGGAGCCCTCACCCGCCGCAAGGGGGTGGTGAAGGCCGAGCCCTTCCAGCTCGATCTTGGTGCCCAGCTCGACACCGAGGGCATGGCCATCCTGACGTCGTCGTCGCCCGGCGAGGACGCCCAGGAGTCGGAGCACCTGCGCGGGGGCGTGTTCACCCACCACCTGGTCACCGGCTTGCTGGGGGCCGCCGACGACTCCGGAGACGGTCTGGTCACCCTCACCGAGGCCTACCAGTACGGCTACGACCAGACGGTACGCACCACGAGCACCGCCCCTACGCTGCAGCACCCCGCCTTCGACATCCAGCTGCGCGGCCAGCGGGACCTGGTGGTGAGCCGCCTCGATCGCAGCGCATCGTCGCGGCTGCACCTGGGTCTCGCAGGCACCTGGCTCCTCCTCGACGAGGGCAGCGGTGAGCTGGTGGCCGAGGTGTCGGTGGATGCACCGGTGGCGCTGGTGCTGCGCCCGGGCCGCTACCTGCTGCGTCGCCGCCACGAGGGCGAGGTGTTCGAGGCCACCGCGGAGGTGGCGCCGGGGCGCCTCACCCACCTGCGTCCCGAGTCACTGCAGCGCGTGTCGGCGGGTCGGGCCGTGCGCAAGGGCTACGCGCCGGAGCGCCCCACCGCAGCGGTGCTGCTGGCCGGCGGCGGCGTGGGCGGCGCCTACGGCGTGGGAGAGGGCCTGTCGGGGCTGGGCCACGTCGGCCTGCGCCTCGACACGCGGGCGCTGTCGGTGTCCGCGCGTCTGTCCCTCGATCGCCAGGGGGCCACCGTGGGCTCCCTGCGCAGTCGCCAGACCACGTGGGGCCTGGACCTGTCGGTGCTTCGCATGCAGCACGTGGCCTCCGACGACCTGGTGGTCGGCGTGGGCGTGCGCACCGGCGCGGCGGTGGTCTCCCAGCGCTTCGACGGCCGAGGAACCGCGCTGCCCCAGACCGGCCTGGTGGGGCACGTGGGCTCCGTGCTGCGGGCCGAGACCATCCTTGGCTCCCGCGTCGTGGTGGCCCTGTTCGGCGGCGTGGACGCCCTGGCCTGGCAGCGCATGGACCGCTCGCGCGTAGCCACCGTGCGTCCCTTCGCCGCAATGGAGGTGGGCACCTACCTGTAGCGCGGGCACCCTCCACAACTCCTCAACAGCTGCAGACATACGTCCGACGGGCCACCCGCACCGGGAGACGTCATGCGTGCCCTGCTCCCCATGACCCTCGTCCTCTCGATGGCCTGCACGGACACGAGGAACACCGATCCCACAGAGCCCACCAGCCCCCCCACCGGCGACACCGCACCCACCTTCGTCGACGGGTTGTACGCCGACGAGCGCGCCGCACGACCCGACGAGCTCCCTCGACCTGACACCGCCCCCGACACCTTGTCCTCCATCGGGCACTTCCAGGTGCATCGACAGGCCTCGACCTACTACCGTGGGCCTACGTCCAACGACGCTCAGGTGCAGCTGACGTACTTCAGCACCGACTTCGCCACCGACAACTGGGTCTCGCCCTTCCAGGTGATCAGCCCACGGACCTATGGCGTGGGCACGCACACGTTGTGGGGTGCGGGGCTCACCCACGCCTACAAGGTGAGCCTCGACGACGAGCTCGCAATCCTCGACACCTGGCGCATCAACCGCCTGCCCACCTCCCTTCCCTGGAACCTGCAGGCCCTGGCCGATGGCCGCATCCTGATCACCGACCAGGACGGCTTCGACGTGCGCGACGACAACGCGGCCTGCGAGGGTGACGATCCGACCCTCATCGTGCTGGACGACGATCCCCGCGATCTGACCTCCGCCATCACCTGCCAGCAGGTCTTCGAGTTCGACGAAGCGAGCGTCCGCACGGCGTGCGGCGTGAAGGACGGGACCTACGAGCGCCAGCTGTCGGCGCTGGCCTTGGTGCCCACCTTCACAGGCGAGATCGCCACGCGCCTCGTCTTCGCGAACGGGGGGAAGAACACCACCTACCTCGCCGTCGTGGACGAAGGCCTCACCGAGATCGTGGACTGTGCCCTGCTCGATGCGGGGCTCTCCACCAACGCCCTGTCGGCCGAGCCCCTTGGCTCCACCACCACAGCGTTCTACGCCGTGACCGAGACGTCGATGATCAAGATGACGTTCGACTCCACCAGCCGACGGGTGGCTCGCTCCTACGAGCGCGACGTTCCCGTGCGCTTCCGAACGGGCACCACCCCCACGCTGGTCGACCCCACGCCCGACGAGCGGCTGGTCGTCTTCGTGGACGCGCGCTGTGCGGTGCACAACCCGTTCAACGGGCTCATCGTCTGCAACGACGACACGGGGCCGAGCCAGCTGGTGGCCGTGCGCCGCGACGACGATCTCGGAGGTCGCGAGCCCGTGGTGACCACCGCCTTGCCGACCTACATCGACACGGTGGAGAACTCCCCCGCTGCCCGCGGCGACATGGTGACCCTCGCCAACTACAGCGGCTACCTGCCCAATGGCCTCATCGTCCCCGCCGGAGGCCAGCCTCCGGCTGGAGGTCCCTCCACCCCAGGTGCATCGCCCGATGCGGTGGCCGACTTCGCGACGGGCCTCGTGGCGCTGCAGTGGAGCCCCGCCGCAGGAGCCTTCCAGGTGGCCTGGGAGGTTCCGGATCGACAGGTGAACAGCATCACCACCATCAGCGGCGGCGCCAACCTGGTGTACGGCTTCGGTGCCGAGCAAGCGACCGAGCGCGTGTACCTCTATGGCTTCCGGCTGCGCGGCGACGCCTCGGGGCCGGGCGGCGAGGAGCTGCTTCGAATCGAGATCGCCCAGGCCCCCTTCCGCACGCCGTCCCTCGACGACGAGGGCAACAACGTCTTCACCTTCGCCGACTACCGCATCGACGTGGGCGAGTTCTACGACCAGGGCAACAGCAAGGTGATCCACACCGATCGCAGCATGATCCTGTCGGGCAACTCGGGCATCGCCCGAGTCCGCGACCCACAGCCCTAGTCCCGGTGCGACTCAGAGCACGGGCCACAGCTCCGAGAGCCCCAACGCGAACTGCAGGAAGCCCGCCAGCTGCGGATCCGAGGGCTCCGACAGATCCGGATCGCCGAGCGCCTCCACGCACGACAGCTCGAGCGGCGCTCCCGGATCGGTGAGGAAGGCGTCCGTCACGGCCTGGGCACAGCCGCTCTGCGGGTACACGCCGTGGCCCGCCTCGGGCACCGTCACCAGCGTGCCGCCGAGGGTGTCCGCCGCGAGCCGTCCCCAGGCCGGCGGCGTCTGTAGATCCACGCCCCCCTGCAGCACCAGGATCGGCGGCAGCACGTCGGGGACCGTCGTGTCGGCCTCGAAGCCTGGCAGCACCGGGAACTGGGCCTTCATCGACCAGAACTGATCGGCCGCTTGGGTGGTGGCGAACAGCAGCTCGTCGCTCGCCCCCACCGCAGCGTCGTAGTCGGCCTGGGTCATGGGCGGCAGGAAGTCGTGGGCCACCACCGTGGTGTACACCGCCGAGTTGAGGGCCCCCTCCATGGGCCAGCCCGTCTGCGGTGGACCGGACTGCAGCGCCAGCAGCTGCTCCAGCCGCTGCAGGGCCTGCACGTCCTCGCTGTCGCAGCGGGCCAGGCGGCTCGTCAGCGCCAGCGGCACCACCGGCGACAGCTGGGTCCCGAACCCGATCAGCGCCCCCCGAGTCATCCCGGAGGGAGCCACCGCCGGGCAGTGGCTGGGATCCTCGATGCGGGCGATGGCCTCGTCGATCGCCACGGGAAAGCGGTCCACACAGGCCGGATCCGCAGAGCAAGCCGCGAACAGGTCCAGCACCACCTCGTCGGTGTAGACGCCTGCGTTCCAGATGTCGGGATCCAGCGTCATGCTGCTGTCGAGCACCACCCCGTCGATGGCGTCGTCCACCTGCAGGATCCGCATCGCCAGGTAGGTGCCGTAGCTGGTGCCGAAGAGCAGCTGGGGCGCACCGTCGTCGGCGTCGGCCAGGGCCATCTGCACGTCGAGCGCAGCCTCCCCCGAGGCAAAGCCCGTCAGCCCCTCCTCCCCCCACTCGGCCACCAGCTCCTGGCGACACGCCGCGGTGTCGAAGGCGTCCGCGCAGGCAAGCGCGTCGACCCCGGACGTGCCGCGCTGCGACGGGATGTAGACGTCGAGCCCCAGATCGTTGAGCGCCGTGACGAACTGCGCGTTGCCCGGCCCCGCCCCCGTGCCTCCGGGACCGCCATCGAGGGCCCACACCTGCCCCGTGGCTCCCTCGGTGGTGTAGCGAAACACCGTGAACTCGATGGTGGGACCGCCCTCATCGACCCAGCGCAGCGGCACGTCGTAGGTGAGGCACTCGGGATCGGCCGCCATCTCCCCCGTCAGCGGGCGACAGGGCTCCCACGCTGCCGTGCTGGGCGTCGTGGGTTGGGTGGTGGGCTCACCAGGCGCGGTGGGGTCCACCACCTGGTTGTCGTCTGCTCGGCCGCTACAGGCGGCCAGGGCGAGGACGGGCAGGACGGTCGGAAGGCGCATCGCTCATCTCCTTGGTGCGGGGCCCGCGTGGGCCTCGTCCCCAGAAAGCCGCGAGCGTGGAGATCAGGTAGATCCGCGCGATGTTTGCCGTCTGGCCGGGGCCAGGGCTCCCGCAGATCAGGGCACGTCGATGCGCACGTCGGCCCAGTACCGTCCGTCCTCCTCCCCTTCCGCCTCGAGGGTGATCGTCCACTCCGTGCCCACGGTCATCGTCTCGCCGACGGGGATCGCCGCGTCGCTGAACTCGGCCACCTCGTTGAGCGCCTGCCGGATCTTCGGATCGTCGGGCACCGAGGCGGGACGATGATCGAGCAGGCGCGTCCAGCCGTCGTCGTGGGTGTGGACCAACAGGCCGGTGGCCGTGATCTCGCTGTTGAACACCGTGGGCTCGTAGCTCACCCACAGGGTGTCGCTGCCCACGTGTAGGCGCAGGGCGTAGGGCGTGAGCCCCGGCGGCTGCTCCGTGCGGCTCGACCAGATCCGATGCGTGCCAGCCCGTCGCACGTCTCGCAGGTTGGCCTCGCGCAGCCAGCCCATGTGGTACTTCATCGGCACGTTGATGGCCGCGAAGATGTCGTACTGCAGGCCCTTCGTGGGTTCCTTGGCCTCGCTGCCCTCGCTGCCCATGAAGAAGAAGGGGTCGTGGCCTCCGCTGCCGGGGGGCGCTGGGTAGGTCTCGTCCCCCATCAGCACGTCACAGTGGCCCACCCCGAGCACGTGGAAGGCCTCGTGCACCGTGCCCGGCACCCACAGCGGCGCAGGGATCCAAGCCGTGCCCACGTTGCCGTCACCCGTCCCCAGGGCGCCCGCGCCGCCCAGATCCACCCCGCCGGGCAGCGACAGGAACAGGTAGTTGTAGTCGGCCGGATCGTAGGCGGGATCGGCGTCGATGGCGGCCTGTGCCACCAGCGTGCGGATGGCGAACGCATCCCGCGGGGCCTCGTCGCGCGTCACGCCCACCTCGATGTGAGGCGTGACCTCCCAGCGCACCACACGGACCTGATCGGCGGACTGCTCGCGCAGGTACTTGTTCAGCGACGTCATGGCGTCGGCGATGTCCTGCTCGGTCTGCTCGCCCTCGACCCCGTCGAAGCTGGTGCGAATCCACAGCGCGGTCTTGTCGCCCAGCGCGGGGGACTGCGACGGCTGCAGGGTGGTGGTGGTCACGCGCACCCGCACGTCGGCGACGGCTTGCAGATCGCCCGCCGTCACCTCGACGTCGAAGCGATGGTTGCGCGCCTGGGTGACGTCGAGGGGCCCGTCCACCACCAGCCGCCCCGCCTCGTCGATGGCGAAGGGCACGCCGTCGGGAACGGTGAGCTGCAGCTCGGCGCCCTCGCTGACGGAGACGTCGAGCACCCCCACCTCGGTGCCCACCGCCCACTGATCATCCGCCACGAAGCTCGCGTCCGCAACGGTGAGCTGGATGGGGTCGACGGGTTCCTCGGCGGCCATCGGGCACGCCACGGTGAAGGCGAGTGCGAGCAACAGAGTGCGGGACATGCTGGCTCCAGGGCAGCGTGACGGATGGCGCAGCCCATCGTCACCCACAGCCGGCCAGCGCCTTCCTGCGTCGGGCGAGGAGCGGCAGCAGCATCGCCAGGCTGAACGCCCCTGCAGGCCCCACTCCCGTCGCGCACCGCGGCCCGAAGCTCGGCTCCACGCAGCGGTCCGCCACCACGCACTCGCCCACCGCACACGCTCCGTCTGCCGAGCAGGTGTCGGTGACCTCCACGTGGGTGTAGGTGCACTCCGTGCCCGGCGTCGTCATGCCGCCACAGGGGCGCTCCTCCTCCAGGATGCACAGGCTCGTGCGCTCACAGGAGCGGTCCGCGTCGCACCCGGCGTCGCAGGTGGGCTCGGGGATGCAGAAGGACCCATTGTGGTTGGCCGTGCCCCGCGCACCCGTCGGGCACCCCTCCGCGTCTGGTCCGATGGCATCTGCATGGGCCAACATCGACATCCATCCCACCAAGAACATGCTGCTCTCCCTGCGGCCCCCGCCCACGATAGCCGACGGCCGACCTACTGTCCGCATCGGCGTCGGTGACTGTGTCGCCGCGCCTCGGCGAGGGGATCGGAGGACGTGGACAGCCAGCGCTCCACGGCCCGAAGGGACGGCCCCTCCCCCATGGCAGCCTCCACGGGGCAGCTCGGATCCGAGACCCCCAGCCGCTCGCGCACCAGCAGCTCGGTGGTCCAGCCCACGGCCTCCTCGCGCAGCAGGCGGTCCACACAGCTCGGGCCATGCCCGTCGGGGGCCACGTGGTGCTCGAGGTGGGCCACCCGAGCGGCCAGCAACGGCAGCGGTGTGTCGGCGTCGAGGCGCAGGCGGCCCTCCGGGTCGCGCTGACCCCGCTCCCGCACCTCCCCGAAGCACATCGCCAGGTGCACGCGATGCCCCACCAACGCCTCGATGGCTGCGGTGCGCGCTGGATCCTCGACGAATCCTGCAGGACACGACGGGCCACCGGAAGCAGCCGAGACCCAGATCAGACCGAGGCCGAAGGACACCGCGTTCGCGATGGCAGAGACCGCTGCTCCCCGCAGGACGGACAGCCGGAGCAACACCACGAAGACCCCCGCCTCCACCCCGACCACACCCAGCTCCACCAGGCTGGCCCGCGCCCACCAATCCTCGACCATGGGCCGCAGCCAGGCCATGGCGTGCCAGGCGATGGGATGGGTGACGGAGGTGGCGACGATACCGGCCATGCCCACCCGACCTGCCGACGCCTCCCTGCTCCGGAGGAAGCCGGCTCGCCAGAGCATGCACAGGCACGAAACCTCCACGACGAGGGACAGGGCCATCGCCGACAGCTGCGTCATGCGGGGACCGGCCGGGCGGACAGAGCAGCGATCAGCACCGGCAGCTCCACCCAAGCGTGCACCGCGGCGAACACCCCGTACACCACGCGGGTGCCCGCGAAGTCCGACAGGTAGCCCACCAGCAGCATCGCCGTGGCTGCGGCCACCAGCCCCAGGTAGACCGGCCACGACAGCGACGTCAGCGGTCCGGACCGCTCGGTGGGCAGCCCCGGCAGCACCCCGATCACCGCCACGTAGTGCATGCACTGGGCGAACACGATGGCGGAGAACAGCTGGGCCGCCCAGGGCTGCGCGTGCCAGCTGCGCGGGAGGTAGGCACCGAGTTGTTGCGACAGCCCACCTGCGGCGAAGGGCGTGCCGTCGGGCAGGCCCCAGCTGACCACGAGGGCATGCACCGGGCCCAGCGCGAGCAGCAGCGGTGCGGCCACGAACACCACCGCACTCCACGTCATCCAGCGCCTGCGATCCCGACCGTGTGTGGCCTCGGCGAGGAAGCCTACGGGAGTCCAGTTGTGGAGCACGCCCAGCGCCAGCATGGTGGGAATCGGGGCCAGCGCGGCCCCGGCTGCGATCACCGCTGCCGCCACCGCGGAGGTGAGGCGCGCGAGCCCCATGCGCAGCGAGATGTCCCACGCCACCGTACCGGTGATCAGCGCCACCAGCACCAGCTCGGCTTGGATCCGCCCCATCGGGTTCCCGATGCCGGCGAGCCCGAGCAGCCGCAGCCCCACCACCCCCGCGAGCAGCACGCCCACCGCCACCAGCAAGCGCCGTGACAGCCGCAGCCCGAACCGTCCCTCCACGTAGCGCAGCTCCACGGCGACGTGGGCCAGGCCGAACACCGCCAGCGACGTGGTGTAGACGAACAGCGGCACCGAGGCACACAGCACCAGCAACGAGGCGACGAGCAGTCCCATCATCGCCTCATGGTCCACGACAACGTGGGCACAGGCCAGCGAATTCGCTACCCGCCCGAGTGGTCGTCGCCCGGATCCACCAGCTGGAACCGATTCCCGTCGGGATCGGCGAACGACACGCACGTCCCTTCCCGGGTGAGCGACACGCCCGCCGCGCGCAGGCGTGCCACCTCGTCGTCGAGGGTGTGGGTGTACAGCACGAGGTTGGCCTCGGTGTCTCCGGGCCGTAGATCGGGGTGCAGCAGCACCGTGACTGCCCCCGACGTCAGCCACACGTAGCGCTCGCCCTGGACCTGCTCGACGCCGAAGCCCAGCACGTCTCGGTAGAAGCGGAGGCTCCGCTGCGGATCGGTGACCGGGATCTCGATGTGTCCGAACGACAGGCTCATGTCTGCTCCGAGGCCGGCGGTGTCGGCCTCGATGTGCACGCAAAGAGCTGCTGGCTAACGACGCTGCTTCGCCAGGTGAGCGGGTCGGCCAGTCCCCTCGGACGTACCAGTCAGGGTTCGAAGAAGCTCGCTCCGCCGACCCTGCCTCGGCGTCGACGCGCCGCTGAAGCGGATCACGGCTCCTCGTTCATCTTCGTGTCCCGGTCGAGGACCGTGTCTGGCACGCCCAACCACTCCACGGGGATAGCGGAGGAGAACAACGCCTCCCCCCCAACCCGTCCCTGGCGCAGAGCGTCCCACGACAATCCGGGCACCTCATACCAAGTGACGGAGCCGGACGTCACCGACCCCTTGGGAGCCGGCATACGGCTCGCCCACGTTGCTGGAAGCTCGGGAGGCACGACGGTCACCTGATCGGGGGGGACTACGAATCCCCACTTCACCCGACTGCCAGAAGATGTGTTGACCCAGCCGAGGAAGCCTGCTCCCTTCCCCGCCGAAGCCGTCAGCTCCAGGTCGACCTGACCGCTCTTTCGGTTCCACGAGGCGTGCAGCCGGCGTGCCAAGGCCGGAGCCGACACGGTCCACGGCTTCGACACGTCGGTCTGCTCCATCACATAGGTAGTCTCGCTGAAGAGCTGCCCTGCCGGTAAGGTTCGGCTCGCCGTGACCCAGGCCCACCCTCCTTCGACCGCCAGATCGGAAGGAAACGCCAGGTCGAACTCGGGCGCATGGAGGTGGAGGTTTCGCCAGACGAACACGTCCGACACCATCGGGCCCGACGGACGCAGCAAGCCGTAGATCAGACGAGCGGAATCCAAGCCCGGGCTGGCCACGGGCTCCGGAAGCTCCATCGTGAGCGTCGTCTCGATCAGATCGGTGCGCCAATCGGAGAACACGTGGGCAGCGGGCTTGCCCGGCAAGCCCTCGAGGGTCGACCACGCGATGGGGCGTCGGCCGTCGAAGAACCTCGGAACGTCCTCGTAGGCCCATGCCACCGCATCGAACGTGTCCGACTTCGCCAAACAGGCGGTCGGCACGCTCAGCTGCAACGTGTCGGCCGGGTCGTAGTTGTAGGGGTAGGGCAGGCAGCTCGTGGTCACGCCGTACTCGTCGGCCCCTTCTAGGTCCGACGGCCCAGCGAACACGAACGGCCCGACAAACTCGACGGGGGTGCTGGGCCCCAGCGTAATGACGTCGTTCCACTGCACGTCGTAGATAGTGATCGAGAGCTCGGGATCGGGGATGATCACCGTGATCGGGGCCCCCGCCTCGACCATCACGAAGGCGGTCCCCAGCTCATCGGTGGCGAGTTCCTCCACGAAGGACCCGTCGAGGGCGTGCACGATCACCGGGTACGCCTCCTGCGGCACGCTCAGCGCGTCGTAGATCCGTACGGTGGCTGGACCCAGTTGGGGCTCGGCCCGGGTGGGCTGGGGCGTCGTGGAGGTATCGGCGGTGGACGTGTCGGGGTCGCCGTCCGAAGTCACGGACGTGGTCGAGGCCCCCGAGCACGCCAGGGCCATCAGCGAAAGACCGACGGAAAAGCAAGACAACTGCATTCAAGTTCCCAATCAGGGCATGTGGTTCGTAGGGAATGGCGTTGACCGCCTAGTTCGACGGCCATTGTCCGCGCTCCTCAACCACCAATCAGACTGTTGAGTTTGGCACCGGCTCGACCCTTCAACGAAGTCGGCGCAGCAATGGGCTCATCGTCAAGACAGATCGCGCCACCACCTCTGGCGGTAGCTCCGCAGCGCAGCGCAGCACCTGAGGTGGGGCGGCTGATCTCGCGAGTACACCGCAAAGTCGTAGGCCATCCGCGCTCCCGCCCCGTGCACGGCTCGCAGTCGATGGCCACCCGTTGGACAATCCGTAAGCAACGACTTACATGTAAGCCATGACTTACACGTCAACTCTAGAGGCCTTGGCGGATCCCACGCGGCGCACCGTGTTCGAGGGTCTGCGAGCGGGTCCGCGCAGTGTCGGTGACCTCGCGCAGCACCTGCCCGTGTCGCGTCCAGCCGTGTCGCAGCACCTCAAGGTGCTGTCGGCCGCTGGGCTGGTGACCGCGCGAAAGCAGGGGCGGCGTCGCCTCTACAGCGTGCGCCGGGAGGGGCTGCTCGCGCTGCGCACGTGGCTGGACTCCTTCTGGGACGACGTGCTGGGTGCCTACGCCGACAGCTTCACCGAGCCAGGAGAGTCGCCATGATCGAGCCCATCCGGAAGTCGCTGGTGGTGCCCGCCGACGCCCAAGCCGCCTTCCTCCGCTTCACGCGAGACATCGCCAGCTGGTGGCCCACCGCCGAGCACTCGGTGTTCGGCGACGACGTGCAGACCGTGGTGTTCGAGGCGCACGCGCCGGGCCGTCTGTACGAGCGCCACCGCGACGGGCGCGAGCAAGACTGGGGGGACGTGCTGGTCTACGAGCCCTACGAGCGCGTGTGCTTCACGTTCATGAAGTACGCCGAGGGCGCACCCACCGAGGTCGACGTGCGATTCACCCGCGTCGAGGGCGGCACGCGCGTGGATCTGGAGCACCGCGGCTGGGAGGCCCACGCCGAAGACCGACGCCACGGCTACGAGGGCGGCTGGGACGTGGTGCTCGCGCCGTACACCGACGGACATTGGTCCACGGACCAGATCTGAGGTCGCCCGTCCCTCAAGGCCACGAGCCTCGCCTTCGATGATCGACCAGCGAGGTTTCGATGGGCAACGACTCGCAGCGCCAGCGAACAGACGCCGACCCACTGGGACCAGTCACCCACGGCTTCGAGCTCGACTCGATGCGACACGAGTTCTCACAGTCCACGGGCATGTACGCGCTCATGGGCATCCCGTCTGCCAGCTTCTGGCTCGACCCCTCCCTCAACCGGATGCTGTCTCCCCTGGCCGACGAGGTGGGCCTGGAGATGTTCCGCCTGCTCGTGGCCTGGTCGTCGAGCCTGGGCACGGAGGAGGACTACGAGGCGATGGTGACGGTGTTCGCCAGTCGCTTCGACGAGGGCTTCCTTCGCTGGGGCAAGGCCGTGGGCACCATCGGGTGGGGGCGGTTCGAGATGCCCATCTACGACCCCGCCAACCAGCACGCTCGCGTGGTCGTGCGCAACACCTGGGAGCTGCAGATGCAGGTCCCCAACGAGCGACGCTGGGGCTGCCCGTTCATCCAGGGCAAGCTCATCGGGCTGTTCAGCGTGGCCTTCGGCACGACGTGCTGGGCGGACGAGGTCGACATCTCCTACGACCCCGCCGACCAGTACGTGGTGTTCGACATCCGGCCCGACGACCGCACGATCCACGCCGAGCTGAGTCGCCTGCGGGGAGAGCGTGCAGCCGTGCGCTCTCGGGCGAACCAGCGGCTCGAGGCGCTTCAGACCGAGCGCGACGTGGCCTACAAGGCCAACCAGGCCAAGACCCGCTTCCTTGCTGCCATGTCCCACGAGCTACGCACGCCCCTCAACGCCATCCTCGGCTACACCGAGATGGTGCGAGAGGAGCTGACGGATCGGGGGCTGGACGAGGCAGTGACCGATCTGCAGCGAGTGGTGGACGCTGGCTCCTACCTGCTGCAGCTGGTGTCCAGGCTGCTGCACCTGTCGCGGCTGGAGACCGACAGCGACGCGTTTCGTGCCGAGGACGTAGAGCTGACGGCGTGCGTAGCGAAGCTCGTCCGCCTCGTGCGCACCTCGGTGGAGCGCCGAGGCAACCGGCTGGAGATCCGCATCGACGCAGCCGATTCAGCCGTGCTTCGCACCGACGAGACCAAGCTCATCCAGATCCTGGCGAACCTGCTCGGCAACGCAGGCAAGTTCACCGAGCAGGGCACGGTCACCCTCGACGTCCGCGACCACGAAGACGACGTCGTCTTCACGGTGACCGACACGGGAATCGGCATCCCCGAGGACCGGCAGAGCGCGATCTTCGACATGTTCACCCAAGGCGACCAGAGCGTGCAGCATCGCTACGGCGGCGTGGGGCTCGGGCTCGCCATCTCCGAGCGGCTTGCGAGGGTGATCGGGAGTCGGCTGTCGCTGCAGTCCGAGGTGGGCCGAGGCACGACGGTGAGCCTGACGGTGCCTCGAAGCCCAGCTCCGTGATCAGCGAGGCAAGGCCGCTAGCGCCGACTCCACCACGCGCAGCAGCTCCTCGCGAGAGGCTCCCCCCCGCGCCAGCACCGACAGGCCCGCCGTCACGCTCGTGAGCAATCCAGCCAGGGCCGCCACGTCTGCCGTGGCAGCGAGCTGCCCTCGCCGTTGGGCGTTGCCCAGGGTGCGCGCGTAGGCCACCCGCATCGACTGCAGCGCACGCTCCGTGACCTGCGCCGTGCGCGCGTCGTGCGGCGAGCGCCCGACGGCGGTGTGCATGATCAGACAGCCGCGACGCGGATCCTCCGCGGCCAGGTGCAGAGCGGTGTCGGTCAGATGCGCCTCGAGGGCAGCCAGGTCGCCGTCGGGACCCAGTCGCGCGTCGAGCAGCTCGTCGGCGCGCTGCACATAGGCGTCCAGCGCCTCCTCGAAGACCCGGTCCTTGTCGCCGAAGGTGTTGTACAGGCTCTGACGACCAATCCCCAGCGCACGCTGCAGATCGCTCATCGACGTGGCGTCGTAGCCCTGTGTCCAGAACAGCTCGAGCGCCACCTGCAGCGCGTGATCCCGATCGAACTGGCGAGGACGGCCCATGCCGCCTGGCTATCGGTTCTGGACGCCAATGTCCAAAATAGTTTTGGACACCAGTGTCCAGAACGACTACAGACCCAGCAGCAGGAGGTCGTGATGACGACAGTGCTGATCACGGGAGCGAACGCCGGACTCGGCAAGGACGCTGCACGGCAGCTAGCCCTACGGCCGGAGATCGAGAGGGTGTACCTGGGCTGCCGGACCGAGGCCAAGGCCCTGGCCGCGCAGCAGGAGCTCGAGCAGGCCACGGGTCGCGAGGTGTTCAGCTTCGTGCACGTCGACACCTCCGATCTGTCCACGATCGAGGCCGCCATCGCCTCGCTGGAGCCACTGGACGGCATCATCTTGAACGCCGGAGGCCCCGGCGGGCCCGACGCCGGCACCCTCACGGACGACGGGGTGACCCAGGCCTACGCCGCCAACGTGCTCGGCCACGCCGCCCTGGTGGAGGGCTTGCTGGCAGCGGGCAAGCTGCGCGGCACCGTGGTGAACGTGTCGTCGGAGGCGGTGCGGGGCATCCCGGCCATGGGCATGAAGCGTCCCGATCTGCCGGACTCCTCGGTGGAGGACTTCGTGTCCGTCGCCGACGGCTCTCGCTTCGACAGCTTCGACCCCATGGTGGCCTACGCGTTCAACAAGCACGTCTCCACCCTGTGGACCTCGGCGATGGCCCGCCGCCACCCCGATGTGCGCTTCGTGTCGGTGAGCCCCGGCGCCACCTCGGGCACCAACGCGGCCAACGAGCTGGGCGCATTCCAGCGCTTTCTGTTCACCCGCGTGTTCTTCCCGCTGTTCCGGCTCTTCGGGCGTGCCCACGGCCTCGAGCAGGGTGCCGAGCGCTACGTCGACGCGCTCACCGAGGACCGCTACGAGAGCGGCCGCTTCTACGCCAGCCCCTGGCCCAGCACGAGCGGCGCCCTGGTGGACCAGGCGCAGATCTGGGAGGACCTCGCCAACGAGGCCTTCCAAGACAACGCCTACGCATCGCTGCGGCGGTTCCTCCCCGCGAACCTGTCGGCAGCCTGACGGTCTGCTCCCTGAGATACGCTCCGGCCATGGTCAATGACCTACTGTGGACCCTCGTCGACGCTGCTCGCGCAGCCTCGGGCCCCGACGACGACAGGTTCCTCCGACGGCTCCACCACGACCTGATAGCGCTGGATCCGGACGACCTCGTCGGCTTCGACGTCCAGATGGACGCAGCCCTGGCTGCCGCCTACCGCAACGAGCTGTGGGCAGCCGCCTACGTCATCAACGCCGGTTGCTCGGACGACGGCTTCGTCTACTTTCGTGCCTGGCTGATCGCACAAGGTCGCCACGTCTACAACGCCGCGATGGAGGACCCGGAGACTCTCGTCGGGTCCATCGTGATGGACGACGCATGGGAAGCCGAGCTGGAGGACTTCCTCTACAGCGCCCGCCGGGCCTACCTGGAGCTGGCCGGACAGGACATGCCACAGCGGCCCTACACGGCCCCCACGCTGACGGGGCCCGAGTGGCGCGAGGGGGACGTACTCGCCACCTACCCCGCCCTCGCCGCACGTTCCGAGCACAGATGGCGCTGAGATGCTCGGGAATGCAGCGACGCGCGACTGTGCTAGGGGCTGCCCGGAGGTGAGCATGTCGATCCACGTCGTCGATTCCGCAGCGATGAACTGGGCAGATGGACCCGCGCACGGCGAGCGCTTTGCCTCGCGCAGCAAGCGCCTCGGTGCCGCCGCTTCAGGCAAACGCCTCGGGTGCTCGCTGTGGGAGGTCGAGCCCGGCAAGACCGCCTTCCCCATGCACGCCCACCTCGGGGTGGAGGAGGCGCTGTACATCTTGGCGGGCAGCGGCACCCTGCGCCTCGGTGAGGCACGCATCCGTGTCGGCCCCGGCACCTACGTGGCCCTGCCGCCCAGCGCAGACCTGCCCCACCAGCTGCTCAACACCGGCACCGAGCCCCTGCGCTACCTCTGCCTCTCCGCCGCCAGCGACCTGGACGTGTGCCTCTACCCCGACACCGGCAAGGTGCTCACGAGCCAAGCCCCCTGGCCCGACGGCTACCGCACCCTCACCCAGCAGGGAGAGACCACCGGCTACTTCGACGGAGAGTCGGAACAACCCGTCCGGGACGACGAGTAGCCAGCTCGACCCCACAACTCCGCACCCTTCGCGGACGTCGGACCACACATATTGAGCAGATATATCTAGACGATATATAGTTGCCAGAGCTATTGCTCCACGGAGCGGGCGACCCGGGCCCGTTGGAGGTCCCATGTCCGGCAACACCCCATGGATCGTCTTGGCCTTGGCCTTCGTGGTGGGTCTAGGCGCCACGGGCAGCTACACCGTGCCCCTGCTGACCTGGCTCGCGCCCGTGCTGATGCTGCGCTTCACGCGCTCGCAGCCCGCCCTTCGCGGCTACGTGCTCGCCTCCCTCGTCAGCGTGCCCATCCTCGCCATCACCTGGAACCTCTTCCCCTTCGGGGGCACCATCGGGCTGGCGGTGTTCTGCGTGGTGGGCGCCTTCATGGGCTCGCTGCCGCTGCTGCTGGACCGCTGGCTGGCTCCGGGCTCCGGACCCTGGCGTATCGCCGTCTATCCCTTGGCCAGCACGGCGATGGAGCTGCTGGGGGGCTCCGGCGACCTCGGCTCCTGGGGGGCCACGGCCTACACCCAGATGAACGATCTGGCACTGCTGCAGTCCACGTCGGTGGTGGGCATGGCGGGCATCGCGTTCGGCGTGGGCTGGTTCGCCACCGCCACCAATGCCTTGTGGGAGTCCGCGCAGCCAGCCACCCGCGGCTGGCGACCGCTGGCCGCCTTCGGCCTCACCTTCCTGGCGCTGCACGCCTGGGGTTCGCTGCGCCTGTCGCTCGCACCCACGCCGCAGACGGCTCGGGTGGCCCTGATCACGGCAGATCGGTTCCCGGGCACCGCCGAGTCCGAGGTGGCGCGCCGCTACACCTCCGACGTGGACCTCACGGACAGCGATCTGCAAGCCATCCGCGCCTTCCACCGCGACCACGCCGACGCGCTGCTACACACCGCCCAGGTGGAGGCCCGAGCAGGAGCCCAGCTGGTGGCCTGGCCCGAGGGCTCCGCCGTGCTCCTGGACGTCGACGAGGCGGCCTTCGTACTGCGCGCCCAGGCGCTGGCTCGGGAGCACGGCACCGTGCTGGCCCTGGCCCTCGCCGTGCTGGACACGGGTCCCGCGCCGCGGCGCCTCACCAACAAGGTGGTGATGGTGGGCACAGACGGCACGGTGGCATCGGAGTACCTCAAGGCCATCCCCACCCCAGGGGCCGAGCGACGCTTCAGCCATCGCGGTGACGGCCAACTCGTCACCATCGACACCCCCATCGGGCGCATCGCCAGTGTGATCTGCTACGACGCAGACTTTCCGTCACTGGTGGCGCAGGCCAGCGAGCAGGACGTGGATCTGCTCGTGGTTCCTGCCGGTGACTGGAGCGCCATCGCCCAGATGCACG
>JAHQVJ010000024.1 GCA_019634415.1 Myxococcales bacterium
CCTCGCGCAACCGCAGCGACGACCGGCAGCTGTTCGTGGGCCAGCTCCCCATCCTCGACGCCGGGCGCGCCCCCGGGCTGCAGTGGCAGACGGAGCTGCCGTGCCAGCCCATCGACGGGCAGCAGGTGCGAGCCCGGGTGGAGCTGCGCGACGCCACGGGCACGTTGCTCGGGTGCACGGCGCTGGCGCACCACCGAGCGGGCTGCGACACGCTGGCCCCCCTCGACGTGCGGTAGAGTCCGCGCCATGGCGAGATTCGAACTGTCCGACGCGTGTGAGCTCGCAGGCGACACCGCACTACGAGCCCAGAGAGCCCACCGTGCGCTGCTGTGGGTGCAGCTGGCCATTGCCGTGCTCGTCACCTTGCTGCCGGTGGGGGTGTGGGCGACCGCCCAGTTCCTCCCCGAGTCCCTGCACCTGCCGCTGGTGTGGGTGGCGCCAGCCACGCTGGTGCTGTTCAGCGTGGCGCTGCTCGTGCGCGTGGGGGCGTGGTTCGGCGGCTTCGAGGATCGCTGGTACGACACCCGCGGGATCGCCGAGCGGCTGAAGACCATGGCCTGGTCCTACGCCATGCGCGCCCGGCGCTACGGCGACGAGGAGGGTGCGGCAGACTACCTGCGAGACGCGAAGTTCCTGGTGAGCAAGGACCGCGGCGGCTTCGGCCCCAAGGCGGGTCTCGATCAGGACACCGCACACGTCTCGCCCGACATGGAGCAGACGCGCGCACGGGACGTGGGCGCTCGGCGCGACCTGTACCTGTCGTACCGCGTGGAGGAGCAGCTGCAGTGGTTCCTGCGCAAGAGTGCCTCCGCCAAGCGCTGGCAGCTCCTGCTCACCATCGCCTTCGTGCTCGCGCAGATGGGCGGCTGGGCGGTGGCCCTGGCGCAGACGCTGAAGCTGGGGATCCCGTCGGATTGGTATGCGGTGGCCTCGGTGGCGGGCGCCGCCACGCTGGCCTGGGCCGCGGCTCGCAAGGACACGGAGCTCGCCGCCACCTACCGCAACGTCGCGCTCGATCTGCGGCACGCCGTGAACCGCGCCCCCGCGGTGGACACCGAGGAGAGCCTGCGGTCCTGGGTGGACTACGTGGAGGAGATCCTGGAGGCGGAGTCCCATGGCTGGGTCACACGGCGTCGGGCTCCCGACGAGCGAGCCGTGCGCTAACTCGGTCGACGCTTAGGCCGCTGCGAAAGAGCAGGGCACCTCGCTCGGTGGGCGGGCGAGCCGCCGAGGGGGCTTGCCCGCACACGGTGATACGGTGTGTGCTGCATCGGACGACACGTGCCGCAGGAACCCCCTGACATCACCGGGTGGCTCGGCGCCCTGAACGACCCGGCCACGCGCGACGCCGCCGTCGAGCACCTGTGGCCCGTGCTCTACGAGGATCTCAAGCGCCGAGCGGGCCGCGCCATGCGTCGAGAGCGTGCCCAGCACACCCTGCAGCCCACGGCGCTGGTGCACGAGGCGTTCCTCCGCATGGTGCGCGCCAAGCCCGTGGCGTGGGAGGACCGGGCGCATTTCCTGGCCATCGCCGCGCGAGTGATGCGTCAGGTGCTGGTGGACCATGCCCGCAAGCGGGATGCGGTGCGGCGAGGTGGGGATCAGACGCGCGTGACCCTCGACGAGCTGCGGGTCGGGGCAAGGGCGAGCGACACCGACCTGATCGATCTGCACACCGCGCTGCAGCGCCTCGAGGGCATCGACGTGCGATCGGCCCAGATCGCCGAGCTGAAGCTGTTCGGCGGCTGCACGGCAGGCGAGATCAGCGAGGCGCTGGACGTGTCGGTGCGCACCGTGGAGAGCGACTGGGCCACGGCACGGATGTGGCTGTCGCGGGCGTTGTCGGAGTCCGTGGAGTGAGCGGCCCGGACTTCGCGCTGGTGAAACGAGCGCTTCAGGAGGTGCGTGGGCTGCCCGACGACGAGCGTGGCAGCTGGCTTCAGGCCCTGCGCGAACGGGATGCGGCCGTGCATGCCGAGGTGGTGTCGCTGCTGGCCCACGAGGACGCCGTGCTGCCCGAGGTCGACGCCTGGATCGTGGGCAGCACCTGGTCGGGGTCGGATCCCGAGCCATCCGGTGAGGTCGGCCTGGCCCTGCCGCGGGTCGTCGACGACGGACCCGATCGCGCCTACACGCTGGTGCACCTGCTCGGCCAGGGTGGCTTCGGCGAGGTCTTCCTCGCTCGCATGCACCACCGCGAGATCGAGCGACTGGTGGCGATCAAGCTGCTGAAGACCGAGCTGGTGGCCGAGGACGGTGCCGTGGCGCGGCTGCGGGACGAGGCTCGCCTCCTCGGCACCCTGCGGCATCCAGGCATCGTGACGTTCCTCGGCCTCGTGCAGATCGACGGGCGGCCCGGGATCGTGACGGAGTACGTGCAGGGCGACGACCTGGCCGGCTGCATCCACGGGCCCCTCCCCATGACGGAGCGTGCCGTGCTGGAGGTGGGGTCGCTGGTGGCCGACGCGCTGGCCACCGCATGGGACGAAGTCGGCGTGGTGCACCGCGACGTGAAGCCCCAGAACATCCGGATCGGCGTGCACGGAGACGTGAAGCTGCTGGACTTCGGCATCGCCCGCTCCGACGCCGTCGCCCGGAGCGCGCACACGGGCTCCCAGCAGCTCGTGGGAACCCTGCGCTACCTGGCGCCCGAGCGCCTGCAGTCCCAGGCGCCAGCGGTGCATGCCTCCGACGTGTTCTCCCTGGGCAGCGTGCTGTTCGAGGCGCTGGTGCACGAGCCGCTGTTCGTGGACGTGGACCTGCTGTCGCTGTGCCAGCTGGTGGCGCGCCCACAGGTGTTCCGCGACGAGGTCGCCCAGCGCCTCGAGCGTGTGCAGGGGCAGGGGACGCGCGAGCTGCTCCAGCGCATGCTCGCCCTGCAGCCCGAGGAGCGACCCACGGCGACCGAGGTGGTGGAGCAGTGCGACGAGCTGGCGGATGCGCTGCCTGCGTCGCAGCGACTGAGGCGCTGGTGCCGCCGGCGCTCCTGGCCCGCCGATCCCATCGTGGGGGCTTCGCTGGCGCGACGGCGACCCGGTCGCTCTCGACTCCGTGTGGGCCTCGCGTTGCTCGCAGCGGTGGGCGTGGGTGCTGCGCTGGCCTCGTGGCCCAGGGGCGCCGCGGATCCGCCTCGAGCCGCGGCGCCGTCCTCCCCACCGGTGGCCGCTCGGATCGAACCACCTGCGCCCACCCCTCCGTCTGCTCCCGAGCCGGCCCCGGCGGCCCCCGATCCTGTGCCCGCGACGTTGCCCGCCCCCGAGCCCGTGTCTGGTGTGGCTCCCGCTCCCGCTCCGACTCCCGCCCCCTTGGTGTCGACGCCAGCGCCTCCCGAGCCGCTCGCGGAAGGGACTCCCGACGTCGCCGAGGTCGAGGCCGCTGTCGAGCCCTCGCCCTCGCCCAGCCCTGCGCCCAGCGGCCCCACCCGCCCCGTCCAGCTCGTGTCCGTGCCCCCCGGGGCGGAGGTCGTGGATCCGGGCAGTGGCCGGATCTTGGGCACCACCCCATGGGGCACGGAGCTGCCCCTGGGCAACCACGGGTTCCTCCTGCGCCTCGGCGATCGGGAGCGTCGGGTGGAGGTCCGCGTGGGCTGGCTGGACGCCTCCTCGCGGAGTACCTGGTACGTCGCCGATCAGCGCGTGAGCACTACCACCGTGCCGCGATGACCAGGCCGCCGCCCGCCGCCAGCGCGCTTGCCCCGGTGAGCAGCGTGGCGTGGTTCACCGTCACCCAGGCGTCGCCTCGCCCGAAGTCCTCGTCGTCGTAGGCGCGCACGGCGGCGTTGCGTGTGGGCACGCTGGCGACCAGTAGCGACAGCCCGGCGAGCCCGACCCCCAGGCCCACGCCCGTGAGTTTGGGACGGCGGCGCCTCGTGCGCTCGATCTCGAGGGGGAGCTCCGTCTGCACCACGAACGTGGTGTCGGGGGACACCGTCACCGCCTGGGCGAACGCCATGGGGCCGCGCTTGGGCCCGATCTGCAGCAGATGAGGACCCGCGGGAACCTCGCTCGGGAGCGGGCTGCGCACGCCGTCGATGGAGGCCACGTAGCCGTCGGGAACCGGAAAGGCGTCGAGGGTGCCCACGGCCGACGTGGGCTCGGCCAGGGCGCGCGCGTGCCGGGCGGCCATGGCCTCGCCATACGCCGCAGCGGGGGTGACGGGCGACAGCCGTGCAGCCGCGATCAGGGCCTCGTCCGCCGCGTCGTCTGCCCCCAGGGCCGTGAGCATCGCCGCTTGACCGAGCCACAGGCGGGCCACCTGCTCGGGCGTGGCCTCGGGGCCGCAGGCGAAGGCCTCGATCACCGCCTGCGAGGCCTCCTGCGCACGGTCCACGTCGGCCATGGCCGCGGCGTGCTCCGCCACCGCCAAGGCGGCGTCCACGTCGGGGCACACCGGCTCTGCCGCCCACGCCACCGCGGCACTCATCCAGGCGATCATCACGGCTCCTCCAGCACCGACAGCGCCACCTGCACCGTGAACTCCTCTTCGTCGATGCGCAGCCACACGAGGTCGTCCAGCCCGTCTCCGTCTACGTCGGCCACCTCCGGGGCAGCGTCCTCGGGCGTGGGGGAGGGGTGTCGCCACAGGCGGTCCACACGGGGCTCCTTCGCCGGCGGATCCGTGTCGCCGAACCGGCCGTCCGCGGTTCCGAAGCGCACGTGCACCTCCGCGCCGTCCGTCACCACCAGATCGGGGATATCGTCGGCGTTGAGCTGGGCCAGCCGCGAGGAGGCAGCATCGCCTGCGGCTCGCAGCCAGACGTGCGCGAGGCGTCGCACCAGCGCACCCTCGGGGTCCGACAGCGTCGTGAGCAGCTGAGCCCAGTCCTGGGTGGACTGCACCCAGACCAGATCGTCGCCATACTCCCCGTCGGTGTTGCCCACCAGCGTGTCGTAGCGGCACCAGTAGCCGCCGGGCCGCACGCTCCCGGTGCCCACCACGAACTGTCGCGTGGCGACGTCGAAGGGTGCGTTGACGATCATGTTGGGCCCGTTCTGCATGTAGTTGAGCCACAGCTCGTCGCGCCCGTCGTAGTCGGCGTCTGCCAGGTAGGGACGGGCCAGCGCGCCCGGGCGTTTCAGGATGTACTTGTTCGACTTGTCGAGGTTCGACAGGTCCATCTCGGGCAGGAAGGCGTCCAGCCCCAGGCACTGCACGCCTCCTTCGGGGACCAGCGAGGTGGTGTCGGTACCGAAGGCCACGAACATGCAGACGGATCGGTCGACGGTGGTCCACACCACGTCGTCTCGGCGGTCGCCGTCCACGTCGCCCACCACGGGGGTGGTGTTGTCCCAGGAGGGGGACTCGTCCGACAGCGACTGCCCTCCACGCACGGCGAGCCTGCGGAGGTTGTCCTCGTCGAAGCGCCCCACGTAGACGACGTTGTCGGAGCCGTCGCGCAGATTCCACACCAGCTCGGGCCGCTCGTCTCGGTCCAGGAAGGCCGTGAGGAGCTGGGCCTCGGGCCAGGACTGGCCGTCGGCGATGGGTCCGTCGAGGGTGACGGGCTCGAAGGCACCGAAGTCTCCACAGGCGCGGCCTCGGCTCACGAACAGCTGGTTTTCGAAGCCGCGATGGTTGAGCAACAGATCTGCGCGGCCGTCGGCGTCCACGTCGAGGAGTCGCAGGTCGTCGATGCCCACGTCCGTGCCGCTGGGTCGGCCGAGGGCGACCGGATCCAGCCAGGCCACCCCCTCCTCGGCGAGCTGGTCCTTGCGCTCTTCGCAGGGCAGCTGCCGAGCGGCCACGCATCCCGTGGTGGCGATGACGACCAAGAGCCTCACTCACACTCCTTCGGTGGTGTCGGTACGTCGACCACCACCGCGTCGGGGAGCCACACCCCCTCGATGTCCTCCACGACCACGGGCAGGCAGTAGGGATCCCCGCTGAGGGGGCAGGGCACACAGGTGCGATCGAAGCCCTCGGCGACCTCGCAGGCTTCGTCGGGGTCGTTGGCCGAGGCGATCAGCGGCACCAGGGGGCGAATGTCGGCCATTGCGGTGAAGCGACCCACCAGCTCGGTGGCGTCGGGCGACCAGGCCCCCGAGAACGTCAGGTCCTCGAGCACGGCCTCGAACGTGAGCACGTGGATCGTGAACGCGTCGGTGGTCGCCTCGAAGTAGGGGTCCGCGAAGGTGTCGGTGTGCAGTTGCTGGGTGGCGAGGCAGGTGTCCTGCTCGTCGTTCCCCGTGCCGGTGGCCACCGTGACAACCAGCTCCTCGTCGGTCAGCGTGGGGCGCACCAGCACCTCCACCAGGGGGAAGAAGCCCGCGATCACGTCCACCATGCCGGCGGGCTCGGTCCAGTTCGACGCCTCGAGGTTCAGCTCGTAGACGCGCTCGGTCGGGTCTTCGAGGAGCGGATCTCCGAGGGGGCCGGTGCGAAACGGCACACGGCTGGTCCCGCACGACGCACTCGCGGTGAGCTCGTAGTCGCTGTCGGCCTGCAGGCCCACGGACGGCTCGAACCGCAGCACGTCCGAGTCGAGCTCGACGGCTCCTGGAATCACGGTGCCCTCGGCGTCGGTGAGGGTCAGGGTGGTGGTGGCGTCGAGGCGCTTGGGGCGCACCCAGAACGACGAGCGAAAGAACACGCCGGTGGCGCCAGCGGGCGGCAGCGTCTCTTCCAGCTCCACGGGCTCGCAGGCGGGTGGCTCCTGTGCGGGCTCCGGGGTGCAAGCGGGTGCGCAGCAGAGCAGGAACCACAGGGTGGCGGGACGTCTCATCGGGACTCCGTGGCGGTCATTATCGACGAGATGCGCAGTCGACGGACGGACTCCGCAACGAAAGTCGTCGTCCGTCCCTCAGTGTCGGCTATCCCCGTTCGGGATCCTCGGGGGCGACACCACGAACAGGCCAACGCGCTTGCGCCTTGTGTCGCATGGCACAGACCTGGACCGATGTGCCGAACACGACGAACAGAAGCCTGAAGTCGTCAATCTGTAGGCTTCGCACACCAAGGCCAGCAGTTCTCGGGCGAGGAACTTGGCGGCTGCGCGGTCGATGGCCTCCCACACGTGCTGGGCGACCACGAGGCGGAAGGTCATGCCTTCCGGTCCGCCGCTCTCCGCCGCAACCACTCCATGCCCTGGTCCAGATCCATCGACTCGCCGTCCTCGATCTGCTGCAGGCCCTCCCGGACGGCAAGCAGGGTCTCGAGCTGATCCAGTCGCTCCACGAGCTCGTCGTACATGGAGGGGCTGACGACCACGGCCGCCTCCTTTCCGTGGGACATGACGACGAGGGGGCCATGCTCCTCGAGTGACTCGTAGTCAGAAGACATGTTGGCTCGGTGGTTGCGGACGTTGGTGACACGGCATCGCCGGAACAGCACCAAATGGGTCGCGCGAGGCCAGGTCAGTGGTCCGCCGGACGCCTCGACCGTCGTCGGCCTTCGTCGACGTCCGTCAGTCACGCGGCGTTCGCCTCCGGGCGAGCACGGTGAGCAGCACCAGCCCCAGCGCTGCCCCGCCCGGCGTGGCGCTCGTGCAGCCACAGTTGCTCTGGGGCTGCGCAGTCGTGATGTCTTCTGGGGGTTGGGTCGGTGCTGAGCCAGTGTCGCCGGTGGGGGAGGCGGCGGGGGGCTCCTCTTGTCCGAAGGAGCCGTCCACCTCGCAGCTCGGCACCTCGTAGCAGGGCCAGGGCTCCACCGGGCCGCAGTCCTCGTCCACCACGCCGTCGCAGTCGTCGTCGATGCCGTCGCAGGCCTCGAAGCCCAGTGGCCGTGTGCAGGCGTCGTCGTCGTCGGTGTCGCAGGCGCCGCCACCCACGGCCGATTCGCAGAAGCCGTCTCCGTCGGCGTCCCCGCTCGCGTCGTCGCCCAGGCAGTCGTCGTTGCCGTCCAGGATCCCGTCTCCGTCGGTGTCGGGATCGTCGGCATCGGTGCGGCGGTCGCGCTCCTCGTCGCGGCCCAGGCCGTCTCCGTCGAGATCGGGCCCCACGTTCCAGGCGCCCTGCGCGTTGATCTCGCCCCAGGGCACGATGTCGGGGTCGCCGTCTCCGTCGAGGTCGCCGAGGTGTCGCGCCGGTGCGGCCACCAGCCCCGCCGATCCCAGCAGCCCGTCCTCGTTCAGGAACATCTCGCTGCCTCGGAAGGCGTCGCTGTCGCCATCGCCGTCGGCATCCGCGAACAGCGTCAGGTACTCGGCCGACCACTGGACTGGCGCGGAGAACTGCAGCCCGTCGAGCTGGGGAAACACGAAGGTGCCCCCATCGAGCGGCTCCTCCGCCTCGACGCCCACGAGATCGAAGCGGCCGTCGCCGTCGCGGTCGGCGAACCGGGAGATCGGGCGCACCCCATCGACGGGCTGAGCGCTCGCCACCAGCAGGAGCTCGCCGTCGTCGTGGGCATACACCGACACGCCCGCATCGTCGCTGGTGACCACCTCGACGCTTCCGTCGGTGTCGAGATCCACCACCTGGTAGATCGACACGTCCAGCCGCAGTGCAGTGGTGAACGCAGGCCCCAGCAGCACGTCGACGTGGCCCTCGACACCGCAGGTGACGAAGAGATCGAGTTGCTCGTCGCCGTCGACGTCGTGCAGCTCGAAGCGGCTGGGCAGCGGGCAGTCCTGGGGCACGCGGGTGCTCGCCACGAAGGCGCCTGGCTGCTGCTCGAGGAGCAGCACATCGGGGAAGAGGCGATCGGGTCTGGTGCCCGGCACGGCGACGAGCACGTCGTGGTCGCCGTCGTCGTCGAGGTCCCCCACGGCCAGCGCCTCGGAGCGGGCGGCCAGCGGCACCACGTCGTCGAGGATGCAGGTCTCGTCCATCTGGCCGTCGCCGAGGTTGCGCACCAGGCCGATCTGGGTGTGGGGCACGGGTCCGTCGAAGGCGCCGCGCAACAGCACGAGATCCGTACGTCCGTCGTTGCCTAGATCGAAGGGTTGGCCGGGCGTGATGCCGTAGTCGGAGGCGGCCGGGTCGAGGGAGAAGGAGCGGAAGAGCGGCGGGGCCTCAGGCGTGGGGGCCGCCGCAGCAGAAGCGCTCAGCGCCAGGCAACCCAGCACCGGTGCTGCCCGCCGCGTCCGTCGACGCAGCGCCAGCAGGCCCATCAGCCAGGCCAGCGCGACGGAGCCGGGGGTGGCGCCAGTGGTGCAGCCACAGCCTCCGGAGGCCGGCGCCGGGCTCGGCTCCGCTGGAGCGGCGGTGTCGCCCGTGCCGTTGCCCGTGGGCTCGGGCTCGGTCTGAAGCGTGCAGGCGGGCAGCTCGTAGCAGGGCCAGGCCTCCACCGGGCCGCAGTCCTCGTCGATCTGGCCGTCGCAGTCGTCGTCGATGCCGTCGCACGCCTCGTAGCCCAGGGGGCGTGCGCATCGGTCGTCGTCGTCGGTGTCGCAGGTGCCGCCGCCCACGGCCGAGTCGCAGAAGCCGTCTCCGTCGGCGTCGCCGCTCGCATCGTCGCCGAGGCACAGGTCCTCGCCGTCCAGCAGGCCGTCTCCGTCGGTGTCGGGATCGGCGTCGTCGGTGCGGCGGTCGCGCTCCTCGTCGCGGCCCAGGCCGTCTCCGTCGAGATCGGGTCCCACGTTGAATGCTCCCAGGAGCTCTCCGTCGCCCTGAGGCGCCATGTCCAGGTCGCCATCTCCGTCGAGGTCGCGAAAGTCACGGCTCCACAGGATGCTCGGGGTGCCGGGGCCGAGCTCACCGCCCTCGTTGAGGTGCAGGGTCGAGTTCACGAAGGCGTCGGTGTCGCCGTCTCCGTCCACGTCCGCCACCGCGGTGACCTCGAGGGTCGACCACAGCTCTGGGGCGCCGAACACCCACGACTCGATCTGCGGGAAGAGGTACGTGCCGGGTGCCACGTCGGGACTGTCGGGCTCTCCGAGGATGGCCGGGGCGCCCGTGCCCTGTCGGTCCACCAGGCTCGCCAGCGGGCGGATCCCGTCCATGCGCTGTTGCGTCCACGTCTTCGTCGAACTCGGTCCGTTGCCGTCGACGAACTCGACGAAGGGGTCGCTCCAGTAGGGAAACCGGTGGATGACGAAGTCCGTGATCCCGTCGTCGTCGACGTCACCGAGTGTGAAGCGTTGCGCATCGATGGTGCTGTCGAGGTCGAACTTGGGACCTCGGTACAGCAGGGTGTCCGAGCCGCAGCTCTCCAGCAGATCGAGGTGTCCGTCGCCGTCGATGTCGTGGAGCCGAAGCTCCACAGGGATGTAGCAGGCTGCTGGCAGGCTCAGCGTGCCCTGTTCGAACTGTCCGTCGGTCTGCAGTAGGCCGACGAGCTGAGCGTCCTCGCCATTCTCCTTCGGGACCCTGGCGATCAGGTCGTCGCCTCCTCCATCGATGTCTCCGGCTGCGAACAGGCCAAAACCGAGGTCGGGAACCACGTCCTGCAGCTCACAGGGGGCATCGAAGCGGTCGTTCCCGAGGTTCCGGACGAGCCACAGGCTGCCGATGGGTGGGTCGAAGCTCCGTCCGTGCGCGAAGAGGAAGTCCACCTTTCCGTCGTTGCCCACGTCGAGGGACTCGATGTCGACGTAGCCCCACCCCACGGGGATCGCGAAGGGGCGGAACAGGGGTATCGCGGACCCTGCAGGGCCCGCGTGGGCGGTCAGCGCCGCCAGTGTCATCCACATGTGAACTCCCAGCCATGACCGACGGTAGCCGCTGGGGTTCTCCAGTCGCCACAGGTGGTTGGATCAGGGACAGGTCCAGCGCCACGTCGTCACCACGCTCGTGGGATCGCCGTCGCTGAAGGCCTGCTCGGGCCGGCCTGCGGCGTCGAACTCGGTGGTGATGTGGGTGTCGTCGGAGGTGCTGACGGACCGCCGTGGGGTGCATCCGGACTGGTACTCCCACGCCCAGCTGCGGATCGAGCCGAAGATGCTCTGGTCGACGACCACTCGCTCGCAGCTGTCGTACTCGATGTGACCCGTCTGGCCCGTGGTGAGCTGCTCCCAGTCCGCGAACATCAGTCGGTCGTCGGTGTCGTAGGTGTTCTCGAACAGCGTGCGTCCATCCTCGGAGTGGGTGACCTGCTCGCGCCAGCCGAACAGGTCGTAGTCGGTGGCCCCATCGCTGCCTGCGGTGTTCGACCACGTCATCCTGCGTCGTCGCCGGTTCGGCCACACCTCCATGGTGGCGGCCCAGGTCTGGTCGACGTCTCCGTCGATTCCTTCGTCCATCGTGCCGCTCACGGCGTAGCCGTTGTGGTCATGGGTCTCGGTGAACCTCAGGCCGAGGGCAGGGAGCGTCTCCTCCACGGTGCATCCCACGAAGGGGGCGTGCAGGTGGTGTAGGGCAACCTCCTCCACGGCACACCCAGTCCAGAGCAGCAGCAGCATGGCGACCTCCTCGTGGAGATCCTAGGGCAAGTGCGGCGCCGGATGACATAAATATCGGGTGTGTAGACTGAATTCTCGTGGGTCTTCGATCCCATGGCGGATGTCGGGATTTGTGTATGCTGCGGCGATGACCACGGTGGACATTGGCGACAACGCTCGCGTCGAGGGATCGGTGCTGGCCGGCCGCGATGTGAACGTGCACGTGCAGCGGCTCCTCGACGTGCCCCCCGTGGCCGAGCGCTACGTGGTGGTGGCGGCGCACGCCGATCGCGGCCGGGTGCGGATCGA
>JAHQVJ010000025.1 GCA_019634415.1 Myxococcales bacterium
CTCCTCGTCGACGAGGGCGAAGTTGCTCACGATCACATCGGCCGTCACGTCGTCGACGGCACCGCCCACCACCTCGTCGTACGAGGTCACCCGAAACTCCCCCGCGCCCAGCGCACGTGCGTGACGGATCAGTCCCTCCGTGGCGTCGAGCCCGATTCCTTCGATGCCGTGCTCCGCGAGCGCGCGAACCAACCACCCCTCACCGCAGCCGACGTCGAGGACGCGCCGGGGCTGCAGGGCCACCACCACCTCCACGATGGCCTGGTTCGTCACACCTCGACTCTCGATGGCTCCCTGATGGATGGCCGCAGCCCAGGCGTCTGCATTGGTGGACCAAGAGCGAAGCTGCCACGCGGCGTTCGGATCCGTCTCACCCATCCGCACGCCCACGCTCCGCACGCCAGTAGGCGAAGCTGCCTCGCACCAGCTGCTCCACCGCCCCCTCCCCCTCCAGGCGCTCGGGGGGCACGCGTCCGTCCAGGAGCAGCATCGACACGCCGTGCACCAGGGACCAGAAGGCGAAGGCCGCAGCGTCGGGATCGTGGGCTCCGCCTGGCAGCTGAGCGGCTAGCTGCCGTAGCAGCCCGAAGGCCGTGTCGGCCGATTGCTGATCGACGTTGTCCACCATCGCGGGATCGAGCTGGCTGGTGAACATCACCCGATGGTGCACGGGATTGCGCAGGGCGAACTCCACGTAGGCCACACCATAGGCATCCAGCTGCTCGCCCACGTCCGTCAGCCCCGCCATTGCCTCCTTCGCCTCCGCCACCAGCCAGCGGAACCCCTGCCCTGCAATGGCGGTGAGCACAGCGTCCTTGTTCTGGAAGTGCCGGTAGGGAGCAGCGTGGGACACGCCCAGGCGCCTCGCACATGCGCGCAGGCTCAGCGACGCCAGACCGTCCTCGGCGATGACGGCCACGGCCTCCGCGAGCAACGCCGCTCGTAGATCTCCGTGATGGTAGGCCTTCTTCTTGCTCATGCGGCGGATTCTATCCCGCAATGTTGACAGCGCCTACACCACGAAGCATGTTGTCGATGTCTACATTGGAGAGAGTCATGGTGATTCGCCCGGAACGCCTCACGGTCGTCGATCAGGACAGCTTCGTCGTGTTCTTGATCGGGGCGCGCGTGAACAAGTGGTGGATGCTGCCGATCCTGTGGGCGGTGTCGATGGCGTCCAACCGGATGATGAAGGAGCTGCAGAGCGACCCGAGCTCGGGGCTGTTGTCCCACGAGAGCTTCGGAGGGCGCACCTCCATCACGGTGCAGTACTGGCGGTCGCTCGAGCACCTGCACGCCTGGGCGCACGACAAGGGCAAGAGCCACCGGCCGGCCTGGAAGCAGTGGGCCCAGCGCTGGGGGCTCACGGGGGCGATGGGGATCTGGCACGAGACCTACGTGGTGCAGCGCGGGCAGTACGAGTGCGTCTACCAGCACATGCCGGCCTTCGGCTTGGGCAAGGTGGGCGAGCTCGTGGACGCGACCGGAGGTCTGGGCACGGCCAGTCAGCGTCTGGCGGCAGGAACCACTGTGCCGGATCCGGCCTCCGCGGCCAGCTGATCCTACGTTCCCGTGTGTCGCCGCCAGTCCTCGGCGATCGCGGCGAGATCTTGGTGCTGCAGCCAGCTGTGAACGAGCTGCAGCACGATCAGCACCGCTTGATCACCTTCACCGAAGCACCGATCCGTCGGCCAGAGAGGGGGCGCCTCCCACAGGGCGTATCGCACGCCACTGCCAGCATCGTCGGGGTGTTGTCGAGGGCGACCGATCCGCAGTTGGCCGACCGTGTCACCCACTTGGACTGGCAGTTCGATCAACACGTCGTCCACCTCGGTGAGCGGGACGAAGGGCGATCGGGGCGCAGGCGCTGGCCGCGAAGCTGCAGGCGGAGCCGGGGGGTGCCACGTACCCTCGAGGAACACACCGTACAGCCGAGCGGCAGCGATCCAGGCGTCGAGTTCGGTGTCCGCGGGCCACAGTGCGATGCCTGGGGTGCAGCGCCCTGCCTGCACGGGGACCACCCATCCAGCATCGGCCCGACGAGGCGCCCAGACATGGAACCGGAGACGCGGGGGAAGCTCGTCGCCGATCACCAGAGCCTGGTCTGGCAGGGAGCCCACCCAGGCCTGGGGCAACGCCGCCGCTGACGCCCAGGTCGTGCGCCACGCCTCGGCTGCCGCCTCGAAGCAGGAGGACTGTTCGGACAGGGCTCGGCACCGCAGGCGGCGGGCGGCATTCATCACGGCGAACAGGGCGTCGTGACTTCCGCACACCTCGTCCGCCCCATCGATGCCGTAGCGAGCACGCCAGGGTGCCCCCTCCGCCGAGCCGGGGAACGGGCCATCGATGCTGGCGCGGACCGGGCTCCTGCCCCCCGCCAGCACGCTGGAGATCGCCGTGCGCGTGCCGCTGGACTCACTCTGCGCATAGTCGAGCCAAGGCGCGAGCAGGGCCATCGCATGGACGAAGGCCTCCAATGCCGTGGGGCCGCAGACGACCCTCGGCCCGTCGGAGTCGGGGACGACCTCGAAGGCGACCGCAACGCCGTGGCTGGCGTGCTCCTTCGGCGGCCACACGCGCACCTCGACCGCATGCGTGCCACCGTGGCGCCAGCGCAGCCGGGAGGTCTGCGCGCACCCCAGCGGCGATGCGCAGGTCGAAGTCGTCCAGGGCCACTCGTTCCTCCCTCAGGGCACCACCATGGAGGGCGGCACGAAGTCCAGCTCCCCGTCGCACTCCTCCAGCCGGTTGATCGCTGCACAGTTGGGCATGTCGATGAAGCGGATCTCCCCGTCGCTGCTAGTGCACAGCATCACGTTGACCCCCTGCAGCGTGGCGCTCCCGCTCGAGGCGGGCGTGCCGTCGAGGCTGGTCTCGTAGGTGATGGAGCCCGCCGGCACGTCGATGCCGATGGCCAACGGACCCGCCACCACGGACACATCGTGGTCGGAGCCCCCGTCGTGCGACACCTCCACCTCGATCACGGTGGCGTTGCGCCCGTCGTTACGGATGGCCAGCGTCGGAGAGCGCAGGCCGAACACGTTCGGCAGCCCGGTCTCCCCATCGGAGCGCGGAGGCAGGGGCACAGGTAGCAGGCCGCTCGACAGCACCTCGCCGCTCTGCGCGTCGCGCACCTCGACGGCTCGCTTCCCCTCCGCCAGCGTGAGGTCGAGGTCGTCGCAGTAGTCCATGGTGCCGACCACCTTTCCGTCGATGCGCACCTCCACCTCGCCGAGGCCGCGCGACGCGCCGGTGCCCCAGTGATCGGCGGAGCGGTGCACCAGGTAGTTGGTGATCCGCACGTCGGCGGTGGCCACGGGCGTGCTGCCGCCGGTGTCTGCGGTGCTGGTGATGGGTCCGGTGTCGTCGGGCTCGGTGTCGGTGCTGCCCACGTCGGTGGAGCCAGGATCGGAGGTGGTGTCGGTCGTGGACTGGTCACCTGTGCAGCCCACCCACGACATCGCCAGGGCCAAGAACATCGCGTCCTCCTGACGCACAACGATAGCCGCCCAGGTCCCCAATCGAAAGGAGCCCGATCACGGTTTCGCGATCAGACGAAGCCGCGACCTGCATGCGGCACAGATCTCGTGACGTCTGTGACAAGGCCTGCAGACGGACGGCGCCACAGCCCCATCAGGAGCCGGAAAGAAGAGCTACCAACCGACAATTCACACTTGACACAATCCCGAGATCGGCTCGCCGTTGCTGCCTGCATTGCTGGAGGACACTGGGAGGTTGGGAATGAGATCACTTGCAGGTGTGCTGCTGCTGGGCTGCTCGGCTGGTGAAGCTGCACTGGAGCCCATCGGACCGGGAGCGCCCGATCCGAGCGAGCCACTCACCACGGCTGCCAGCGCCAACGCGAGCTCCACACAGGGAGACACGACCACCCCCACCGAAGACACGGGCGCCTCCCAGACCTCTTCCGGCACCAGCCCCGGGGGGAGCGGAGCCTACAGGCCGAGCGGCAGCGGGGCCTACGGTCCAGGCGGTAGCGGCACCCCGGGTCTCCCCTGGGGCGGCAGCGGGGGCAACGAGCTCCCTTGGGGAAGCGGAGGCCCGTCCTGGCCCGGCGGAAGCGGCGGTCCTGGCATCCCAGGGGGCAGCGGCGGAAGCGGAGGCTAATCCCGCCCGATGGCGGCCTCGAGCACCTGGAGCTGCGTGCGTCGCCACCCCACCGCAGGACGCGCCCGGCGCACCGTGGCCTCGGGATCGGCATCCCCCTCGGCGGCCAGCCAGGCCACCAACACCGCAGCACTCCGCCCGTGTCCGGCGGCGCAGTGCACCCAGACCGGACGGGGTGCCTCTCGAAGCCACGCCACGGCTTCCTGCAGCCCGGCGCTGGTGGGCCCCACCGCGTCGAGGGAGGGCACCGTGCGGTAGGCGACGTCCGCTGATCGGGTGGTAGCCGGCAGCTCGCTCGTCAGGTCCAGCACCGCGGCCGCCCCCGAGGCCGACAGCTCCGCCCTCGTGGGCCGACGGCCGAGCCAGACGCCGTCGACGATCTCGTTGCGGGCATCTTCGGTGGACATCCAGACCGTGAGGCGCCAGGTGAGCCAGGTCAGCGCCAGGAACGGGCCGCTCACCACCCAGGACCACAGCGCCAGTCCGCCATCGGCGCGCTTGCCCAACCACGCTGGCCGCCGCAGGAGCCAGGCCAGCGCAGGCACCACGAACCCTGCACCCACCAGCGCTGACCACACCTGTCGCGTCACCACCGACAGCGCCACGCTCACCGCCGCCAGCAGGAGCCAGGACAACGCGATTCGCCTACTCGTCTGCATCGTCTCCTCCCGCAGGTTCACGTGCCTGGAGCGCAGCGATCCGCACGCCCAGCTCCGAGCGGGGCCTCGCCCCCAGCCCCTCCGCGACGCATACCGCCTCCCGCAGTGCTGCGCCGTCGCCCCTGCGCTGCGAGACCACGCACAGCGCGAGCCCCAGCTGCACTGGGTCGGAGCCCTCCCGGATCCGCGACACCGCCTCGTCGAGTCGCGCCACCGCCGCGGCGTCGTCGACGGATCCCGCGAGCACGGCCACCGCAGCGCCCTCGCCCACCACGTTGCCCACCTCCTCGTGGATGGCGAGCGCCTCCCGCAGCAGGGCCTCCGCCTGCGCTGGCTGCATCGCCAGGTGAACGAGCCCCAGCTCCGCCAACACGACCCCCTCGCCCCAGCGATGACCCGCGGCCCGGTCGGCGCTCAGTGCACGCTGCAGCAGCTCCCCTGCAGCGGCCACCCGATCCGTGAGTCGATACAGCCGCGCGAGCTGTACCCAGCCGTGCCGGAGTCCACGGCGGCTCTGGATGCGCTCGTCGATGGCCAGCGCCTCGTCCAGCAGAGGCTCCGCCTCCTCCCACTCCCCGCGTACCACGTGTAGCGCACCCATGGCCCGAAGGGCGATGGCCAGACTGCGAGGGCGACCCACCTCGCGCTGGATCGCCACCGCCTCGCGATGCAGCGTCAGGGCGCGCTCACCCTGCAGCTGCTGCATGGCGAGGTTCGCCAGGTGCTTGAGGACCACGCCCTCGAGGTCGCGCCGTCCCATGCGCCGATGCATCTGGAGCGCTCCGTGCAACGCGGTGACCGCAGCGTGCAGCTCCCCCAGTCGGCTGCGGGCGAGCCCCAGGTTGCCGAGCACCAAGGCCTCTCCCCGCAGGTCCCCCATCTCCACGAAGCCAGCCAGGGCAGCCTCGTCGCAGTCGACGGCCTCGCGCAGCCGACCGGCTCCGAAGTGCAGCATGCCCAAGCTCTGCAGCGCGTAGCTCTCGCCCCGCCGGTTCCCCACGGCGCGGTGGATCTGGAGCGCCGCCTCGTGCTCCGCCCGGGCCGCCTCGCCCTCCCCCCGCTCGGCCAGCAGCGACGCGCGCATGCTCCGGGCATGGCCGAGTCGACCCTGATCCGACGCGGCCTCGAGGGCCTCGATGGCGGCCTGCAGCTGCGTCCAGGCGGCGGCGCGATCTCCAGTGCGAAAGGACAGCCCCGCTCGATTCGCCTGCACCACGGCTGCGAGCAGGTCCTCCCCCAGCTCCGTGGCCAGGTCGTGGGCCTGCTGCATCAGCAACGCCGCACGCTGTCGATCCCCCACCAGCTGATGAGCGAAGCCGCATCGATCCAGCACTCGCACGGTCAGGGTGTCGGGCTCTGCCGCCAGCACCGTCGACAGGGCAGACTCCAGCAGATCCACGCCGTCCTGGTACGGCCCTCGTGGCTCCACGGCGGCCCACGCCGCGAGCGCCGCCCGCCCCGCCACCGAGGCCTCCCCGCGCGTCACCGCTCGGCGACAGGCGGCGAACAGGTTGTCGACGTGCCGCTTCAGCAGTCGCCGCACATGGCGACCGTCCGCGAGGTCGAGGGAGTCCAGGGCGGCCTGCTCGCCCAGCGCGGCGAAGAACGCCCCGTGCCGTTGCTCGGCGGACTCCAGATCCGCCTCGGTGGGCGCCTGCAGGGCGTAGTCGCGCACGCTGGCGAGCAGCGAGAACCAGCCGTCCCCCAGCGGGCGCACCCAGGACTTGTCCACGAGCGCCTGCAGCACGTCGAGCAGCCAGGGCGCGTCCTCCGTCAACACCAGCACCGCCTCCATCTCCTCGAGGCGGAAGGGCCCGGCGAACACCGATAGCTGGACGAGGGCCTGGCGCTCGGAGTCGTCCAGCAGCTGCCAGCTCCAGTCCAGGGTCGCCCGCAGGGTGGCATGGCGATCCGGACGCCCCGACGCCGACACGAGCAGCTTGAAGCGCTCCGACATGCGCTTGACCATCTGCGCCGGCTGCAGCACCCGCAGGCGCGCCGCCGCCAGCTCGATGGCCAGGGGCAACCCGTCCAGGGTGGCCACCAGCTGCTGCAGGGCCCCCTCGTCGATGCTGTCGGGATCGAGGGAGGCCGCTGCTGCAGCACGCTCCATCAGCAGCTCCTGGGCGGCAGCGGCCGGCAGGGGCGGCAGCGGAAGCACCGCCTCCTGCCGCAACCCCAGCACCTCGCGACTCGTCACCAGGAACGACGCATGGGGCGCCAGATCGGCCCAGCGCTGCACCGTGGCCTCGGCGAACGGCACGAGCTGCTCGAAGTTGTCGAGGATCACCAGCGCCTCGCCCAGCGTGGCCATGGCCCGCCCGAGCTGGGCGATCCCGTCACCGGGACCCACGGGCACCTCCAGCGCACCGGCCAGGGCCCGCACGAGGCCATCCTCCGTTCGCGCCTCCGACAGATCACAGAACCACACGCCCCCCTCGAAGGCGGCCTGCTCCTCCCACCCCATCTGCAGCGCCAGGCGCGTCTTGCCGATGCCCCCCATGCCCAGCACGGTGACCACGCGGTGCGTGTCCAGCAGCCGCGACAGCGAGGCTCGCTCCTCTCGTCGCCCCACGAAGACGTCGCGCGGTCGGGGAAGATCGCGCTGCCGTAGGGAACGGGACGCCCCCTCCGTCGGATCGAGGGTGACCGCGATGGAGGAGGGCTGGACCTGCAACCCCCGCGGACGGGCCTCCTGCTGTTGCAACACGCGCTGAGCCACGGGCGACGTCAGCGGCACCTCGCGGGGAAACCCCAAGGTGAGGAGCGCTTCCCTCACGGCGTCCACCGGACTCGTTCGACCTTGCGGATCGATCCGCAGCAGCCCCTCGATCACCCCTCGCCACACCTCGGGCACCACGTCCAGCGCAGGACCCTCGGCATGCGCCTGCCGCAGCTCCCGCACGTTCTTTCCCAGGAAGGGACGACGACCGGTGAGCATCTCGTAGGCCATCACCCCCACCGACCACAGATCGGCAGACGCCGTGACGCTGTCTGCATCGTCGAGCTGCTCGGGAGCAGCGTAGGCGGGCGTGCCGCGGAATCCCCCCTGGCTCGTGCCCTGATCCATCTTCAGGGCGATGCCGAAGTCGGTGACACGCGCCACCAGGCGACCTCGGGTGACCTCGAGCAGCACGTTGCCGGGCTTCAAGTCGCGATGCACCACCCCGGCCTGGTGGGCGGTGGCGATGCCCTCCAGCACGTCGAGGAGCAGAGCCGAGGTCTCCTCGAGCGAGGGGCGCACCGTGGCCAGCAGATCCGACAGCGAGCATCCCGCCACCAGGGGCATCAGCAGCCCCCAGCCAGCGGCGACGCGGACCACGTCGGTGATGGGGACCACGTGGGCCGCGTCCAGGTGCGCCTGCAGTCGCCCCTCCCGCACGAGGCTGTCCACGTCGAAGCTCGCTTGGCCGTGCGGCACCTTCAGCGCGTGCCACGTCCCCAGCAAGGTGTGCTGCACGGCATACACGCGCGCCGCTCCGCCCTGCCCCACCTCGTGGAGCACGGTGTAGCGATCCACGGTGGCACCCGGCGACAACACGGCTCTGTCGTAGCAGACACAGCACGGGTCGCCCACGTCGGAGGTCGATGCCACGAACTCAATGCTGGAACGCCACCAAAACCAAGCCGACATGGGACAATGACCACCGCGAGGCCCCATGGCGTCGGTTCGGGAGCGGCTCGAGCGAGAGGAAGCCTGGCGATACCGCGCCACGCTGTGGACCTGCACCCTGTTGGTGCCCCTCTTCGGAGTCACCTACCACCACGTGGCGCCTCACGAGCTGGATCCCCTCTGGATCCGGGTGATCCTTGGGCTCGTCTGCCTGGCGATGGTGTCGGCCACCTACCTGTCGTCCTGGGCAAAGAGGCACGTCGGGCACGCCACCTTCCTCCTGGCTCAGGTCATCGTGTGGTGGGTGGTCTGGCTCGCCTGGGTCAACGGCTTCTCGGCGGTACGCGTCTTGGGCATCGTGATGGTGCACTTCTGTGCGTCGTTCGTGTTCCTGCGCCTACACGCCAACGCGGCCATACACGCTGCGGTGCTGATCGGCACCGTGCTGGGGTACGCCGCCTCGGATCAGCCCTCGGTGTCGGTCCTGTTCCTGGTGCTCACGGAGCTCACCGTGTCCCTGTTCAGCGTGGCGAGCATCGTGCGTTGGGAGGGTGCCATCGCCATGCTGGTGCACCGCGAGGCCGAGCTCGATCAGGCCCGCGAGACCCTGGAGGATCGGGTGCAGCAACGAACGCGCGCCCTGGCCCACGAGGTGACCGAGCGAAGGGAAGCCGAGGCCCGCGCGTCGCACGCGAGCGTGGCCAAGAGCCAGTTCCTCGCCAGCATGAGCCACGAGCTGCGCACGCCCCTGAACGCGGTCATCGGCTACACCGAGCTGGTCCGGGAGGAGGTTCAGGATGTTGCCGTAGGGCTGGGGGTGGACCGCCACCTGGAGCGCGTTCAGCGATCGGCCACGCACCTGCTGCACATGATCAACGACATCCTGGACCTCGCCAAGGTGGAGTCGGGCCAGTGGGACATCGCCTGGGAGCCGGTGGACGCCACCCAGGTGCTCACCACGGTGGCCGAGACCGTCACCCCCATCGCCACCTCCAAGAACAACCGGGTCACCGTGGACGTGGACCGCGACGTGCCGCTGGTGTGGAGCGACTCCACGCGGCTCACCCAGATCTTGGTGAACCTGGCGAGCAACGCCGCGAAGTTCACCACCGACGGCACCGTGCGACTGCACGCGAGCACCACCGACAGCGACGTCACCATCGAGGTCATCGACACGGGCTGCGGCATCCCCGAGGACAAGCTCGAGACGGTGTTCGAGAAGTTCGTGCAGCTCGATGGCCCCTCCACCCGACGCCACCCGGGCACGGGCCTCGGGCTCGCCTTGTGCCGTGAGCTCGCCCAGGTCCTTCGAGCACGGATCGACGTGCACAGCGAGGTGGGCGTGGGCTCCACCTTCGTGCTCACGCTGCCCTCGGCGCTGCACGGTCAGCGCTTCGCCTGATCGGGTCTCAGCGACGCCAGCGCGCGGCCACCGCGGCCCGAGAGTCCAGCCCGGACTTGTCGAGGATGCGGTGCACGTGATCCTTGACGGTACCCAGCGAGATCCCCAAGGCCAGCGCGATGTCCTTGTTGCGGAGCCCGGTGGCGAGCAGTCCCGCCACGTCGCGCTCCCGCGGCGTGAGCGCCCCGAAGCAGTCGTCGAGCTGCCCCGACGGGCGCACCACCACCAGCGGCTGCCCCAGCGTGGCGGCCGCCCGGAAGTCGATGGTGATCCCCATGCCAGCGGGCAGCAAAGCCGAGACCTCGGCCAGCGACGTCGCCACGTCGGCCAGCCGAGCCCCAGGGACTCCCCGTGCGTTCAGCCGAGCCAACACCTCGGTGAGTCGCCGCAGCGCATCGTCATCCATCCAACGATGGATAGCACCTCGATCGGGCACTCCGTAGTCTGTCCCTCGGGAGGTGCCCATGCAGCGCACAGCCGTCGAGGTGGTGGACCGCTACTTCGCCGCCATGCGAGGGGGCCGAGACGCCGCCAGTGACCTGTTCGCCTTGTTCGACGACGAGGCCGTGTACACCGAGCCCTTCGCGGGAATGGCGCGGACCCACCGAGGAAAAGCCGCCATCGAGGCCGCCATCTCGGCATCCTGGGACTCGGCCCCGCCGGATCTCACCCTGGAGGTGGACCGCGTCGACGTGGACGGGGACGTGGTGGTGTCGGAGTGGACCTGCCGCTCGCCTGCGTTCGACGGTCCGATGCGCGGCAGAGACCGTTGCCAGGTGCGAGACGGCCGCATCGTACTGCTCGACGTACAGCTGCTGGGAGGTGCCCCATGAGGGTGGCGCTGTGGATCAACCGCGTGCTGCTGACCCTGCTCTCCATCTCCACCGGTGCCGTCAAGATCTACCGCATGGAGGAGGAGATGTTCATCTTTCGCGAGGCAGGGTTCCCCGACGTCGCCACCATCGCCTTCGGCGTGGTGCAGCTCGGCCTGGGGCTGGCCCTGATCCCGGCCTTCACCACCCACGCGGCCGCCTGGGGCATGGCGGTGACCTTCGTGTTGGCCACTGGTGTCCTCTTCGTGAACGGCATGATTCCCTTCGGGATGTTCTCGCTGCTGTTCATCGCGAGTGCGGTGGTTCACGCACGACTCTGGCCGACCGCGGACACCTGAC
>JAHQVJ010000026.1 GCA_019634415.1 Myxococcales bacterium
CCTTGTGCGCCAGCCGGGTCCCGGTTACCCACGCGGGGTCTGGCAAGGCACCCATAGCTCAATTGGATAGAGCGTCGGACTACGGATCCGAAGGTTGGGGGTTCGACTCCTCCTGGGTGCGCCATTCATCAACCAGGCCTCCCCCCGTGGCCTGGCCTGCCTGGCCGACCGCTGGGGATGTGGTGCCGCCAAGGGCCCCCAACGAGTGTGCGGTGCTGGGCAGGTGTCGTCTCGCTGTCGGCGTTTAAGGCCACGGGCTCAGGATTAATCCGGAGGCGCAGACGCCAAGGCTAGCGTCGGGCAGGAGGTGTGGGACATGGCCCGCGCAGCTGCCCCCTTTGCACACGCCGTCGTCATCGGCGCCAGCATCGCTGGCCTCGTGGCCGCCTCGGCCCTCGCACGCCGATTTGCACGCGTCACTGTGCTCGAGCGCGACGTCCTGTCTCCCGATTTCGTGGCGCGCAAGGGGGTGCCGCAGGGCCAGCACGTCCACAACCTTCTCGCGCGCGGTGACGCCGTGCTCGAGCGGCTGTTTCCTGGCTTGTTCGCGCAGCTGGCGGACCGGGGGGCGGTGCGGGTGGATTGGTCCCGCGACACGCGGTGGTACCACCACGGCGTCTGGAAGCATCGTGGCCCCAGCGGCGTGGAGAGCTGGCTGATGGGGCGACCGCTCCTCGAAGGCTGCGTGCGCGAGCAGCTGCTGCGCCAACCCCAGGTGTCGATTCGAGACGGCGCTGCCGTGGACGGGCTGTGCTTCGATCCGAGCGGTCGCACCGTCGTGGGCGTCCGAGTGGGAGACGTGACCCACGAGGCGGATCTGGTGGTGGACTGCAGCGGCCGTGGAACAGCTGTGACCCGGTGGCTCGAGGACGCGGGCTACCCCGCGCCCGCCTTGTCCACGATCCGTGCGGACGTGGTCTACGCCACCCGGCGTATGCGGCCTCGCCGCGATCCCGGATGTCGGGTGCTGGTCCAGGTGTCGCCGCCGCCCATGAAGCGATCGGCCGTGGCCTTCGCCATCGAGGACGGGCAGTGGATGGTGACGCTGTTCGGCTACCACGGCGAGCACCCCCCAGATGACGACGCCGGATGGCGAGCCTTCGCCCAGCGCCTGCCCGTCGACGACATGCACCGGCTGATCGACGACGCCATCCCGCTGACGGACGTGGTGCGGTACCGGTTCCGCGAGTCGCAGTGGAGACACTTCGAGGGGCTGCGTCGTCGGCCGAAGCGTCTGCTCGTCCTCGGAGATGGTGTGTGCTCCTTCAACCCCATCTACGGACAGGGGATGACCTCGGCTGCACTGCAGGCCGGTGCCCTGTGGCGTGCCCTGGACCGGTGCCACACCGATCGGCAGCTGGATCGCGAGCTGCGTCGACTGCCCAGGGCGATGGCTCGGGTGGCCAACGAGTGCTGGCAAGCCGTGGCCAGCGAGGACTTTCGGCACTCGGAGACCACGGGAGACCGGCACGTGGCTGCGACCTGGATCAACTGGTACACGCGCCGGATCCATCGCCTGGCGGCCCGAGACGCCGAGACCTTCACCCGCTTCCTGAGGGTGATGCACATGGAGGCCTCGATCACCAGTCTGTTCGCTCCGAGCACGCTGCTGAAGGTCTTGACGCGATCCGCCTGAGATCGGGGTGGCCCGGCCGTCATCGCGACAATCAACGGAGTTGATTGTCGTGATGCAACAGGTTGCCGCTCCGCGCCTGGAGTTGCAGCACTCCCTGCACTCACTCGCACGCTCGCTCGTTCCAGTCCCACTGCAACCCCGGATCAGGCGCGCTCCGCTCGATCGCGACAATCAACGGAGTTGATTGTCGCGATCAGTTGTCTTCGATCCAAGTGGTCGCCGTGTCCTTGAAGGCCTTGACCCGCGGACCCACCAGTCGATCCAGGTTGGAGTTGAAGCCAGACACCACAGCGAGGATCCATCCCTTCTGTCCGTCCAGGCACTCGTCCGCTTGGCCGGCCGGGCAGTAGAACAACGGTCCGCCGGAGCTGCCGACCGAGAAGTCGCCCTTCCACCTCAACCGTTCGCTGAACTTCCCGGTGATGTTCACATTGTCCTGATGGTACAGCTGGGTCGTGGGGGTGCACCCGTTTCCGATCCACGCGGGGAACCCGAGGTTCTTCACGTTCGGATCCACGAGGTTGATGGTGCTGTTGTCGGCGGTCGACAGGTTCATGTCGGGGCCGTTGTAGCCGGTGGGCACCTTGACGAGCGCCCAGTCGTCGTCCACGTCGCCAGCGGCGGCAGTGGGCGAGTAGGCGGTCGGCACCAGCGCCATCGACGGGGTCTGAGTCTGCACGCTGGGGTGCAGCGATGGACTGGCCTCGACCGTCACGCCGCTAGTGGGGATCCAGTCACCGTTGTCGTCGTACCAGCAATGCGCCGACGTGAGGATCCAGTCGTCCCGAATGATGGTGCCCGTGCACCCAGTGGCTCCCGACAAGCGGACGATGGTCTTCTGGCGCTCGGTCGTCCAAGATTGGCTGGTGCGGTCCTCTGGCTCCCAGATCGTGTTGTCCTCGTCCCCATCCGAGTCACAGTCGTCCCTGTCCCACGACAGCCGCGTCACGAACCCCACCTCCCCGTCCTCGGGCTCCCGATCCGGCTCCCCGAGATCCTGTGCGCCGCGGCTACGCGGATCGACAGGCTCGTCCACCTCGTGGGGCGGCGCCGGAACGTCGGGGTCGACCCAGATCGCACGCCAGAGTCGGCCTTCGGCGTCTTGCTTGATCATGTCGTGCGGCACGTCCGATGGAGGATCGGGCGTGGGCGGCTCCCCATGCACGTAGAAGGTCGTCCCGATGGCGCGTGGGGTGTGGGAAAAGCGCGCTTGCCCGATGTACTCCAAGGTCATGGATGGCAGATGGACCAAGGCCTCCGTGTCGAATGTCGGATCCAGTGTCCAGGACCACGTCCCGTCCCCGTTGTCGACGGCGGTGCGTGCCTGAGGCGAACACCCCATCCCCACCAGACACATCAACCATGCAACTCTACGAATTCTGTACAACATCGCCTCCGCGTTTGCGCTCTCCGATCGTCACCTGGGCGGCAGGCGGCTGTGTCTCACCTTTGTCGCAGTGCTGGAGGAGCGCGCCATACCCAGCGAACGACGGCGTCCCGGATGCGTACCCCAAAAGGTGTCGGTCACGGTCGCGTCACTGACTGTGTGGACGTTGAGGTCCACGAGGGCGCCGGGCTTCTTCGTGGCTGCAAATTCGCAGATTTCGATGGCGAAATTGCTGCATTTTCGGTGTGTGTGCAGCCTTATGCTCTGAACGTCGGCGCCACTCGGGCCCGACCTCGACAGGAGATCGCCATGCTCATGTGCTGGGGCTGCTTGGCAGCTGTGACCGCTCACGCCGATGCGCCGGAACTCGACAAGGCCGTGCACATCCACCTCGAACGGACGGTGGAGGCGTCCGCCGACCGTGCTTGGCAGTTCCTGGGGGAGCGCTTCGAGCGTCTCGGCGAGTGGAGTGACGGACTGGACAGCCGTGCGCTGCGCCAGAGCGAGGTCCCAGACGGGATGACGGTGGATCCCGAAGCCCCGGTTGCAGGCCGCGTGGTGAACGACGGCCGCCGAGAACAAATCCAGGTGCTCGTGGACTTCGACTCCGCTTCGCGCTCGTTCACCTTCCAGGCCGGTAATCCGCCCGGCGCGTTGGCCTACGCCCACAATCGACACGCCATCGTCGATCTCGGGGGCGAGCGGTCTCGCATCGACATCGACGTGGTCCTGCAACCTCGCGGCATCGCCAGACTCCTGAAGGGCACCCTGGAGCGGAAGTTCACCGCCTACATGCAGGCGTATCTGGACCAAGCCGAGGCGGGCATCGAGGGGAGCGCTCCCGTCGATGGCGGCAACCAATGAGCCTCGACGGCAGGTGGGTGCTGATCACCGGTGCGAACGGGGGCCTGGGCCTCGCCACCAGCATCAGGGTGCTGAAGGAGGGCGGCGCGGTGGTCCTCGCGTGCCGCACGGCAGCCAAAGCGGACGCGACGCGCGATCTCGTCGTGGCTGCGGCTGGCGTGAACAGTGATCGCGTAGTGGCTGTCGGCGGATTCGACATGCTGGATCCTGCGGGCATCGAGGCTGCAACAGCAGCGCTTCCGCCAGTGTCGATCGACGTGGTGTTTCTGCAAGCAGGCGGTTGGGTGTGGGCCGACGAGGTTCAGACCGTGGCGCTGAACGGGGCCACCGTGGAGCAAACGGTGGCCAAGAACGTGGTCGGCGCGCATGCCACGCTGCGCGCCTTGATGGCCGCGGGGCGGCTGTCACCTGGCGCGCGCGTGGTCATCATCGGAGGGGAGGGGGCCCGGGGGGTGCCTGGCGCCATTCGGAAGCCGGCGTTCTCCGACGTGCGCGACTTCGAACGTCACCTCGCAGGGGTACGAGGGGACACACCGTATGTGCCCATCGACGCACTGGGCGTGGCCAAGCTCTGTGCAGCCCTGTGGGCCCAGCATCTCGCCAAGCGGGTTCAGGGCTCCCTCGAGGTGGTGTGGTTCTCTCCGGGACTCATCGGAGGAACGGGGGGGACGGCGGGCATGCCCGCCTGGAAGGAGCTCCTGTTCCAGCGGGTGGCGTTCCCGATCCTGGTGGCCCTCGGCAAGGCTCAGTGGCCTGAGTCCGCGGCCGAGAAGTGCGTGGACTGCCTCGCGGGCCGCGTGGGCCGACATGGTGACCTGCTCGGCGCACCCGAGGGTACCGCGCTGGGTCCACTGACGGATCAGCGACCCATGAACCGTCGCTTCACGGACGAGGACTTCCAGCGCGTGCTCTGGCGGCGGTGTGAGGCCGCAGCCGGATCGATGCCCCTCGAGACGATGGACCGCGACATCGCCTAGTGCCCACCACCACGGAGACCATCATGAAGACCACCGCAGCCAGAATTCTCCTCGGCCTTCCGGGCCTGTTCATCCTGACGACGGGAGTCGTATTCCTGCTCGCGCCCGAGGCGGGGGCGGCGAAGCTTCAGCTCGTCGCCCGAGGAAGCGAGGGGCTGTCCAATCTGCGCGGCATGGCGGGAGCGCCGCTGTTCGCAGTGGGGGCGTCGCTGATCCTCGCCGCTATCACCACGCGGCTGGTGTATGCACGGCCTGCCGCCATCTTCCTGCTCGCCCTCATCGCCTCGCGCGTGCTGTCTTACCTGGTGGATGGTCCCACCGACGCGATCGGGCTCTTCCTCGCGGTGCCCAGCATCACCTTCGCGATGATGCTGATCGGACACAAGCTGCTGGTCGACGGGTCTCACGAGGTCACCACCGTCGGGGCCTGAGCCCTGTGCCCGGACCGCCGACAACAGCGTCGTGACGCTGCCCTCCACGTGTCGACGCAACCTGCGTGATCGCGACAATCCACCCAGTTGATTGTCGCGATGAGATCGTCGCACCGCGTCGTTACGAAACACATATGGAACGACGACGAGAGGATTCGCCCCACCTGCGGAACGGTCGTCAAGGGGCCGGATTGGAGTCCGAAGGACGACGGCTCCTCGCTGGCAGTGTCGCGGGGACCGATCACGAAGCCCGTTCAGCGGGGAGGGTTTCGGGCGAACTGCGCTCCCCTCGGACGGGCACCGATCAGGGTTCGAAGAACCCCGGTGCGCATTCGGGGGGGTCGCGGGGTGCAAACGCGAAGCCCGGCAACAGGAACGGCTTGGTGGCGGTCGACACAGAGCGGGACCACGATGGTCTCGTGGTCTCCGCTGGGCCGATGCCCGCCACGCGCTGGGTGGTCGGGGTGGCTGCGACCTACACGCTGCTCTACTCGGCGATCTCCATGGTCCTGTTGGGGCCGGCGTTCCTCACGTCGCCCATCGTCTCCTTGATGCTTCTCCCGGCGCTGGTGTCCGGAGGACTGGGAGCGTTCGTCGCGGTGCGCTGGCTGATGCATCGATCCGTCGGCTTCCGCGTCTCGACGGCGGTGGCCTGTTGGCTCGCTGCGGGGTTCGACCTGCTGGTTGCGCTACTTCTGTTGCCCTCGCCCATGAACGTCCTGTTGGGGATCACCGCGGTGGCCTTGGCCGTGATGGGCGTGGCGATGTGGACCCATCAGCGGCAACGAACCGTGGTGTCGACCCGGGAGCTCGTCGTCGAACAAGGGGAGCGGGTGCTGCATCGCATCCCCCTCGAGGACGTGGAGGAGGTGCGCGCTTCTGGGCGTGGGCTCGAGTTGGCCCTCACCGACGGGACCACGGTCGGACCGCTGGCTCAGCGGATCGACGCCGCCTCCAGCGAGCACCTGCGGACCGAGATCGAGCACGCCGTCGCCCGTCGAAAGGCCACGCTGCAGCCCGAGCAACCTCCCCCGACGAGCTTGAAGCGGATCCTCGCGGCTCACACCACCCGCGCGACCTCCTGAGGGGCGCCGGTGGGCTGATCGCCGTGGAGTCCGCTCGGCATCGGCTGCCCGTCGCTGTGTCCGGGAGTGTCCGGACCGCCCGATGCCAGCAGCGCAACCCCATACGGCTCCGTGAACACACTGGAGCAACCATGACCATCGAGAAGCTTGCCGTGCTCGGCGCCCTCGGGCTGGCGGCCACCCCCGCCCTCGCAGGGCCCACGATCCAATACGGGTGTGCGGGTGCCACCACGGCGGTCGCGGACCTCGACACCGCCGTCGGTCTGGCCAACGCCACCATCAGCGACGACTGCATCGTGCTCGACAGCAAGGAGACCCCAGGCGCCACCCTGGACATCACCGACACCTTGACCATCCAGGGCCGCGGGTTCGCTGTGCAGACGGACTCCCTCCCAGCGGGTGCCTCCCTGTTCCACGTGCAGGGAACCGAGCTGACCCTCGACTACATCGTGCTGAATGGCCACGAAACAGACGTGGGAGAAGACCACCGGGCGCTGGAGATCGACACCGGAAGCGACGTCGTCCTCACCAACGTCGTCATGGCCGACTTCCGCACCATGAAGGACGGCACCATCTTCAACGAGGGCGACCTCACGGTGCGCGACAGCGAGTTCGAGAACAACTTCTCGCACAGCTTCGGCGGCGCCATCTACCACGCAGGTCCGAGCCTGATCATCGAAGACAGCGCCATCCACGACAACGAGGCGCGGTTCGGTGGGGGTGGGGTGGCCCTCGACGGCGACGGCGCGAGCGTCGTCGCCACGATGACGCGATCGTCGGTGCACGACAATGTGGCGGGCGGAGACGGGGTCGGTGGCAATGCGGCCACCGGGTGGACGCTTCGCTATGGCCTCGGGGGCGGCGTGTACAACCACCACGCCACCTTCACCGCCACGAACTGCACCTTCACCGAGAACATCGCAGAGGACGACACGATCGGCTCCGGGACCGGAGGCAACCTGTACCTCGCCGACAACTACGTCGTGACGCTGCCCTCCACGTTCAACCAGGTGACGGTGGCCGAGGGCACCGCCTCCGAAGGGGAGTCCGTGTACGCCAACCACGACAACGTCACCTTCGACGGCTCCATCATCGAGGCCACCTCCCAGGCGTGCTCGCTGCTCCTCGATCTGGACGGCAACCACAACGTGCTGTCGGACTCCTCGTGCACGTTCGTCGGAGGCAGCCAGAACTACGCCGATCCTCAGCTCGATACGCAGCAGGGCTTCCCCGCACACCGACCCTTCACGAGCGGGAGTCCCGCCGAGGATTTGTTCTCGTCGTCGGATCCGGAGTGTCAGGCCGAAGATCAGCGTGGCGTGAGCCGCCCACAGGGAGGGGACTGCGACGCCGGAGCCTTCGAGCTCGACTGAGGCACGCGCTCAGGGACGACACAGGGCCGCTCGCGGTCCTCCTGGGTCGCCGTTCGTCGTCTTGTCAGATCGTGCCATCGGCCTCCGAGCGTCGTCCGGGAGGGGCTGCGCAGCGTGGTCTGCACGTAGACAACGTGGCTAGGCCAGCGCGCCGATAGTGCCTGGTGGGCTCGTATCGGTTCCTGATTCTAGCTCAGGTTTGCGACTTTGGCGATCAGTCGGTGGGGGTCGGCTCCACCGACACGTCGCCAGCCTGTACGCGCTCGCCGCACCGATCGCAGTGCAGGTGCGGGGAGGTCACCTCGCCACAGCCGTGGTGGCGGTAGCGGATCGGGGGGCCGCTCGGGTGCCGCTCCCAGCGATCTCCCCACGTGGTCATCGCGATCAGGATCTCCACGAAGGCCAGGCCCTTCTCCGTCAGCACGTACTCGTGGCGCACGGGTCGATCCGAGTAGGCCTCGCGGGTGATCATCCCGTGAGCCTCCAGCCACCCCAAGCGGGCGCTCAAGACCTTCCGTGAGATCCCCAGATCCTCGCGGATGGCGTTGAAGCGCCGGATCCCCACGAACAGATCCCGGAGGATCAAGGGGGTCCAAGGCTCGCCCACCACCTGAAGCGTGCGAGCGATGGAGCAGGACATGTCTGCAAAGCTCGTGCGCTGCACGGCTCCTCCGAGTGGGTTGCTCGAAGAGACTAACTCGACTATCCGGTGAGTCTCTTGAAGAGACTGGAGGATGGATGTCGATGCCCTCGATCGTGGACCTCGAGACCTGGACCCGTGCGCGGCAGGAGCTGCTGGAGGCCGAGAAGGCGCACATGCGGGCGTCGGATGCGCTCGCTGCACGGAGGAGACGCCTGCCGATGGTGGAGGTGGAGGCGAGCCATCGGTTCGTCGGCCCGGAGGGCTCGCGCACGCTGCTTCAGCTGTTCGACGGCGCCAAGCAGCTGATCGCCTACCACTTCATGCTGCCCGCCGGGGGGCAGCCGTGCACGGGCTGCTCGATGGTGGTGGACCAGCTGCCGCACCTGGCCCACCTGCGCGCACGAGACACCGCCCTGGTGCTGACCTCGCGGGCGCCGCAGCACGACATCGCCGCCGTGAAGGAGCGCCTGGGGTGGACGGTTCCGTGGCTCACGGTGGAGGGGGAGGCCTTCTACGAAGCCGTCGGGATCGAGACGGGCTTCGGCCTAGACGTCTTCGTTCGAGACGGTGAGCGCGTGTTCCGCACGTTCTCGGTCACCGGGCGGGGTGTGGAGTCCCTGGGAACCACCTGGGCGCTGCTCGATCTGACTCCCCTCGGTCGCCAGGAGACCTGGGAGGACACGCCCCAGGGCCGGCCGCAGAGCGAGCCGTACCGCTGGTGGCGACTACACGACGACTATGCGGCCGACCTGGCCTAGAACGGAGGGGGCGGGGGAGGCTCCACGAAGCCGTCACTCTCGCCAGCCTCTTCGGGGACTGGTCCGCTGGGTCGCATGCCCACGTAGAACGCCGCCAGCGCCATGCCGCAGGCCGCCAGGAACATCGCAGCCCCTCCGGCGGCCAGTCCGAAGTCGCGCAGGCGCCAGGCGGGTGGCTCGGGCTCCGGCTGCAGCTGGTCGCGGTAGAACGCCCCCTTCATGCGCTTGGGCTCTGGCGGTGGCCGCGCCACCTCGTCGGCGCGGAGCCGGCCCTCCAGGATCTCGTCCGCCATGGCCTCGACCTCGTCGAGCTGGCCGAGCCGGCGCGCGTGGGCGATCTCCTGGGCCGAGATGTCCAGGTCGCGGCCCGCGGCCTCGGCGGCGGCCTCCATCTCCTCGGCGAAGCGCTGGTCCTCTTCGGTGGGCGCGAGGTCGGCCGTGATGGTGGAGATCCGCCAGTAGGCGATGGGGCCACCGATGCAGATGGGAACGGCCACGCTCAAGAAGACGAACGCGAAGATCCCCAAGACGAAGAGGCGCAAGACGCCTGGCATCTCACGGGCCATGCTGGGCTCCCTGGTCGAGCGTTCCTACGTGGTCATCGAACGGCTTGTTGCACATCTCACTCGCGTGCGGATGAGACTGGGCGTGCATCGTGTGCACTCGCGAGCTGCGGCGGGTGCACTGGGACGCGACGCTCATGACGCCTACATCGAGGGAAGGAGGGTCACGTGGACCGACTTCGTCCCCATATCTTTCTCGTGGATGGCCTGGGGGCCGTGGTGAGCACGCTGTCGACGGCGTTCGTGCTCCCCGCACTTCAGCCCTGGATCGGGCTGCCGCGCGAGGTGCTGATCGCGCTGGCGCTGCCCGCCGCCGTGTTCGCGGCCTACTCGCTGACCTGCTGGCTGGTGGAGGCCCGCGTGGCCCCCTGGCTCGCCGCCATCCTGTTCGCCAACCTGGCCTACTGCATGGTCGTGGTGGTGGTGATCGCCCACTTCGTCGACCAGATCACGCCCTGGGGTGCGGTCTACTTCGGCGGCGAGGTGGCGGTGGTGGGGGCGCTGGCGGTGCTGGAGGGCCGCGTGGTGCGGAGCACCGCCTCCTGAACCCAGCCGCGCAGCGCGCGGTGGCGCGGTCGGGTGGTGTGGCGGGGATGCCACACGAGGTGCACCCTCATCGAGGGCAGGGCGAGGGGCGGATCGTGGGCGACCAACCCCTGGCCCAAGGTGGGTACCACCTCCGCCGGCATCAGGGCCAGCAGATCCGTGGCGCGGAGCAGTGCGGCGATGGCGGGGAAGGAGGTCAGCGTGGCCGCCACCCGGCGGGTGTGGCCCAATCCATCGAGCAGGTCGTCCACGAAGCCGCGCCCGCCTGCCTCGTCGGACATGATCGCGTGGTGGGCAGCCACGTAGGCGTCGAGGTCGGGGGCCTCGGGCCAGGCAGACGCTGCCCCCACCACCACGAAGCGTCGCTCGTACAGCGGCCGGTGCACCAGATCCGTGACGTCGGGCAGGCCCTGGGCTGAGGGGAGCGTGGTCAGATCGGGGGCGATCCCGAGGTGGACGAGGTCGCGGCGGCCTTCCTCGGCGGACCGCATGGTGAGGTTGCGCACCCGCAGGTCGATGCCGGGAGCGCGGCGTCGGACGTGGGCGAAGATGGCCGGGAACAAGGCGTGCTGTAGCTCGTCGCCCAGGCCGAGCACGAAGGCGCCGGTGGCGGAGGCGGGATCGAAGGTCGCCCCGAGGAACACGTCGCGGGCGGCCTCCACCGCTCGGCGCGCCGGACCCACAAGGGCCTGGGCGCGCTCGGTGGGCACGAGCTGGTTTCCGGCGCGGACGAGCAGCGGATCACCCAGGGTGTCGCGCAGGCGCTGCAGCGCGCGGCTCGTGGCCGACGGCGACAGCCCCAGATCGGCGGCCGCGGCGCTCACGCTCTGGCGCTGCAGCACGCGCTCGAGCACCAGCAGCAGGTTGAGGTCGACCTCGCCGTAGGCGATGGGATCGCTGTGGTCCCCCATGTGTCCCCCCAGCGCGTGATGATGGCACGACCTGCTCGGGAGCCAGCCATGATCGTGCACCGCGGATTCGTCGTCGCCTACGACCCCGTGCAGCGCAGCGGGCAGTTCCGCACCTCGGAGGGGGAGGTGATCGAGATCGACGCGAGCGTGCGCTGCTCGATGGCCCTCGAGGTGGGGATGGAGCTCGCGTGGACGCAGTTCTCCTGGGGCGAGGTGTTCGCGCGCCCTTGGCAGGAGCCACAGCCGGCGCAGTGGAGGCACCAGGCCTTCGCCGCGGACGTGGCGGACGTGCAGGCGACGCAGGAGGCGCTGGCGGCGGTGCGGGAGTCGCTGGACTGGGGGCAGCTGGGTGCGGTGGCGCAGTCGCTGGCGGATCGGCACTTCGACGCCCTTCGCTCGGCGACGGTGGCGGTGGGGCGACTCGAGCTGCAGGACCAGATCGTGCAGGCGGTGCACGCGCTTCGGCAGCTCGACGAGCCGCCGCAGGAGCTGGTGGACGCGGCGCTGGCACTGGGTACTCGCGCGCCGGAGCAGGTCAATCGTTGGGGCTGGGAGGATCTCGACGCGACCCGGAGGTTCCTCGAGGACGCGCGTCGCTGGCACTCCCCGCCCCAGAAGCCCGAGGAGGAGCTCGTGGTGCTGCTGCAGGCCCTGGTGGGCGATCCGGCGCCCTTCGACGCCTTGCAGGCGCCCTACCGCGAGCTGCACGCACTCAGGGACAACCCCTACACACCGCTGCAGATGTCCACGATCCTGCAGGATCTGCTCCGCTTCCTGGTGCACGACACGCCGTCCTTCGGGCTGCGGGAGGCCTACGGGCGACTGCCGACGGTGGCGGCGGCCAGCGCGGCCGAGGAGGAGCCCTGGACCGACGCGGTGCCTGTGCCGCAGGCCTGGAGCAATGCGCGGACGCCGTCTGCGATGGATGCACATCCGGATCTGGAGCTGTGGATGCCCGCCGGCCTGATGCCGGAGCAGCGCTGGCTGGCGCTTCAGCCCTGTGCGGAGGCGTTCGACCAGGCCTACGGACCGCTGGAGGCGTTGCCCATGGGGGCCTACGCAGGGCCCGCCTGTGTGGCCCACGGTGCGGCCCTCGACGCGTTCGTGCGGGGGCTGGCGGCCTACCCCGTGGAGGGGCTGGCGCCCGCCGATCCGTTCCGCGAGGGGCTCGAGCGCTTCCGCCAGGGCTGCATCGACGCGCTGCAGCGAGGGCACGCGGTGATCACCTACGTGCGCTACTGCCCACCGTAGCGGGTTGTCGTTGATATGAGCCGCGGACCACGTTTCGTGTGAGGTGCGGCCATGCGTGCTGTCATCGCCTGGCTCGTGGCCGCCTGCTCGTCCCCCGAGCAAGGGGCTGATGGTCCTTCGGGCCCCCCGGCGGCCTTGGTGTCCGTGGCCGAGGTGCAGGAGGGAACACTCGCGGACACCTGGTCCTACCTGGGCGAGGTGCGCGCGCTCGAGCGGGCCGAGCTCGCGGCGGGGGCGGCGGGGTCGCTGGTGCAGGTCACGGTGCGGGAAGGACAGGCCGTGCAGGCGGGGCAGCTCCTCGCCGAGGTGGATCCGGGCGTGGCATCGGCGCAGCTCGCCATGGCGGCGGCGGAGGCGCGTCGCATGGAGGAGCAGCTCGCTCAGGCGCAGCGCACGCTGGACAGGCTGGCCCGCGTGGACGCGCAGGTGCTGGCGGAGAGCGAGCTGGAGGCTGCGCAGTCGTCGGTGCGCGGGCTGCAGGCCGCCGCCGATGCGGCGCGAGCAGCTCAGCGCGTGGCCGCCGCCACGCTGCAGCGCCACCGGGTGCGCGCGCCCTTCGCGGGGGTGGTGGCCCGCCGCCACGTGGATCCCGGCGACTGGGTGGATCCGGGACGCGCCGTGCTGGACCTGGTGTCGACGGGGGCGGTGGAGATCCGGGTGGAGGCGCCGGTGGCGCTGGCGCGTCGGGTGGCTGTGGGCGACGAGGCCCAGGTGCAGGAGCCCGACGAGGTGCTGGCCA
>JAHQVJ010000027.1 GCA_019634415.1 Myxococcales bacterium
GCAACGCGGCGAGTCCCCCGACTACGAGGGCATGGCCACCACCCAGACCGTCCTGGGACCGTTCATGGCCCAGCCCATCGACTGGCCCCTCCTGGCGGGGACCACCCCGGTGGAGCGGCTCCAGTTCGAGGTCGGCCGGGCCGGCGTGTGGCTCGGCTCGTGCCTCGCAGATCCCAACATCGGGGACGGCGTCGACCTGTTCGCCCCGTGTGACGACGCCGTGATGAGGCTTCCGTTCTCGACCTTCTCGGAGACAGAGGGCCGCTTCAACGACTGGGGTGGGCTGTGGTTCACCCCGGCCCAGAGCACCTGTGCCCTCGCCCGGCAGCACAACCGCTACGAGCTGCAGGAGGACGGGCTGCTTCGCATCGACACCCTGCAGATCTACAGCCGGTTCTACGAGCCAGTGCGCAGCGAGCTCGACTGCTTCGGCCCGGAAGCCTCCCAGGACTTCGAGGGCCCCTGGGAGCTGTACTGGGCCACGACGATCCTCGCCGAGCCCGAGCGCTGATGACCGAGCTACGACTCGCACGCCGCTGGTAGACTCCGCCCCATGTTCACGCGACTGTGCGCCTGTGCGGCGATGTTGGTGCTCCCGACCACCACCTTCGGGGGCATCGTGCTCAACCGGTACGATGCCGCTCTGGCGCCCGCTGAGCGGGATCCCCTGCAGCGAGCGTACGACAAGTCCGATCACGGGATCTCCCTGGCCACCTACGAGCGCTGGGTGGCCCTGTCGAAGGCGCCCTGCACCCCGCGAGAGACACCGCGAGCCACCGCGCTGGCCATCAGCGTCGACACCATCCACGATCCCGGCTCCACCATCCAGCTCAACACCTCGGGCGATCGGTCCTTCATGGCGTCGCTGTTCCGCTCGAAGGGCGTCGACACCGTCACGGAGCTACACGAGCCCACCCACTCCGTGGTGCAGGAAGCGCTGACGAAGGCACTCGAGAGCTCGGTCTGCGGCGATCGGGTGTACCTGTCTTACGCGGGCACGGGCGTGCATCTGCAGGGTCGCTCGGGTCCCACCTCCTCGATCCTGTTCAAGGACAGCGCGCTGGACTGCCTGGTGCGCTCCCAGTGCGACGATCCGCGCACCCTGACCAGCGACGACCTGGCGACCTTCGTGATGGCGGCGCGGAACCGTGGGGTCACCCCCGTGCTGTTCATGGACTCCTGCCACGGCACCGACATCGGAGAGCGGGGAGCCGAGCCGGTGTGGAGCCATCACTCGGCACCTGACCGCACGCCCCTCACGCTGCAGGAAGGCGCCGCGGAGTTCGCCGCGTTCTTCGCCGCCGACCCGGAGTCCGTCGCCTTGGAGATCCGCGACGAAGACGCCGTGGGAGGCGCCTTCACCTTCGGCTTGGCGCAGGCCCTGCGCGGCTCGGAGCACCCCACCCCCCGCACCGTGGCCGACGGCGTGACTGCCCACCTGGCCCGCGTCACGCCCGATCAGGTGCCGCTGATCCAGGCCTCGGATCCCGATCTACCGCTGTTCGGCCATGCCGCTCGGGAGACGCGCGGAGCGGCGCAGCTCGCCGACGGCGCGCGCATCGAGCTGACGGCCCGAGGGCTGCGACGAGGAGAGAACGGAGAGCGCTGGCTACGTGTGCCCAGCGACAAACGCGTCACCCTGCGCGGACGGGTGCGACCCGCCACGGGCGTTCAGCAGCTGCTCGTGGGCGGCAGCCCGGTGGCTCTGAACCGAGGCGGCAGCTTCGAGACCACGGTGACCGCTCCCGCCGACGAGGGAGCGGTGCCGCTGATGGTGACCGCGGTGTTCGAGGACTTCTCGCTGAAGACCGAGCCGCTGAAGGTGGTGCGGCCTGCAGCCACCGAGCACCTCGTGCAGGGATCGCGCTACGCATTGCTCATCGGTGTGCAGGACTACCCCGCCGAGGGGCTCGACAGCCTCACCACGCCCCTGGCCGACATCGACGCCGTCCACAGCGCCCTCACCGAGGGGTACGGCTTCACCACCACCCTGCAGGACGATGCAGGCAACGACCACTCCCTCGTGCTGCAGAACCCCACGGCGCGTCAGATCTTGCAGGCGCTGGAGCTGCTGGTGAACCACGCGCGGCCCGACGACCAGGTGCTCGTCTACTACGCGGGTCACAGCGCCATCCCCACCGACCTCGAGCAGGCCTACTGGCTGCCCACCAACGCCGACGCGCGCTCCACGGTGGACTGGGTGTCCGCCGATCGGGTGCGCGATCAGATCAAGCGCATGGCCGCCACCAGCGTGCTGGTGGTGTCGGACTCCTGCTACTCGGCAGCCCTCACACGGGCGCTGGACACCGAGGAAGAGGCTCCCGGTGGCGGCTCGAAGCGAGGCGCGTTGCTCACCCGCGTCACCCAGTCCCGCTCGAGGCTGCTCATCAGCAGCGGCGCCTTCGAGCCCGTGCTCGATGGCGGCGGCTCGGGGCACAGCGTGTTCGCGCGCGCGCTACTCACGGGCCTGCAGGAGCAGCAAGCCGACGCCTTCACCTCGGCAGAGCTGTTCGTGCCCTTGCGCGAGCGGGTGGTGGGCCAGTCGCAGCAGGAGCCGCAGCGCCGTGTGTACCAGGGCTCCGGCCACGACGCTGGCGACTTCGTCTTCGTGCGCACCGACTGAGGACGATCGCAGCGAGGCACAGTCAGTGTGCCTGGCTGCGCCGCTGCTGTACCGCCCTGGCCGCCTTCTTGAGCCCATCCTGGCCGATCAGCGGCTCCATGTGCTCGATGAACTTCGGAAGGGACCGCACCCTCGATCGGCCGGGCATGCGCTGCCCCAGCGACGGAGCGATGTGGTCGTACATGCCCCGGAGCACGTCCTTCGTGACCATGTCGCTGGTGGCCAGGATGTCCCCCACCAGCACCTCGAAGTCGGTCTTGGGTCGACCCGACTTCCGGCGCTTCTTCGCGGACAGGTGCTCGACGACCGCAGTGAGCAGTGCCTCCTTCCCCATCGCGTTGCAGTCGTCGAGGAGGCTGGCAAAGTGCGCCTTCGTGATCTTGACGGCAGCGCTGCCGTTGCCTCGCTTGATGCGCTCGAGCAGTTGCTTGGTCTTGTGATGCATGGGTGGATCCTCTGCTAGGTCGGATTTCCGTGGACGATGCGGGCATAGAACTCGTCGACGAACGGTTCCAGGACACTGTCTGCTCCCGAGGTCTGCTCCAGGAACTTCGAGGCCGTGCGATTCGCGTCGTCGAGGGTGGACAGAATGGTGGGCACGAGGCGCCGGTCGTGCGGGACCTCGGTGGTCATCAAGGTCGGCGCCATGAGGGAAGCCCCCGGAGCGAAGTCGTCGTCGCCCTCGCGGATCCGACGCATCAGCGCAGCCTGTCCCCGCGGCACCTGCCGCTTGTGGACTTTGTTGAACATCGCCGAGATGTGGGGCCTCGGCACGTCGGACAGGTGGCGCTCCAGGAACTTGTCGACGAACACGAAGCCGCGACGACCGAAGTTGTCGGGCGTGATCGGGACGAAGAGATGGTCGCTGCGCAGCGCGCAGTGAGTGAGGGGCGACACGCTCGGGTTGCAGTCGATCACGATGAAGTCGTAGTGGCTCCGGAAGCGACGCAGGCCCGCCTCGAAGTTGTGCACCACGTGGTGCCGGCTCACGCCGAACTCGTCGAAGTAGCGAACGGCGGCGAAGTCGCCCACGACCACGTCGAACAACCCTCCCTCGGCGCCGCCCAGCCGGACCGGTAGCGCATCGAACACCGCGGGGGTCTCCGTGGGGCCCTGCATCAGCGGATCGAAGTCACTCCGCCGGGGCTTCCCCACCAGCATCGGCTCGCACAGGCCCACCACGGTGGCGTTCGTCGCCGCGCGCTTGTCGATGGTGGTGGGCCCCACGAACAGCTCCGTCAGGCTCTGCTGCGGATCGAGATCGATCATCAGCACGGAGTGCGCTCTGCGCGACGCCGAGCCTCGCGCGATGCGAGCCGCGAACTGCGCCGCCAGCGTCGTCTTGCCCACCCCTCCCTTCATGTTGAAGAAGGAGATCACGTGCGCGCGTGTGACGGTGCGGACCACACGTCGGGCGATTTCGTTCAGCAACCCCTCGACCAAGTACTCGCCGCTCACATAGGCGGTGTGGCCCACCTTCTCGGCCCACCACGGCCAACGTCTCAGATCCCCGAGAACCACAGGAATGACGTGCACCCCCTGCGACCGAGCGCACTCGAACTCCAGCTTCACGAAATCACTGGACTCGGACCACTGGGTGAGAAAGAGCAACACCACGTGGGACTGAGAGATCAGCTCGCGCAGGCGAGGCGTCAGCGGCTCTCCCGCCGTGATCTGCTCGTGGTCGATGAGGACCTCGAGGTCCTCCTCGGCGAGCCGCTTGCGGATCCGCTCTACCCGGCCGGCGTCTTGGTGCGAGTAGGACATGAACACCCGGTACATCCTTCCTCCGCGTCGGAGGACCCTACCTCACCTGAACGAAATCATGCCAGAAAGGGCTGCCTTTTTTCGAGGAGTAATTTCCGCAAGCCAGTCGTCGCGTGTCAGAGCGCCTCGGCCACGCCGAACCGCTCGTCTCGAAACCACTGATGGGTGGGGTCGGCGTGCTGGCGCGGATGCCACAGCGCGTCCAGCGTGCCCGTCCACCCCCACCGAGCGCAGCCGCACCCGGGGCGCCTGGCGCGACAGCGTGCGCAACAGCTCCGGCAGCACCAACGTCTCGGTGTAGTCGGTGGAGGCCAGCGTGAAGGTGGACGTGGACGTGGCGATGCCTTGGCCACCACGGCCCGGTGGCGGTGCCGCTGCTCACGATGCCTCGCCTGGGCAGCCTCGTGCTTCGGGACGCCTCGGCCCCCGTACAGATCGTCCACGTGCCCACGCCCCACGCCGACGACATGGTGATGCCCGTGGCCCTCGACACCACAACCGGGGACTCCGTGGCCTTCGTGGCCGACATCGGCAACCCCTTCCCCTTCGGCTTCAGCTTTCCGGAGTGGGTGCTACCGCTCGACGATCACATCGTCCGCTACGGCCTCGACACCACCGCACTGCGCTTCGCGGGCGGGCACGGTGGTGTCGGCTCCCATCAGGAGTTCGCCGACTTCGTGGCCTTCGTGCGGTCCCAGCTGCCCTGAGGCAGCAGATCAGAGCTGCTTGGGATCGTCCCGCTTCAGGCACGCCCCGGCGGCCGTGGCCTCGGCGGTCGCCGAGACGGTGACCACGCAGCTCCAGACCCCGTTCGCGTCGGGTGGGTTCTCCTGCACCTGCGGGGCTGCGGGCGTGACCACACAGGTTCCCGGATTGGAGAGCCCCACGCAGGGCTCGGGGCAGGTGAAGGAAACGGCGTCTCCCTCACACTCCTCGAGGGCGGCCTCGTCCACTCGCTCCTGAGCCGCCACGGACTCGGGCTCGTCCTCGTACCCGCGACACGAGCCGGTTCCCAACCAGAAGTCGTCGGGGGTGTACGTGATCACCTCGCTGTCCTCACCGTCGTAGGTGACCTCGGTGAGCCCGGTGGGGCACTGCAGCGCCACCACGGTGGCTGCCCGCCACAACGCGTCGGCATCGGCGTGTTCCACCCCATCCTCTGCCACGCAGGCACCGCCCACGCACAGCACCACACCCATCCACAGTCCTCGCATCACAGACCTCCTGGTTGCCCCGTCCCAACCTAGGAAGACCGCCCCCGAGTCACGGTCGCACGCCGTCGCACAATGTCGCGCTCTGAGCAATACCCGAGCTATCGAGTCAGGATCCCGACGCCATCACACCCAGCTCTCGCTCCAGCCCATGGAGCCGACGCCACCACAGCGGACTCGCCCGATGCGTCGAGAGCGTGTGCCGTGCCCGCTCCATCCACTGCGCGGCGTCGGCCAGATCTCCCCGCAGCACCTGAACGCGCGCTCGCTGCGTCCACACGTGGGCCAAGGACACAGGGGCCTGCGCCTCCCGCACCTCCGCCTCGGCCTCCCGAAGTGCGGCCAGTCCTTCGTCGAGGCGGCCCAGTCGCACCAGCGCCTGGCCCAGGAACGCCCGGAACCAGCTCAGGCCCGTCACCACCTGTGTGGTGGCGAGGATCTGCACCGCCTCCTCGAGGTGGGGCAGCGCACGCTCGGCGTCGGGTCGCTCCTCCTCGAGGTGCCACACCCCGACGTTGCCCTCACCCACCCCGCCCATGATCCGATTGCCCGCGCTCCGGTACAGCTCCAAGCCCTCCACCAGCAGACGACGACCTTCTCGGCGACGGGACGTGGCACAGAGCAGCAGCCCCAGGTTGGACACGGCGGTGGCTTCGACGTCGATCACGGCGAGGGGCCGCAGCCGCGCCAGCCCCTCTCGGAGCATCTCCTCCGCAGGCTCGAACCGGTCGAGGGCCTCTAGCGCGCTCCCGACCCGCACCAGCGCACCAGCCTCGGCCACGGGATGTCCCAGGGAGCGGCGCAGCGTCAGCGCCTCCTCGAACAAGACCAGCGCACGGTCCGCGCGACCCTGCTGGCTCCACAGCACCCCCAGATCCCCCAAGGCCAGCGCCAAGGCATCCCGGTCCGGGCCCGTGCGCAGGGCCGCGACGGCCTGCTCCGCCAGTCCACGGGCTTCGTCCACATCTGAGCAGAGCACCGCCAGCAGGCTGATCAGCTGCGCCTCCTCGGCAGTCTGCGCACGTCGACGAGCAAGCTGAAGCCCGTCGGCGGCCATGGCGCGTGCGCGCGCTGGATCGCCGCCCAAGGCCACCAGCCAAGCCAGCCGACCGAGGGCCCGTAGCGACCGCGGAGGGGATGCATGCTCCATGCACCAGGTCAGCAGTCGCGTGGCTGTCTCGACCTCTCCGACACGCTCGAGGACCCGCGCGGCGACGATCCACAGCCGCGCCTGGGCCTCGGGCTCGGGATGCACGACGTCCGCCAAGCGGCGAGCCAGATCGACCGCCGCGCCCTGCCGTCCCTCCTCCACGAGACGCTGAAGGAGCACGGGCCCCACCGCGGCAAGCACCGCAAGGTCGGCCACCCGCGACACCACCGCCATCAGCTCCTGGGTGGGAGCCTCGTCGGCGAGCCTGGACATCAGCCGTGCGTGCGCGGCGACCGCCTCCGACCAGTCACCGCACCGCCGAGCCTGCTGTCGCACGAAGGCGCGCACGGTGTCGAGCAAGCACATCCGCCCCGCGACCGCACGCGACAACAAGCTGTGATCCCGAAGGATCTGCAGCGACGCCAGCCCTCCCGTTCCGAGCAGCGCCTCCGCCCAGGCCACCTCGAACGCCCCCTCGAAGGAGGACAGCCACATCAGCGCACGCCGGTCCGCCTCCTCCAGCACGTTCCACGACACGGCGAAGGTGGCGCGCAGCCCCCGCGACGGGTGCTCCAGCAGCGCCATGGGGTCGTCCAGACGCGCCACGAGCTGGGCGGGCTCGAACAAGCTGCAGCGAGCCGCACACAGCTCCAGCGCCAGGGGCAGCCCGTCCAGACGTGCCACGAGGGCATCGAGGGTGTCGGCGTGGGTGCGCGCTCCCACACCCGGACTCACGGCCTCCGCGCGCTCGAGGAACAAGGCCCTGGCCGCAGACGCATGCAGCCCCTCCAGCCGGATCAGGTGCTCCCCCAGCACACCCAAGACGCGGCGGCTGGCCACCAGCACGCACACCTCGGAGGTCTGCGCCACGAGCTGCGCCACCTGGGCACCAGGTCCGGGATCGTCCACGAAGACGACGGGCCGGTGCTGCTGCGCCAAGGCCCGCAACGGGTCGGAGCGCGCCGGCAGCTCGCCCGCGCGCCGGAGGGCCGCCACCCAGGCGTCGTCGTCGTCGAAGGGGCCCGCCACCTCCCACACCGATCGACCCGTACGCGCGAGATGGGCAGTCACCGCCCGAGCGAGCGTGGTCTTGCCCGCTCCCCCTGGCCCGACCACCGTGACCACGCGCACCTGGCGATGCAGCGCCGCCAGGCACTGCTGGAGCTCCTCGGCGCGACCCACCAGCGTGTGCGATGGGGGTCCACCCAACACGAGCCGGTAGCCCTCACCGTACTCGGACAGCACGTGCACCGGCGAGGCGGGGTCCCGCTCGATCTTCCTGCGCAGCCGAGCCACGGCGTGGTCCACCGCCCGGGTGACGGCACCGCGCCGATACCGCCACACCTCGCGCAGCAGCTCCTCGCGCCCCACCACCCGCTCAGTGCGCTCCGCCAGGTACCGTAGCAGCGCGGCCTCCCGAGCACTCAGGCGATGCGTCGCCCCGTCGCGCTCGACCCGTCGAGTCGACAGCCACACAGTGCAGGAAGACAGCTCGAGGCGGTCGGCAGACATCCCCTGGAGGGTAGGACCCCAAGGACACACCCGCAACACCCTCGCCGCTGCCGTGATGGCAATTCACAAACCTCTCGCAAGAGCAGCATCAGACCCCGGAATAGGCGGACCCATGGGCTACGACATCACCTTCCAGATCGTCTCGGTGCACCAGCTGCAGCAGGTGTTCCGCCACCTGGTCGACGGTGAGCCCCCTCCCCCCAGCCCCTTCGACGATCGCGACGACGCCGAGGTGGTGTGGTCCGAGGCACGACGGCGGGTCCTGGCGGGCCCAGCCGAGGACGCGGCGAAGACGGCCTGTCAGCTCGCGGCGCTGTGGAGTGCCTCGAGCCACCCCTTCGTGTGGACGCGCAACCTCGGCATCACCTACCATCCGCTGCGCATGGAGGACGAGCTGCAGGGCCTGCCCTCCACCGGGTTCGGCTCGGTGCCGTGGTTCCTCGAGCCCGTGCTCGACCTGCGCCCCGAGCTCCGCCCCCACGTGCCGACTTACCTAGACGGAAACTACACCACCGGTGGCTACTGTCGGGATCCGGAGCGAGCCGCGGAGGCCGTCAAGGCGTTCTGGCGGGAGCTGCCCCCGAACCTGCAGTCTCGGATCACACCCTTGCTCACGCTGCTGCGAGCCGCCCAGCGCGAGGGCACCGGCGTGCTCGAGGCCACCGATCTGCTCGGCGTTCCCGATGCCGAGCAGCCCCGACTCGCCTGGCCCGGACTGCAGCGCTCCCCCCTGGGCGAAGGCCCCCTGACCGCCGAGGAGTGGGCCGCCACCGCCGCGGTGTGGCGCACCCGCGACGTAGACGGGACGAACGCACTGGGCGACATGGAGGACCTGCTCGACGAGGTGCTCCGGGCCGACGTGTCGGACGAGGCCGTGCTCCGGCCGGTCTGCGAGGTGCTCGACCGCATCCGCGACTCCTGGCTGACGCTGCCCGACCCCGTGATCACCCAGGTGCTGACCCACCTCGAGCCCGCCCTCGAACGTGGACTGCACCCGCAGGCTTGGATCGCCTTCGATCGAATCAGGGGCAAGCTGTCGGCCCAAGGACACGAGCCTTCGCTCGATCCGAGCTGGGCGCTGGAGGCGCTTCGACACCATCCGTCGGACGCCCCACTCGCGAAGGCGATCACGAGCCTGTACGGGCCCTTCGTGACAGAGTTTCGAACCCCCAGCCCCGAGCTCGCGCAGACGCTCCTGCCAGCCACGCTCGGAGCGGACGGAGAGTCGAGCTGGTACCTGATGAGGTGCGCCGGCGACGGCGCGTACGCAACACTGCTCGAAGCCCCCCCCGCCGAGGTCCGGCTCGATGTGATCATGCACGCGATGGACCTGGTCTCGATGCCGCGACAGCTGCATCCACGGCTCCTGCACGTGCTGTTGCAGCAGCTGCAGGCCGCGCCCTCCGAGGAGGGGATCGCCGAGATCGTGCGGGTCGTGGAGTGGCTCCTGATCCGGATCAGCGACGAGCCACCCTCGCAGGACATCGTCGAGGGCATCGCCGAGCTGTGGGGGCGGATGTGGGAGGTCGCCCCCGAGGCCGCCTCCTTCGACGTGGCCTACATGCTCCGCACGTCGGAGCTGACCGAGCGCGTCCTGCCGCACCTGCTCGCTTCCCCGCCGAGCGACGCTGGCGTGGGCGCTGTCCTCTCGGCGCTGACCCTCACACCGTACGACGACCGCGACGGGGTCCTGCAGCGGCACCAAGCGAGGGTGCTACCGCTGCTCGCCCATGGTCTTGCCTCGGACGACCCGAACGTGCGGCGCACGACGCTGCAGTGTCTGAACGAGACCCAGCACGCTCCGTGGCTCGCGCCGGTCCTCCACGAGCGGCTCGAGGCCGGTGACGCCGAGGTGGTGGACCGGCTGCTGGTCCTCGTGCCCTCGGAGCCCGACACCATCCGACGGGCCCTGGGCGTGGTGTTGCGCTCGGACCGGCGCCCGGCCTGGTTGTCGGAGTGGGCCTACGAGGCGAGCCAGGGCGCTCGGTCGCTGGTGTCCTTGTCGGACGTGTTGCCCGACGACCTCTCCCCGGAGCAGCAGCGACGCGTGGTGGAGGACCTGTTCGAGTACGCCCTCGTCCGCATCGATCGTCGGGATGCGTCGCGTGCCCAGCACCTGCTCGCCCACACGAGGGCCGTCGTGCCCGAGGACCAGCAGCCACACTGGATCCTGCTCGACGCCATGGCCCGCGACAGCCCAGAGGACCCCGCCTTCGCCGACCTCGTGCGTGCAGGCGACGCGGGCGTGCTACTGGCGGGCCTCCGCGCTCACGTCGCCATCGCCCGGCCCGACCGCCTCGCCGGTCTCGCTCAGGAGCTGAGCTCGCGCTGCATCCGGCACGGCGATCCAGACGTGGCGGTGGAGATCGTGGACGCCGTGGTTCAGGAGGTTCCTGCAGGCCGAAGGCCGGACCTGATCTACAACCAGGCGTGTGCCCACGCGGTGGCCGGGCGAGCGGAGGCAGCGGTGGCCTCGCTGCAGCGCGCCGTGGACCTGGATCCCACCCAGGCCGCGGACGCGCGAGCCGACACCGACTTCGACGCCATGCGCGAGCATCCGAACTTCGTCGTCCTGACGAGCCCGTAGCCGAGACTCAGAGCACCTCGTCCCATCGCGGCGTCGGGGTGTGTTTCACCCAATAGTAGGAGTGATCTACCTGCCCGTGGACCAATGCACGCCAGGGATCCTCCCAGGCCTGCTCGAGGGACTGCACGGGCTCTGGCCCGCGCGGACTCACCTCGCCTGGCTGCAGGAGTGGACCAGACAGCTCGGGCAGCTCGGCAGCCAGGCGCGCAGCATCCAGTCGGGTCTCGCCCATCAGGTAGTCATCGAGGGGAATCGGACGCTCGCTCCCACCGACGTGCACCGCAGTAACGGACAGGTACTGGGCATTGCACCGGCGATAGCCATCGCTCTGGCGAGCGGCCAGATACCAGCACACCGCGTTCACCAGGGCCTGGCGGTCGGCGGTGGCGAAGAGGCGGTCGACGTTCATCTCGTTGGAGCCGAACCCCGAGAACGGCACCTGGACGTCCAGCACGTAGGCGCTGCGCCCAGACACCCAGCGAAGCCCTCGGTCCACCTCCACGGGTTCCACATCGTGCACGTGATAGCTGCCCTCGAGCTGTCGCCGGGCACGCGGCGGGACGGGGTGGGACCACAGATCCACCCAGACTCGTCGAAGGGCCGGGAGGCGATCGGTGGTGGCCAGCGCCTGGAGGCCCGCCACGCCGAGGTTGTGACCACCAAGGCGAAGCTCCGTCAGCTCGTCGAGGACCGACGACTCGGCCAGGACCAGAGCCTCGGCCTGCCCCACACCGCAGCGCTCGAGCGCGAGCACCTCGAGCGCGCGCAATGCAGGAGCCTCGGACAACACCCGGATCCAGCCGCGCGGCCCCCCGACGTGGCGAAACGCCAGGTACCTCAGGTGCGGCGGACGAGCCGCAAGCGCCCGGACCACGTCCATCGGCAGGTAAGCCTGGTCGAGTCGCAGCTCCCGCAGCGACGTAAGCGCCGGGGAGGCCAGAAACGAGGCGAACGCTGGGTCCGCAGCGCTCCCCCACACATCGGAGATCCGGCTGAAGGACAACGACTCGCACCGATCCAGGCGGGTCGACAGCTCGGCTAGCGCCGCCACCGACAGGTTTCGGATCCGGAGGTGCGTCGGACGCAGCCTCGTGGCGAGCGCCAGCGACGTGCCAGCCCCTCGACTCGCGCGGCCGAGATCGAGGCGCTGCACGTGCTCCCAGCCCGGATGTTGCAGGATCGGCGCCTCGGGGTCCACCCAGGCATCCCCGGTCAGCGCCAGGTGGCGTGGCCGGACCCCGTCGAGCACGTGTCCCAGCGCGACAGCGCGGTGCTGCCCCAGCCGCCGCCACGACAGCGACAGCCGCTCCAGACGGTCGATGCCTGGCACCCCGGCCAGCTCGACGAGACCATCGGCGGGCACCTGTTGCCCCCCCAACGAGAGCCTGGTGAGCAGCGGGTGGTCCTGAAGGCAGCGCCGCAGCCGCTCCAGCGCATCCTCGCCCCAGCCGAGCCAGATGCCCGTCACGAAGCCTCGATGCCAGCGGGCGTGCACGCCTGGTGGCAGCGGTGTGTCGCGGACGAGGGCACACGTCAGCTCGTCGACCACCCCCGCATCGCCGTCGAGATCGGCACGGATCAGCCGCGCCCGCAGATCGTCGGCTTCGGCGAGCGCATCTGCCACCACGCTCCAGTGCGCCCGATCCCAGCGGTGCTGCGGATCGAGTAGGGCAGCCATCCTTGGCTCGAGTGCCATCCCCACCTCTCGGCGACGAGATGGAATAGTCCAATCGTGGCGCAGCGGGTCACGTCGACGCCGGAGTGACCTCGGCGGGACGCCGCAACAAGACCACCAGGCCCGTGCCCACCACCAGGTGAAGGATGGTGTTCGGCACGAAGGAGCCCAGGCCCGTGTACACGCCCGTCCACCAGGCCCAGGGATCGATGGGGAGCAACAGCAGCTGCACGGCGAGGTCCAGGCCCAGGATGGCGCGCAATGCAGCCGAGTCGGGCAAGCGACGCACCCACAGGTTCAGCCCGCCGACGCACAACAGCAAGGCACCCACCGTGCGAGCCATGACGATGGCATCCGGGCTCGCGCTCGTGCGCTTGACGTCCTCCAGCAAGACAGTCGGCGCAAACGCGGCGAGGGCGCCGATGGAGAGGGCAGCGAGTCCAAGCGCTGTCAGAAAGGTCTGTCTGGACATGGTTCCTCCTGAGGGCCAGCTGGGTATCGCGAAGGTTCTCCTTGCCCATTCCCCGTTTTGGTATGAGACATGCTCATCTCGGAGCCGACCGTGACCAACGCCTTCGGCAGCGCACTCCGGCAGCATCGGCAGCGAGCCGGGCACAGCCAGCTCGAGCTCGCGCTGCGCGCCGGATGCACCCAGAAGCAGCTGTCGTTCCTGGAGACCGGCCGAACGCGTCCTCGGATCGGAACCGTGCAGCGCCTGTGCGACGCGCTGTCCTCGGTCGACACGTCCCGGAGGAGCTGCGGAGTGCCCTGACGGCGCTGCTCGAGCACCATCAGCCCTGGCCTGCCCTGGTGCTGGACGGTGCCTGGGACGTGCTGCAGGCCAACCCGCCGGCCACCAGGCTGATGGACCTGTTGGGCGTCACACCCGACAACATGGCCGAGGCCCTGTTCCGTCCGGGTCCCTTCCGCAGCGCCATCGGCAACTGGCGCGAGATCGCACACCCCGCCTGGCGACGCTTCGCCGCCGAGCTGAGTCCCGACCTCAAGCGCGCCCGCTTGCTGGGCGAGCTCGAGCGCTACCTTCCGCCCCCCGACTCGGACGTCCCCTCCCCCTACCTGGTCCGACCCTGGTTTCGTCTGGGTCGTCATCGGGTGCACGTCTACAGTCTGCAGGCCAGCTTCGGCCCTCCCGGCCAGCCCCTTCCCCTCGGCCTGTCCGCCGAGCTGTTGGTTCCGGCCGATCCCGAGAGCGCCGCGCACCTCCGAGCCGCCCTGCACGACGACCGCTGATCGCGACAATCAACTCGCGGAGCGGCAACCTGCAGCATCGCGACGATCAACCCCGTTGATTGTCGCGATGAGACCCCACCCCAGGCAGGCCATGGCGTGCAGGCACGGGCCGAGTGCGTCGTGCGTCCGTCAGCCGGACGTCTTTGACACCATTTACTGCAACAGTTATCAATGGGTCATCAATCAATGACCCAGCGAGGACAAGAATGCAGCAAGCAACCGTGTCCGCACCCTGTGGGGTGGGGCCGTTCGACAGTGACCAAGAGCGGCTCGCCAGCTTCGACCGAGCACTCACCTCCATCCGCGACCGCGTGGAGGCTCAGATCGGCGACGACGACGTTCGCCACATCAAGCGCCTGAACCGCTTCTCACGTGGCATGGAGGTGGCTGGGCGGGTGCTGATCCACGTCAGCCCGGAGCCGGTGTCCTTCCTCACTGGCGTGGCGTGCCTGTGGGTGCACAAGCAGCTGCAGACCGCCGAGATCGGCCACACCGTGCTGCACGGAGCCTACGACAAGCTCGATGGCGCCGAGGCCTTCCGCTCCGACACGTTCGTCTGGCAGATCCCGATCGACGAGGTGTCTTGGCGCGAGGGGCACAACCTCAAGCACCACGGCTTCACCAACATCGCCCGCAAGGACATCGACATCAACTTCGGCGGCATCCGGCTCACCGAGCACACGCCGCACCGCGAGGGCCACAACACCCAGCTGTTGTCCACGCTGTTCGTGAGCTTTCCGTTCTTCGCCTGGTCCATGAACATGCACTTCAGCGGCATCATGGACGTGTACGGCGTGCAGGGCTGGCGCGACCAGTTCGACGTGATCGAGCATCGAGACCGCGCCACGGTGATCGACGTGCACAAGCGCGCCCTGCGCGGTGCGCTTCCCACGTGGCTCAAGGAATTCGTGTTCTTCCCCGCCCTGGCTGGGCCGTTCTTCTGGAAGGTGGCGCTGGGCAACTGGCTGTCGGACCGGCTGCGCGACGTGTACTCGGCCGCCACCATCTACTGCGGCCACATCGGCGAAGACGTGGCTTCGTACCCAGCGGGGACCCGAGCGGGCAGCCGGGGTCGGTGGTACGCGATGCAGGTCGAGGCGAGCAACAACTTCCGCGTGTCCTGGCCGTTCAACGTGCTCTGCGGGGGGCTCGAGCACCAGATCGAGCACCACCTCTTCCCCAAGCTCCCCCCGGCCCGCCTGCGCCAGATCGCCCCAGAGGTGGAGCGTGCGTGCCGTGAGCACGGCGTGGACTACCGCAACGAGTCCTGGGGTCGCACGCTGTCTGCGGCCATTCGGCACATCGCGCGCCTCAGTCATCCGCAGCCGGAGCGCGTGGCCCATGCGGGGGGATAGGTTGCGGGCGCCATGCAAGAGTTCACCATCGACGAGTTGGCGGCCGAGACCGGCGTTCCGAGTCGAACGATCCGCTTCTATCAGTCCAAGAAGGCGCTTCCGGCGCCGGAGCGGCGAGGCCGCATCGCGGTGTACAGCGAGGCCCACGTCGAGCGGCTGCGCCTGATCGCGCGGCTGCAGGATCAGGGGCTCACCATCCGGGCCATCCGCAGCGTGCTCGCCAGCGCCGATCGAGGGGAGTTCGAGCTCGGCGACTGGCTCGGAGTGAAGACCCAGATCCAGGCGCCCTGGGCCGACGACGCACCGCGGATCGTGTCGCAAGACGAGCTGTTCGAGATCACGGGCAGCGATCGCGACGGGCTGATCGGCGATCTGACCCGGCTTGGGTTCATCGAGCGAGCCGGTGAGGCCTTCCTGGTCCACGCTCCCATGTTGCTGAAGATCACCATGCGGCTCGAGGGCGCGGGCGTCGACATCGACACGACCTCCGAGGCTGCACGCATGCTGCGCAAGCACCTGGCAAAGGCCGCCACCGAGGTGTCGAACCACTTCCTGACCCACCTCGCACAGTCCGCCGACGAGACCTCGGATCCCGAGCACCTGGGCGAGGTCATGGGCACCCTGCGCCCCATGGCGCTGGCGGCCGTGCAGCGGATCTTCGCCCAGGAGATGGAGGGGGCGCTGCAGCGCGCCATCGACGACGGGCGAGTGTCCGACGTCGCTCGCCGCAGCTGACCCCACGGCACGAGGTACCCACTGGCCGGTACGGGGTTGCGAATGCAGCTACATCCGGGCCACGCCAAAGGCGTTGGGCCGCAGCTCCCGGCGGCGCGCCGCGATCGCCGCGTCCAGACAGGTGGCCACCACCTCGCGCGTGTCGCGCGGATCGATCACGCCGTCGTCGAACAGGCGCGCCGTACCGAACAGCACGTGGGCCTCGGCGTCGAGCTGATCGCGAAGGGGCGCGGTGAAGTTGGCGATGTCCTCGTGGTTCACCTTGCCCCCCGAGCGCTCGATCTTCTGGGCGAGCACGATGGCCATGACCCCCGCTGCCTGCTCGCCGCCCATCACCGCCGTGCGCGCCGTGGGCCAGCTGAAGATGAAGTCCGGATCGAAGCCGCGGCCGCACATACCGTAGTTGCCAGCCCCGTAGGAGCCACCCAGCACCACCGTGATCCGCGGCACCCGCACGTTCGCCACCGCTTGGATCATCTTCGACCCGTGCTTGATGGCGCCCTCGCGCTCCGCCGTGGTGCCCACCATGTAGCCGGTGGTGTTCTGCAGGAAGAGCAGGGGCGTGCCGCTCTGGTCGCACAGCTGCATGAACTGCGCCGCCTTCACCGAGCCCCGAGGCTGGATGGGGCCGTTGTTGCCCACGATGCCCACGCAGTAGCCATCGATGTGGGCATGACCACACACCGTGTCGGTGGCGTAGGCCGCCTTGAACTCCAGGAACTGGGAGCCATCCACGATGCGCGCCACGACCTCCCGAACGTCCCAGGGCTCGCGCGGGTTCGCGGACACCACCCCGAGGAGCTCCTGGGGATCGAGAAGCGGCGCCCGAGGCTCCTGGTCTCGCACGGTTCCGTCGGCCGCATCCCAGCGGATCATGCCCATCAGATCGCGCGCCACCGCCAGCGCGTGCTCGTCGTCCTCCGCCAGGTACTCGCCGAGCCCGGTGACCGTGCCGTGTAGCTCGGCCCCGCCCAGCTCCTCGTCCGTCGCGTCCTGTCCCATGGCGGCCTTCACCAAGGGCGGACCCGCCAGGAAGATCTTGGACTGGTCGCGCACCAGCACCACGTAGTCGGACATGCCCGGCAGGTAGGCCCCGCCCGCCGTGGAGGAGCCGTGCACCACCGCGATCTGCGGGATCCCCGCCGCCGACATGCGCGCCTGGTTCGCGAAGGTGCGGCCCCCGTCGATGAAGATCTCGCTCTGGTACTGCAGGTTGGCCCCGCCGCTCTCCACCAGCGAGATCATGGGCAGCTTCTGGCGCATGGCGATCTGTTGCACGCGCAGCGCCTTCTTGAGCCCCAGGGGGGCCACCGTGCCGCCCTTGATGGCGGCGTCGTTGGCCGAGACCACCACGCGCTTGCCCTGCACCACCCCCACCCCGGCGATGAAGCCACCCCCCATCACCGTCTTCTTGCCGTCGTCGTCGTGCATGCCGAGACCGGCCAGGGTGCACAGCTCCAGGAACGGCGAGCCGCGATCCAGCAAGCGCGCCACCCGCTCGCGCGGCAGCAGCTTGCCCCGCGCCTCGAACTTGGCCCGCTTCGACGCAGAGGTCTTGCGCACCTGGGCCTCCAGCCCGCGCACCTCCTCCAGCAGCTCCGTCATGCGATCGGCGTTGGCGCGAAATCCGTCCGTGGTGGCGCGCAGCGTCGATGTGAGCGTGGTCATGGCGTCCTCGGGATCTGGGAAAATTTACATACCATCCAGCCGGTATGTTAACCAGCTGCCATGGCTTCCACGCCCACTCCACGGCGCTCCCAGGCGCAGCGCAGCCGTGACACACAGCGTAAGCTGGTTGCGGCGGTGGTCACCTGCCTCGACGAGCGGGGCTACGCCCAGACCACGCTGGCCACCGTGCAGGACGTGGCGGGGGTGTCGCGGGGGGCCGTGCTGCACCACTTCCCCAACAAGCAGCAGCTCATCGCCGGCACCGCGCAGGTGCTGCTGGCGTCTGCGCTGTCGCACGCCCAGACGCGGGCCTTCCGCTCGGACAACGCCGAGGACCTCGTGGTGGAGACGTGGCGCACGGTGGTGAACACCCCCGAAGGCCGTGCCTTCGTGGAGATCCTGGGCGCGTGCCGCACCGACGAAGACCTGCGAGGCGCGGTGCAGGAGGTGGTCACGGAGTGGGAGCCGAAGCTGCCGTCCACCGTGTTCCACGCCAGCGACGACGCTGCTGCCACCTGGGGCGTCTGCCGCGCATTCCTGCGCGGAATGCTCCTCGAGCTGTCGCCCGATCCCGCCCACAACGAGCGATGTGTCCGGCTGTTCGGTCGCCTGCTCGCCCAGACCCTGTCCCCGTAGGAGGTCGGGTTGTCCGACACGATCCTGATCACGACCGACGACGGGGTTCACGCCGTCACGCTGAATCGTCCCGACCGGCGCAACGCCATGAACGTGGCGATGGTGGACGCGCTGATCGCTGCGCTGGACGCGGCGGAGGCATCGTCCGCACGCCTGATCGTGCTGCGCGGCAGCGGCGGCCACTTCTGCGCGGGCGGCGACATCGCCGACATGGCGGCTGCGCGCACCACCCCCACGAACGGACAGCCCGACGGCATCGTGGCCTTGAGCGCGCGCTTCGGTCACCTGGCCCTGCGCTTCGCTCGCACCCCCATCCCCGTGCTCGCCGTGGTGGAGGGCGCGGTGATGGGCGGAGGGTTCGGCGTGGCCTGCACGGCGGACGTGGTGCTGGCGTCGGCCACCGCCACCTTTCGCCTACCGGAGACGAGCCTCGGCGTGGTGCCCGCCCAGATCGCCCCCTTCCTGATCGAGCGGCTGGGCTACTCGGAGGCCAAGCGCCTGGCCCTCACCGGCGCCAAGCTCGATGCGCGCGCTGCACTGGGGGTGGGGCTGGTCCACGAGGTCGCCCCGGCCGACGAGCTCGACGACCGGATCGCGGCCGCCACCGCCCAGCTGCTGAAGGGCGGACCACAGGCGACCCGCGCCACCAAGGAGCTGTTCGGACGCCTGCATCCCGGCATCCGTCCCGAAGACATCGACCACGCGGCGCAGGTCTTCGCCACCGCCGCCCGCAGCGAGGAGGCCATGGAGGGCATGACCGCATTCCTGTCGAAGCAGCGCCCCAGCTGGGCGCCATGAACCACCGCCCCTTCCACACCCTGATGGTGGCCAACCGCGGCGAGATCGCGGTGCGCGTCTTCCGGACCGCGCGGGCCCTGGGCTACCGGTGCGTGGCCGTCTTCAGCGAGGCCGACCGCGACTCTCCCCACGTGGCCGACGCCGACGAGGCGGTGTGCATCGGCGCCGCCGCCGCCTCCGAGTCGTACCTCAACGTCGAGGCGCTGCTCGCCGCGGCCCAGGCCACCGGCACCGACGCCATCCACCCCGGCTACGGCTTCCTGTCGGAAGACGCCGACTTCGCCCAGGCCTGCATCGACGCAGGCCTGGTGTGGGTGGGCCCCCCACCCGAGGCGATCCGAGCCATGGGCGACAAGGCCCAGGCCAAGGCACGCATGCAGGCCGCCTCCGTGCCCACGGTGCCCGGCTACGACGGAGCCGACCAGGGAGCGGAGCGCATGCAGCAGGAGGCCGATCGCATCGGCTACCCGCTGCTGGTCAAGGCGGTGGGGGGCGGAGGCGGCCGCGGCATGCGCCTCGTGCGCGAGGCCAACGACCTCGCCGAGGCCCTGCAGAGTGCCGGTCGCGAGGCCGCCTCCGCTTTCGGCAACGACGTGCTGCTCCTCGAGGCCTTCGTAGAGAACGCGCGCCACATCGAGATCCAGGTCTTCGCCGACAGCCACGGCAGCGTGGTGCACCTCGGCGAGCGCGACTGCACCACCCAGCGCCGCCGCCAGAAGGTGATCGAGGAGGCCCCGTCGCCAGCGCTGACGGACGAGCTGCGCGCCCAGATGGGCACCGACGCCGTGCAAGCAGCGCGGGCCATCGACTACGTCGGCGCCGGCACGGTGGAGATGATCCTGTCGGCGGACGGCCGCCACTTCTTCCTGGAGATGAACACCCGCCTGCAGGTGGAGCACCCCGTCACCGAGCTGGTGACGGGCCTCGACCTCGTGGAGTGGCAGCTGCGCGTGGCGTCGGGGGAGCCACTGCCTCGAACCAGCAGCGTGCAGCAGCTGAGCGGCCACGCGATCCAGGCTCGCCTGTATGCCGAGGACCCCTCCAGCGGCTTCACCCCCCAGGTCGGCGACGTGCGCTGGTTCCGACCCGCGGCCCTGGCGGACCGCCCAGCGATCCGCATCGACGCGGGGATCCGAGAGGGCGGCGCCGTCACGCCCCACTACGATCCGATGGTGGCCAAGGTGCTGGCCCACGGCCGCGACCGGGCCGACGCCACCCGTCGCCTCGCGCGCGCCCTGCAGGATCTGCCGCTGGCCGGTCTGCGCACCAACCGCGACTTCCTGGTGCGCGTGCTGCGCCACGAGGCCTTCGAGCAAGCCCGGATCACCACGGGCACCCTGGACGACTGGGCCAGCGCTGGCCACGACGTGCTCTCGCCACCGACCCCTGCGCCCCGCACCCTCGCGCTGGGGGCCGCGCTGCTCGCCGGGGCACACGACGACTGGTTCCGCTCCACCTCCGCCGCCTCCCTCACCGTGCGCCTCGCCGAGCCCGAGGAGCGCGCGCTGCAGGTCAGCGCCGAGGGTGACCAGGTGCGGGTCGTGGGCGACGACGTCGACGTGACGTTGGCCATCCACGAGCGAGGCGAGGGCTGGCTGCGCTACACCACGGGCGGCGTGCTGCGACGCGCGTTCGCGCTGCCCCACGACGGCGGCTGGTCCCTCGACGACGGTGCCGGCGTGCTCCGCTTCGTGGAGGCCTCCCCCTACCCCGCCGACGCCGCCGCCAGCGATCCCAGCAAGGTGCGCTCCCACGTGGCGGGCACCGTGGTCCGGATGGCCGTGGCGCCGGGCGACGAGGTCGACGAGGGGCAGGTCGTGGCCATCGTGGAGGCCATGAAGATGGAGACCCCGCTCGTGGCCCGCGCCGCCGGCACCGTGGCAGAGGTCCACGCTGCCGTGGGCGATCAGATCGAATCAGACACCACCGTCGCGGAGCTGTCGCTCCCGGGAGATGCGTGATGGACAAGGCCATCCTCATCTGTGCGCTCAACGGCGTGCTCACCAACCCCAAGCAGCACCCCGTGCCCGTCACACCGGAGCAGATGGCGGCCTCCGCCAAGGAGGCCTACGACGCGGGTGCGTCCATCATGCACATCCACTTCCGGCGTCAGGAGCCCGATCTGGGCCACATGCCCTCCTGGGAGCCCGAGGTCGCCAAGGCCTGCGCCGACGCCATCCGGACGGCCTGTCCCGGCGTGGTCATCAACCAGACCACCGGCGTGATCGGCCGCGACGTGTCCGGCCCCGTGGCGTGCCTCGACGCACTGAAGCCCGAGATCGCCGCCTGCAACGCCGGGAGCCTGAACTACCTGAAGGCGCGGAGCAACGGCACCTGGGCCTGGCCGCCCATGCTGTTCGACAACCCCGTCGACAAGGTCCAGGAGATGATCGACGCCATGGACCGGGTGGGGGCCGTACCGGAGTTCGAGTGCTTCGACGTGGGCATCGTGCGCTCCATCGGCATGTACCTGAAGGTCGGAATGGCCAAGACCGCCCAGTACAACTTCGTGATGGGCGTGGCCTCGGGCATGCCGGCCGACGTCGATCTGCTCGAGATCCTGCTCCGCTACAAGGAGGAGAGCAGCCCCTGGCAGTGCACCCTCATCGGCCGTGCCGAGATCTGGCCCGTGCACCGACGAGCAGCCGAGCTGGGCGGCATGCTGCGCACGGGAGTGGAGGACACGTTCTACCTCCCCAGCGGCGACCGGACCTCCGGCAACGGGCAGCTGATCGAGGCCCTGGCCACCGTGGCGCAGCAGGCAGGCCGAGAGGTGGCGTCGCCTGCCGAGGCTCGCGCCTTCCTGGGGCTGCAGGCCGCCTGATTCGCGGGATACACCGCCTGCCGAGAGGGGAACATGCGCAACGACATCATCGTGGGCGTCTTGGCATTCAACGTGGCGTGCACCGGGACCACCACCCCCGAGGTCCCCACACAGACCACCGAGGATCCCGGCATCGACGTGGTGCAGACCCTGCACGACTACCTGGTGGGCACCTTCGACTCCACCGAGCAGGCGGCGTCGAATCTGTCGTACTTCGAGATCCAGCTGGTCACGTGCGACGTGGAGGCCCCAGAGCTCGGCGACACCGTGGTGTACGTGGAGCAAGCCGTCCTGAAGACCGTGGACCAGCCCTACCGCCAGCGACTGTACGTGGTGGAGGCAGGCGACGAGCCACTGCAGGGCCGCACGGAGGTCTACGCCCTGGTGGACGAAGCCGACGCCATCGGGCTGTGCGATCGCGACGAGGTGGTCACCTTCGCCCCCGCCGATGTCGAGCTGCGGGAAGGCTGTGGTGTGGTGGTCGACTGGGAGGAGGACCGCAGCCGGTTCGTGGGCGGCACCGAGGGCACCCAATGCAGCAGCTCGCTGTCGGGCGCCTCCTATGCGACCTCCGAGGTGCTGCTGCGGGCCAACCGCATCGACTCCTGGGATCGCGGCTACGACGACACGGACAGCCAGGTGTGGGGAGCGGTGGACGGACCCTACGAGTTCCGGCGCCAGTAGCGCAGCGAACGCCCTGGGCCGAAGGTACCCTGGAGGCGACGCGGAGAGACTCGGCGATGTCGATCTTCCTGGTGTTCGCGGCAGCGTGCGAGCCACCCTCACAGACCACGCCGCTGGCCCCTCCCACCGCGGTGACCTTCACCCCGACAACGCCCTCCGACTCGGGGTTGCACACCCACACGACCCCGATCGACACGGGCCCGCAGCTTCCCAGCTTCCGGACCTTGGTGGGCTTGCACGTGGTGCCCGACATGACGGGCGACGCGGAGCCGGATCTGATCGTGGAGACGGTCGACGTGCGAGCGCTGGTCCTCGTTCCCGGGCCGTTCTCGGATCGCGACACCCTCGATCTCGAGGTCGACGCCGCCGCAGTCGTCTACGTCGACGCCAAGAAGAGCCTCCGGTTCGACCTCGGCGATGTCGATGGGGACGGGCTGACCGACATCGTGGCCCAGCTTCAGGGCAAGTGGAGCGAGTCCGATCGCTTCGTGACCCGAGCTCCCCTGCAGACCACACAAGGGCTGTCGGACGGACCGAGCTACGACGGCTTCGCCGCGGTGGATCTCGAAGGAGACGGAGTCCTCGAGCGGATCCGCTACGACCCCCTCGAGGAGGTGCTGGAGGTCTTCGCGCCGAGCCTGTCGGGGGGAACCCCCTTGCTGTCGGTGGATCCAGGCTGCGTGCCCACCAGCACGGCCTGGACGGCCCAGACCTTCCCCGACCTCGACGGCGACGGCGTTCGCGAGCTGTTCGTGCACGGACCCGGGCCGTGCGGCAGCCTCTGGGTGGATGCAACCGCCCGTGGAGAGGTGGCGGCGGCCGACATCACGCGCCGCGCGGACCTGCCGACAGGAGTGGTGGGCAACGTGACGGGCGACGAGCACGTCGACGCCGTGGTGGCCGACGAGCTGGTCGCCGGGCCGCTCGATCTCACCAAGGGAAGCCCGCAGGGAGCAGGCTCGTCGATCCGGTGGTTCGACACCCTCCGGCGCGTTCCCTTCGATCTGAACCAAGACGGACTCGGAGAGTTCGAGATTCACGCTGGTCACGTGCGCCGCATCGTGTCGGTGGCCGCGGGCATCCACTGGGATCTCGTCGAGCTGCCGGGTCGGCCCGGCCCCGCCGTCTGGGTGGCCTATACGGTGGAGGACGGGCACGCCGTGGTGCTCAGCATCACGGCAGACGACACCATCTCGGTGGAGCAACTGGATCCGGCAACGGCCGTGGGGCTGCACGAGTAGCCTCCTCAGGAGGAGCGACGCGCCTCCCACTCGGAGCGGAGCAGCCCGAAGCCCAGACCGTCGAAGCGCTCGCCCTTCACCACTCGGGCCTCGCGAAACCGCGCCTCCAGCTGGAAGCCCACGCGCTCTGCCACCCGGACCATGCCCGTGTTGCCCGACCACGTGCGCGCGTCGAGACGATGCAGCGTGGGCCTGGTCCGGAACAGCAGATCCACCCACAGCGACAGCGCCTCAGTGCCGTAGCCCCGCCCCCAGTGGGCCGGGTCGTAGATCGCGAGCCCCACCGCCGTCCAGCCGGTCTCGTCGATCGCGTACTGGCTCACGTTGCCGACCAACGCTCCCTGCAGATCGGCCACCACGAGGGTTCGGTAGCCGAAGGTGTCGTTGCCCTTGCCCAGCTCCCTGCGCATTCGCTCCGAGCGGGAGCGGATCTGCTCGTCGGTGGGGGACGTGAAGTAGGGCCCGTCGGTGGCGCGCCACCGATGGTCCCCGAGCCTCCAGGACTCCTCGATGGGCACGTCGTCGAGGGACCACGCGCGGAGCTGCACGACGCTGCCGCGCAGAGGAAGCGGGGAGGCCTCGGAAGACTCAGTCATGCAACCTCCTCAGAACCGAACCCACGGTTCCCCGTGACGACACGTCCGTGCCGGCGCCACCCGACCGGAAACGCGCAGCCAATTCATTGAAATGCACGGGACAACGGGAACAAGACAACTGTCTCGAAGATTTTTCGAATCGACGAAAAGGCAAAAGTCTAGACATTTACGATCGGTCTCCCCTGGGAAATCCTGCAGACCCGTACCCAGGCTGTGGACTTTTGGCTATTTGCTCGCATTCCAGGCGGAACTTGAGTACGACCGCGCCCGTCTCGGCTGGGAGCCGATCCTGGAGGGCAGATGGGTCTGGCGTTGGTGTGGATGGTCGCCACGGCATGGGGCCAGTCTCCTGGGGATCCAGCAAATGCGCCCGACCAGACCGAGCCGGCCGACGAGGCCAAGCGGCTGTACGGCGTGGGCACGCAGATGTACGCCGAGGGCCGCTACGCGCTGGCCATCGAAGCCTTCCAGCGCGCCTTCGACCTGACGGGTCACGCAGATCTGCTGTTCAACATCGCCAACGCCCAGGAGCGCATGGGGGATCTGAAGGGCGCCATCGACACGCTGGACCGCTACCGCCTGGAGGCTCCCGAGGGGGAGCAGCTGGCGCTGCGGCGGCGTCTGCAGGCGCTGGAGGACCGCGTGGTGGCCATGGAGCAGACCGCCGCGCCACAGCCCCGCCCCCTGACGACCGAGCCTGCACCCACCATGTCCGAGAACCGCCGCCGCCCGCGCGTGGGCTGGACGGTGGGGGGCCTTGGGGCCGCGGTGGGATTCGGCGCGATGGCCCTGGCCTTCGACAACGCCAGCAGCAGAGCCGTCGACGAGTACGACCGCCCCTCCTACGCCCGCTGGAGGGCCGCCAACAACACCAGCCTCGCATTGGCGGGCGTGGGCCTGGCGGCCGCATCTGCGGGGCTGGTGTTCCAGGTGCCCGTGGGCCCGAAGACCGACAAGGAGACGCCATGACCGTGACCCTGATCGCTGTGTGGGCTGGCTGCGTGGGTCCGTGGCCAGAGGACGTGGTGCCCAGCACCATCGACAGCGACTTCACCTTGACCAGCAACCGGATCTGGCGGCTTCAGGAGCCGGTCTTCGTGGTGGGAGACGCGGTGCTGACGATCGAGCCCGGCACCCGCGTCGTGGGCACCCAGGGCTCGGCCCTCATCGTGACCCGCAACGCCACGCTGGAGGCCCGCGGCACCGTCGACGAGCCCATCTTGTTCACCAGCGACCAGCCCTCGGGCGAGCGCGCGCCGGGAGACTGGGGTGGCCTGGTGCTGCTCGGATCCGCCCCCACCAACGAGGACGATCCACAGCTGGAAGGCCTCGACGAGACGGACGTGCGCGGCATCTTCGGGGGCGACGATCCGGAGGACAGCTGCGGGGCCTTGACCTATGCCCGCATCGAGTACGCGGGCTTCTTCCTCAACCGCGACAGCGATCTGAACGGCCTCACCTTGGGCGGCTGCGGCTCGGGCACCATCATCGACTACGTGCAGACCCACCGCACCCTCGACGACGGCGTTGAGGTGGTGGGAGGCACCGTGGGGCTGCGCCACGTGCTGATCACCTACCCGGAGGGCGACGGCCTGGACTGGGAGGGCGGCTGGCGAGGACGCGCCCAGTTCCTGATCGTGCAGACCAACGGCGACTCCACCACGGCCATCGCGGGCGAGAACGAGGAGGACGAGCCCGACGCCACGCCGCGCAGCAACCCCACGCTGTTCAACGTGACGCTGCTGGGCGACGCCGACCCGCAGGGCGCCTCGCGCGGCTTGGTGCTCGCCGACGGATCGGCAGCCACCTTCCGCAACAGCATCATCGGTGGCTTTCCGGGGGAAGCCCTCGACATCCGTGGTCGCGACAGCGCCACGCTCGCCAACAACGACATCACGCGGATGACGAACACCATCGTGTTCGAGAGCGGCCCGAACGGCGACACCTTCTTCCTCGACGAGAAGGGCGACGACGATGACGACAACGGCCTGATCGAGCGCGACTGGTTCGAGCAGCCCGACGCCGACAACCTCTTGAGCGCGGACCGGCTGATGCCGGACGGCCTGGCCATCGTGGACCTCGAAGTGGCTCCGGACGAGCCCGAGGAGCCCGTGTTCACGTTGAACCTGGACGCCGTGCCGGCGGATCTGCCCACCGCGCCGGTGGAGCAGGATCGCTTCTGGGACGAGAGCGCCAACTTCCACGGCGCCGTGCGCCCGGACACGCCCCCTGGCGAGGCCTGGTGGCAGGGCTGGACTCGCTTCGATCCGCGCTAGGGATTCCGGTAAGATCCGCGCGGAGGACGACGCATGTTCCCTCGCTTCGTAGCGGCACTCTGCCTGGCGGGCTGCACCCGGGCCACCACCGAGCAGCCCACCGAACCCACCACCGATCCGGTGCGCCCCACGGTCCCAGTCGAGGTGACGCTGGTGGAGCTGGAGGCCACCCCGGCAGAGCCCGTGGTGGGCGACGACGTGCAGGTCACCGTGGTGCTCGACGACGTGGCGCTGCAGGCCACCCCCGTGGCCCTCGACAGCGATGCGCCCGCGGTGCTGCCGCTGCCCGACGCCATCACGGTGCAGGCAGGGTCGATGCAGGCCAGCACCACCGCGCGGGCCACCGCCGCGGGTGAGGTGACCCTGACCGCGGGGCTGGACGACGCCGTGGAGTCGGTGCAGCTCACGGTGGCGCCAGCACCCGTCGTGCCCGTGCTCGTCGAGGTGAGCCCCGCAGACGGCCTCGCCGCCACCTCCACGAGCGTGACCCTGCGCGGCACGGACTTCGAGGAGGACGTGCAGGTGGAGGTCGGGAGCACGAAGGCCAGCTGCACGTGGATCTCGTCGGAGCTGCTGGACTGCGAGCTGCCCGCCAACGGCGGCGTCGCTGCGTCCGTGGACGTCACGGTCGTCGGGAGCGGCGGCTCCGACACGTTGGTGGAGGGCTTCACCTACACGGGCGTGGTCGCCGACCCAGGCGCCTCCTTCTTCTGCAACCTGCAGTGGCCTCCGACCACGGTCACCAAGGCCGGTGTCGCCACGGAGGCCATCTTCGGCCGCGTCTACGTGGAGGGCGCCACCGATGCCTCGAGCAAGGCCGCCTCGAGCGTGATCGGCCAGGTGGGCACGGGCGCGGTGGGCAGCCACCCAGAGCAGGTGAACTGGGCGTGGAGCGCCATGGCGCCCAATCCCCACTGGGACTTCGACGTCAACGACGACGAGTATCAGGGCGTCCTCATGGTGAGCGACGCAGGCGCCTACGACTACGCCACCCGCTTCTCGCTCGACGGTGGGCTCACCTTCACCTACTGCGACGGCAACGGCAGCGACGACGGCTTCGATCCGAAGCTGGCGGGACAGCTCACGGTGAAGTGAGCTGCAGCGATCAGTCGCCTCGGATGCCCTCGACGTCCGGAAGCTCCGCGCGGGCCTTCGCCTCGTCGGCCCGCCGCTCGCTGTAGCGATCCACCAGGAAGTCGCGCACGTCTCGGGTGAGCACGGTGAACTTCACCAGCTCCTCCATCACGTCGACGATGCGGTCGCGGTAGGGGCTGTCCTTCATGCGCCCGTCGTCGTGGAACTCCTGGTAGGCCTTGGCCACGCTGGACTGGTTGGGGATGGTCAGCATCCGCATCCACCGGCCCAGCAGCCGCAGGGTGTTCACCACGTTGAAGGACTGGCTGCCACCGCACACCTGCATCACGGCCAGGGTGCGCCCCTGGGTGGGCCGTACCGCTCCGAGCGACAGCGGGATCCAGTCGATCTGGTTCTTGAACACCCCGGTGATGGCCCCGTGCATCTCGGGACAGCTCCACACGTGGGCCTCGGACCACAGCGACAGCTCCCGCAAGCGCACCACCTCGGGGTGCTCGTCGAGGCCGGGCGCCTTCACGGGCAGATCGTGCGGATGGAACCAGCGCACCTCGCACCCCAGCTCCTCGAGCACGCGCGCCGCCTCCTCGGCGGCGAGGCGCGAGTAGGACCGCTCGCGCAAGCTGCCGTACAACATCAGCACGCGCGGGGGATGCGTGCTCCTCGCCGTGTCGGGCCACTCCCGCAGAGTGGCGGCAGGCGGGTCTCCGTCGTGCCAGTCAGCCATGGCATTTCCTCCGGCTGCGGCGGGTCTCCTACTGTAGGACGGCGACTCGGGCACCCATCTGGCCTCCGTCGGAGGTAAAACGAGGGTCCACGTCGCACGACGAGGGGGTTCCGTGATCGCGCTGCTACTGTCGACCGTCGCCATGGGCGGCCTGCTCGACCTGTTCCCGTTCCCCGACTCCGACGGCGATGGCGTCGACGACCGTCACGACCTGTGCATGACCTTGGCGGAGACGGCGAACGGATACGCCGACGACGACGGCTGTCCCGACTACCTGACGCCCCTGGTGGCGGTGGCTCGGGTCGACGGGGAGCCGGTGGCGGCGGAGTTCCGGGTGCAGACCTCTCAGGGCGTGCTGGAGTCGGTGGGCGGTCCGGTGCTCGACACCGCTCTTCCCGTGGGCGAAGCGGTCCGCGTGAGCGCGGAGCACGGCTGCTGGCGCGGCCACGCCTGGACGCGCGTGGACTCCGGCATCGCGGAGATCGGGATCGATCTGACGCCCCGCCTCGACGCAATCCTGACCGTAGACGCCGCAGGGCTCGAGGGAGCGGCCGTGCCGGGCGCACGCGTGGAGTTCGTGAGCTCACCGGGACCAGGGTGCGCGCCGACGACGCCGGTGGTCCTCCGAGGAGCGGGCATCCGCGTGGGCGAAGGCCAGCACCACGTGCGGATCCTGGCCCCCGGCCACGCACCGCAGGAGCTGGAGGTCACCGCCAGCACCGGGCAGCCCGCACGGCTGGCGGTCACGCTGACCCCCAGCGAGTCGGCGGGCGACCCGATGCTGCTAGCGGAGGCGCTGCGCGTGACCTTCGCGACGGGCACCTCCCGCCTCACCCCGGCCGACGTGCAGCGGGTGCGTGCGCTGGGTGTCCACCTGGGCGCTCACCCCGAGCTGGGCTCGGTGGTGGTGTCGGGCCACGCCGATCCCCGTGGCTCCCACGCAGCCAACGTGTCGCTGTCGCTGGCCCGCGCCGAGGCCGTAGCGGCGGAGCTGCTCCGTGCGGGGCTGGATCCGGCGCGCGTGTCGGTGGAGGCCCTCGGCGAGACCGAGCCCATGGGAGGACACTCGGATCCGGCCACGTGGGCGGAGAGCCGCCGGGTGGAGGTGCGCGCCCATCCGCACGCGGTGGCGGAGGTGGCGGGGAGCCCGACATCGTGAGCGTCTGGTGGCTGATGGCCTGCAGCGCTCCGACGAGCCCGCAGCCGAAGGCCCCCTCGACGCCAGCGCCACCGCCGCGTCGCCTCGCGCTGCAGCTACCGGCAGCACTGGAGGTCCCCCTCCCCTGCGATGTCGCGTGTCCTCGGGCCGAGGCGGTCCGCGTCGCTGTGGCTCGTGGCATCGACGGGCTCGACGCCGCATCCCGAGAACCGGACGTGCACACGAACCTCGACGTGCTCATCGCACTGCACGAGGTGCGCTCGGTGTTCGCGTCACAGCGTCTGGATGCGCTGTGGGCACGGGTGCTGCCGGAGCTCGACTCGGGGGGCGATCCCCGACGCCGCTTCTGGGACGCTTCCCACCGCATGCCTCCGGAGTTCCCGGGGCACACCTGGACACCCGACCCCGCCCAGAAGGTGAGCCCGAACCGCCTGCTCGTGGAGGCGCTGTACTGCCCCGAGCACGGGTTCCGGTCCGAGGTGGGCGCCTACGCCTGCCAGGTCTTTCGAGACGACGGCGGGCTGATGTCGGCCCACGCTGCCTGGGGCCTGGCCGTCGCCGTGGACGGAGGCTGCATCGAGCGCGAGGCCACCTGCCTGGACGAGGTCCGCGACGAGCTCGTGGCCGCGGCGCTGGCGAATCCGCCCCTCACCACCACGCGCGAGGTGGACGCACACGCCGAGCAGCTGGTGTTCGCACTCATGGCCGGAGCAGCGCCGACGGATCTGGCTGCTGTGGTGGACCGCCTGCTGGCCGCTCAGGGCTCGGATGGCGCCTGGGCCGTGCCTACGGCCGGCGAAGATCCGTGGTGGGGCATGCACGCCACCCTGGCAGCACTGTGGGGCACATCGGCCTGGGTGCAGCGGCGCACTGCCCCGTAGGTCAGCAGCCGTCCGTGGTGCCCGCCGCACCCGTGGTGCCGGGAGAGCCAGGACCGCCTCCGCCCACCCCAGGGCTCCCCAGCGTGTAGGTGGTGCTCGACACCGACGCAGTGGATCCCCCGCGGCACACGATGCCCACCGACGGGCCGCCGCCGCCGCCGCCGCCGTGACCGCCGCGCCCGCCGTCGCCACCCTCTCCACCAGTGGCACCGGGACCCGACTTCTCGCTGATGATGGAGGACTCCCCATCCCCGCCAGGACCACCAGCCCCGCCGTTGCCGCCCGCGCCACCGGTGCCGCCAGAACCTCCGACCCCGCCGTTGCCCGTAGCGATCTCACTGCCGGTGATCGTGAGGCTGGCGTTGCCCGTGAGCACGATGGCCACCGAGGCGCCGCCACCACCGCCCCCGGTTCCACCGGTGCCGCCACAGCCGCCGCCACCACCGCCACCGCCTGCGCCGCCCCAGGTGTCGCAGTTGAAGGTGGTCCAGCCACCGCCACCGCCACCACCGCCACCGCCGCCGCCGTGGCCCGCTCCACCGATGCCGCCGCCTCCGCCCGACGCCACCAGGTAGCCGAAGGTCGCATGGAAGGTTCCGACCGAACCGCCAGGCAACCCTGCACTTCCCTCGCTGCCGGCGTCGCCGCTGGTGCCCACGGTGCCGGCGTCGCCGCGGCCCGGCCCCCCGGGCCCCCCTGCGCCCCCCTGGCCGCCTAGGCCCGTTCCGCCCACCGATCCCGCGTCGTCCTCGTGGCCCGACAGGCCGCCGGTCCCACCGGTGCCCGATCCCGAGCAAGCCGCGCCGCCGGTCCCCGGATCGGGACGGCTGCAGGAGCTGCACAGGAAGCTGCTGTCTTCACAGCCGTCGTCGCCCGATCTGCCGTTGGAGCCGGTGCCGCCCACGAAGCCGCTGGAGCCGGTGAAGCCCGCGCCCGCGTTGCCCGACTCCACCTCGCAGCCCGTGAGCGTGAGCCCCGACGATGCATCCAGCCACAGCGCGACGCTGGAGGCGCCACTGCCGAAGGCGTTGGACGCCACCAGGCGGATCTGCTGGAACTCCGTGGGCGTGGACCAGCCGGTGAGGCGCTTGCCGGTGGAGGGCAGCGACAGCGTGGGCACGGAGGTGCCGGAGCGCGTCCAGCCGCTGGCTGCGTCGTAGCCGCCGGCGATGGAGATCCCTTGTAGGAACTGATCGCTGGCCCCCAGGAACGGCACCGTGCCCTGCGAGACGACCACCCAGGTGCGGCCATTGTCGTCGGCGGTGGCCAGGGCGGCGGAGAGCGTGCGCTTGGGGTTGGCCCGCAGCAGACCCGTGTCGGCGTCGTCGCCGAGCACCGGATCCAGGAACACGGCGTCGAGCTCGTCTCCGTCGATGCCGTCGCAGTTGGCGTCTAGGTAGGCGAGATCGGGATCGTCGACGGCCATCGGGCTCACGAAGGGATCCTCGTCGTCGCAGTCGCCGTCGGTCAGCACCTTCGCACAGGTCGGCTCCACCGATCCCACGCAGGGCCCCACCTCGCAGAAGCAGTCACCGTCATCGTCGTAGGCGGGTCCGCCGTTGTCGATCTCACCGTCGCAGTCGTTGTCGACGCCGTCCGTCAGCTCGTAGGCGCCGTAATAGGTCAGCGGATCAGCGTCGTCGCAGTCGTCCACGGGCGCCTTGCCCGGGTAGTTCACACAGGCCTCGTCGACATGGCCGTCCTCGTCCAGGTCCTTGTCGTCGATGACGCCGTTGCAGTCGTGGTCGGTGAGGTCCTCGCAGGTCTCGTCGGCCAGCGGGTTCACCGTGGCGTCCAGATCGTCGCAGTCCCCGTTGGCGGGCGTGAAGCCGTCTCCGTCGAGGTCGGCGAAGCTCGGATCCAGCACCACCACGAGGATCTCCTCGGTGGCCACGTGGTTCGCGTCGTCGGTGGCCGACAGCTCGATCCGCACGTTGCCGGGCTCCTCCACCACCCAGGTGGCGGTGGTGGTGCCGCTGGGGTTCGCCGGTGCAGGCAGCGTCTGCAGCACGTCCTGGGTGGCGTTGTCGAACACCGTCCACACCACGTCCAGGGTGTCGGCCGGCTGCTGACCGTCCGACACGGAGCCGAGCAGATCGAGCTCGTCGCCGGGGTAGGCCTCGAAGAAGTTGACCGGCGCGTCGATGGTGACGGAAGGCTCCGCCTGCGCCGCGCCCACGGGCACGGTGAGGCTGGCTTCCCCGGTGGCCCCCTCCTGATCCGTCACGGTCAGGGTGATGGCGTGGTTGCCCGACGACAGCAGCAGCGCCAGCCGGCTCAGCCCGTCGGCATCGGGGGTGGCGGAGTCGATGTCGGCCAGCTCCCCGTCGAGGCTGCTGCTCCAGAACACGGTGGCGATGTCTTCTAGACCGTTGCCGTCCGACACCTTCCCCACGAACTCGATCACCTCGGTCTCGAGGAACGAGGCCCCGGACTGAGGCGACTGGATCGCCGCCACGGGTGCGAGGTTGACGTTGTCTGCTACTTGGATGTCGTTGGTGCACGCCGCGATACACGCCGCAGCCCCCCCGATCATCGCCAGCGCGGCGTGCCGCATGCCCCCTCCCCGTCAAGACGGGCAATTATACAGGGGGTTCCTCGCACGGTCCGACCGAGACATCTTCACCCTCCGTGGGGTCGTCCACGATCCGATGGGAACTGCCACCCTGGAACTCCATCAGGTGCCAGCCCGACCTGCCATGCGTGACGAAGAAGTTGAACGGCCGCCTGAACGTGCGGGGAAACCAACCCAGCCGCACCATGCGGCCCTCGTCGCCCCCACACAGATAGAGGTCGGCCACCAACGAGTCCCCAGTGGTAAACGAGCCACTGCCATCGTCGTCCGTGTAGACGACGGGACGCTCGACGACCACGGCGCCGGGAATCTCGGCGTAGCCCAGCTTCGATGCATGATCCGAGGGAGGCTCACCCGTCAGGGTGATCGCCCAGGACTCGAGGAGCAGCTCGTCGTGGAGCAGCTCTTCGACACCGGGCTGAACGGCAGGAGCAACGGCGATCCGGACACTCTCCTCGCCCTCGTACCGGCCAGAGATGGTGAGGCTGTCCACGGGCTCGTGAATGGTGAGCGGGATCGCCGACAGACCGGCGGGACTGGTCGTGTTCCATCCGATGGTCCAGCCACGAGTCGCCAACGCCGCTGAGCCCTCGAACTCGGCAGGAACGAAGACCAACACGTCGCCTACGCCAGCGTAGCCTTCCCCGGTCTCGGGCACGCCGTCGCCATCGTCCTCGTGGATGGCCGGATAGTAGAACGCGGCCTCGATCTTCTCCCCATCTTCCTCCACGATGCTCAACGAGCGGTCGGGGGGCTCCTCCAGCGTGAAGGTATGGCTGGCCCCAGTGAGTGGAGCCGACACGAAGGGGCCGAGGGACACGTTCTGCACACTGATCCCCATTCCCGTCACGTCCCCCGTCACCACGAAGGTCACATCCGTTGGGGGAACCATCGGCTCGACTGGAGCCGCGGAGTCCTCGACGGGCTCGGGTGTGTCCAGTGGCTCCGACATCTCGGTGGGCACAGGGGTGCAGGCAGCGACAGACAACGACAACATCGACAAACGACACATGGCTTACTCCAACGACGCGAGCCTACCCCAGGTCAGCGCGTCGTCGAAGGCCTTCGCACACCTACGAAGGAGGCTTGCACGGACCGATCACCACACCCTCGTTGTCCATCGGATCGAAGGGGATGCGAAGGTCGCCGTCTTCGTCGACCTCCACCAGGTGCCAGCCCGACTGGCCGTCGGTGACAAGCAGGTTGTGGAACAAGTCGTCGCTACGCGGGAACCAGGCCAGCCGCACACCACGCGGATCGTCTCGGGAGCACAGCGACAGCTCGTCGAGCCGCACGTCCCCTTTGCTGAAGGAGCCGCTCTCGTCGGCATCGGTGTAGGTGAACGGGAGCTGCAGCGCGGTGCCGTCCGGCAGCTCGGGATCCCCCGAGAGCTGGTGCTCGGCGGGTGGCGCACCGCTCAACGTGATCGTCCACGACTTGGGGAGGGGCTCGTCGTAGAGCAGCGTGCCGAAGGTCCCGTCGTCGAGCCACGTCGTGGGGGCCACGGCCAACCTCGGCGCGTCGGTGGCCTCGTAGCTGCCCGAGATGGTGACGGCGTCCGACGGCTCGTGGATGGTCATCGGGACCGCCGAGAGGGTCCCGAATCCGAGGAGGTTCCACCCGATCGTCCAGCCGAAGTCCGCCAAGATCGGAGATCCATCGAACTCGGCAGGCACGAAGATCAGCGACGGCCCCACGCTGGCGTAGACCTCCCCTGGCTCGGGCACACCGTCCCCGTCGTCCTCGTGGATGGCCGTGGAGTAGAAGCCAATCCGGATCTGCTCCCCGTCGACCTCCAGGGTGAACAGCTCGCTATTGGGTCGCTCCTCCAAGGTGAAGGTGTGGGTGGGACCCGTCAGGGGAGCCGACACGATGGCTCCGGAGCCCGTGTACTGCACACTGATCCCCATTCCCGTCACGTCCCCCGTCACCACGAAGGTGACGTCCGTGGGCCCAATGGTGGGGTCGGGCGGCGTACCCGAGTCCTCGGTGGTCTCGGGGGTGTCTTCGGTGTCCGTCTCCGGCAGCACCGCCGTCTCGGTGGGCTCTGCCGTGCAGGCGAGGACAGACCAGGTCAACGTTCCGATCAACAGACGATTCAAGGCTTACCTCCAACGAAGCAAGCCTACACCAAGGTCACGCGTCCTTGCCGCCACTGCCCGCGGAGCCGTGACCGGCGCCGCACCCTCACAGGGTGCGACGCCGCACGACCCCTAGCGTAGGGGGCTGCTAGAACGACTTCGGATCGAGCGGGTCGGTGCCGTTGGCGATCTCGGTGCCATCGTCGACCTTGTCGGCGTCGGTGTCGGCCAGCGTCTCGTCCGTGCCGTAGAGCACCAGCTCCGCGGGCGTGGACAGGCCGTCCGAGTCGTCGTCGCACCCGATGGCGAAGTCGTCCACCAGGAAGTCGTCGAAGGTGTAGCCGGTGCCGTCGGAGAACAGGCGCGTCTCCAAGCCGTCGACGAGGAAGGTCTTGTCGAAGGTCACCCCGGAGTAGCGGGTGAAGGCCGTCTCCTGGCCCACGCCACCGGTGAGCACGAACAGGTTCGCCCAGTCCACCTGGTCGAACGCCTGCAGCGCCAGGATGTCGGCCGCCTCGGGCGCGTTGACCGAGCCGCGCAGCACCTGCATCTCGAAGGCCACCTGCGGGCAACCCGCCACGTCCAGCGGCGCCACGTAGGCCTCGGCGATGCCTCCACCCATGTACAAGCTGTACAGACCGCTCACGGAGAAGTCGGTGGAGTAGCCGAACTCCCCGAAGAAGTCGACGAAGCCGCCGCTGGCGACACCGGCGTCGAAGTCGTCGAACACACCGACGCCGTCCACACCGGAGCAGTCCTGATCGATGCCGTCCACGGCCTTGTCGATCCCGGCCGGCGAGACCGCCGGATCCTTGTCGTCGCAGTCGAAGCCCAGATCGCAGTCGGTGCCGTATCCGTCGCTGTCGCCGTCGACGCACAGCCCGCAGTCGAACCAGTGATCTGCACTCTTCTCGTCGCAGTCCAGCTCCGTCGGGAAGGTGTCGCCGTCCACGTCGGGGTTGGTGCAGCGCAGCTCGAAGTCATCGATGTAGATGTCCTCGAAGCCGAAGGCGGAGTCGTTGGTGATCGTGAGCGAGAAGTTGGGCGTGAATGCGTTCTTCGCCGAGATGGTGCCCCACTTCAGCGCGAAGTCACCGGTGCTCTCGAGGCTGGCCACGTCCGTCACGGTCTTGCCGTCGTCGAAGCTCACCACGATGTTGGCCGTGCTGAACTCGTCGCGCGCCATCTGGAAGCTCCAGAGGATCTCGGGGCACGCGGTGGCGTCGAACAGCTCTGTGGTGGCGGACTGGCCGCCGTCGAGACCGAGGCTGACGGTGCCGGAGTTGGCAGCCGCCGCGGTGCGGAAGCCCGTCACCGACGCCCAGTTCGCGGCGTCGATGGGTGCCTCGAAGTCGTCGACGATGGCGGGGCCGTCCACGCCAGTGCAGTCGGCGTCCACGCCGTCGCCGTACTTGTCGAAGGCGCCGGGGTTGGTGGTATCGACCTTGTCGTCGCAGTCGTCGCCGAGATCGCAGTCGAGGCCGTAGCCGTCGTCGTCACCGTCGACGCACAGGCCGCAGTCCGCCCAGTGGCGGCCGTCGGTGTTGTCGCAGTCGAGCACGCCCGGGAAGCCGTCGCCGTCGAGATCGGCCTCCGAGCACCCCACCGCGAAGTCGTCGACGAAGAAGTCGTCGCCGCCCTCGCCGGGGATGAAGGTGGTCTGGGCCATCAGCTCCACGGAGAAGGTCTTGGTGTAGGCCGTCTTGTCGGTGATCTCGCCGGCGTACTCGAGGAACTCCAGCTCCAGTCCTCCGTTGCCGAGGATGCGGCCGGCCTCGAAGAGGGTGGCGGTGCCATCGTCGTAGGAGATGACGAGGTCGTCGCCGGTCTCCGGCGGGAACACACCCCGCTGCACCCTGGCCTTCCACACGATGGTGTCGCACGCCGTGGTGTCGATGGCGACGGTGGTGGCCAGGTCGGTGTCGTTCAGGCGCAGCGAGTAGTCGCCCGACGCGCTGTAGACGTCGGTGACCTCGGCCCCCGCGAGACCCGCCTTGCCCCACACGGCCGGATCTGCGCCATCGTCGAAGTCGTCGAAGAGCACCGTGGTGGTGTCGAATCCATCACAGTCGTCGTCCACGCCGTCGTCGGAGATCTCCACCGCGTCGGGGTTGATCGCCTTGTTGGCGTCGTCACAGTCTGCGCCGAGGTCGCAGTCGACGCCGTAGTCGTCCAGGTCGGCGTCGACGCAGCGGCCGCAGTCGTCCCAGTGGGCGCCGTCGGCGGGATCGCAGTCCACGGCGTTGGGCACACCGTCGCCGTCGGGGTCGTCGGTGTCGGGATCGCAGAGCAACGCGAGATCGTCGAGGTGGTAGTGGTCGATGCCGAAGCCACCACCAGCGTTCACGAACTGCAGCTGGAACGCTGCGTTGAACGCACCCTTGGCGTCGATCACGCCCCACTGCTGACCGAAGAAGGGGTCACCGATGGTGTCGCCGATGAAGGTCTCGGCCTGCACGAACGCCGTACCGTCCCAGTAGTTGACGGACATGGCATCGTTGATGTCGGGGTTCTCGGGGCCCCGCTGCATGTCGAAGGCCCACATCAGGGTGGTGCAGGCCGTGGTGTCGACGGCGACCGTGGTGGCGGTGCCGTTGCCCCCGATGCGCAGGGAGAAGCTGCCTCGACCCACCTGGTCGGTGACGTAGGACACGTCTCCGGTCTGAGATGCCCACACCGCCTTGTCGAGGGCACCCGTCTCGAAGTCGTCGAAGAGCGGGAAGCGGTTCAGATCGTCGACGCTGTCGAGGGGGTCCGTGCCCCAGCGCAGCTCGGTGCCGTCGTCGATGGAGCCGCCGTCGGTATCGGCCAGCGTGGGATCCGTGCCGAAGGTGACGACCTCCTCGCCGTCGCTCAGGGAGTCCGCGTCGGTGTCGGGATTCAGGGCATCGCTTGCATGGATCAGCACCTCGTCGCCGTCGGACAGCCCGTCGTCGTCCGTATCGGGGTTGGCGAGATCCGTGCCGATGGCCAGCTCCACGGCATCCGACAGGCCGTCGCCGTCGGTGTCGAGCACGCCCAGATCGTCTGCAGGGTCGAGCGGATCGGCTCCCTGCATGACCTCTTCACCGTCCAGGGCGCCGCCGCCGTCGGTGTCGGGGTCGTTCGGATCGGTCCCCTCGAGGAGCTCCTCGCCATCGTCGAGGCCGTCGTCGTCGGAGTCGGCGTCGTCGCGATCCGTGCCGAGGGCGTCCTCCTCGGCGTTGGTCAGGCCGTCGCCGTCGTTGTCGAGGATGGTGTCGTCGTCGGAGGGATCGAGGGGATCCGTGCCAGCGGCCACCTCCTCTCCGTCGGTCGCCCCGCCCCCGTCGCTGTCGGGGTTCTGAGGATCGGTGCCGAGGGCCGTCTCCTCGTCGTTGGTCAGTCCGTCACCGTCTGGGTCCTCGATGTCTCCGATGACATCGGTGTCGGTGTCGGCGTCGGTGTCCGTATCTGCGTCTGCATCTGCATCGGTGTCGGTCACATCCGTGTCGGTCTTGTCGCCATTGCAGGCGGCGACTCCGAATGCCAATGCGAGCAGGAAGGCATGCCTGATTGCCATGTGCTCTCCATCCCGGTTGGGGGTGGGAGGATAGGCCACAATTTCCACACAATTGTCAGGCCTACGCCAAATAGGCACTGCGAGGTGATCGTGCAGCCGGCGGTCGGGCATGCGCCCCGGGCTTCGACCCTACTCGGGGAATCCCGTCCACAGCCACGCCTCGAACGGATCGAAGAGGTTGTCCAGCACGATCTCGGCCTCCCCCAGCTCCTCGTATCGCTGGTCACCGACCCCTCCCGTGGCCCCCGACGCACGTGGAGGAGGCGTGGGCCACGACGCACGGGTGATCCAGCCCGTGCCGCTGTCGGTGAGCCACAACGTGCCGTCCGTGTCGAGCTCGACGCCTCGGAGGAACTCGAAGGAGCCCACGTCGTCGCCGGGAACGAGATCGGCGACGTAGGTGGGCCTGTGCAGCGGGTCGTCGGTCCTGGCCAGACCCACGGTGCCACGCTCGCCATCGCCGTAGGTGTGGGCCCACAGGAGCCACCACACATCATCCATCATGCGAAGCACCGGACCGTGTGGGGTTTGCAGCTGTCCATCTTGGGGGAAGGTCCACAGGTGTTGCGCGTCGGATGGAGCGGTGATGTCCCAGAGGGTGATCACCCCAGTGATGCTCCCGGGACCTCCCCCGACGCCGAGGTGGGACAGGAGCAGCAAGCTCCGGCCGTCGTGCTCGAAGCGGTCCGCGCCGTTCGGGAGCGGTGGAAAGCGAGGATGCTCCTTGCCCAGCGTGCGCACGGGGAGGGCCGAGGTGCCCGCGCCGTCGATCCAGGTCACCCGATCCGCGAAGGTCTCCACCACCATGAGGGTGTCGTCGGCCGGATCACGCATGACGTCGTGTGGGAACCGAAACCCATCCACGCGAAAGTCGAGGAGCCCGTCTGCATCGAGCCTGGCGATGGCCTCGCCGTCCTTGCCCACGAGGGAGACGAGGAGTCCGTCTCCATCGGCGCTGGCTCCCTCGCCGCCGCACTCGTTGCAGTCGGGCATCCACTCGGTCCAGGGGGTGAGCGTCGGCTCCATCTCGTCCAGATCCACCAGCGTCAACCCGCGTGCTTCGGGAACCACCAGCGTGCGCCGCGACGGAGGATCGGGAGCGGTAGGTGTGGTGGACGAAGGCGACGAGGGGCTGGGGTCGGGCGGCTCCGTGCTAGCCCTCGAGCTACCGTCGGTGCAAGCCATGACGACAATCAAGGTGGCGACGTTCATGTGTACTCCCTGGCGCGGTCACCTCTGTGGACGACTGACCCAGGGATCTGCTGGAAGGACTTGCACGACCTGGACGGATGCAAATCGAGTGTGGTTGCAGCGTCAACCATGCATCCCATGTGGCAGCGACACCGACGCGCGTCGCTTCAGTGCTGCTCGACCGGCCGAGGATCGTCGTCGATGGGCAGATCGGCGCGGGTGACGGTGGTGGGCTTCCGAAGGGCATTGCCCACACGATAGGCCCGCGTCGCCAGGTTCTGCTTCTTGTCGCTGTCGATGGCGAGGCGCCGACCATCGGTGCGTCGCACGTAGACCACGGAGCACAGCTCGTCGTCGGAGAGCCGAACCAGCTCGTACTCCACCCCCGCGACGTCGCTGAAGTCGATGCGCTGGATGTCTCGCTCCTCGTCGCGGCCGAATCGATCCACCACGACCTCCTCGCGGTCTCGTGAGACCTGGCTGTGGGTGGAGCGCCACCGGTCCCCACAGGGAGTCTCCTCCTCCACGGTCATCACAGTGAGTCCGGGCTCGAGCCGAGCGACAGATCCATCTTGGTCCACCCGCACGATCCAGGATCCCGGAGCCATCTGCTCGGGAAGGCTCGCCTCGATCACCATGGCCCCGCGTACGATCACGTCTCCGAGCGGATGGGTGGTGGACTCCTGGCTCACCACCACCGTCAGACCCTCTGCGAAGCCCTCGCCCAGGATCTGCACCGTGGCGCCCGGAAGCACCTCCGAGGGGCTCACCGAGGTGATCGTCGGGCCCGACGAGCATGCCAACACGACCCACCACACGACAGCCTCCTGGCAGCACTCGAGTGTAGCAGCAACGCGGCACGCGGCCCGGACCCGAGCCGTGATCTCGAGGTCGAGGCTATGCCTCGTCCCTGGTGAGCACCACGGTGTTGAGCCAGGGCAGCCGAGCATCCCCGGTCAGCACGTCGCCAGACGCTTGCAACGATCCCGCCTCGATCCAGGCATGCTCGGACCGCGATGCGACCCACACGCGGAAGGAGGTGCCGTCGGGGGCGCTCCACTGGTTGCGCACCCGCAGGGGAAGCCCTTCGGGAGCGGATGCACCCCACGGGTCGAGGAACCACATCGCCACGACCTCGCCCGGCACACCGTCGACGGGAAGGACACGGGTGTCGGAGAGCTGCAGGGCGGCAATCCGATCCGGCGCGGGCTCGAAGAAGTCGGGCTCCAGATCGGCAGCGGACACCTGCAGCAGCAACCCGCCACCCACGTCCAGCTCCGTCGGCTCCGTGGGGAGGGAGACCGCATCGGTCACGGCCAACATGGGCACGTCCACCACGCGCTCCTGCGCGTCGGTGAGCACGAGGGGCACGAAGCTCACGGCGTGGGGATCCACCCAGTCCGTGGGCGGCACGAAGTACAGGCTGTGAGGACCGTCCTCCACCTCGTCGTAGGCGTAGAAGCCGTCGTCGTCGGTCGTGCTGGTTCGACACCAATACCCCTGGCACAGCTCGATGAAGGCCCCCGCCACCGGGGTGCCCTCACCGGTGGTGAGCTGGCCCGAGAGGAGTCCCTCTCCCGCAGGCTCGCCCGGCGTCTCGGAATCATCCACTCGGGTGGGAATGGTCGTGGTCGGCACCGTCTGTCCCACACACCCCACACACAATGCCAACCCAAACAACTGTCGCATCGACACGCTCCGTCATCTGCCCCAGCTCCAGCCTACCACTCAACGAAGGCGCGACCGAACGAGGGTACGGAAGTGAGGAATGCGCATCAGACCGAGATGGCGCAGGCGCTCGCGCACCTCGTCGCGGCCGTCCACGGTCGCGAGCCAGCCGAGCCAGCCGTCCACACAGCAACCGCCCGTGCCGCGGCCGGCGTCGTAGGCATCCTGCAGGCCGAGCAGGGCGTCCTCGTAGGTGTTCAGCGCTCCCCAGTCGTCCACGCGGTCCGCCCAGAGATAGCGCTCGATCAGCTGATGCCCCAGGGGGGCGATGTCGGGCCAGCGCGTCACGCCGCCGCCCTCGGAGACGATGGAGGCCACCGAGCGGTAGGCGCGAGGCCCCGCGTTTGTGTCGAGTGCCGCCACGAGGTCGCGGTAGGCGGTCCGCAGCGCCCCACGTTGGGGCCCGGGTCGAAAGGCGCGCAGTGCCCGGTGGGCCCGCGTGCGCAGGATGGGCGACGGAGCCGTGGCCGCCGCTGCGATGGCGTGTCGGTCGCGGGTGGCGATCCCCCGCTGGAGCAGCATCTCGTCCTCCCACGCAGCCTGCAGCTCCGACGGCAGCATGGGCAGCGGGAGCCGCTGCTCCACCACCTCGAGGGTCTCGAAGGCCGCCCACAGGTGCAGCCAGTCCGCCGTGCCCTGCGGTCGTCCGAGGCGCTGCTCGGCTGGGTCCACGAAGGACCACGCCGCCTCGGCCAGCGCCCCGGGGGCCTGCGACTCGCTGGCCAGTAGCCAGGCGACGAGCGCACTCGCGAGGGGCCGGGCGTGGGAAGGCGGGAGCGTGAAGCGCGCCACCTGCGGGCCCACGGGCCAGCTCGGTGGCTCGGCCAATGGGTCGAAGCGATGCGCCTCGACCAGCGCATCGCCGAGACCTGGATGCCCCACGGGCAGTCGGAGCAGGACGTCGGCGGCGCGCACCTGCGCGCCCGGGCTCGCGTGCCCCGCCACGGCGCGGCACAGCCCCCGCACCGGGACGAGATCGGGATGGCTCTCGGCGAGGGCCTGGGCGAGGCCGGAGCCGGGTGCCGCCAGCCAGTGTCGAAGGGACCACTCCCCCGCCTCGACGAAGGAGACCGCTCGGGCGTGCACCGGCTCCAGCACCGCGGGGAACGCCTCGTGCTGCTCGTACAGCACCACGAGGTCCAGCGGATCCGACGTGACGGCGGCCGCCGCCTGCACGGCCCACTCGTGGACTCGGGGGTCCTCGTCGGCGGCGCAGTCCGCGATCTGGACGAGGGCATGCACCGCGGGCGCCGTGCCGATCTGCTGCAGCGCGAGGACCGCCTCGGCACTGCGCGCGGGATCGTGAAGCGCACAGCCCACGTGCTGCAGTGCCAGGACCGCGTCGTCGTTCAGCTCCACGAGCGCACCGATGGCGGGCACGTCGTGCACCTCCCCGGGCGGCACCGCCTGCGCCGAGAGTCCCACCGTCCACCACGCGGCCCAGCCGATGTGCGTCATGCCATCACCCCCGTCTCCCAGTGACCAGGCGCACCCGATCCGGTTCCGATCGGATCAGCGATTCACTGGAACCAACAGGGTATCCCCAAGATCCGGACTCAGGTGGACATCGGTCGGCGGCTTGGTCACGCCGTCGAAGGTCGCGCCGTAGCTCACGGTGGCGGCGTCGTAGATCAGTGGCCCCAGGCCCAGGGCCTCGATCCGCGCGCGGCCGCCGTAGTTGGAGGCCGTGCGCACGGTGAGTTCCTCGGCGCTGGCGTCGTAGGTGGCGATCGCGCCCACGAAGGCGTGCTCCACCTTCCCGGCGTCCTCGTCGATCAGCCAGAAGCGATCGGCCTGCAGATCCTCCACTACCTGAACGGCGCCGGTGCGTGGCCAGGTGATCTCCACGCGCTCCACGTGGTCGTCGGCTCCGAGTCCGAAGTGCAGCGTGAGCATGCGGTGGCTGTGGGTGGAGTCGCCTCCGGTCACGCGGCGCATGAGGGGCACGCCGTCGGCCTCGAGCCGCGCCACGGCCCCGATGGCAGCGCGGTTGCTGCGGGTGGCCACGAGCTTCAGCTCGATCCAGTGTTGGTCGTCGGGAGGGTCGTCGGCGTCGAGGAGCTGGTTGACGAACAGCGTGGAGGGCACGCCCCCGTCCACGAAGAGGAAGATGTCCATGTCGCCGTCGCCGTCGTAGTCTGCGGTGGTACCTCCGCGCGCCACGTGGCCCGTCCAGCCGTGCTGGCGGTGGGCCACGAACCGACCGGAGCCGTCGGCGTCGTTGATGAAGAGCAGATCCGGCTTGTCGCGATTCGTGGAGCCCACCCACAGATCGATCCAGCCGTCGTGGTCGAAGTCCTCGAAGTTGATGGGCCAGGAGCTGTAGCCGAAGCACAGGCCAGCCTCCCAGCAGGCATTGGCGGAGAGCACCCCGCCGGGCTGCCCGCGGTACAGCACGTTGCCCTTCGGCGACGGCGGCAGCTTCCACACGTCGGTGATGTACAGATCCCACTCCCCGTCGGCGTCGATGTCGGCGATGTCGACGCCCATAGCGGCGAACGCATCCCCTCCGATGGGGTTCGGGTTGTCGGTCCACTCCACCAGCGTGCCGCCCTCGTTCTTGTAGAAGACGTCGTCGGGATCGAAGTCGGGCTTGTCGTCGCGGTCGGAGTTGTTGCCGACGTACAGCTCGGGGTAGCGGTCGTGATCGGCGTCCCACCAGAAGCCCACGAGCCCGTCGCGGCCTTTTCCGTCGACCCCCATCTCGTCGGTGACGTCGGTGAAGGTGCCGTCGCAGTCGCCATGCAGCAGCCGGTCCACGTTGTCGCCGGCGGGGAGCGCCGCCATGGCCCAGTTGGTGAGGTACAGATCGATGCAGCCGTCGAGATCGTAGTCCGCCACCGAGGCCGACGAGGTGCGACGCCCCAGCGGATCGGTGATCCCGGCCCGCTCTGCCTCGCCCACGGGGTCGGCTCGGAAGGTCAGCCCCCCCTCGTTGACGAACAGCAGGTTGGGCCCGCCGTCGTAGCGCTGCGCCACCGACGAGATCATGACGGTGGGGTTGTCCACGGGCACGATGAGGTCGAGGTCGCCGTCGTTGTCGATGTCGGCGACCTTCACGCCAGCGCACTCGATGTTGCCCTCGGGCTTGCGCACGGCCTCGCTCATGTCGGTGAAGGTGCCGTCGCCATCGTTGCGGTACAGATAGTTGTCGAAGCCTGCACCATTCGACACGTACAGATCGGGCCAGTGGTCTCCGTTGAGATCGACGAAGGCGACCCCTCCAGTGTGGGTGTTGCCGGAGGTCACGGTCTGCACCAGCCCGATCTCGTCTCGCCTGGCCTCCACGAAGGTGGTGGCGGCCTGCTCGGGAGGCAGGGCGACGTGCCGCGCCAGCGCCTCGGTGCGGGCGGCCACCCCGTCGAGCTCGGGGTGCAGCACGAGGGCCTGCCAGGCGATGGCGCCGGGCTCGAAGTCGCTGCCCTGAAGGCTGAAGCGGACCTGCCCGCGCTCGTCGCTGACCTGGGTGGCGACGAGCTGCGGCTCGAGGATCTCCGCACACATGCCGGTGGGCCAGTCGCAGGGCCCCCGTCCCTCGCCCAGGGTGCTGGCGTAGAGGTGGACCTCCGCCCCCTCGGGCACGGGTGCGACGTCGACGGTGGAGGTCATCCCGAGGGCAATCTCACCGCCGCTGATCAGGGGGGCCTCTCCGGGCCACCAGTCCACGTCGACGTTGGGGACCACCGTGAGGACGGCGGAGGAGGAGTTGCAGCCGCTGAGAACGGCCCAGGACAGTAGGGGGAGCATGGCCCGATCATACAGTCCACGGTAGACAATCGCGCCCCAGCAATCAGGGTCCCTTCAGCCACCGACGAGTGTGGCCCGTCTCGGGCGTGCAGATCTCCACGACGCGAGACGGAGTGAAGGAAAAGGGGCGTCCCGCACGCAGCACCGTTCTGATGTCCACCTCCGTCACATCGACGGCCACGATGCCTTCGTCGGCGGGGCTAGCGGCGTAGAGGCGGCCTTCGAGCCCGACGAGGGCCACGTCGGTGGGGCGTTCGGGAACCTGAGGTGGGCGATCCAGCCCAGAGATGCACCCACCCGCCTGACGCCTGTGCGTGACAAGGAAGCCCTCGCCGGCATCCAGGTGCTCCTCCGCGCAGTCCCAGACCTCGGCTGCGGGAATCGGCCGGTCGCCGAAGACGTGACCGCAATCGGTGGCCTCGTCTCCGGCGAACGCCTGGGCGGACGCCACGAGCATGCAAGGCTCGGTGGGCTCTGGAGCCTGCAGAACCGAGCACCTGCCGCTGGGCACCATGGCCGCGCCGACACCGAACACGACGCTCGACCACAGCTTCACGGCCCCTCCGGCCCACAGCCTACATCGGTTAGGAAGCACCGCGGCCCCGAATCCCACCCCGAGAGCGGCCTTGCCCACGGATGCCCAGGATCTGGCGCGGGTCCGGCGGGAGGCCATCGGGGGCCTCGCGAGCACTGCGCTGGGACACGTCCAGGCAAGGCAATGGGCCGATTCGGCGACCCCAGCTCGCATCGAGCGTGCAATCCACGCGCACGAGACCTGGGTCGTCGAGGTGGGCAGTGTCGTCGCGGGTTGGGTGGAGGTCTGTGAGGACGAGATCCGAGGGCTGTACGTCGGGCCCCGATGGAGCCAGGGGGGGCTGGGATCGTTGCTCCTGGACAAGGCCGAGGCCCTGATTCGAGCTGCCGGGTTCGAGATGGCGAAGCTCGATGCAAGCCCCAACGCCGCGGATTTCTACCATCGTCGGGGGTATCGTGCTCGAGCTCGGTCGGAGGACGGAGCCGTACCGATGAGCAAGCCCTTCCGTTGCAACAACCCATGATTGAATAGAGGGTGATCCGTCACTCGATCAACCTCTCAGCCCGGTGGCTGAGGCTCCTGCCGCCGTGTGACCAAACCTGTGCGCAGCTCCACGACCGAATGCGCACAATCCCGGCCACAGCCACCTCGCGCCACCGCTCACATGTCGGGCGCCACCACCTTCACGATCGCCTCCTCCTGCTTCTTGGCGTCCTCGAAGCCCAGCTGCTCCAGGGCGCCCGTGTACTCCTTGTCGAAGTACAGATACGACAGCAAGTCCGCATCTGGCCCCTCCGCCCCCGCCGCACGATTCAGCAAGGCACCCAGCGCCCCGCGCACCACTGGCGGTCGCTCTGCATAGATCGACGCTGCGATCTCGCCCACGTCCACCGTGGGGGCGATGAAGAGCACGTCCACCTCGCGCCGACCGTGCTCTGCATGCAGCTTCCGCGCGAACTCCGCACCGAAGTGCTCCGTGCCCCACTCGATCAGCGCGTTCATCTCACCCGCATCGAACAGATCCTGCTCCATCGGGTCCAGCATCAGCGCGTTCAGCGTCTTGCCGACCAAGAAGGGCAGGTTCGGCGACTGCTCCACCCGAACCGTGTCCTGCGACTGCCGCTTCAGGCTCACCAGGATCACGCGGTCCGCCCCTGCCCGGATCACCGGACGCAGCGGCGTGTTCATGCGCAGCCCACCATCCACCAGCAGTCTGTCGCCCACGCGGATCGGAGGGAACAGCAGCGGCAGCGACGCGCTCGCGAGCGTGTGGATGGAGCGGATCTGGGTGTGCACCATGTACACCCCCGGCCGCGGAGTCCAATGGGGCGGACCCTTCATGTCCACGAACAAGACCTGAAAGCCCGTGCGCAGGTCGGTGGCGCCGACGATCCAGATGGCGCCTTGCTCGTCGATGGCCTTGCGGATCTTCTTGCGAGGAAAGTGACTGAACACCAAGCGCTGCAACGGCTCGGGATCGGCGAATGCAAACGCCTCGTCGCGAAAGGCATCACGGATGGTGCGAAACATGTCGGCGTAGGTGATTCCGTACACGTCGGGGATCTCGAGGTCGCGGTAGGTCTGCGACAGCCACTGCACGCCCTCGGCGTCGCGCCCCGCCACGAAGGCGCTGTTGAGCGCCCCCACCGAGGTCCCCGCCACGATGTCGGGCCACGGCGCGTAGCCGAGGTTCTTGGGCAGCTCGCAGAACAGGTAGCGCAGCACGCCCGCCTCGTAGGCGCCGCGCGCGGCTCCGCCGGGCAACACCATGCCGAGACGACCCGGCGGCATGGGGTGCTCGCTGCTCACGAGCGCCGCCTGCCGCCGCGCGCTGCTTCCTCGCGGATCCGCTTCTTGGTGGCTGCCCAGCTACAGATCGGACACTCCGTCAGGTCGTGGTAGAGCGCCGGGCAGTACTCCCGGCCGAAGAAGATGATCTGCAGATGCAGATCGTTCCAGTGCTCGCGGGGAAACACTCGCTTCAGATCACGCTCGGTCTTCACCACGTTCTTGCCGTCCGACAGTCCCCATCGATCGGCGAGACGATGGATGTGCGTATCGACTGGGAAGGCAGGCACCCCGAAGGCCTGAGCCATCACGACGCTGGCCGTCTTGTGCCCCACCCCGGGCAACGCCTCGAGGGCCTCGAAGTCGGCGGGAACCTCCCCGTCGTGCAGATCCAGCAGCATCTGCGACAGCCCCTTCAGCGATCGGGCCTTGCGCGGTGCGAGCCCGATCTGCCGGATGATGGTGCGGATCTCCTCCACCTCGAGCACGGCCATGGCCGCGGGCGTGGAGGCGCGGGCGAAGAGCGTGGGCGTGACCTCGTTGACCTTCTTGTCGGTGGTCTGGGCCGACAGCATCACGGCACAGAGCAGCGTGTAGGGGTCGGTGTGGTCGAGGGGGATGGGAGTCTGTGGATAGAGCTGTCTCAGGATCTCCTGGATCCGCACCGCCTTGTCTGCCCGCCGCACACCACCCCCTACGACAGGGCTGTCGGCCCTCCGCTGGGCGCTCCTGCTATCACATCGACCGGCCGGAATCCCGCTCGGATCGGCGCCGCCGGGCGCGCATCACGGCGTCGAACACCCGGTGGTAGAGCAGCGGCTTGGTGTCCTCGGACTTGGGCGAATAGCGGTCGGTGACGTAGGGCACGTACATGGACACGCGCATGGAGTCCCACCCCTCCTTGGGGCTGGGGGCCACGCGGTGCCACAGCCGCCCGTCGTGCACGGTGAGATCACCGGGCTCGGTCTGCACGACGATCTCGTTCGGATCGGGCTTCTGGGACACGAAGTAGGCCTTGCGGAACAAGGTGTGGAACAGCCCTTGGGTGTGGGTGCCGGGCAGGATCCGTAGGCCCCCGTCCTCCGAGCCGACGCGCGTGAGGTGCAGGCCGACGTTGAGCTGAGGCAGGGGCATGCGCCAGTTGTAGAACACGTCGCGCAGCCCGTCGGTGTGCCAGCCGACGCCGGGCCGCAGGCTGCCCTCGCCGTTGATGTAGCGGTTGAGCACCACCCCGTCCTTCTCGCGGTCGCCGATGCGCGCGTCCTGGCCGACGAGCTGCCGCAGGGGCTCGAACCGCGGATCCCGCACGAACGCATGGATGGCGTCGCTGAACACGGAGGTGAAGGCGAGGCGCTGCAGGAAGGGTCCCCCGTCGGGATCGCGACCGACCCACACGGGCACGCCGAAGACCTGCTCGCGGCGCTCGTCGAGCAGCCGCTGCTGCACGCGCTCGGCCTCGTCGAGGAGCAGCTGCACCTCCTCGGACGTGGCGACCTGATCGAACACGAGGAAGCCGTGTAGCTTCAGGAACGCGTGTTGCACCGGCTCGATGCGCGATCCCAGCTGGAACCGTGTGGTGAGCGGGAGGCCCCGGGCCTCCTCCAGGCTCTCGTCATCGACCACCTCTGCACGCACGTCGCCTCCACGAGGAGCCATGAGCTTAGCAAGGCTCACGGCGCTCCTGCCGCACGCCGGATGGCGGAGCGCAGTGCGGCGTCGCGGTGCTCGGTGGCCACGTACACGATGCGCCCCTCCCCATCGAGCACCACCTGTCGCGGGTAGGGCGAGATCCCAGCCGGCCACTCGATCTGCCCTCGCAGCGACTGGTCGTCCCACACGATCGGAAAGGTCACCCCCGTCTGGTCCACGAAGTTGCCCACCGTGGCCACGTCCTCGTTGGCGGGTGCCACCCCCACCACCTGCACGCCCGTGTCCGCCAGATCCTGCGCCATCACGTCGAGGTCTGGAAACTCCAGACTGCAGACGGGTCAAAACGTGGCGAAGTAGGCGAGCAGTACTGGTGCGCCGCGGAGCTCGGAGAGGGGCAGAGGCGATCCGTCGAGGCCGAAGAAGGTGGACTCGGGGACGACGTCCCCCACCGACAGCTGCGCGGGATTGGCGCTCACGTCCACACACAGCTCCGGCGTGTCGGGATCGTCGCTGGCGAAGCGCACCACGGCCTCGAAGGGCGAATCCCGCCGCGGCGAGAAGGTGAGCAGCGCCCGCAAGGCGTCGCCCGGCGCGAGCACGCCCGACACCCGCTCCACGTCCAGCCGCCCCATAGACGACGATGCACCCCTCAGCGTGAGCGGAGCATTGCCGCCGTTGACGAGCTGCAGCAGCGCCGTGGACGTCTCGCCACGGGCGGTGCGCGCCAGGTGCACCACGGGCGGGTCCACCTGCAGATCCGGCGCCCGCCGCTCGGGATGCACCCCGTAGGCCTGCAGCCCCCTCCAGTTCCCGCTCACGAAGACCCCGCCAGGTGCGGCCGCCACGCCGAGCGACCGCGTGGTCCCGTCGGCGCCACCGAACAACGGCTCGTGGCCCAGGGGCTGCGGCTGCCGCGGATCCGTCACGTCGAAGGCACGCAGCTCCGCCCAGTCCGACACCAGCGCCACGCCGCGCTCGTCGACGTCGACGGCCACCGCCGACCCAGGCGTGTCCACCAGCGCCACGACCTGCGGCTGCAGCGGCTCGTCGACGTCGATCACCGCGAGCCCCGCAGCGCCTGCCGCCACCAGGAGGTACCCATCGTGCAGCACCAGGTCCTTGGCGGCCCCACCCCCCGTGGACACCGATGCCACCACCGCCATCGCGGCCACGTCCACGACAGCGAGGCCCGCCTCTCCGTCGGCGACGTAGGCGAGCCCATCGTGGACGAGCACGCGCCAGGCGTTGTGCAGGCCCTCGGTCACATGACCCACGCGAACCAGCAGCGGTCCGTCGCGGTCGTACAGGAGCACGCCGTCGTCATGGGCGGCGAGCCAGAGGCGGTCACCGTCCACGGTGGGTGCCGCCACGGTCTCCGTGAGCACGTAGGCGGCTTCCTCGTGCAGCAGCTCCGGCTGCCGCGCGTCCGCCACCGACAGGAAGGTGGTGGGCTGGTGGTCGGCCCCCAGAGCCGAGGCGTACACCCAGCCGTCGTCGGAGACGTCGAGGTGCTGGCAGCGAGGCTGCCGCTCGTTTCCCTCGCGAAAGCCGATGGAGCCCACCTCCGTCATGGCTCGAGGGTCCGACACGTCGTATGCGTTGAGCCCCTTCACGCCCGTGCAGAACCACGCGAGGTCCCCCACCACGTGCACGTCCTGCAGCTCGCTGAAGAACGGCCCGTCGTAGATCCCCAGGTAGGTGATGGGATCGGCCGGCCCCTCGGGAACCACGGCACAGCGATCGTCGGCACACCCCACGAGCCACGACAGACTCCAGATCCAGCTCATCGCGCCTCCAGGACCTGACGTCGGAGGACGTCTTCGGGCACGTCGCCATCGTGGCGCGCCACCACGATCCCCGCCCCGTCCACCACCACCGTGGTGGGCCACTGCCCCAGCTCCCAGCGATCCCGCTGCGCCTGGCGCACGTCCGCCAGCACCGGCAACGCCAACCCGAACTCGGTCGCCCACGCCGCGGCCACCTCCACCGTGGGAGGCTGGGTCTGCAGGTCCTCCACCAGGACCGTGACCACGTCCACGCCTGCAGCGTCGCCCACCTCGTCCGCGAAGGACTGCAGCGTGCGCGCGACCTCCTGACACGGCAGGCACCACACCGCCGAGACGTCGATCACCGTCGGGGTGCCGGACAGGTCCGACAACGACAGGTTGCGCCCTGCCTGATCAGGGAGCGAGAACTGGAGAAGCGAGCCCACCGAGGCGTCCCCCTGTGAGCTCACCTCGGGCTCGGTGCACGCAAGCCCCCACAGCACGAGAGTCATGCATGCCCGGTCCCCCATCGCCTCCTTTCATTACCAGATCGCGCGCCTCGACGATCCAGACTGTCGACGTCCAGTAAAAAAACTCGATCCGATCTGGGCGCCTCTCGCATCTTGTGCGGAAAGGAGGATCCACGATGCGCACATTGGTCTGGACCAGCCTCGCGCTGGCCGCGTGCACCGGTGACGTCACGGGCACCGACACCAAGACGGACGAGACGACGACCAACAACATCGACGTCGACGAGGACACGGACGCAGACACCGACGCGGATGCCGACGCCGACGCCGATGCCGATGCGGACACCGACTCCGACGCCGACGCCGACACGGGCATGCCGACCGACTCGGGCGACTCGGGCTGCAACGACGGCTACAACCCGTACAAGTACAAGCCGTACGGGTGCTACGACACAGCCCTCACCACGGCCGATACGGGCTGCTACAACTACCCCTACAAGCCCTATGGGTGCTTCGACACCGCACTGACCACGGCCGACACGGGCTGCTACAACTACCCCTACAAGCCGTACAACCCAGGCTGCTACGACACAGCCCTCACCACGGCCGACACGGGCTGCTACAACTACCCCTACAAGCCGTACGGCTGCTACGACACAGCCCTCACCACGGCCGACACGGGCTGCTACAACTACCCCTACAAGCCGTACAATCCCTACGAGTGCGACTCGGCGTCGGCCGACACGGGCATGCCCTAGGCGCGGCCACGACTCCCTTTGCGGCCCCTGTTGCCTTCCGCGACGACAACCCCGGTTCTTCGTGGAAGGCACGGGGCCCATCTGTCGGGTGTTGCCACGTGAGCAACCACCTCCAGACCCGACACGCCGCCCGCGCCGCCCGTGCACAGCTACGTGACCTCTCCAAATCCAGGCCCAAAGCACCTCATCACGAGATGCCAAGGAAATGTGATCGCGGCGAGGGGGATGCACACATAAGGGGGTGCGCGGGCACGCGAATGAGGGGGGTCCATATGTATCGAGTGCTGTGGTTTGCGCTGTTCGTCAGCGCATGCGTAGGCGACGCAGACGCCGACAAGACTGAAGACACCGACGTGGTGGAGGACGTCGACACCGACGCCGACGCGGACGCCGATGCGGACTCCGACACCGACACGGATGCAGACACCGACTCCGATGCGGATGCGGATGCGGATGCGGACGCCGACGCCGACGCCGACGCCGACGCCGACGCCGACGCCGACGCCGACGCCGACGCCGACGCCGATGCCGATGCCGATGCCGATGCCGACGCCGACGCCGACACCGATGCAGACGCGGACACCGGCCCCGACACCGCGATCGACACGGGCACCGGCACGACCCCGCCGGATTCCTACGAGGACACCGGCTGCAACTACTACCCGCCGCCTCCGTACTACGGGCCCTGCTTCGACACGGCCCTCACTACGGCCGACACGGGCTGCTACTACTACCCCTACGA
>JAHQVJ010000028.1 GCA_019634415.1 Myxococcales bacterium
TGGCCATCGGGCGGACCTACCTGACCGTCGCCAATCCCCGGCTGCTGCAGCTGGCCACGGTGCACGGCGAGCCCGTGGCGTTCGCTGCCACGTTCCCCGAGCTCAACGAGGCGATCCAGCCCATGCGCGGGCGGGTGCTGCCCTTGGGGTGGCTGGCCGCCGCCCGAGCCTCGCGGCGGATCCGCACGGCCTCCTTCAAGCTGATCGGCGTGCTGCCCGAGTACCGGGGCACGGGCCTGCACGCGCTGCTGGTGGACCAGGTGATCGAGGGGGTGCAGCAGGCAGGCTACACGCGGCTCGAGGCCTCGGTGATCGACGAGCGCAACGGACCCATGCGCGCGGTGGTGGAGGGCGCTGGCATGCAGGTGTACCGGCGCTATCGGCTGTACGAGCGCGCCACGTGATCAGGCCGCACAGGTCGAGGCGCGCCACGCGCCGGGGGCCACCCCCAGGGCACGCTTGAAGGCCCTCGAGAAGCTCGCCTCGGAGCCGTAGCCCGAGCGGCTCGCCGCCTCGGCGAGGCTGCTGCCCTCCGCCAGCGCGATGCGCGCCACCACCATCCGCCAGCGCGTGAGGTAGGCCGTGGGCGCTTCCCCCACCACCTCCTTGAACCGCTCGAAGAACACGCTGCGGCTCATCCCCGCCCGGCGCGCCAGGCTCGCCACCGTCCAGCTCGCGGTGGGATCGGCGTGGACGGCGGCCAGTGCGCCACCCAGCTGGGGATCGAACAGGGCCCCAAGCCACCCCGCGCCCTCGGCGCGATCGCGCGCGAACGCCCGCAGCACCTGCACGAACAGCATCTCCGCCAGGCGTGCCGACAGCGCCGCCGAGCCCGGTGCGCGCTCCAGCTGCTCCGCCGTCAGCAGCCGCAGCGAGGCGTCGAGCCAGGTGGCCGTCGCGTCCAGCTTCGGCTGCACGTGGAGCAGATCGGGAAGTCGCCCGGTGAGGAAGGCCTGCGCCGCGGGGTGCACGCGGAAGGTTCCGCACAGCAGCATCGTCTCGGAGCCGTCGCCGCCGTGGTGCACGCACGGAATCCCGTCTTCCCCGGGCTCCGACGGCAACGCGGGCAGGGGGCGAGGGGAGGCCTCCGAGTCCGAAGCCATCACGTGCTCGTCGCCCCGTGGGAGCACCAGCAGATCTCCGGCCCGGTAGCGCACGGTCGGAGCACCGGGTCGCCGGATCTCGCCAGCACCGCGCACCACGACGTGGAACAGCCCGTGGCCGAGCCGCTCGCTGTGTACGCCCCAGGGGGCGGTGAGCCGGGCGCGCGAGAACACGCCGGCCTCGAGTCGAACGGTGGTCAGCACGTGGGACAAGGCGTCCATGTGGCTCCTCCTCCCACATCATGACGCTACGTCGTGCTCGTGGCACTCAAGGCGGACGATGGGTCAAGTCCTCCGGATGGTGGAACAAGGCCGAGGAGGTTGTGCCAGAGCACATGGTGAGTGCCGAAACGAACGGAGGCACTCATGTTGAAAGTCTGGATCGCCACCCTCCTGAACTTTTTCCTTCCGGGTGCTGGCTACCTGGTGCTCGGTCACCGAGTGGGGCTGTCGCTGCTCTGGCTGGCCGGCGTCATCGGGCTGACCTGGGTGGAGCTGTCGATCCAGAGCGTGGCGCCGCAGTCCTACACGGTGATGTTCGCCTCGGTGTTCGTGATGAACACGGCCTTCGCCATCGACGCCTGGCTCATCGGCCGCGCTGGAGTCGGGGAGCCGTCGGCCGTGCCTGCCTGATGCGTTCTCAGCGGCGACGTCGGCGCCAGGCCAGACCCAAGAGGAGGGCGAGGGTCGTGCTCGCCCCTCCGGCAGCGCCCGTGGCGCAGCCACAGCCGAGCACGGTGTCCTCTGCCGGAGCTTCGCCGTCGGCGTGGCGCTTCAGCTGCCGGCCATCCTCGGGGTGACCGGGCTTCGCCGTCGGATCCACCACCACGCCGGTGATCCGGACCTCCCGCTCGAACAGCGGGGCCACGGCCTCTGCCTGATCGTGCTCACCCGGAGCCGTCGTCCACTCCTCGAAGCGGTGGGACACGACGAAGGTGTAGGTGCCGGCCACGTCTGTCTCTCCGTATACGCCAGCGAAGACGCCGTCCTTGGCGATGGCATCGGTGCCCGCGCCGTCGGATCCCAGATCGTCGATCTCGATGGTGTGGACGACACCGTCGGGACGGATCACCTCGGCCAGCAGAGGCGTGTCGTGGGTGAGCGCCGCGTGGGCCCCGCGTGGTGTGACCAGCACGTGCAGCGGCTCCCCCAGCTCCACGATGCGATGGCGTACCGCGCCTCGCAGCGTCTGGGCGCGGTTCGACACGTAGGCGCGGGCCATGGCGTGTTCGTCTGGATCGGTGGCGTCGACTTGCACCTGCCAGGTGCCCGTCTGCGGCTCGTCCACGCGCACCATGGCGCCTCCCACCAGCGGCCGGGTGTCGTGCTCCCGTCCGTCGGGGCTGGTCACCCGCACCTCGGGGGCTTCCTCTCCGCTCCACATCACCAGGAAGGTGGCGACGTCGGAGCCTTCGTCGATCCACAGCTCGTGCGCCAGATCTTCGCCCAGGTCTGCAGCGGATGTGGACACCGGTGCCTGCCCCGTGGCGTGCTGGAACAGGTCGAAGAACGCCTCCTGCAGGCCCGTGGACATGGCCTGATCCGCCGGGGCGTCCGCGGTCTGGTAGGTCCCACCCGTGGCGGCGGCGATGGAGGCACACTGGGAGCCCAGACCCACGTCGGCACCCGTGCAGGTGACGTTCACCACGATGCCCGCCTGCTCCAGATCTTGAAGGGTGGCGGCGAGGTCCGCGTCGGCCTTGGTCTGTGGAGGGGGCTGGTTGTTGAGCCCGTCCGTCATCAACACCACCGAGCGGGGACCCGTCGCGGAGCTCGTGTCCAGCAGCTTCTTCGCGCGGGCCAGTCCGTCTCCGATGTGCGTGGCCCCTGCTGGAATCAGGGTGTCCACCACGTTGCCCCAGGCCGACGAGCCACCGAGCGGCGGCACGCCCAGCCCCTTGTACGGATGCAGGGAGGGGTCGGCGTCGGTGGAGAACGACACGATGCCCAGGCTCGTCTCCCCCTCGGCGGCGAGGATCACGTTGTGGGCGGCGGCCTGCAGCCGTTCCAGGCGCGACGGCGCCTCCAGCGCCATGGAGCCCGAGGTGTCGAGCACGAGCATCACCTGCGGGCTTCCATCGGTGTGGAAGATCAGGACGGGCTCGTGAACGCTGCCGTTGGACTGTGGATCGGGTCCCGAGGCGGGGGCCGTGGCCACGTCCGGGAACGCCCAGGCCACCTGATCCCAGCAGGAGTGCCCGTGGTAGGCGTGCTGCGCGTTGCCTGGGCTCGGGTCGTGGTTGCCCGCGGTCGTGATCGGAGGGTCGCCGGGCGTGGTCTCGCCCCAGCACAGCTCGTAGTCGCCGGGGAAGCCATCGGGGTGGGACATCAGGCACCGGGGCTCGCCCGCCAGCTCCACCACCGGGCACTCGAGGCCGTTCTTGTACTCGTCGCGCACCTCGAACACCAGGTGGGCCAGCTCGTGGGCGCCGAAGTGCCCGCGATCTGCGCTCGCCCAGTACGGATCGGTCTGCAGCCCGTCGAGCTTGTCCATGGTGACGGTGAAGTCCCCGTTGGGGAGCTGCCACCCTCCCGGCGCCGCCGTCGGGATGTAGCCGCAGGAACCCCAGGTGACGTTCGGCGGATCGGTACAGTCCGACGGGCCGTGGCAGGGCTGGCCGAGGTTCGTTCCCTGGGTGCAGAAGGCGGGCAGGATGCGGACGTCGGCGGTCAGGGTGGGGGCTGCGTTGTTCACGATCTCCGCGAACCGGATCTGGAACTGACCGTCGGTGGCGTCGAAGAAGGCCTCCGACGTCTCCACCACGAAGGACTCCACGTGGGCCAGCTGGGTGGGGGTGGCGACGAAGTCCACCGCGACCACCAGATCGAGCCGATTGCGATCGGTGCAGACAGAGCCGCCCGAGCAGTCGGCGTCGTCGTTGCACGGCAGGCCGTGATCCGGGCCCGTCTCGCAGATGCGGAGCCACGAGGCGGGGGTGCGGGCTTGTAGCTCACCCTGCGGAAGGGGTGCAGCGGCCGACGTGGCCGCCACGAGTGAGGCGATGAGCATGGGTCTCCCTGGGTCTCTTCGGACCCTAGGGCGCGACCGAGCGACGAGAACCTTAATCGGGCGGGCGTTTCATTAATCCCGTCAACGCGTTGCGAAGGGCCTCGTCGAGGGGCACCTTGTCGCCCGTGCCGTAGTCGACCTGCACGATGACCCCCTCGCCCACGCCCACGGCGGCCTGTTGCTCGTCGGACCAGGCCTCGTAGGCCATCACGAAGGAGGTTCGACCCAGACGGGTGATGGCGGTGCGGGCACGGAGGGTGTCGGGGAAGCTCACGGGGCTGCGGAAGTCGCAGTGGGTGCGAGCGAGGATGGGGCCCACGCCGTCGCGCTCCATGCGCTCGAGCATGCCGAGCTCGCGGAACAGGGCGATGCGTGCGGTCTCGAACCACCGGAAGAACACCGTGTTGTTGACGTGGCCGAAGGCGTCCAGATCACCCCAGGCCACGGGGACCGCCACCTCGATGGGCCAGCTCGCCACGTCCACCTCCGGTGGCATGGTACTCCGGGTCGGTGGAGGCGGGTCTCACGGTGCGCTGGGCCGCGCGACCTCCACCTCCACACCGTGCGCCCAGGTCCGGGCGTCGGGGTCGTAGTAGGGCCAGGCCGACGATGCCAGCCCCTTGGTGTGGCCGACGAGCTCCGCCTGCAGGTCGAGGGGAACGGCCACCTCCTGGTCGGGCTCCAGTCCGTCCCAGTAGGCGATCACGGCACCATCCTCCACCTCGAGGAAGGCCGCCACCCCGCGATCGAGCAGCTCCCGGAGCTGCCACGGAGCCACGGACAGGCCGGCTGGAATGCCGATGCGGGCCACGGGGGTGGGCACGGCCTGGTCGGAGGTGTTGTGGATCACGGCCGTCAGGCGCACGGCGTCGCCGGCCTGGTGAGGTCCGTCGGCGACGGTCACCTCGAGCGTGAGGGGACCGGTGGACTCGGGCAACGCCTCGGTGGTGAAGCGGGCGCTGACGGTGGCGGTGCTGCCTGCCTCGCCCACAAGGCTCACCCGACGGAGCGTGGGCGTGACGGCGAGCGGCAGGCGGGCGGGTGTGAGCCCCTGTGGGAACGCGAGCGGGCGTGAGGGGGTGCCGTCCAAGGTCACGCGGATCGGCGCGCTCGGAGCCTTGGGCCAGCCCTGCAGCGCCTCCAGCGCGAGCACCGTGGCCTGGGTGGCGCCCCAGGTGCCGCCCGGGCGGCGCTGAGCGGCCAGCCAGCGTCGGCCCGCGTCGGCGGCGTCGTGGTGTCCGAGCGCCTCGAATGCGCGCACGGCCAGCGCCGTGGTCTCCACGGTCGCATCTCGCTCACCGCTGTGGGTGATGGTATTCGCGGGCGCGGGCAGGCTGCCATCGGAGCGACGCAGCGCGAGCAGCCGCTGTGCACCCAGCTGCGCGGTGGCACGCCGCGGGCCGCTCGAGGCCAAGGTGGCGACGGCGAGCACGTAGGGATCGTCGTGGTCCGCTACCAGCGCCTCGAGACGCCCCAGCTCCGTGGCCAGCTCCTCGGCGCGGCCAGCCTCCACCAGGGCCCAGGTGGCGTACAGATCCGCCAGCAGCGGATCCTGGTCCCAGCTGTGCAGCGCTCGCTGCTTGGTGGCGCGGAAGCCCCCGGTCCCGTCGCGCCGCTGAAGCAGCCAGTCGGCGATGCGGTCCACCACGGTGGGGTGCAAGCTCGGCAGCGTGCGCTTCAGCTGCACGAACTGGAGCAGTCCGTAGGAGGTGAGGGCCACGTGGCCGGGGGCCCGGCCGAACCACTCGAACCCACCGGACTTGGTCTCGAAGGTCATCAGGCGGTCCGCCCCCTGGCGCACGGTCTCGCGCACCTGGCGCAGGGTGGCGGGATCGGTGCCGGACTGCAGGAGGTACCGATAGACGAGGAGGTTCGGATAGCTCGTGGCGCTCGTCTGCTCGAAGCACCCGTGGGGCTGCCGTACCAGCCCCTCGAGACCCTCCATGAGGCCAGCGGGGCCAGGGGCGAGCTGCACCTCGGCCGACAGCGAGTCGGGCAGGGCGCCGCGCAGGTCCAGGGCCACGCGCGTCACGTCGCCGTCGAGGGTCACCGTGCCTCCCTCGACGCGCGGGAAGCCGCGGGGAGCCACGGTCAGCGTGCGATCCAGGGCGTCGGTGTAGCTCCCACCTCGGGCCACCAGCCGCAGGGAGGCCTCTCCGGGGCGCGTGGCCTGCAGCGGCAGCCAGGTGGTGACCTGGTCGCGGGCGGGCACCCGCACCGGCTCGGGCGAGTCGGTCGCCTGCAGTCCGCCCTGCAGCTCCAGCCCCAGCGCCACCGTGAGGGGCTCGGGGCTGGCGTTGTCGAGCACCACGGGCAGCGAGACGCGGTCTCCCGAGAGCAGGACGGCTGGCGTGCGAGCCGTGGCGGAGAGTGGAGGGCGGGACGCCACCACTTCCTCGGTGCGCCCCACGTGCGCAGCCCCCAGGCCCTCGACGATCACCCGAAAGCCGGTGATCGCGTCGCTGGTGACGAAGGAGGCGGTGGCCTGCCCGTCGGCGTCGGTGCGGAGGTGCGGGACGAAGGCGACGGTGGCGCGTAGATCGTTGCGCACACCGGGCGTGAAGGGAGGGGGTGGCGGGAACTCGCGCGGCGTCGCGAAGCGCACGGGCGCAGCGGTGCTCGTGGACACCCCCAGTGCGATCTGCTGGTCGATGCGTCGCTGCGACCCTCGGGAGAAGCGCAGCGCCCGGAGCTGTCGGGCGAGGCACTGGGAGACGCCTTCGTGCTCGGCGTCCAGTCCCACCGCGTGGGCGGTGGTCACGGCGCCCGAGTCGCTCACCTGTAGTCGCAGGCGATACCGGCCTCCCACCCCGGGTGTGCGGCCCTGCTCCCGGCTCACGCAGCGGATCAGTCGTCCCTCGGCGCGGCGAATCCGCGCCTCGTCGAGGCCGCGATAGTCCGGCCGCGCGGTGTCCTGCGACGCTCCGGGGCTGATGGTGCGACCCAGCAGCGCACCGTCCGGCGCTGGGCCCATCATGGCCCGCGGTGGCACCACCACGGCGGTCTGGAAGGAACGGCCCGCTGGGATCCTCTCGAGGAACTGCTTGGTGAGCACCGTCGAGGTGCTCGTCGACGCCACGTCGACGGGGCTGCGCTGGGCCGACACGACCCGCTCTTCGGCTGGGGCTGCGGGCACCTCGGCGGTGCGCGTCACGGGCGCGTCGATGAGGGTCGGCGTGGGGAGCGAGGCGGGATCGACGGGCACGCTGGGATCGGAGCGCTCCGGCTGCCGGAACCGACGCCAGCCACGGGTGGCGAGCAGGCGGTCCAGATCCTCGGCGCTGTGGGGATCCTCACGGTCGAGGTAGTCGGCCGGATCGTCCACCGGGCCCACCTCGGGCTCCAGCAGCAGGGCGCTGCGGATGTCGCGTGCGTCGTCGTCGGCTGGGGCGATCCAGGTGTCGTCCACCACCATCAGCGACACGTCGGCGGGCACCGGTCGGCCGTCGGGGCCGGTGGTGCGCACGTGCATCGCGACCTGTTGACCCGGGATGGCGTCGTCGGGAACGGTGACGTCGATGTCGAGATCGCGCCCGCGGTTCCGATACACGAGCCGCTCGGCGAGGCCGTGCAGCTCGGTGTCGAAGACGGTGACGCGCACCACGCCCTGTGCGCTCGCCAGTGCGGCGGAAGCGGGAACCAGCGGTGCTGTGTGCGGCTGGCCCGCGCGGAGCTGGAGGCGCGTGGTGTCCAGGATGGCCCCACGCAGCGACGCCACCAGCAGCACCTCCTGGGTGTGGGTGCACGTCACCTGGGCGTGCAGGGGCTGGCGGGCATCGGCGTCGGAGTGGGCCCGCAGCACACATCCCCGTGGGCGTGCCGGTGGCAACGCGACCTCGACGGACGTAGGGGCGTCCACCACCACGTGGTAGCGCTCGGATGGCTGCGGCGTGAGGGAGACGGCCGCGCGGCCGTTTCGCGCCTGGAAGCGCTGAAGCGTCTGGCCAGTGCCGTCCACCAGCCGGCCTCGGACGTCCACCGGATCTCCGGTCCGGTCGATGGCCTCCAGATACACGCGGCTCGTCAGCCCCACGACGAGATCGCCGCCCTCCGGAAACACGGCGACGCGCGGCGCTCCGTCGAGCACGGGGACGGGCCGGACCACCGAGCCTCCCTGGCCGTCGGCGATGGACAACAGGGCTGCGGGCTCGGTCATCTCCTGGGGCAGCGGCAGGCTCACCCGCAGCGTGCCGTCGGCGCGAGTGCGCAGCACGGCGGTGGCCACGGAGCGACCACCCGTGAGGAGCGTGGCCTCGACCTCCCTCTTGGCTACCGGCTCACCCGTGGGCCGCCGGTGGGAGACCATCGCGTCGATCGAATCGCCCGCGCTGTAGCCCTCGCCCTCGAACTCGATGTCGCCGAGCAGGGCAGGGGACTCGAAGGGCACCACCACCACCTCGCGATCGCGCGAGGCACCGTCGTGGGTCACCACCCGCAGCGTCCAGACCCCACCGGGGGCGCCCTCGGGCAGCTGCACCGAGGCGAAGGCGCCCGTGCCTTGCTCGGGCAGCAGGGCGGTGTGCACCACTTGGTCGCGCGGGTTCCGGAGCTGCAGCATCAGGCCCGCCGGACCCAGGCTGTCCTCGGGAGCCGTCAGTGCCGCGCCGGTGACCGACCACGCGCGCACCCACACGGTGTCACCGGGCCGGTACAGGGGACGGTCCGTCGCCAGGTGCAGGCGGGTGTCGTCCCAGGCAGCCTCACCGAGCGCTCGGGTGAGCTGCTCGAGAGGCACGTCGGTGGGCTGTCGGGTGGGCGTGCGCCCAGGATGTGCGCACGCCACCATCGCCAGGAGTCCCCAGCGAACGAGGCCCTTCATGACCACCTCCCACGATGAACGTGGGTCGGTGGACCACGATGTTAGGGGGCGCCGACGCTGAGGTCCTCGGCGAACCGATCGTAGAAGGGGTAGAAGATCGGCGACGAGCGGAAGTAGACCGGTCCGAGGCTACCCAAGCCGTCCGGGTTGCCGGCCACCGAGGCGTCGACGTTCTGCCAGAGCAACAGGGTCTTGTCCTTGGGGTCCAGCAGCAGCTCCTTGGTCTTCGGGTTGAAGCCGAAGGACGAGCCGATGCTCAGCGCATCGCCCTCGAACACACCCGCGGTGTCGGTGAAGGCGAAGTACTGGGTGAACAGACCGCCCAGGATCTCCTCGTCATCGAGGGTGCCCTGGCCGAGCGTGTCGTAGATGTCGTCGGTGGTCTCCATGGGCCGCCAGCCGTAGCCGATCCTCGCGCCCACGAAGGGCGTGAGCAGCGCGGCAGCGTCTGCGCCGAAGAGCTTCTCGTTCACCAGGCCACCGCAGTTGGTGTTGGTGATGTCGAGATCCAAGGCCTCGTCGTAGGCTTCCGTCATCGGCAGCTTGTCGGAGGTGGGGAAGTGGTCCCCGGCCAGAAGCCGTCCCTTCGGCGTGTAGGGCGCGATGACGATGCAGGCCTCGTCGTCTGCGCCCGTGCTGAAGAAGTCCTTGCTCGCGAAGGTCATGATGATGATGGTCGAGATCTCGTCGCCGTCTGCATCGAGCCAGCTCGTGAGGTTCCCTTCCGCGTCCACCGCACCCTCGATCTCGAAGCCGACGGCGACCGGCTCGAACCCTTCGTCACCACCGTTGTCGGCGGTGTCGACGGTGTCCTCCACCGTGTCATCGGTGGGGTCGTCCGTGGTGTCGGTCTTGGTGGTGGGGTCGGTGTCTCCAGTGCACGCGATCAAGGCCAGCGTGAGGCCCGCCGCGAGGGTGCGTACGATCATGGTGTCTCCTTGTTCCCGAGAGGGAAACGAACATGAACCTGAAACGTCCCATTCCGCTTCTTTTTTTTCGGCGTAATGGGTGGAAGTCAGCCGGTTGTGAGCCCGCGTCACGGATGCAGCCGGTACACGTAGCTCACGTTCACACCGGCTTTTCGCGGCTTGGGGAACCGCAGGGCGCCGACGGTCCGCTGGACGCAGTCCAGTACCTCGGCGTCGGGGGCCTGATCGGCCTGAAGCGACAGCTGGGTGACGCGACCCTCGCCATCGATGACGAAGCGCACCGATACCGAGCCACGGTCGCCGCAAGTCCGCACCTCGGGGAACGAGGTGCGCATGATGGAGGTGACCCGAGCCTTGGTGAGGTGCCCGTCGGGGATGATCTCGTGATCCTCCTCGCAGGCGTCGGCGACCCCGCCCGCGCAGGCAAGCGAGATCATGAAGCGGGTCTCGTCCTCCTCGAGGGCGAGATCGGGCTCCCAGTCGCCGAGGAAGCGGTACAGGTCGCTACAGGCCGGGGCCACCGAAGCATCGCAGGCGTCGGAGTACCAGCGCACGATCCGGCGGCCGTCGAGCTGACGCCGTCGGGGAAGGGTGGCCTCCAGCGTGAGGCCCTGTAGGTGGCAGCCTCGCTGCACGTCGCGGTCGCAGGCGATCTTGGCCCACGGGGCGGCGGCAGCGGCCCCGTGTCCGATCTTGGCGATGCCGGGGTCGAGGATCTTCTCGGCGAGCTCGACGCAGGCGCTGGTCTGGCCCTGCTCGCACTCCTTGGCGAGCTCCTTGCCGACCGCCTTCGGCAGCACACCAGCGTGAGCGGCCGACATGATCCCGAGTCCGACTCCGACGAGGCTCATGGATCCTGTCCTACCACGAGCGAGACAGGAACCAGAGCGCTGGGCGCTACAGCGTCGTCTCCGGCTGGGCCGGGCGCCTGCTGTGACCTGGGGTCGACAGCCAGGGGCCGCCGTCGAGGCGGTCGGCGGGCGGGTCGTGCACCTCGGGGCGGAGCACGCCGAGGCGTCTCGTGGCCGAGAGCACCGAGGTGTCGTACCACTGCAGCTCGAAGGCCCGCTTGCGGATCTCGGCGTAGGTGCGGACGGCCTTCTCCTCCTGGGCGTAGGCGCGCTCGGCGAGCTGGTCGGTGTAGAAGACGCGCTGGTCGTCGTCGAGGTAGGCAGGCACCTCAGCGGTGCGCAGGGCGGTGGCCAGCTCCTCGTAGGCGCCGCCCAGGGCGAGGAGCCCCGCGAACCCAGCTCCCGCCGTTCCCAGCGACACGACCTCGGCGATCTGCGCCTCGAGCTCCTGCAGCGCACCCATCTTGCGGCGCAGCGCCTCCGCGAGCACGCGATCCTGGGCGGCTGGGGGTGCGGTGGGATCCACCCCGCGCAGCTCCACGGCGCGGTACGCCTGCAGCGCCGGCTCCATCAGCACCAGCTTCATCCGCCCGACGGCGTCGGATCCCTCCGCGGCCTCGCCCACGGCGGTCGCATACAGCGTGCGCTGCGCCCCACGATCGCCTGCAGCCGCGAGTGCCGCTCCCTGGGACCGCACGGCCTGCAGGCGTGCCTCCCCTGCGCTGGCCTGGGCGGCAGCGGCATAGGCGGCAGCGGCCTCGCGGTGCCGGCCCAGGGTGGTCAGGATCCGACCCAGCCGGCCGTGCACCTGCGCTGCTCGCGCGTCGCCCTCGTGGTCTCGGGCGTACCGCTGCAGGTGGGCCACGGCGGTGTCGAGGTCGCCCAGCGCCTCGCGCAGCACGGCCGCGCTGAAGCGTGCGTCGCGCCCCCGCTCCTCGGTGGGCTCCACCTCGGCCAGGCGCTCGTGGAGCAGGGCCGCGCCTGCGAAGTCCGCGGTGCGCTCCAGATCCACCGCCAGGTGCCCCAGCTGCTCGGCGTAGTAGGGCGTGCGCGGCCCGAAGCGCTCGTCGTCCACCAGGATCCGCCGCGCGGCCACCGCCTCGGGAAGCCGGCCGGCACTGTGGTAGTGGAATGCGGCGTTGTGGAGCGCCACCGCGGCCTGTGGCGCGTCGGGGAAGGCGTCGTGGAAGGCGCGGAACCCATCTCCTGCGGTGGCGTGATCGGCGTCCGCCTCGAAGCGGGCGGCGACGATCTCGAGGCTGGCGCGCTGATGCAGCGCCAGCATGTCCTGCTTGAAGGCGGCGGAGCCGAGGCGCGGCTGGGTGTGGAAGGCCAGCGACGTGTCCCGCAGCGCCAGCCAGCGCTCGTTCACGGCCAGGGCATCCAGGATCAGCTGGGCGCTGTACTCGGCCTCCTGGCTCGTGGGATCGCGCCGGATCACCGCCTCGAACTGTGCAGCGGCCTCGTCGAAGCGGAAGGTGTTGTAGAGCAGGTAGGCGGACCGGTAGAGCATGTCGTCCACGCGGTGATCGTCGTAGGTGTCTGCGTAGTGGCGGCAGGCGTCCACGTAGGCCTGCTGCCAGCGCGACAGCGGTCGCGGCGTGGGGTTGGCGGGGAGCTGGACGGCGGCGCCCGCCAGCGGGCCTCCCTCGGCGCGCACCAGCGCCTCGGCGGCGTGCACGGCGCCCTCGGCGCAGAAGCGACCGTGGGGGCCGTGGGGATCGTCGTGCGCCACGCGGGTGTACTGCGTGTGGGCGCCCGCGTAGTCCTCCACGGCGTAGAGCAGCTCACCGAAGGCGTAGCGCACGTCGGTGGCGGCGGTGCGCTCGCCGAAGGCGTCCAGGTACAGGGCGTACACCTGCGCGGCATCGGCGTAGGTGGCGTCGGCATCGGCGGTTCGGCGCGCACGGGCCAGCGTGCGTCCGTGGGTGTGCAGGCGCGTGGCCACGGTGCGTAGCTGCCGCTCCAAGGCGTCGTGGGCGTCGGCGCGCACCTGGGGCTCCTGCTGCTGCGCCCACGCGGAGCCTGGTCCGTAGGTGGTGCGCGATCGCTCGAGCTGCTGGAGCACGGTGGTGCGGTCTGCCTGCTTCGATGCTGCGCGCACGATGGCGGCTGCATGCTCGGGGGCGTCTGGGGCCATGGGCGCGTCGAGCAGCAGGCGCTGGTACATCTCGATGGCGCGCTCGAAGGCACCGGTCTCCGACAGCCGGTCCGCCAGGCGGCTCTGCACCTCGCGCACCAGATCCGGCCGCCCCAGTCCCTCGAGGGTGCGCACGGCATCATCGTAGGCCTCTGCGTCGGCGTAGAAGCGCACCAGATCTGCCAGCGCTTCGTCGCCGAGCTGTAGCGCTCCTGGCTCGGCGTCTGGCTCGAGGGACGCGCGCACCACCACGAGCAGGGCGTCGATCCCTCGCTGCAGCTCATCGAGATTGTAGTGGCACCAGGCCAGGCGGTACAGCGCGTACAGCCGCTTGTCGTAATCGTCGAAGCGGCTCGCGCGCTCGTAGGCTCTGCGGGCGCCGTGGGGATTGGCCGCCACGTCGAAGTAGTACTCGCCGATCTGCAGATAGGCGTCGGGGGCGAAGGGGGAGTCGGGGTACGCCACCACCAGGCGCTTGAAGGCGGCGAAGGCATCCTCGCGGCTGCCCGCCTCCGCCAGGGCCGAGCCCAGGAAGAAGGTGGCTTGGTCCACGCGGTCGTAGCGGGGGTACCGCGCGAGGATCCCCTCGTACAGGCGCACGGAGCGTGCGAACCACGACGCCGACACGCTGTGATCGGCCTGCAGCGACGTGGGATCGCAGCCCTCCGTGCGCTCGCAGGCGCGCTGTGTGGCCAGCAGGCGCTCCTCCTCGGCGAGCCACTGGGTGCGCCCCTCTGCGCGGTACAGCTCCGCCAGGCGCAGCATCATCTCCGGGCGGCGCGGCGCCGTGGGATCGGTGTGACGGAGCAGCTCCTCGAGGCGCTGTAGGGACTGTTGGCGCGTCTGCGCGGCCAGTGCGTCGTAGTCGGTGGGTTGGGCCCACGCCGCAGGGGTCGTCCAACACAACGAGCAAGCGAACAACAAGGTCAAGGTAGCCTCCCGGGCGTGGGCGGCTGCTTCGACGTCGGTGGTGGGCGGCGGGTTCCATCTTCGCGAGGATGGAACCGGCGCATTGTCGGAGGTGTCGGAGGCCTCTTCCAGGAGCGTCCGGCATGCCTCGATTCGTCTGTGTCGCGTTGTTCTGTGTGGGGTGCCTGCCCACGCGCGTGCCTGTGCAGCCTCACCCCGCGGTCCACGCCTTCGAGCGGGGGCTGGCCGAGGCCGAGACCTCCGACGGGCTGGCGGAGGCGCTGCCCGCCTTCGAGCAGGCGGCGGCGGCGGGAGGTGGCGCTGCAGCCTCCTACAACGCAGGCGTGGCCGCCGAGCGGCTGGGGCTCGTGTCGCGGGCAGAGCGACACCTGCGGCATGCGGTGTCGCTACAGCCCGATCACGATCCCGCTCGCGAGGCCCTCGCCCAGCTGCTCGAGCAGCTCGATCGCTTCGAGGAGGCGGTGCCCCACCGGGCGCACCTGACACAGCGGCACCCCGGGGATCTGACCGCCCACCTCGCCTGGGTGCGCGTGATCGGGCTGTCCGGCCAGACCGTGGCTGCGGCGAACGCCGTGCGCGAGGTGCTGCGGCAGCATCCCGAGCACGCCGAGGCGTACCAGGTGCTGGCCGAGATCTACGCCGCTGCGGACTGGCCCGGCTCCGAGCTGGTGGTGGCGCGTGCGCTGCAGCTCGCCCCCAACGCCGGGCTGCACAACGCGCGGGCGATGACCGCTCTTCAGGCGGGTCGCTCCGTGCAGGCCGTGGCCGAGCTGCAGGCGGCCTTGCGCATCGACGCCGAGCACTTCGCCGCGAACATGAACCTCGGCTGGCTCGCCGCCGACGCCGGTGACTTCCGCCAGGCGCTGGTGTGCTTCGAGCGGGCCACCCGCGCCCGACCCGGTGACCTGTCGGCGGCTCTGGGCCTGGCGCTGGCGCAGCGGGGCACGGGGGATCTTCAGGGTGCGAAGCGCACCTATGAGTGGATCCTGGTGCGGGATCCCGCGCACGAAGCGGCACGCCACAACCTGGGGGTGCTGCACCAGCGCTACCTGGTGGACCGCTCGGGCACCCCCGCTCCCGATCCGGTGAGGCTCTCGGAGCGGCGTGCGCTGCGTCAGCTGACACAGCTCGTCGAGCAGATCGCCACCCGAGAAAGCGTCGACGCTTGCCTGGGCCAGGAAGACGCAGCCAGCTTCGGCATGCTGGTGGAGCAAGCGCGGGCCGTGCTCGATGCCGGCTACGCCGACTTCGCCCAGGACGCCCTCGATCAGCTCGCTCCCTTCGTGAGCGCCCTTCAGCGGTGCAGCGACACTCCGTGAGGCGCCGTGGCGCCTGCTCCGCTGCTGTCGTCGGGCCACAGCGTGCAGCCGGCGTCGGCGTGAAGGATGCGCTCGAAGGCGGCCACCAGTCGACGCGTGGCCCGTCGAAACGTCCACGGATGCACCGGGGCCCGCACGGGGCGGGGACGCCACAGGCGCATCAACGCCGCTGCATCGGCGGGCCGATCCGCCGCGCACGACAGCGCGGCGCGGATCGCCCGCCGCATGCGTCGCGGCACCCGCCGACGCGTGAGCTGCGGTGCCTCCCCGCTCTCCACCGTTTGGTGCCACGCGTCCCGATCGGCGAACGCCGGGGCCCCCTCCAGTAGCTCGAACATCAGCGCTCCCAGGGAGAACACGTCCATGCGCGGATCGGGGGCCAGCCCGTGCAGCTGCTCCTTCGACATGTAGCGCTCGGTGCCAGCCCCTCGCTGGGTGAGGGTGCCTCGGGCAGGCGCTTCGTCGTCCGCCAGCGCCGTGGCTAGGCCGAAGTCGGTGATCCGCGGCACGAGCTGTCGACCCACCCCCTCGAGCAGCACATTCGACGGCTTCAGATCGCGGTGCACCACCCCCTGTGCGTGGGCGGCCATCGCCCCGCGCAGGATTCCCGTCATCAAGGCGTCCACCTCGCGGATCCACAGCCGGTGGCGGGTGGCCAGCAGCTCTGCGAGGGACGGACCGGCCACGTAGGGCATCACGAGGGCGGGTTGATCGCGCAGCTCGACGATCCGGTGCACCGGCACCACGTTGGGGTGGCACACCCCCCGCTGCAGCCGGCCCTCGCGACGAAGGCGAGCCGCCAGGCTGGGGCGGTGCAGCAGCACCATCTTGACAGCGCGCAGCACCCCCGTGGCGCCGTGGCGCGCCAGGTACACGCACCCCATGCCGCCCCGGCCGAGCTCCGCGAGCACCTCGAGCCCTCCCGGCAGCTCCCAGCGCATCGGAGGCGATCGCGAAGCCCTTGCCTCCGTAGGAGGTTCAGTGACGGTCATCGGGTGGGATGGGCCAACCGAGATGTGTGCATGGTCCAATGGGCCCCCTTCCCGCGGAAGGGGTGCACGTTTCGTTCCAGAAACCTGAACGGAAGAAGCTAGATAATCGCGCGCGTCTGCATAGATGGATTCGCGGTTCGACCGTCGAGGTGCGTAGCCGTCTGCGCGATCGGTGGGCGAGAAATGCCTGGGTTCAACCTATCTGACCGGTGGGTCAGATAGGTCGATGGAATCAGATGCATTCCCACGTGTTGGTACGACGGTAGTTCCATACCCCATCGCCGTCGTAGTCGTCTCGGCTCTCCAGCAGGTTGCCGAAGGTGTCGTACTCCGTCTCGTAGACGTAGTCCCACTTTCCGTCACCGTCGTAGTCCTGCAGCGTCCGCTCCAGCAGTGGCGTGAACTCGAAGACGACGGTGGACTCCCAGATCCCGTCGGCGTCGTAGTCGTAGCGGTAGCCGATCACCACGTCGTCGGCGTCGGTGGTCTCCTCGAAGACGAAGTTGATGGTGCCGTCGCCCTCATAGTCGCTGGACTGGGTGAAGATCGTGATGCCGGTCTTCGGATCCGTCACGGTCGTGTAGTGATCGATGGTGTCCCAGATCCCGTCGCCGTCGTAGTCGGCCTCGTAGCGCTCGAGGTTGCCGGCCTTGTCGTAGGTGTAGAGGTGCACCCCGTCCCAGTCCTCGTCCTCGTCGTTCTCGATCCGGCGGGCGACCAGCAGGCCGTTGTCGTACTCGTACACCGAGACGTAGTCCCAGACGCCGTCGTTCTCGTAGTCCTGGCGAACCTCCGTGAGGTTGCTGTCTGCGTCGAAGTCGTACTCGTACAGCCGGTCCCAGGTGCCGTCGCCGTCATCGTCGGTTCGGTAGGCGGTCTGGTTTCCGGCGGCGTCGTAGTCGTACTCGCGGAGCTGATCCCACACGCCATCGGCCTGTGCGTCGTAGCGGTAGGCGGTCTGATTGCCGGCGGCGTCGTAGTCGTACTCGTAGATCACGTTCCAGACGCCGTCGCCCTCGTAGTCGGAGCGGTAGACGATCTGATTGCCGGCGGCGTCGTAGTCGTACTCGGTGATGCGGTCCCACACGCCGTCACCGGTGTAGTCCTGGCGGTACGCCTCGACCAAGCCGTCGTCGTTGTGGTCGTACTCGGTGACGCTGTCCCAGGCGCCGTCCGCGTCGTAGTCGGAGCGGTAGGCCGAGGCCCCGCCGCTGCTGTGGTAGTCCGTCTCGTAGATGGAGTCGAGCACGCCGTCGTAGCCTTGGTCGACCTCCGTGCGCGTGATCCGGCCCAGTGCGTCGACCTCGTAGTCGGTCCGGTAGTCACTCGCCTTGGGATCGGCGTAGTCGGAGGTCACGCTGATGACGAAGCCGTTGTCGTCGTGGGTGTAGGAGACGAATAGGTCGAAGGCCAGGTCCCCGTCTTGATCGTAGCGGACCTCGAAGAGCAGACCGTCCTTGTCGTAGTAGTACAGCTCGATCCGATCGGGTGTGCCGTCGCCGTCGTAGTCGGTGTCGGTGCGGCTGATCTGGAAGCTGCGCACCCCGTCGTCGATCTCCCCGTTGCAGTCGTTGTCGACGTTGTCGCACTCCTGCTCGCTGGCTCCGGGGCTGACGAGGGGATCAGCGTCGTTGCAGTCCCCTTCCTCGGGCGTGTAGCCGTCGCCGTCCTCGTCTCCCTTCTCGGGACCCGTGGGCGTGGTCTGCGTGACCGTGGGCGTGGTCTCGGTGGGGTCCGGGGGATCGTCGGGCACGGTGATCAGGGTGGACTCGCCGTTGCAGGCGGCGAGCAGGGCGATCACGACCAGGGAGCTGGGGATGCGCATGGAGGTCCTCCGAGGGAGGCTATTCTCCCACGCATTCGAAGGTGTTGACGACCTCATAGTCGATGGTCCCGTCCCCGTCTTGATCCGTGCGATACGACAGCAGGTTGCCGAAGTCGTCGTAGAACCACTCGCTGGTGGAGTCCGTGGTGCCGTCGTTGTCGTAGTCCCAGGTCTGGCTCGCGATGCGGTCGCCGTCCCAGGTGTAGGTGCCCACGGAGTCCCAGGTGCCGTCGCCGTCGAAGTCGGTGCGGCTCTGCACGAGGCGCCCCTCCTCGTCCACCGTGTTCTCCAGGACGTAGTCCCAGGTGCCGTCGTTGTCGTAGTCCTCGCGGTACCCGACGAAGGCGCCGTCTTCGTCGTAGGTCGACTCCCACACGCGGTCGATGGTGCCGTCGTCGCCGTCGTCGCGGGCGCCGGTGAGGATCTGTCCGTCGTCGTTGGTGGTGAACGTGGTGACGTTGACGATGCCCTTGTCGACGTCGGTCTCCTCGGTGCGCTCGGGGTGGCCGTCGGCGTCGTAGGTGTAGACGTAGATGCGGTCCCAGTCCAGGTCGTCGTCGAAGTCGGTACGGGACTCGGCGACGGTGCCGTCGGGGTTGTAGACGTTCTCGTACTGCTCGTCCCAGGTGCCGTCGCCGTCGTAGTCGAACCGGCTGAACAGCTGCTCGCTCTCGTCGTAGGAGGCGACCATGACGTAGTCCCAGGCACCGTCGTTGTCGTAATCTCGCTGCTGGAGCGTGGTGTTGCCCCACTCGTCGAAGGTGGACTCGGTGACCTGGTCGATGGAGTCGTCGTCGCCGAAGTCGCTCTCGCTGCGCAGCGGGTTGCCGTCGGCGTCGGGGGTGATGGTGTCGCGCTGGACGACCCCCTTGCCGGGCTGCTCGAAGAGCAGCTCCACGAGGTGGCCGGCGCCGTTGTAGGTGTAGGTCACCAGATAGTCGAAGGTGCCATCCCCGTCCCAGTCGGTGCGCTCGGCAGCGATCTGGCCGTCGGTGCGGTAGTCGTACTCGGAGAGGCTGTCGAAGGTGCCGTCGCCGTCGTTGTCGGCCTCGCGCGAGGTCAGGCGCCAGCTGCCCACACCGTCGTCGATCTCGCCGTTGCAGTCGTTGTCGATGTTGTCGCACCCCACCTCGGCCGCGCCGGGGTGGATGGTGGCGTCGTCGTCGTTGCAGTCACCGTCCTCGGGCGTGTAGCCGTCGCCGTCCTCGTCTCCTTCGACGGGCACGGTGGGGGTAGTGGGCGGGGGGTCGGTCTCCATGTCGGGGGTCGAGGACCCGGGGCATGCGGCGAGGAAGACGACGGCGAGGGGGGGAAGGGATCGCATGGGGGCTCCTGTGACCAAGCTCGCTGTGCACTTCGGCAGCGAGCCGCGATCCTGACATGCCTGCGGCCATCAGTCGACGAACTCCCAGCCCGTGCACTCGGCGGGCATCGTCACCAGGGGTGGCACGGCATCGTCGTCGATGTGGCAGGTGTCGGCGGTCCCCAGGTGCCAGTCGAGGAGGGCTTGGCCGTAGGTGACCTGGACGGAGCCCTGCTCCATCGTGTGCACGAAGAAGGCGTCGTCGTCGAGGAGGGAGGTGTGAAAGGTCCCGTCGGTCATGTACAGGCCGACCTTCTGCCCGAAGCCTCCCTCGTCGGACAGCCCTCGGTTGGACCACAGCTCGGTGGCCATGCGGGCGGAGCGGGCCGAGAACGCGGGGCGGAACGACAGCACCGGTCCATCGAAGACGAACGGGTCGCGCAGGGGGCTGGACAGAAAGACCCAGGGAAGGCTGACGAGCACGTCGTCGTCGAGGGACTGGAACACGAAGACGTCCTGCTCGAGGTGGTGCATGGCCACATGGCCTTCGTCGAAGCACTTGTAGGCGTCCACGCCGAAGTCGTGGTGGTCGAAGCAGCTGTCGTCGAGGTAGCTGCTGCTGGTCGCATCACCCCAGGTGTCGAAGATCTGGCGGGTGAGTCCTGTCGGGTAGAAGGTCCAGGGGGCGCTCGTCAGTGCCTGCACGCCTCCGAGTAGGCCCGGATCGACGATGATGGACGTGCTGCTGTAGATGCCGTCGTAGAAGGGCAGGGAGCCCGTGGTGGCGAAGAACGCCTCGCCTTCGGGCGTGGGTCCCCAGAAGGAGTCGAGGGCCAGCGAGACGTCGGCTTCGGGGCTGATCCCCGTCACCTGACGCGCGAACTCGTCGCCGTTGTGCTTCAGGGCCATCGCGCCCGAGGAGTTGCCCGCCAGGATGACGTCGGTGGCTTCGCTCAGATCGGGTAGCAGCTGGCCATCGACGACGATGGGGCCATTGCTGCCGGCCAGGGTCTGGAGCACTGCCGACACCTGACCTCGGCCGTGGTGGCGCACGAAGACGCTGTCTCCATCGATGTCGCCCTTCGTGTAGGTGCTTCCCGCGTACAGATCGTAGGCGCACTTGGGCACGAGCACGCGGCTCCAGGTGGAGAACGGATTGGCGGGGGCGTCGCTCAGGATGCCCGCTCCCTGCAGGTAGCGCGTGACGGCGGTGGTTCCGTCGGCGTGGGCCGTGCTCGTGACGAGCCGGTCGTCGTCGTAGACGTTCAAGCACTCCTCGACGACCGACAGGGACGGGTTGGCGCCCAGGGGACACACCGCGCCTCCGAGGAAGACGAAGACCCAGCGGTTCGCGTCCGGGCCGGTCCCGGGATCGATGTGGAACACGGCGTTGGTGCCGTCCATGCACGTCGTCTCGGGGGCGGTGCAGCTGGTGTAGGTGCCGTCTGCGCACAAGGGAAGGTTCACGGCGATGAGGTTGCCGGTTCCGCCGCTGGGCACGAGGCCCAGGGGCGTGGTGGTATCGGCACACAGTGTGCCGTTCAGGTCCTTCGTCCACTTCTGGTACAGGTCGCAGCCCTCGGCGTGGCTGGTGCTGGGCAGCAGCGCTGCGAGGAGTGCGGTGGCGACGAGGGCCGTTCGTGTGGTGTTCATGAGACCTCCACGAACGACGTGGCTCGGCGACGGGCGAGGTGGGTCGCAGCTTTGTCGCAGATCTAAGCAGTATGCTTGCGGATCTCGATGTGGTATGCGGGGTCGCTGGGGGGGCCGAGCCACAGCGAGATGTGACCGTCGGCCTTCGACTCGGTCAGCGCCGTCTCGAACGCCGTGCGGTCGCCGATGGTGGAGGGGGCCACGTCCATCACGTCGTGGGTGTCGCTGCAGTGCCGCGACACGCGCGAGGGCCCGAGCTGCACGATCTTGTCGCGCATGGCGGCTCGGACGGTGTCGGGATCGCTGCCGGCCTCGATCTGAGCCACGTACACGTCGATGACCTGGTCGCCGTTGGAGCCATACAGCTCCTTGGCAGCGGCCACCGAGCTGTTCTCGATCAGCTGGAACATCACGCGGGCCTGATCGCTGGAGGTCCGCACGCCGCTGGTGATGGTGGCCTCCGTGAGGCCTGCTTCCTCGAGGATCCCAGTCAGCACGCTCACCGCGGCGTCGGACACCACCACACCAGGACGCTTGGTGACCGTGACCTCGCGGAGGGTGACGGAATCACTGGAGCGAGTTGCCTCGAAGAGGCCCTCCGTTCGTTCAGAGATCTCGTCGTGGAGCTGTGGCAGACCAGGGTCTTGGTGGTTCATGACGCCTCCAGGGTGCAGCGATGCTGGTGGCGTATCCCGTTGTCGTGGATTTGTGTAAGTGCTAGGGTTCGTCGAATGTATCCAGCTCCCAGGCGATCCGACGAGATAGTGTCAGCCTCTCTTGCAGGGGCTCGGGGTCCCACTGGGGAACGTGCTGGGCAGCGAGGGTCACGGCGGCCACGGCAAGCTCGGACAGGGCTTGCACGGCGGGCTCGGGCTCGGCGACCATGGCGGCACGCAGGCGCTGGGCGGCCTGGGGCGGAGTGCGCGGAAGCTCGGCCAGGGCGTGGTCGACGGCGCGATCTCCTGGCCAGTAGCGATGGTTGGCGGCGTGGAGCACGAGCGCGATGGTGTGGGCCCAGCGCACGCGGCGGGCGGCGAAGCGCACGAGGTCGTGGCGCACTGCGGGCAGCCACAGACCACCGAGTGCGGTGAAGCGCAGGTGGGTGGCCAAGGTGTGGTGGGCGAGGGCTGGGGGGTAGGGCACGGCGGGCCAGTGGCCTCGCAGCCAGCGCGCCCACACGAGGTTGGCCAGCGCCTCTTGGTCGGCGAGGGAGGCGGTGGGCGCGCGCTCGGCGAGTGCGGTGAGGCTGGCGCTCGTCTGGTGGATGACGTCGACGAGGAAGCCATCGGGCGCGCCTGGGTGGTGCACCGCCACGTTGTCGACGGCGAACCAGGGGGCGTCGCGGGTGAAGCGGCGGAAGGAGACCGCACTGGAGGCCTGCAGCACGGCGTCGCGCTGATCGTCGGTGGGGGGCTCGTTCCAGACGAGGAACAGCTCGAGATCGGAGTAGGCGTCGCACAGTCCGCGGCCAACGGAGCCGACGATGGCGACGTGTTGCAGGTCCGAGACGTGCAGCGCCTGGGTGAGTTGCTGGGCGATCTGGATGCGTGCGTGCTGGTGGGGTGAGGACATGGGGCGGTCTATCTGGCGAAGGGCATGCCACAGCGCCAATCGACGAAGTTGATTGGATGCTGTAGTGAGCGACGGGCCCGTAGGGCTCGATGTGCGCGACGCCCATTTGCGTCGTTCGATGGCCGTGTTCCTGCGGCGCGCACATCGATTATGTCCCGGAGGGTCGGAGCGACCAACGGTAGGACAGCGCGGTCGACTTCGTCGAGCGCAGTTGTAGTGTGGGTGGGCAGGGAGGATCCGTGGACGCACA
>JAHQVJ010000029.1 GCA_019634415.1 Myxococcales bacterium
CTGATCAGCCGCGAACGCAGTTCGCGGCCAATCAGTACAGTGGCAGCGAAGCTGGCATGAGTCTGATCAGCCGCGAACGCAGTTCGCGGCCAATCAGTACAGTGGCAGCGAAGCTGGCACGAGTCTGATCAGGAGTGCCTGTGCACTCCGAGCCATCGTCCCCTGGGCGTCACGCACATCGCTCTGGGACAGACCGCTGCCCTGGGGACCGGCCACGGAGCGGATGTCGAAGCCGAACCAGGGGCCCACTGGGTCGCGCTCCAGATAGACCGTCAGGTCGGGGTTCGCGAAGGTGTAGCGCTCCGGGTCCAGCGGCACGCCCATGCCGCTCTGGGCGTCGGCCAGCACCATGAGCTGAAGCAGCGGATCCGGGGTGCGACCTGCCACCAGGGGAACCCGAACGCGCGCCCAGAAGCCCACCGGAGTTCGACCCCACGCGCCATGGGCCACGCGTAGCTCCACCGCGCGGTGATAGCCCACCTCGTGACGGAAGAACGTGAAGGTGTGCGGGGGCGCTGCCTGTGGCTCGGGCCACGGCGGCGGGGCCGGTGGGGAGGGCACGTCCAGGGGAGCCCTGCGGATCCGCAGCCCTCGGGCCTCGGCCACCAGCTGGTCCCCGGCGAACAGGGAGGCAGTGACGTGCTGGGCCCTTCGACCTTGTGGATCTCCCGTCCGAACGCTTAGCTTCGCGATAGGCACAGGTCGGAGCAGAGAGATCGTGACACGAGCGAGGAAAAACCCGTCCGCACGAAGGGCATCGGTGAGCAATGCGCTCGGGGGCCCTCCGTGCTGGAAGCGATTGTCCCAGGGGCCACGCGTGAGCTCGGTGGCGACGAAGTCGTCGCCATCGGGCAGGTAGAACGCGCCGTCGGTGAGCTCCATCGTCTGCTCAGCGCAGCTCGGCCAGGGCGGCGCCGATCTCCTCGGGGGTCACCTGGGGCTCGAAGCGCTTCAGCGCGGACCCGTCGGGGCCGACCAGGAACTTCGTGAAGTTCCAGGCGATGTCGGACGAGTCCCCCCCGCCAGGAAGCTGCTCCCGCAGCCACACGTACAGCGGTGCAGCGCCGGGGCCGTTCACCTCGATCTTCGAGAACATGGGAAAGGTGACGCCGAATCGCTCTCTGGCGAAGGCCAAGATCTCGGCGTCGGTGCCAGGCTCCTGGCCGCCGAACTGGTTGCAGGGGAAGGCCAGGACCTCGAGATCGTCGTGCTCGTCGTGCAGCGTACGCAGACCTGCGTACTGAGGCGTGAGGCCTCAACGGCTCGCGACGTTCACCACGAGCGCGTAGGCCCCGGCGAAGGTGCTCAGGTCGACGGGATCGCCTGTGATGGACGTCATCTGGAGATCGTGAAAGGCCATGCAGGCTCCTGTGAGGCGGTGTTCCCCGACGCCATAGCATCTTGGATGCCGGCCGCCGCTCGAAGGTCGGGATCTGCGGTTGGCTGAATAGTTGGCGTTTGGATTTACTTTTCGCGCTTGGTGGCCAGGGTGCGCCCTCTGGGCCCGCCCACCCGATCCGCAGCCACCACGCCTTTGCATCAATCGCCCAGCGCCCAGATTCTGGCAACCAGGTACAGCGAGAGCGCCGATCGGCCCGGCGCCAGACCCAGGTGCACGACCTCGTGGCGAGGTCGGAATTTGGCCTTGAACGCCGCCAGTCGACGAAAGCCGAACCAGCGGTCGCCCATGGCACTCCCCCAGGCCCATCGCATCGCGAGGCCTAGAGCACCCGACACGGCCTCGGGGGTGCCCCCGGCGAGGGGGCAGGGGCCAAGGCTCACCGAGCGGAGGCCCTCCTCGCGGAGCTGCCGCAGCACATGGACGAGCAGCGCGTCCATGCTGCCTGGAGCCGCGTCGGGATCCCGGCACATCACATCGAGGCCCGCCGTTCCGTCCGGTCCGGGCAGGATGGTGCAGAACGCCTGCACATCGCCGTGGAGATGGGCCACGAACGTCCGGTGGCCCCACGATGCGTCGAACACCGGACCGCCCGACAACCACCGGACCTGCCAGGGCACCTCGCGCGTGCCGACGAAGCGGCGCCATGTCGCCTCGATGGCCCCTCTCCATACGGCCGGGTCGACCTCTTCGACCACCACCCCGCGCTTGGCGGCCCGATTGCGCATCTGCCGGAGGTCCGCGAACCGCTTGCCGCGGAGCGTGAACGCATCGAGATCGACCCAGGCTTCCACACCGATCGGAAGGGTCTCGAAACCAGCGGCTTGCGCCACGTGCAGGTCTGCTGCCCTCAGCGGATACAAGGCGTGCCGCGAGATGCCCAGCGCGGCCGTCTCCTCGCGGAAACTGGCGAACGCGGCACTTCGGTCCACACCGTGAACGCCACCGACGGCCAACGCGGTGTCACCCCGCGCTACGAAGCTCGTCCAGGTGTCGCGGTCGCCCACGGTGGCCAGTCCAGGCTGCAGGGCAAGCCACCCCTCGGGCGGAGTGGACCGCACCAGACGCCGATGGCGCTCGACCATGGGGACGACAGGCAATGCGCGCGCCGTCCACAGCCGGTCGAGTAGCCGCGCTGGCGAGGTCAGCAGCGCCCGGAGCCAGTCCCTCGCGGGAACCGGTGCGGGTAGCAGGGCGACCTCTGGGATGGAACCTGCAGCAAGGGCGGGTGAGCTGGACAACTGGGGACCTCCTGGTTCGAAGTGACGACGTGGCGGGCTGCCGCTCCGGCGGCCCTACCGGTCGAACCCAGAGGCATGGGACGCGAACTCACCCCCCAGCTGCATCTGCTCGGTGGCCTGCTTCAGCTCCTCGGGAACCTCTCCCAGGAAGAAAAACGGACCAGGTCTCGCGATGGCGAGCAGCTGCGGGAAGTGCCGCGCTGCCGTTTGGCTGAGGTGGAAGCCCATCGCCTGTGCGTCCCGAAACTCGTCTCGCACGTACAACGCGTTGTCGTTGGCCGAGACGTAGCAATGCACCGCCTCCGCGCCTGGCTCGTTGGCCTGCATCTCGTCGGTGACCTGCTGGTAGATCGCCGCTAGCTCGTCGAGCTTTCCGGGGTTGGCGGTCCACTTGTAGATGACGGTGATGTGGTTGGCCTTCATGGTCGACTCCTCTGCTGGTTTCGCCTCGGGTTTCGAAGACCCTCGACTTAAGTAAACGATCGGTTTCTTTGGGGAAGGTAAATGACCTGTTACCTTGAGTCAAGGAGGATCGTCGAGAAGATGGGTCGGCCCAAGCAATATGAGAGGGTGGAGCTTCTAGATCGCGCCGTCGAGTTGTTCTGGAGGCGAGGCTTCACCGGGACGAGCACGGCGGTGTTGGCCGACGAGCTCGGCGTGAACCGCAAGAGCATGTACGCGGAGTTCGGCTCCAAGCAGGGGCTCTTCGAAGCGGTGCTCGAGCGCTACAGCACCCACCACCTGAGTCGGGTGCTGCGGGGCCTCGAGGCCCCCGACGCAGGAACGGACGCCATCCACGCTGCGTTCGCGGGATACGCACGCGCCAACGAGGGCCGGATGCGCGGTCTCGGATGCTTGTTGTGCAACACCGCAGTGGAGCGTGCAGCGCTCGATCCTGGGTCGGCGCGCTACGTCGAGGCCTACCTCGAGCGCGTCACGGCGGCGTTCCGGCACGCCCTCGCGAACGCACAGCGTGCGCAGGAGATCACGGACACGGCAGACCTCGACGAGCTTGCGTCCTTCTTCATGATGGCGCTCGTGGGGGTGGCCGCATGTGTTCGGGCCGAGGCCCCCGTGGAGCAGGTCTGGGCGGCCACCCGGGTGGCGACCGGGTTGCTGGACGGCCTCCGGCCCTCCCCCGCGTAGGCGACAGCCGCTCGATGCGCTGGGCCACCGAGGCGGTGCAGCGCCAGCTCGGTATGCCCGAGGCACACCAGCTCCTTCAGCAGGCGGGTGGGTAGGCGCGCACGCGGTCCGAGAGGTCCACGTCGAGGGCACGGGCCAGGGCGAGCACCGCGGTGGGGCTGGCCGCCGCCAGGCTCTCGGTGGAGCGCCCCGAGGCGCGGGCCAGCAGCGTGCGCCCGTGGGGCAGCCCGGCCGCCGCTCGCCGGAAGTCGTCGCCGTGGGCCTCCTTCAGGGCGAGCAGCTGTGCATCGATGGCGGCGTGCAGCGTGGGCACGGCGTCGCGCAGCTCCTGGCTCCAGGCCTCGATCTCGGCCAGGAAGCGCCGCACGTCGGGGTCGGTGGCGCGCCTGTTGCGCTCCAGCTTGCGGCGGATGCTGGCGAAGGACTGCTCGGGCCAGGCGATGTCGCGCAGCACGGGCAGCTGCCACTGAGTGCGCACCTCGGCCCAGTGGTCGGCGCGGGCAGGCACCGACACCAGCTCGAAGCTGGGCAGCACCAGGGCCGTGAGCCGCATGCCGTGGCAGGCGCCGGTGTCGATGCCGAACACGCGGTCGTCGACCACCAGCGGCTCCTCGCCGACGACGTGGTGGCCGAACACCACGGGCACCTCGTCGGTGTAGCGCTCCCACCAGCGCGCTCCGCCGAGCAGCTGCTCGAGCTTGCGGGTGCCCGACGTGGTGGCGGCGAGCACGTCCTCGGGGGTGTCGGCGAGGGGTGTGCCGGGAATGAGGCCGCCGTGCACCACCCGCACCTGCTCCGTCTCCACGTAGTAGGGCAGCGTGGCCATCCAGGCGACGGCCTCGGCGTAGTCGGAGCCGAGCTGCAGACGGGCGATGTCCTGGCTGTAGGAGAACACCCCGCGCACGTGCTTGCGTTCGTGGTTGCCGCAGATGGCGTGGGCGTTGTCGTGCTCCATGAACCAGCGCAGCACCTGCGGGCTGCCCGGTCCACGGTCCACCAGGTCGCCCACGGAGAGCACCTGGTCGTCGTCGGTCAGGCCCACGCGCTCGAACAGGTCGAGCAGCTCGAGGTAGCAGCCATGGATGTCACCGATGAGGATGGTCCGGGTCACGACGGCCTCCAGGTCCCCAATGGAGTCCGTCCTTGCTGGGGGGGCCCGGACAGGATTCCGGACCCGGGCGTAACCGCGACGTTTCCCCGCGCGCGCTCGGATCCGCTACCATCGCTCGATGTCGAACCAATCCCTGTCTTGGCCCCCCATCTTCCTCGCGGCCATTCCGATCCTGCTGGGCGTGATCGGTCTGATGTCGGTGATGTCGGACGACGGTGACGGCGACGTCGTGATGCGTCGCACGTCTTCGCCGGTGTCGGCGGCCGCACCCGTGGCAGCACCCCCCTCCGTCGAGCCCGTGGCCGATCCGGCTTCGCCCGAGGGCTCTGCCGCAGAAGCGGTGGAGCCTGCCGAGGCACCGGTGTTGGCGGCAGCGGCTGGCGCGGACGGCTCGGCGCGGAGCCAGGGCGCGTCCACGTCGCGCCGCAGCTCGTCGTCGTCGACCTCGGGATCGGCGGGGGAGGACGACCGGGTTCGTCGTGGGGATCTGCGCGATCTGCAGGACGCGGCCTTCGGCCGCATGACGAACCGCTGCCGGCGGCTCCTGGAGCGCGGGGTGAACGCGGGCGAGGTGAAGATCGAGCTTCGGCGCAGAGGCGGCGGCATGCACTACGAGGTGAAGGGCGCTGCGGGGCCGCTGCCAGAGAAGCTGCGGCGCTGCATCGAGCCGTCGTGCGACTCGCCAAGCTACGAGTGCGACCTCTGATCGCGACAATCGACCCCCGTTGATTGTCGCGATGAGAGACGCTTAGCGCTTGGCCTTCAGCTCGCGCACGCTGCGGCTCGCCGCCACCAGCTGCTCGTGCGGATCCAGCACCACCTGTGCCCGCTTGCCTGGCGACGGCAGCTCGAAGCTCCCCTCGCCGTCGCGCACGGTGACCCACTGCTCGGCGACCTCGTCCTTCGCCACGGCCCGCACCAGCACGTCGAAGGCGCCGAAGGGAACGTCCGAGGTGACCTTGCCCTGCAGCACGCCGCCCTGCTGCGCGTAGGTCAGCGACAGCTTCGGCACGTACCCACCGTGCACGAAGAAGTCGAACCACTCCGACAGGTCCTGCCCCGAGGACTGCTCGAGGTACGCCTGCAGACGCTCCGTGGTGAGGGGCACCTGTGGATGCTCGCGCAGCAGCACGTCGAGCGCACGGAAGAAGGCCTCTCGGCCCAGCTTGCGCTGCAGCCCCTCCGACATGAGCACCGGGCCGTAGCGATACACCACGTCGGGCTGATCCCGGTAGAAGTAGGCGCGACTCAGCGACGCGTCCACACCCCACGGCTCCACGCGGTGCTCCCACGTCGCCCGATGCTGCGCCATGCGTTGGGTGCAGGCCTTCGGAGAGAATGCCGCACCCACGTACATGCAGGAGAACAGCTCCGAGAACGTCTCGGAGATCCAGAAGTCCTCGGTGGAGGCGGGCGGCGCGAGGTGCCCCCAGTACTGGTGCGCCAGCTCGTGGGCGAACACGCTGCTGGACAGCTTCGGCACCCGGTTGTGGAGGTTGCGCCCGCCAGCGGCGCGGGCGGTGCCCATGACCATCATCTGCTGCACGTTCACCATGCCGTGGGGCGCCACCCACACGAAGCCGCCGTGCTGCCGCGGCGCCTCGAAGACGTCCATCTCGTCGACGGGGAAGGGGGGCAGCCAGCGCTGGAAGTACTGCACCACGCGGCGCACCTCGGGGCCGAACTGGTCGATGGCGCCGTAGTGCTGCGACAGCAGGTGCACCCGCACCGCGGGGTAGTCGCCGTGGGCGGGATTCTTCACCGTGTGGAACCGGCCTGCAGCCACCGTGGGCCAGCGCTGCGTGCGGTTGCCGGTGGAGGCGCGGACGAGGCGCCAGCCGTTCTCCTGTCGCTCCTCCAGGGTCTTGCCCCCCACGGCCGCCGTCAGCTTGCTGTTCGCGGGCACGCCCACCTCCACGGTCCAGGCCCAGGGGCCTCCGGGGGCGGCGGGGTGCAGCCTTGGCAGGAAGCCCTGCATGCCAGAGGAGCGACCGCCCGAGGTCACGCCCAGGTAGCTGTCGACGTGGTTCGCGTAGGGCCAGGTGTCGCGGTGGGCGAGGCGGATCTGGATCGACTCCCCTGCGGGCAGCGGCTCGGGCAGCAGCAGCTGCACGAGGGCATCGGTGGGCTGTGGCAGCTCCTCGGCCTCGGGCTCGTCATCGGGATCACGACGGTCATCGTCGTCGTCGTCGTCGTCGTCGGGGGCGCGCTCGGGCTGCGGAGGGCGGCCCAACAGCGGCGTGCCGTCCATCAGCTCGGCAGCGACCACCTCGAAGCTGCCGGGCACCCGGTCCATCTTCGGCAGCGCCATGGTGATCTGGGTGGCGGGCCCGCCCACGGCACGCACGGTGAGGTGGGACTCGACGTCCACCGACAGCTGCAGGCCGTTGCGGGTGGGCGCCACGAGCACGCGAGAGCGAGCCGTGGTGCCCTCCACTCGGACGGGCGGCAGCCGCGCGGAGGTGGGGTCGCCAACGACGGAGGGGGGATGGGGGACGCCGCCCACCAGGCCGTTGATGCCCGGTCCGCGAGGGCTGATTCCCAGGCTGGCCACGCGGTAGCGACGGCGCCAGTCCACCGCCCCCGTGGTGTCGCGGATCACGGCCAGCCAGCGGTCCACCTCGCCTCCGGTCTGAGGGGCCACCCTGCCGAAGCGTTGGTCGGTGAGCGCGTCCACGATGGTGAAGGTGCCGACCTCGGGAAGGGCGCCTCGCTCGATCGCGATGCGGTCCCAGCCGATCCGGCCGCCCGCGCCGATGCCCGTGGCGTTCCACGTCTCGAGCCGAGACGCGAAGACCCCCTCTGCCCGTCGCGCTGCGCGCTCGGCCTCCTTGGAGGTGCCGATGACGACGACCTCGTAGGGATCGATGTTCTGTGGGCCCGCGAAGATCTCGTCCACCTGGGGCTGGGTGGACACGTACACCACGTCCTCCACCGCGACCTGCAGCGGGGCTCGACCGTAGGCCAGATCCGCCAGCTCTGCCTTGTCGGCGCCGGTGACGCGCACCAGGTGGTTGGCCAGCAACAGCGCGTCGGCTCGGTCCTTGAGGTGCGTGGTCAGGGTGCCCGTGCCCCCCGTCCACACCCACCCCACCAGCTCACGGCTCCCGCGCTCCTCCTCGGTGGGCAGTCGGGGATCGAGGCCCATGCGCCGCTGCTCGCGCAGGTACTCGCGCGCCCCTCGCTCCCAGCTGCCTCGCAGCCGTCCGCTGAAGACGGGCACCAGGTACCCCCCCTCGAGCCGGATCACGCCCGGCCCGTTGCGGACCTCCACGGGCTCGGGGAGAGGACGGACCAGATCCGCCTCCACCTGAAGGTCGTTCATCGAGGCCCACCGATCCCATGTGGACTCGGCCGCCGACTCGGCCGCCAGGGCCGACGAGAGGCACCACAGCCATCCGATCCAAGACATCCAATCTCCAAGCAACAGGTACGAGCAAGCCTACGAACCGATCTTGCACACTGTTTCTACCTCGCGAGTTGCCGTTCGGACTGGGGATGGGTACGGTCGGCCCATGCTCACTCGGGCCCACCACCATCATCACCATGTGCACCCCTCGGGGGCGGCGCAGGTGTAGGCGGTCCACGACCGAGCAACTCACCCCACGCCGGCCCCTAGGGTCGGCGTTGGTGCATCTGGGCATCTCGTCGACCGGCTCGGCTTCGTCACGAGGTCTCCCCATGCCCCTGAACCTGGCCCTTCCGAAGGGTCGAATGTACGACGGCGTCGTTCGCTTGCTGGGCGACGCCGGCATCGCGGTGCGCACCAGCCCCCGCGGCTATCGCCCCACCGTGTCGCTGCCCGACGTCGACACCAAGGTGCTCAAGCCCCAGAGTGTGGTGGAGATGGTGGACGCCGGCACCCGCGACCTGGGCTTCGCGGGCGCGGACTGGGTGGCGGAGCTCGACGCCACGAACCTGGTGGACGTGCTCGACACGGGGCTCGATCCGGTGCGCTTGGTGGCGGCCGCCCCCGTGGAGCTGCTGGTGGACGGGGCGCTGCCCGAGCGTCCGCTGCGGGTGGCCAGTGAGTACGCGCTGTTGGCGCAGGGCTGGATGCGGCCAGGCGATCGCTTCGTGCGCTCCTGGGGCGCCACGGAGGTGCTGCCCCCCGAGGACGCAGACTGCATCATCGACAACACGGCCACGGGCAGCACGCTGCGGGCCAACGGTCTGCAGATCGTCGACGAGCTGATGGTGTCGAGCACGCGGCTCGTGGCCAGCCGCCGCGCGATGGACGATCCAGCGCTTCGCTCCCGCATCGAGCAGCTGGCCATGATGCTGTCGGCGGTGGTGCAGGCTCGGTCGCGCGTGATGGTGGAGGTGAACGTGCGTGGCGACGGGCTGCAGGAGCTGCTGGAGGCGCTGCCGAGCATGCGCGTGCCCACGGTGGCGGAGCTGGCGGGATCCTAGGGGTTCGCCGTGCGGGCGGCGGTGCCGCGCAGGGTGCTGCCTGTGGTGGTGCCGCGCCTCAAGGAAGCAGGCGGCACCGACATCGTGGTGACCGAGCTCGTGGGGATCGTGCCATGAGGGCGCAGCTACAGCCCGTGCCCACGGTGGCTGCGCTGCAGCCCTACAGCACTTCGCCGCTGCCGCACCCATGCGACCTGCGGCTCGACGGCAACGAAGGCTACGACTCGCCGCCCGAGGTGGTGCAGGGACTGGCTCAGGCCGATCCGTCGGTGGTCCGGCGCTATCCGACCACCCGCGCGCTGGTGGAGCGCCTGGCGGACCGCCATGGGGTGTCCCCCGACCAGATCCTGGTCACGGCGGGCGCCGACGATGCCCTGGATCGGGCATGCCGAGCGCTGCTCTGCCCGGGGCGTCGCCTGCTCGCGCCCGTGCCCACCTTCGCGATGATGCTGCACTACGCTCGCTTGTCGGGGGCTGGTGTGGACGAGGTGCCCTGGCCCGCCGGTCCGTACCCGGTGGACGAGCTGTGTGCGCGCATCGAGCCTGCCACCACCGCGGTGGCCATGGTGACGCCCAACAACCCGACGGGGTTGCAGGCCACGGGGGACGACCTGCGCCGGCTGTCCGCCGAGGCACCGCTGGTGTGGCTCGACCACGCCTACGTGGAGTTCGGCGCCGTCGATCTGACGCCACTGGCCATGGAGCTGGGCAACGTGTTGGTGTTCCGCACCCTGTCGAAGGCCTGGGGGCTGGCGGGGCTGCGGGTGGGCTACGTGATGGGCCCGGCCGAGATCGTGGGCTGGCTGTCGCGGGTGGGGCTGCCCTACCCGGTGAGCGGTCTGTCGCTGTGGCTGGCGATGCGCTGCCTGGCGGACGAGGCGCCGGTCGCCACCTTCGTGGCCGACGTGGTGCGGCGGCGCGCCGTCGTGTCACAGCAGCTGACCGATGCGGGCTTCGCCGTGCCCGACAGCGGGGGGAACTTCGTGCTGGCGCGCGGACCGGGGGCACTGCCGCTCCGGCTGGCGCTGGCGGAGCGCGGCATCGCCGTGCGCGGCTGGACGGGCGAGCCCCTACTGGCCGACGCCATCCGCCTCACGGTGCCGTCGAACGACCGAGACCAGGCGCGCCTGCTCGCAGCGCTGACGGCGATCCTCGGAGGTGCGGCATGAGCCGCCAGGCCACGGTGAGCCGCACCACGCGGGAGACGGAGATCACGGTCGCGCTGGCGCTGGACGGCAGCGGTCGAGCGGCGGTGTCGACGGGGGTGGGGTTCCTCGATCACATGGTGCACACCCTGGCGCGGTTCGCGCGCTTCGATCTGGAGCTGTCCTGTGCCGGAGACCTGCACGTGGACGCCCACCACACCACCGAGGACTGCGCGCTGGCCCTGGGCACGGCGCTGGATCAGGCCCTGGGGGAGCGGCGGGGGATCGCGCGCTTCGGCCACGCCTATGCCCCGCTCGACGAGGCGCTGGCGCGGGCGGTGGTGGATCTGTCGGGTCGGCCCTGGCCCGAGGTGGAGCTGGGCTTGAAGCGGGAGCGGCTCGGCACGCTCGACACCGACGATCTGGTGCACTTCGTGCAGTCCGTCGCCATCGCGAGCCGCAGTGCCGTGCACCTCGACGTGCTGCGGGGGCGCTACGACCATCACCGGGCGGAGGCGGCCTTCAAGGCGCTCGCCCTGGCGCTGCGCCAGGCGGTGCGGTCGGACGGCTCCTCCGAGGTGCCCTCCACGAAGGGGGTGCTCTGATGGTGATCGTTCGAACGGGTACGGCGAACCACGCCAGCGTGGTGGCCGCGCTGCGGCGGTGTGGGGTGGAGCCCGAGCCCACGACGGATCCCGAGGTGGTGCGCTCGGCGGAGCGGGTGGTGTTGCCCGGGGTGGGGACCTTCGGGGCGGCCATGGCCGCACTGCGGGAGGCCGGGCTGGTGGAGGCCCTGCAGGAGCGTGTGCGTGCGGATCGCCCCCTGCTGGCGGTCTGCGTGGGCATGCAGGTGCTGTGCGATGCGAGCGAGGAGAGTCCGGGCGTGCAAGGTCTGTCGGTGGTGTCCGCGCGGGTCGCGCGCTTCGAGGGGGACCTGCGGGTTCCGCACATGGGCTGGTCGGCGGTGCAGGCCACCGCTGGAGCCGTCGGGATCGACGACGGCTACGCCTACTTCGCCCACAGCTATCGGCTGTCCGAGCTGCCCGAGGGCTTCGAGGGAGCGGTGGCAGACCACGGCGGCGCCTTCGTGGCTGCGATGCAGCGCGGGTCGTTGCTCGCGCTGCAGTGTCACCCCGAGCTGTCGGGTCGCTGGGGCGCCGGCGTTCTTCGCAGCTGGGTGGAGGACTGATGCCACTGCCACGGATCATCTGTTGCTTGGACGTGCGGGACGGGCGCGTGGTGAAGGGCGTGCAGTTCCAGGGGCTGCGGGACGCCGGTGACCCCGTCGAGCTGGCCGCCAGCTACGAGGCGCAGGGAGCCGACGAGATCGTCATCCTGGACGTGGCCGCGACCCCCGAGGGTCGAGCGAACGCGGCGGAGACGGTGGCTGCGGTGCGAGCCGAGCTGTCGATTCCGCTCACGGTGGGCGGCGGCGTGCGCAGCGAAGCGGACGCGGGCAGGCTGCTCGACGCCGGTGCCGACAAGGTCGCGGTGAACACCGCGGCGGTGCGGGATCCGAGCTTGGTGCAGCGTCTGGCCGAGCGCTTCGGCGTGCAGTGCACCATCCTGGCGCTCGACGCGGCGCGGCGCGGTGCCGGCTGGGAGACGGTGGTGCGATCGGGCCAGGAGCGCACCGGTCGGCACGCATCGGACTGGGCGCGGGAAGCGGTGTCGCTGGGAGCGGGGGAGATCCTGCTCACGAGCTGGGACCGCGACGGCACCGGCCAGGGCTACGACGTGGCACTGATCCGCGAGGTGGCGGACGCCGTGCAGGTGCCGGTGATCGCCTCGGGCGGGGCGGCCACGCCGGAGCACCTCGCGGCCGCGCTGCGCGTGGGGGCCGAGGCCGTGCTGGCCGCGACCATCTTTCACGACGCCCACACCACCGTGGGACACGTCAAGCACGCCCTGGTGCAGCAGGGCTTGGAGGTGCGGCCATGATCGTGCCGAGCATCGATCTTCAGGGCGGACAGGCTGTCCAGCTGGTGGGCGGCGAGCGCCTTGCGGTGGAGGCGGGCGATCCGCTGCCCATCGCCGAGCGCTTCTCGGTGGTGGGGCCGGTGGCCGTGATCGATCTGGACGCCGCCATGGGAACGGGCGACAACGCGGCGCTGGTGGAGGCGCTGTGCCGGCGGGTGCGCTGCCGTGTGGGGGGCGGGATCCGCAGCGTGGACACGGCACTCCGCTGGCTCGATGCAGGTGCCGAGCAGGTGATCCTGGGCACGGCGGCCACTCCGGAGCTGCTGTCGCAGCTGCCGCGACAGCGCGTGATTGCGGCGTTGGACGCCCGTGGCGACGAGGTGGTGGTGGAGGGCTGGCGCACCCGCACCGGCGCGAGCGTGGTGGAGCGCATGGCCGTGCTGCGCGACCACGTGGCGGGCTTCCTGGTGACGCTGGTGGATCTGGAGGGGCGGCTTCAGGGCACCGATCTGTCGCGGGTGGAGGCGCTGCGGCCACACCTCGGAGAGGCCGCGCTCACGGTGGCGGGGGGCATCACCACCCCCGAGGAGGTGGCCGCGCTGGATGCCATGGGCATGGACGCGCAGGTGGGCATGGCGCTGTACACGGGGCGGATGTCGCTGGGAGACGCGGTGGCGGCCTGCTTGAGGTCGGATCGCGCGGACGGGCTGTGGCCCACGGTGGTGACGGACGCCCACGGGGTGGCGCTGGGGCTTGCGTACTCCGACGCCGACACCCTGCGGGAGGCTGTCGACACGCGCTGCGGCGTGTATCGGTCACGCAAGCGTGGGCGCTGGAAGAAGGGGGAGACCTCGGGGGCGGTGCAGCGGCTGCTGGCCGTGGATGCCGACTGCGATCGCGATGCGCTGCGGTTCGTGGTGGCGCAGGCGCCGCCGGGCTTCTGCCACCTGGGAACGCACGGCTGCTTCGGCGCGGATGCGGGGCTGCCAGCGCTGGCACGGCGGCTGCGGGAGCGTCTGTCGGCGGCTCCCGAGCGCCCACAGGCGAAGGGGAGCTACACCCACCGGCTGCTGTCGGATCCGAAGCTGCTGGCGGCGAAGCTGCGCGAGGAGGCGCAGGAGCTGGCCGAGGCCGAGGGCTCGGAGCACGTTGCCCACGAGGTGGCGGACGTGCTGTACTTCGCGATGGTGGCGATGGTGCGGGGCGGCGTGGGGCTCGAGGCGGTGGAGGCGGAGCTCGATCGACGTGCTCTGCGGGTGCGGAGGCGTCGCGGCGACGCCAAGGAGGGGTCGTGATGCTCAGGCGCATGGGGCTCGAGGACGTGGCGGCGCGGGCGGAGGCGCGGCGGGGGGCGGTGGATGCCGACACGCTACAGCAGGCGCGCGTCATCGTGGACGACGTGGCGCAGGGGGGCGAGGCCGCGCTGCTGCGCTGGGCCGAGCAGCTCGGCGATTGGCAGCCCGGGCAGCCCTGGGTGCTGGGGCGCGAGGCGCTGCAGGCGGCGCTCGACGCCATCGATCCGGAGGTGCGCGGGGTGCTGGAGCGCACCGCTGCGCGCATCGAGCGGTTCGCCACCGCGCAGCGGCAAGCGGTGACGGAGATCGATCTACCCATCGAGGGCGGGATCGTGGGGCATCGTCTGGCGCCGGTGGAGCGTGCCGGTTGCTATGCGCCCGGCGGGCGGTATCCGCTGCCGTCGTCGGTGCTGATGACGGCGGTGACCGCGCGTGCGGCAGGCGTGCAGCAGGTGTGGGTGGCATCGCCGCGCCCGGCGGCCGTCACCCTGGCCGCGGCGGCGGTGGCGGGGGCGGACGGGGTGCTGGCCATCGGCGGGGCGCAGGCGGTGGCGGCGCTCGCCTTCGGTGCCGGGCCGGTGCCCGCGGTGGACGTGGTCTGCGGGCCCGGCAACCGGTGGGTGACGGCGGCGAAGCAGCTGGTGGCGGGTCGGGTGGGAATCGATCTGCTGGCGGGTCCGTCGGAGCTGATGGTGATCGCCGACGGATCGGCGGATCCGGAGGTGGTGGCGAGCGATCTGCTGGCGCAGGCGGAGCACGACGAGGACGCGGTGGTGTGGTTGGTGACGCCGTCGGAGCGCCTCGCCGAGGCCGTGGATGCGGCGCTCGCGCGGCAGCTGGAGACGTTGCCGACGGCAGCGGTGGCCCGGACGGCGCTCGCGCAGGGGGCTGCGATCGTGGTGGCGGACTGGGCGCAGGCGTGCGAGGTGGCGGACGCCGTGGCGCCGGAGCACCTGGAGCTGTTGGGGGAGGGTGCAGAGCAGCTGGAGTCGGAGCTGCGTCACTGGGGGGGCTTGTTCGTGGGGTCGGGGGCGGCGGAGGTGCTGGGCGACTACGGCGCGGGACCCAACCACACGCTGCCGACGGGAGGCACGGCGCGCTTCAGCGGAGGCTTGTCCGTGTTCCAGTTCCTGCGGATCCGGACCGTGATGAAGCTCGATGCTCCCAGTGCTGTGCTGGTGGACGATGCCGTGGCGCTGGCGAGCCTGGAGGGGCTGCAAGCGCATGGGCGATCGGCGGCGAGGCGTAGGTCAGGGTGAAGCGCTGTCTGGGCAACAGCACTGGTTGCGCAAACGCCTGCCGACTACGGGCCTCGAATCTCCGCCTTGGCACGTTCGCTCGTTCGGAGTACGAGCTTGGTGCATCCAGGGCCCAAGGGTCGCATGCACAGTTGTGAGGTGTTTGTGAACGCAGACGCCATGCGGCGAGTAATGGCCGCGGGGCTCGTGATGGCACTTGCCGTGCTCCTGCTCACTTTGTGGGGCTGGCCCGACACAGAGCCCGGCGCCGTTGCCCTGAGCGCTCGTGTGACGGCGCCCACGGCCGAGTCTGATCGTGCGCCCGTGGTGCCTCCTGCGGCGTCTGTCGAGGCTCCTGCAGGGCTCGTCGCCCATGCGCGAACCACGTGGGAGCGAGCTGCATTCACCCTTGCGGAGGAGCAAGGGCGCGACGTCGTGCGCTGCGCGCTTGGAGTGCCGATCGGCATGAGCGATCTCGTGCCGACCGGAGACGGTGACGACGTCGAGGCCAGCGGCTCCGTGTGGTGACGGGGAACCGCTGGCCTGCCATGCGCAGCCCGTGGCACTCGACGAGCTACCGGACGGAGTGGACAATGGCGATCTCGTCATGCACGTGCTCGACGAGCAAGGGCGCGAGGTGAGCCAGCAGGTGACGCTGTTCGGAGCTGCAGGGGCGCAGCTGGACGACGAGCTTGCGGATCTCGAGGCGTACGCGTCTGCCTACGATCGCGCGCTCGATCGGCCGGAGCTGGATCCGGCCGCACGGGCGCTGCTCGAGGAATGGGCCGCGTCCCGAGCCCAGTGGCGGCAATGGCGGCTGAGCCTCCCACGCTCGCGCGTTGCTGGTGCTGTCTGGCTACGACGCCGCCGTTGACGAGCTGTCCGTCAAGCCTCAGGCCGTCGAACGTAGGCCTGAGGTGCGCTCGGTGTCCAGTGTGACGCGGCGAGGCGTAGGCCCAGCTCATTGCGTGAGCTCCGCCCCAACTTCAGGGCATGGCATATCAGGGCGAGGCCATGATCGCGCACCCCACCAGGACACCCACTAGGCCCACCCCAGCCTGGCCCCACCGCCATGTCGACGGTCCCCGGGTGCTTCCAAGAAGACAGGCAACCAGCGTCATCGTGCCGCACAGGACGAACAGCCAGCCGAACACAGAGTCATCCCAGGCCCCGAGGTCGCGGCTGCGCCCGACCGCGATCAGAACGGCCAGAACGGCGAGCAAGGACAACTGAACCGCCTCGAAGCGAGCGAAGCGGTGCTCCTCTGCCCATTCCAGCATCTCCCGTGTGTTCCTCGGCTTCCTGGAGGACGCGAGCGGCGAGCCGCGCTTCGTGAGACCGTCGAACAAGACGAAGAGCACGACGCCTGCAGCGGCCACGGGAGTCAACACCATCGCCTGCCCGATCCACCACGGAACCACGAGCCCCAGGCCCAACAGCAGCCCCAAGCCGGCGAAGCCAGAAGCGACTGCTCCGTTCGACGCGCGCCCCGAGACGATGGCTAGGAGCGACGACAAGAAATTCAGGACCTGCAGTCCGGCAAGTACCAGCTGTGCGCCCCACAGCATCATATTCAACGAAACCTCTCCATCACCCGCCGCCGTAGGCGAGGCGAGTCGAAACACCCTGGGTGGGGACCCCTGAGATCTTGTGCCAAATGGCCAAGGCGATGCCTCAGATTCTGCTCTGTTTAACTCTAGCAGCCGTGTAGTCCCGATGGTGTGCCGTCGACTCGCACGGACGCGGCGTGGGCCATCGAGATGTGCTGAAGGCTGAAGTCCTCGGGGCTTTCGCCGTGCTTGGTGCACCCGCATGGGGGCTCGACCGATGCAGAACGGCAGCGCAACCCGGTTCTCACTCGGAGGTCCACACGAGGGGGGGACTGGGCGCACGCGGTTTTCTCACCCGTAGCTCGGGATCACAGCGGATAGGCGCGCCATCCCGGATCCCAGCTGAATCGCAGCTCGACAGGGCCGGCATGGGCCGCTGCATGCTCTTCGAGTGTTCGCCGCGCCGGTCCGTTCTCGGCGCGCAGGTACATCCAGATCTGTCGTCGGCCTGCGCCGATGCTCCTGCACAAACAGAGCACGTCGTCACCGAGAGCCTTCAGCAACGCGTCCTCGAATGCGTCGACTTGCGCCTTCTCCTGTGCATTGGGCATCCCATCCCCTCGATCCGCGTAGGGGAGCCGAGCGAGGCACAGCGTGTCGAAGGTCGGATGTCGTAGGTACTTCGCCGACCGGCATCCAGTGAAGATCAGGCGCTCTGCCGTCTCGGGGTCGGGCGCCTCGGCAACGACGTAGCTGTCTTCGGGCCAGCGCGACGCCACATCGTCGACGGCCTCGCGGAGCTGCGCGAGGGTCCAGCACCGCAGCTCCTCGCCGTCCCGTGGGTGAATCCGTACCCACTCCGTGGCCCCGATCCAGGTCTGGACGGCGTCCTCCCCGAGCGCGTTGTCGAGGACGACCCACATCATGCGGGGGATCTCGTCCTCGTGGACGTCAGAGAAGGCTGGGTGGTACACGAACAGGTCGAACCGCTGGCGGGATTCGTCGACCCGAACGCCGACTCGGAAGTTCTCCATGTCGAGGCGAGTGGGCCCGAAACGCAAGCTGCCCGTCAGCTCTGAGCAGCGCTGGCGTGCCGCGTAGAACTCGAAGTCGACGTCGGCGGGGGCGTCGGAACGCCAGCGCTCGGCAACCACGCGAAGGGTCGGATCGCCACCCGCGCTCACGGCCAGGTGGTGGGCGCGCCGTCGTCCAGGCCCGAACTCCCACGTCAGCGTCGGATGGATCGCATCGACTCTGGCGGACAGCGCATCGACGATCGTCGCCTCGCCGTGACCCTCGAAGTGCTCCAGCACCTCCACCCGACCCTGGTCCCACCAGCGCCAGAACGCAGCGATGGCCGGTCCGACGTCTTGCATGCCTTCCCCTGGGAGGAGCCCCAAGCCCATCATGCCCTGCTGAACGCCGAACGCTGAACGCCGATCAGACCCCGCAATGTCGTGCATAGGGCAGAGACGCCAATAGAAGCGTGTCCGTCTGGAGTGTCCATGCGCCTGCCGACCCTTCGCCTCACCATGCTGTCCCTCTTCGTCGTCGGTTGCCCCACGGGCGCCACCGACGGCACCGTGGACCCCACTGACTCGCCCAGCGCGTCCGACACCGACACGGACACCGGCACGCCCACCCCCGACACCCCCACCGCCGACACTTCGCCCCCGTCGCTACAGCCCTTCTCTGCGGACTTCCTGTGGGCCGACATCCCCCTCGACGACGCCATCGACTTCGGCCACACCGCCATGCCCGTGCCCGAGGGTGATCGCGTGGAGGCCGAGGCGCTGGTGCTCTCCGAGGTGGCCCTCGACGCCGGCCTGTCCGACGCCACCGTCGGCGGCAACGTGCACGGCGTGGGCCTCGGCTTCTTCGACGTCGACGGCGACGGCTGGGAGGACATCTTCGTCGCCAACGGCCGGCAGGGCTTCGGAGGCGGCAGCACCAACTACGACTCCACCCTGTGGAAGAACGACGGCAAGGGCGGCTTCACCGACATCTCCAAGGCGAGCGGCATCGCCGCCATCCTCGACGGCGTCGACACCTTCTCCGTGGCGGGTGCCGACTACGACGCCGACGGCGACGTGGACATCTACATCGCCGCCCACCCCCACAGCTTCCTGCTGCGCAACGACGGCAGCGGCGTGTTCACCGATCGGACCGAGCTCGCTGGTGCGGGCGGCCCCGAGTCGGGTGCCGACGTGTCGTACGGGTCGAAGATCGCCGCCTTCGGCGACTACGACGGCGACGGTTGGCTCGACATCGCCGGCGCGTCGAGCACCTTCCGCGACACCACGCGCAACGGCTACGTGCTGCGCAACCAGGGCGACGGCACCTTCGCAGACGTCTCCGCCGACATGGAGCTGCAGGTGCGGCGCAGCGGCAATCCGTGCGCGCTCATGTGGACCGACTACGACAACGACGGCGATCAGGACCTCAACATCTGGAACGATCTGGGCCGCTCCGATCGCAACCGCACGCTGCTGCGCAACGACGGCACGGTGTTCACCGACGTCACCCTGGACGTGGGCTTCACCAACCAGATGGGCAACCCCATGGGGATCGGCGCGGGCGACGTGAACCGCGACGGCTTCCTCGACTACTACATCGGCAACATCGGCAACTCGGCGCTGCTGCTCTCGCAGGGAGACGGCACCTTCGTGAACTTCGCCACGGCCGCTGGGGTGAACGGGGGCGGCTCGTCGTGGGGGATCGCCTTCGAGGATCTCAACGCCGACGGCTGGTGGGACATCTTCGTCTCCCACGAGGGCTCGCCGCACCGCACCTACACCCACAACCAGGACCTGCCGCCCACCTTCACGGCGCAGCGGTGGACCCAGCCCGACAGCAGCAGCCACAACGTGCCCGCTGCCTTCGCGGACTACGATCACGACGGAGACGTCGACGTGATCACCGGCAACACCTACGGCAACCGCCTGCAGCTGTGGCGCAACGACACGCCGCGCGGCACCAACCGCTTCCTGGAGGTCCAGATCACCAACGCACCCACCACGGGGGAGGGCACTGGTGTGACCGCGCGCGTGGTGGTGCAGGCCGGCGACGACGTGTGGTTCAAGGACGTGCTCGGCGGCAGCTCCCGTGCGTCGCAGAACGCGCTGACCACGCGCTTCGGCCTCGGGCACTACACGGGTGCCGACTTCGTGGGGGTGCTGTGGCCCGACGGACGCACCATCGCGGCCATCAACGTGGAAGGCGACACGCGCCTGGAGCTTCCGTGACCTTGGCTATGATCCTGTGGGGCTGCTCGGGGGATCCGAGCACGGACACCGATCGCACCTCGACCGACACCGACACGACCTCGCCCACGGACACACCCACCGGCGACACGGGCACCACGCCCACCAAGGTGGATCCGTGCACGGTGCCCGCGCTGTCGGTGGGCACGGGGGTGGAGCACTACGTGCCCTTGGGCGAGGGCGATCCCGTCACCGTGGTGTTCGGACCGCAGGGGGGCTGGCACGTGGACGTGGGGGCCGAGGTGTTCGGCACCGGCCAGATCGTGTCGCTGCAGTCGTCGCTCACGCTGACGGCCGAGGAGCGCACGGTCACCACCAAGCTGCCTCCCCAGACGCTGGGGCTGGTGGCGGAGGATCCGTGCGGCTGGTCGATCTTCGGCGTGCGGGCCTTCCTCGACGACGCCTCCTTCCCGGGGAGTGCCTTCGACTACGTCTGCGATCTCGACGGGCAGACGGCGATCCTGGAGCTGACCCTGGTGGACGCGGCCAACGACATCGAGCTGACGGACCAGGTGGAGGTCACCCTGACCCAGGATCCCGAGCAGAAGTGCGACGCGAAGCCCTGAGCTACTCGCTTGCCTGGCGATCGCGCTGGGTGCGGTACTTGGTGAGGATCCGGTCCAGGGCACCCGCGAACTTGCGCTTGTCGCGCTCGCTGTAGGCGCTCGGGCCGCCCATGAGTGTGCCCGACTCGCGCTGCTGCTCCATGAAGTTGCGCATGGTGAGACGCGCCTGGGCGTTCGAGGCGTCGATCACGTCGCCCCGCGGATCGATGCAGACGGCCCCCTTGTCGACGGCCGCGGCCGCCAGGGGCACGTCCGCCGTGATCACCAGGTCGCCCTCCTCCACCTGGTCCACGATGTACTCGTCGGCGACGTCGAAGCCCTTGCCCACGACGACCTGCCGGATGAAGCGCGAGGGGGGGTGGCGCAAGGTCTGGTTGGCCACCAGCACGAGCTCCACCTGCACGCGGTCTGCCGCACGAAACAGCAGGTCCTTGACCCCGCGCGGGGTCGCGTCACCGTCGATGTAGATCCGCACGCTACCCCTCCGGGTGTTGGTGGTCGGGCAGGGGCACCGGATCGTACCCGCCTGGATAGAGTGGATGGCACCGCAGGATCCGCTTTGCGCCCATCCAGACGCCCCACAGGCCGTACAGCTCGATGGCCTGCATGGCATAGGCGGAGCAGGTGGGGTCGTACCTGCAGGACGGCGGTGTGAGCGGTGAGATGTACCGTCGGTAGAAGCGGATCGGGGCGATCAGCAACCTGCGGAGCATGCCCGCCTCCCTGCAGCGGACGGTAACCTGGATTGGCGTCGCGTTGGGCGACTTTGGAGGGCATGTGACGGTGGAGGAGCTGCTGGCGGGATGTACGCCCAGCGCCGCGCGACCGGTGGTGGTGCTGACGGGGGCCGGGGTGTCGGTGTCGTCGGGTATTCCCACCTTTCGCGGCCCCGAGGGGTACTGGACCGTGGGCTCGACGCAGTATCGACCTCAGCAGATGGCCACGAACCAGGCGTTTCAGCAGATGCCGCGCGAGGTCTGGCGCTGGTACCTGTACCGCAAGGGCGTGTGCAACGCGGCGGATCCGAACGACGGCCATCGCTCCATCGCGGCCCTGGAGACCCACTTCGGCGATGGCTTCGCGCTGATCACGCAGAACGTGGACGGGCTGCACACGCGCGGCGGCTGTAGCCACGAGCGCACCTACGAGGTGCACGGCTCCATCGACTGGATGCGCGACCTCGACACCGACGAGCGGCTGCCGATCCCCGACGGTCTGGCCCTGACGGGTCGAGACGATCCACTGACGGACGAGGCCTGGGCACAGCTGGTGAATCCAGCCACGGGGGCGCGCTGCCGTCCCCACGTGCTGTGGTTCGACGAGTACTACGACGAGCGCAACTACCGGGCCCACTCCGCGATGGAGGCGGCCACACGCGCGAGCGTGATGATCGTGTGCGGCACGAGCGGGGCGGCATCGCTGCCCTACCAGGCGGTGGAGATGGCCTGCGCCGCGGGGGCCGCGCTGGTGGACATCAGCCCCGACGACAACCCCTTTCGCGATGCCGCCGAGCGCTACGAGCGCGGCGTGGGGCTCGAGGCGACGGGAGACGAGGGACTCGCGCGGGTGGTGGCTGCCCTCGGAGTGCAGTGACGATGCGCGCAGCCTTGGTCCTGGGCCTGTTTGCCACCGCCTGCGATCCGTACGGGCGGTGGCCCGTCGAGCAGAGCGTGTTTCCCTGGGTCTACACGCCGCTCGAGGATCTGCAGCCCTACGAGGAGGTTCGGTTCGAGACCGAGACCTGGGTGCCCCTGCAGGACATCGAGCAGACCGTCCTGTACGTGCAGAAGTCGGTGGAGCACCGACCAGGAGCGCCCCTCGAGGAGCTGCTGCACTTCGGACAGGGGCGCCCCGAGCCGCTGGTCGGAGGCCATCCCTGGCTGTCCTTCGCGGGCGACGTCATGCCCATGAACGGGACCGCGCCCTCCTATGCAAGCGGGGTCTCGCCGCTGCTCGACGGTGACTTCCGCGTGGGCAACCTGGAGACGCCCATCTCCGCGGAGCACCCCACCGGGTCCGAGCTCACCTCGAAGTTCGGGATCTACGCATTCAACGAGCCCGCGACCATGCTGGTGGACCAGCCCTTCGACCTGTTGCAGGTCAACAACAACCACTCCCTCGATCTGGGCGACGCCGGCTTCGCCAACACCCACCAGGCCGTGCTCGACGCCGGCATGCAGACCGTGGGCTTCGACGGCAACCGGTTCGTCGCGGACGTGCAGGGGTCGAGTGTGGCCTTCCTGTCGTACACCTGGGGCAGCAACAACACCGATCCCACCGAGGTGGATCTCGCGGTGGTGCCCTTCGGACGCCTCGACGAGGCCATCGATCTCGGGCGCATCGCGAGCGAGGTCGGCCAGGCCCGCGACGACGGGGCGAGCCACGTCGTGCTGCTGCTGCACTGGGGCTACGAGTACGAGTACTGGCCCGATCCTCACTTCCTGGTGCTCGGACGGCGCCTCGTGGCGCTGGGGGCCGACGTGGTGGTGGGTCACGGCCCCCACACCCCTCAGGCCGCCGAGCTGTGCAGCGTGAATCAACCTCTGGCCGAGCCCGGGATCGGGCAATGCTCGGTACGCTCCGAGGACGGGCGTCGCCGCATGGGCGCGGTGCTGTACTCGCTCGGCAACTTCGGTACGAACTTGGCGACCGTCGAGCTGCAGACCGGGATCGTGGGAACCGTCTCCCTCGATCCGATGGGGGGTGTGAGCGGCATGGGGTGGGAGGCCCTGGCCAGAGTGGACACGAGCGACGGGCGGGCACTGCGCCCCTTGGACGAGCTGGTGGAACAGGAAGGAGGACAGGGGCGTTGGACCGACGAATCGACGCGTTTGCAGCAACTGCTGGGCACCTCTTGGAGGCGCACGCGATAGCATCGCGCGGTCACCGGAGGAATCGATGTTGCTAGCGTGGAGCGCGATCGCCCTGGGGGCTGGCCCGAGTGCCATGGTCGCGCCGGGTGAGAGCCGGATGGAGCTGGAGGTCCGGCAGATGGTGGCCAGCCAGGATGGATCCCTGGTGGTGGCCTGTACGGCAGATCAGGTGGTGCCGTTGGCGGGGGGGCCCGAGATCGAGCTCGATCCAGGGGGAATCGTCGCCGCCGACATCTCCCAGGAGGGGTGGATGGCCCTGGCCCATGCCGGAGGGGTCACGGTCCACGACAACACCGGGCGGGAGCTGCTGCGCCTGGGCGGCTACGCCGAGCTGTCCGATCTGGCGATCTCGCCGAACGGGCTGTTGTTCGCCGTGGCGTCCTCCGATCAGGTGGCGCTGCACCAGAGTGCCGACGGCCGGAAGCTGTGGTCCCGCAAGGGAGGGGCGCGATCCGTCACCTTCCACCCAGACGGGAAGCGGGTGATCGCCGGTATCGACACCGGGAACCTGGTGTTGAAGGTGGCCAACGGCCGCGTGGCGGGCGGCTTCGACACGGAGCCCGCGGTGTGGTTCCAGTGGACGCCGAACGTGCTGTGGACGCGTGAGACCGAGGGCCAGCCCAAGGCCTGGGATCCGAACACGCTCAAGCCCATCGAGGGAGTCCAGGTCCAGGGCTCCTACGTGGCCACCGCCGTGCACCCCACCGAGGGGTGGATCGTGGCGGACGGCTGCGTGCTGGGATCCACGCTGTGTGTCGCCAGTGGCGTGATCGACACCGCCTTCACCTCGGATGGCACCCTGTGGGTCGCCGCGGAGGGCGAGGTGCGTGAGTGGCAGCCGCTCGGCGATGCGAGCGTCACCGACCTGGGGCTGCCCGAGGGAGCGGGGCGCATCACCGATCTCGCCCACGCTGGCACGGACTGGCTCGTGGTCACCGAGGACGGCGTTCTGCAGCGTCTCGCGGCCGACGGCACGCCGAAGCTGGACGTCCGCGTGCCCGGATGCGACGGCGGTGCCATCTGCCGGCCCATCGCCATCGGAGGCTCGCTGGACGGTGCCTGGGCCGTGGGTCCGGACGGACAGGCCGCCGCCTGGAAGGGAACCGGAAAGCCCGCCCTGCGTCCCAAGGGTGCTCGTGCGGTGGATGCCGGGCGGCTGCCCGATGGTCGCTGGGTGATCCTGGGCAAGGACGGACGCGTCCGGGTGGGTACGAAGCCGGGCAAGGGCGCCAAGACCGCCGTCATCGAGGGGGCGCGCGACCTGGCCGTGGGCCGGGAGGGGTTCGTGGTCGTGGGAGACGGCGTGCATCCGTACTCCTCCGACGTCAGCCCGCGCGGCACGCCCAAGCTCGGTCCGGGCCGCACGGCGCGCACCGTGTCCGTCGACAGCACGGGCCTCGCCTTTGCCGTGATCGACGACGTGGGCTCGCTGCACCGCTTCTCGGCCGACGGGCGGCCGGTGTTCCGTGCCACGTTGGGACTGCCGCCCGAGGTCGACGAGGTCGCCTGGTCGGCCGACGGCACGCGGCTGTATCTGGGAGGATCTCCGCTGAAGGTGCTCGATGCCTCGGACGGCTCGCTGGTGATGGACGTGGTGCTGTCGCCTCGGGGCATGGCCCACACCATCGCGGCAACGGAGCAGGGGCTGCTCGGCGTGGTGCAAGGGGGCGCCGACGAGGAGGAGGCGCGACTCATCAGCTTGCCTCGTCCCGTCCCCGAGGAATAGCCTCGTGGGCTGCTTGCGTGGGCCCGCGCGGACTGGTTAAGCGTCAGCTCCCGCGTGCCCGGCGCACGCTCCCACCTTTTGAGTACGGAAAACCACGTATGTCCCGTCGTAAGAGCTCCCCCCTTCAGCCCGGCGAAGTCGTCGACTACAAAGACGTGCGCAAGCTGCAGCGCTTCTTGACCGAGCGCGGCAAGATCCTGCCCCGCCGGGCGACCGGGCTCACCGCCAAGCAGCAGCGGCAGGTGGCACGCGCCATCAAGCGGGCTCGCCAGGTGGCGCTGCTCCCCTACGTCAAGCGCGACTGACCGCTCGGCTCAGATGAGCCCCACGGGGCGAATCTCCGAGCCGGGCACTCCGAGAATCGCATCCCCCAGACGTGCGCGCATGTCCACGGCCAGTCGGTCGATGGCGGTGACGGAGTCTACGTGTAGGTGTTGGACGTCCACCGTCTCTTGGGGATCGTCCTGTAGATCGTACATCGCGCGCTCGATGGGAGGGCGCCGCACAGGGTTGTCGAACACCAGCTTGAAGCGGCCGCGCCGGGCGGCTTCCAGGCGACCCCGCGAGTAGTAGTAGAAGACGTCGGTGGGGCTGGGGGCGCCCTGCGCCAGCACGGGCCAGGCGTCGTGTCCGTCGATCACCTTCGCGGAATCGACCGGGCTCGGGATCGGGCACGCCAGCGAGTCCCGCGAAGGTGGGCAGTAGATCCAGAGCCGTGACCACCTCGTCCACCACCTGGCCTTCCGGGAGCACACCGGGCCAGCGCCACAGGCACGGGCTGCGGAAGCCGCCTTCCCACACCGTGGCCTTGCCGCCCCGAAGCGGGTGGGCGCTTCCTCCGCGGGGAGGCTCGAGCCAGGGGCCGTTGTCGGAGGTGAACACCACCAGCGTGTCCTCGCTCAGTCCAAGGTGGTCCAGCGCGTCGAGCAGCTCGCCGACGAAGTGATCCACCATCTCGATCACGTCGCCGTACAGGCCACGCTCGGAGCGTCCCCGAAAGCTCGGCAGCACTGCCCACGGCTCGTGGGGAGCGGAGTAGGCCAGGTAGAGGAAGAAGGGGTCGCGCTGGTTCTGCCGCACGAAGTTGATGGCGGCTTCGGTGAACTGCCGCACCAGCACGGGCCTGCCCGGCAGCCGCCGCAGCGTCTCGCGGTCGAGCACCAGCGGAAGCGGCTTCTGGTTGGCGCTCCAGGGAATGCCGAAGAAGGTGTCGAAGCCCTGGGACAGCGGCTGGAAGGGCTCGTGATGCCCCAGGTGCCACTTGCCCACACAGCCCGTGGTGTAGCCCGCCTCGCGAAACATCTCTGCGAGGGTGGTCTCCGATGGGTTCAGGCCTGCCTTCGACGCAGGGGTGAGCACGCCCAGCCCCAGGTCCTTGGCGCCGAATCCCACCCGGGGCGGGTAGCAGCCCGTCATCAGCGCGGCACGGCTCGGGGTGCACACCGATGCGGCCACGTAGAAGTTCGTGAGGCGCAGCCCCTCGTCGGCCATGCGGTCCAGTCGCGGCGTGCGAATGGCCCCATAGGCGCGAGCGGCCTTGGGCGGGGTGTAGTAGCAGCCCAGGTCGTTGTAGCCCTGGTCGTCGGTGAGGATCACGATCACGTTGGGCGGGCGACTGCGCAGGGTCTGCCAGGCGCCCACACCGGCTGCGGCAGCGCCCGCGGCGGCGAGGCCACCCAGGAGCGCACGGCGGCTGGGGGCGTTGGAGCTCGGGGGGGAAGGGTCGGTCACTGTTCTCCGTGCATTCCGCGCTTGAGGAGGGGGGAGAGGGCGAGCAGCACCACCGCGGCCAGGAGCGCGGCGATGGCGATGCTCCCGAAGACGTTTCCGTACACCATCACGGTCTCGATCGGGGGAGGAATCACCGCAGCCTCGCCCGTGGCGCCCGACGAGCCCACCGAGGTGAACACCGCGATGATGCCGCCGAGCAGGCCGGAGAATGCGGTGGCCAGGAACCACCCACCCATCATCGTGCTGACCATCTGAGCCGGAGACAGTCGCGTGATCATCGACAGTCCCACCGGAGACAGGCACAGCTCGCCGGTGGTGTGTAGCAGGTAGCCCAGCACCAGGTAGGGCACGCCCACCATTCCGCGAGGATCGTGGTTCGTCGCGCCGTACCACATCAGGCCGAAGCCCAGGCCCAGCTGCAGTAGCCCCAGGCTGAACTTCACGGGTGTGCTGGGCTCGAGCTTGCTCTGCGCCAGCCAGGACCAGAGCAGCGACAGGGGAAGGCCGAACAGAAGGATGAAGATCGGGTTGGCCGACTGGAAGGTGGAGGCGGGGATGGGGGTGCCGCCGATCCCCATGCCCACGTCCTCGGCGTCCACCACCCAGTCCACCTCGAGCGACTCGTCCTTGCGGGCTGCGTCCAGCACGTCGAGGGTGATCAGCTGGTCTTGGTTGCGGTAGCCCAGCTGCTCCTGCGTCATCTCGATGGTCAGGGTCTGCCCCACGTCTTGCTCGGTGAGGACGCGCTCTTCGTAGACCCGGTCCACGTTGCGATCGGTGAAGTTGTTCACCGAGCTTCCGCCTTGGTCGAAGAACGTCCAGAACAGCAGCGAGAAGCCCATGAGGGTCAGCGCCACGATCAGGCGCTGGCCCTCCACCGCGGGACGCCGCACGGCCTCGAAGAGGATGTAGGCCACGGCCAGCACGCCCGTGAGCAGCATGATGAGGCCCGTGGGCGTGCTGATCTCGGCGGCCACGGTGCCAGCGACGTTGACCAGCAAGCTGTCGCTGTCGGCCAGGGTCGCGATCATGGCGTCGGGGATCAGGGTCACCGTGCGGTTGGACCACAGCAGGAAGGCGCCGATGGGCACCACCACCAGCGCGCCGAGGTAGGTCGCCACCTCGAGCGACACCCCGGGCACCACGGGTCGCTTCAGCAGCTCGGGATCGGGAGGGCCGCCCACCTCCGGATCGAGGCCCTGCTTGCCCAGGGCCACGAAGGACAGCACCCCCGAGGCCACCAGGGCCAGGGCCACGAATCCGTTCACGACCAGCAGCAGCCAGCTCTCCTGCAGCCACACCATCGCGGCCGCCGTGGCCACGGCCCCAACCACGATGAGGATCCGGGCGGCCATCGTGGGCACCACGAAGACGGCCAAGCCCAGCAGCATGCCGATGGTGGCCAGGCCGAAGCCGAGGTGCCAGCCGTAGGTCTCGCCGACGTAGCCGCACAGCAGCGGGGCCATGGCTGCGCCCAGGTTGATGCCCATGTAGAAGATGGTGAAGCCGCCGTCGCGCTCCGACGAGCCGGGGGCGTAGAGGGTGCCCACCATGCTCGAGATGTTGGGCTTGAAGAAGCCGTTGCCCACCACGAGCAGCGCCAGGGCCGTGTAGAAGGTGGGTGCTGTCTCGATGGTCATCAGGAGGTGGCCACCAGACATGAGCAGCCCGCCGAGCACCACGGCGCGCCTGGCGCCCAGCAGGCGGTCGGCGATCATGCCGCCGAAGAAGGGCGTCATGTAGACCAGCGCCGCGTAGGCGGCGTAGATCCGGTAGGCGTCGTCGTCGCCGTAGGCGAGGAAGCCCTTGAGCATGAAGAAGACGAGCAGCGCCCGCATGCCGTAGAAGGAGAAGCGCTCCCACATCTCCGCGAAGAACAGGGCGTACAGGCCGGTGGGATGACCCAGCAGCGTGGGCTGGGTGTCGGAGCTGCTCACGGATGGGCCCCCTGGTGGCCGCCATGTGGTACCAGAAATCGGCGTCGTCCGCTCGGGAGAAGGAGGGGGAGGGCGCGAGGTTAAGAGGGCGAGATGACCCCTTCGGATGCATCGAGGGCCCTCGAGGACCTGTCCCGCGAGCTCGACCTGATCGTGTACAGCCTGGAGCGCCCTCTGGAAGACCGCGACCCCGTGCGGGAGCGGGCGGTGCTGCGTCGCAACCTGGAGCGCCTGCGCGAGCAGCTGGACGACCTGGCGCGCGCACTCGGGTGAGGTCCGACTGCTTCAGGCGAGCCGCTCGAAGGACTCGGCCGCCGCTTCGGCCACGTCTGCGTCTTCGTCCTCGATCCGCTCGGCCAACAGATCGAGCCATCGAGGGTCTCGGGTGTAGCGCATGGCGAGGACGGCCCCTCGTCTCACGGCGGCGTTCGTGCTGCCTGCACCCTCTTCCAGAAGGCGGATGATCTCGGCCGAACGCTCTGTCGTGTACCAGAGCCCGGCCCACACCAGACCGGCGTACCCCCTCGGTGAGCTCTCGGTGCCAAGGTGGTCGTTCGGGTTCACGGCACCCGGGACGACCGCGAGCATCGCGACCTCGAGCGCGCTGTCGTCGTCCTCGCTCGAGTCGAGGACCAGATAGTCCACGGCGGCCACGTGATCCTTGGTCCAGACGACCTCGCTGTCTCGGTCCTGGCTCCTGTAGTGGCGGCACTCGGGGTGGTTGGTGAACGGATCGAACTCGGTGGTGTGGGTGTAGGAGAATCCTTGCGTGGCAAGAGCACGGTCGATCGCGTCCACATCCGCAGTGGGCTTCAGGATCACCCTCCTCATGAGTCCTCCGCGTCTGCCGTCGGCGCAGGTGGCAAGTCGTACCGTTGCCCCATCCCGAAGAATCCGTGTAGCACGTCCTGGATGAAGGCCTGCGCTCCCGTTCCCATGTCTCGTTGCAAGGTCATCTCGTCGACGGCCGCGTGGCCCTGCTCTCGCTGGGCCGTCAACCATCGATCCATGAGTACGACGAAACGAGATAGATGATCACTGGCTTGAGCCACGGGCGGAACCGTGGATCGCTGGAGGATTCGCACTGCCGCCTGATGGTCGTCCATCGTCGCGGGGAGCACCCCTCCGACCAACCCTACCTGAAGTGTCGTGGCCCGCGTGCTGCTCTGCTCTCCCCGGACTTGGGAGCCGCGGAACAGTGCAAGCGCTTCCTCCCACGACATTCGGCCAGACGCGATGAGGTCGGTGGTCATCGCCGCAAGTGCCATGTTCGTGGGGTCACGAATACCCTCCCGAGCGAACATGAGGTAGGCGACCTTCTGTAGGACTTCCCGAGCGCTGCGGTCCACCGTGGTCGGATCAGCCACACGGCCAGTCAACAGATCTCGCATAGTCGCCGCGAGTTGCGCATCGGACATCCCCGTGGATGCACGAATCTGGGCGATTTCTTGGTGCAAGCCATCGTATGCCTTTCCCGCCTTGGAGCCCCCTACGACCGGTTGAAGTGCAGTGGGGCCCTGCTCGAACGTGCCGAAGCGCTGGCGCAGGGTCGTGGACATGTCGAGCACGATCGCGTTGAGCAGACTCACGACCTTGGCTTTCGACTTGTAGTCGTTGGGAACCCGCATCTCGGCAATAGGATCGATATCGCTTCCGAAGCCGAGGATCCGAAGAAACTCGACGTGGTCGATCATGGGAGGACTGGCTCGGTCACCTTCGACAGCGACGATCCGCGGGATCCCGAGATTGTCGGATATCTCCGTCGTCTGGCGACTGGACCGAGTAACGGCGTTGTCCGATTGGGTGCGATCACGTTGCATGGAAGTCGCTTTGAGATGCTCGGCAAGCTGGCGCAGCCCCTTGTACCAGCTGAGTACGTGGGGATTGAGCGCCTTGGGTCTGACCGAAAGACGCGGGTTCTCCGGGTCTGCTCGGTCGAGATGGTGGGAGCGGGTCAAGAGAGCCACGAGCTGATGATTCGTCTTGGTCGACCCAGGTTGTGCGTCTCGGAACTCCTTGATTGTGTCGAGTAGCGTGCGAGAGTCTCCTGCCTCGGACAACGGTGGGGGAACCACGTCCGACAGCTTCAGTGTGCGCAGCTCGTCAGTAGGCAGGCGAAGGATGCTGGCCATCGACTCCAGGATGGCGCCCTCGTCTGCGCTTCGGCCATGGGATCGGTGGTCCCATGTTCGTGGCCGATGGGTGGTGCAGTGCTGGTGGCCGTTGACATCGCGGCATCCAAGTCGCGTGCTGCGACCATCGCATCGGGGCTACCGCCCGTGAGCGCCCACAGATCCCCCAGCTCGGCGGACCGGTCCGCTGCGAGTGCCCTCACGGTATCGAGCAGCGGCAGACGGTCCGTGCCGCGTAGCGTCGCAGCCTTCGCGAACAGGGCTTCCGACATCGGAAGCTGGCCCAGGTCTGCCACCGCTCGCGCGATCTCCGGTCCCTGTGCCAGGGAAACCGTTCGCTCGAGCAAGGCTGTCTTTGCAGGTGTCAGGGGGCGAGATCGAGCGATCTGGACCGCCATCTGCCGTGCGCGGTCCGGAGCACTGCTGGCTACCTCCCCGAGTCGTCGCAGCACCTCGCCCGCCCCGGCGGCATCCGTCTTGCTCAAGACCTGGATGACCGCCCTGGACTGCTCCCGCCCGATGCCGTGGGCAGTCAGATGCCGCTGCGCCACGTTCGTGAGCAGGGCAGTCAGATCCCTGCCGGGCGCAGCTGGGATGCCCACGGCCCTGCTGCGATGCGTTGCAGGGTGATCAAGGGCTGCGCGCCGACGCATTGTGCGACGGCCTGCACCTCCGCGCCGAGACGCTGTACCCGGACTGCCTCGATGGCTGATCGGACAGCTGACTCGACCCCTACTCGGAGGCAGGCACCGTCAGCGTGTGCACTAGGGTGTCTCCGTGGCGCGATCCACGCCCACCACCACGCTCTCGTCCCGGGCAGTCGCCAGCTCTGGGTCGTCAGGGACAGCGCGGGCGTCGACGTCTCGATGGGAGATCCGTCGCTGGATGTAGGGCGCTCGTCCGTAGTGGATGTGGTGCTACTGCAAGCGACGAAGGACAGACAGGATCACCCGCGCGGGCGGGCGCTCCACCACGGGGTTGCACCCCATCTCAGTCGCCAGTCGCGGCGGCTACCATATCCAGTCGCCTGGCTCTTGGCTCAGCACGTCGACGATCTCGATGGAGACGTCCGGGAAGCGCTCGCGCACCTTGTCGATGTGGTCCTGGATCTCGTCGGTCTCCTCGTCCACCACTCGATCTGGATCCACCACCGTCGAGGCCACGTGGTCGCTTAGGTCTGCCAGACTCGAGGTGAACTCCAAGATGGCTCCGCCCAGATCTACGCTGGTCCACGATGATCCGCTGGCCGGCCCTACGCGGAAGCGCATGACCCGCTGGCCCCAAGGGCCGATCAGGTCGATACACGGCGCTCCGTCGACGAAGACGACGTAGGTGCGGCGTCGGGCGAAGGCTGCCAACGCCAGGACCTCTTGCTCTGTGGGCGGCTCGGACATGATTCCCCTGCCTAACGTGCCGTTGACCTGTCGAGAGCCGAGTGGTGACGGCCTCAATCTCCATGCTCCTCGTCGCGCCTCGTGAGGACGTCGCGTAGCTGGCGCTGCATTTCGTCAACGGCCTCCGACAGGGCCTGACGGCGTTCGTCAGGACGACGGGTGCTACGAAGCCGCTCAAGCACACTTGCGTAGATCCCCGATGCCCAGGATCGGATATCCGTCAGCCCCCGGGTGGCAGCCTGCCAGGTCCGGCGTGTGAATCCGTCGCGAACGTCGCCGAGATCGGCACTGACCAGCTGAGTCGGTCGAGTCGGCGACAGCGCCAACAATCCACGAACTGCCTCGATGACGACGTCACCCTGCGTGACCTCTGGCCTCGCCTTCCCGCGGTTTCTGGCCTCTCCTTCGAACCGCTGGTCCGGATCCTCGGAGCCGACGACGTCGGAGACACGCAGGATGACGAACAGAGGGTTGTTGCTGCGAGCGGCCTCTCGGGCCACGTCCGCGGCCTCTTGCTCCACCACGTCCAGCTGATTGGTGTAGGACCGAAGCCAGTCTGGCGTCTCTTGCAGAATGCTGTCCACCGCACCATGACGCCCTCCGAGGAGCACGCCATCCTCGATCGAGGTGCCTGTTCCCCTCGCTGTCAGCAATCGTTGAAGCACTGCAATCGCCTGGTTCTCGACACCACCCACCTCGCGCAGTGTGGCCGCGTTGGCATCGCCGATGACGGACGGAGTGACCAGGTCGCCAGGTTGCAGTGACCGGTCGAGGGCCCCTGCCGTGCCGACAAATACGACGGGAATACTTGGTTCGTCGGCGTCGGACCGATGGGTGTTGAGCATGTGGAGGAACGCACCAGCACGGTCCGCGTAGAGGCCAGGCTCGATGCCACACACCACGACCAGCTTTCCGTTGATCAGGTACCCGGTCCACTGGATGCTGTCGGTCTGGCCACGAATGACAGGCCGGCTGGCGGCATCCACATCCATGTCTGCGAACCGTCCTCCCGCCACGTTCCCGCCAAACTCCCCCGGGTTTCCGATGACCAGGACGTCGGGCTCCGTCGGGTGCGGGAGATCACTCCACTTCTTCGCTGCCTGCCTCTGGACGTCCGCAAAGAACGGCGCCATCGTCTGCGCTGGCGTGTAGTCGGGCTCCATCAGGATCTCGACCCGCTGCCGAAGCCGAGAGAGCGCAGCACCATCCTGGCTCGCATGCAGCAGATGAGACACCATCTCCCGTGGGTAGGCCCGCCCAGACAGCCCCTTGAAGACGAGGTAGGGCGTTCCATCCTCACCGATGGCCAAGAAGCGGCGGAAGTCGGTGGTCTCGTTGGTCGTCAGCTCGACCACGGATCGAATTCCCCTCGCAGCGAGATCGCTGTTCATCGCAGCGTCCGAGCTCGAGTAGATCAGTGAGCGCCACTCGGAGTCCACCGACACGACGGCATCCAAGACGATGTCGGACAGGTGCCGGCCGACATAGCCCCGAACTTCCTCGAGACGAGCCTCCGACGGTGCCTTGGACACTTCGGCCGCCACCGTCCTGAGGAGCTGGGCACCCTTGCCGGCTGTCATCCGCTGCGGATCGGGATCGGTAGGCTCCACGTGGGTGCGCGGCGCCAAGAGAATCGCGGTAGCCGCCAGAGCGACGTCCGTTGGAAGGAAGTGTGCGGAGGGCTGTCTGAGCGCTTGATCGATTGCCGCATACTCGACGCCCCGGCGCAGCAGCGACTGCAGGATCTCCTTCGCTCGCACCTCGTCGCCGCCGACCAGCCGAGCCGAGATCTCGGCTGCCGTCTCGTCGAAGGTACTGCGTGCATCGGTCACGCTCCTTTCCAGACGATCGAGCAAAGCGGCCCGCTTGGCAGCTATGTCGCCCCCCTCGTCGAGGAATGCTCGCCGCGCCCTGCCGAGGGGCGCCCCCACCTCGGCGGCTTCGGCCAGCAGAACGGCCAGTCTGCGCTGACTGGGTGGATCGGCGTCCACGAACAGATCCGTCAGACGACCTCGTCGCCGCTCCCGATCCACTGACGCATCGTTGACTGCTTCGGCTGCCGTGGCGAGATCCACCATCCGCAGAGAGGGCTCTGACGCCACGAAGCGGTCGATGTCCGCGCTGCCCAGGCGCCGAAGGGTCTCGGCGGCCGCGGCTTGCGCATCGGCGCTGCCGTGAAGCACGTCGTCGACGGCTCGGAGCAGCGTCGAACGATCGGCGAAGTCGATGTCCTGTCCACGGAGGAGCTCGATCACCTCACGACCGCGGGGATGTGCGAACGTACGCTCGACAATGTCCAACAGATGCGGTTGATCGGTGGGCGAGCTCCGAATCACCCCGGCGACGAGCCAAGTGGCGGAATCGCCGACACTTCCGTCTCCACCTGCTCGAATGGCCTGTTCGACGAGGCGAGAGGCTCGCTCCCTCGAAGGAGATGGGACGTCACCTCCCTCCGCCAACATCCCGAACCGGCGCACGGCATCAGCGGGCTCCATCGATCCCCTCGCGAGCTGGGCTGCCAACGCATGGCTCGCCAGCGGGGAGGACAGCAGCGCGGAGATCTCCCTGCGCAACGGGGCACTCGCCTCGAGAGCGGACTGACCGCCGGTGAGCCATCGTTCGACGATCTCGACTCGCTCGGCGCCCATAGCGTTGCGCACAGCTACGCTCGGGCCGAGGTCGTCGACGTCGGGGGCTCGCTCTGTTGCTGGGCCCTCGGACTCCATGAACAGCCGGGCCGGCTGCGCCAGGTAGTCGGGCTCCGTGCCGCGGCCCATGCCGATCATCAGCTGGCGGAAGGGTCCCAGCGCGGCCAGCTCCGCCTGCCGTGTCTCGAGCCCCCGCAGCCGCGCCGTCACCACCGCGATCTGGCCATCCAGGCGGGCGTTGGGCACCGACGCGCGCTCTCGGCGCAGATCCGCCAGCATGGTGCGCTGAGCGTCGATCTCCAGCGCCACCTGGTGGCGGTGCGCGTCCACCCGCTGAGCCAGCGACAGCTCGTCCCAGCGACCGGCCACCTCTTCGGACACGCGCCGGGCGTGCTGCGCCCAGCGCACGTCCGTGAGCTGTGCGAGGTGCAGGCCCTCCTCGCGCAGCGCGTGGGCCGGATCCGAGGCGCCCTCGCGCAGCAGCACCTGGGGCTGCCCGTTCACCAGGATGGTGACCGCGTCGCCCTTCGCGTTGCGGGTGGCGGCGTCGAACACCTCGCTGCGCACCACGTGCACGGGCACGCCCGCGAACAGGTCGTGCAGATCGGGGTGCAGCCCCGCCATCAGCTGCTCGCGGTGGGCGACGTGCTGGCCTTCGGTCACGGGCACCCGCCCGCTGTGGTCCCGGACCGTGGCGTCCACGGCACTCAGGAAGGCGTCGACGTCGAGGTCGCGGTTGGCCTTCAGCGCCCGATCCAGCAGCCTCGCCTTCTCGCCCGGCGAGGCCTCGCCGCGCGCTTGCAGCATGCGCAGTGCCGGCAGCACCGGCTCCGGCAGGTCCGCCAGCCCCTGCCGCACGCTGGGGGGCAGATCGCCGAGCGGATGCGCGTCGTCGCGGACGCGCTCGCGCGCAGCGGGAGCGTCGTCGTCGGGGCGCGCCCGGGGGCTGGTGCCCTCGGACAGCGCCTGCTCGATGCGCTCGTCCACCCGCTCCTGGCGGATGTCGGCGAGGCCGCCCTGCGCCAGCATTGCGGCCAGCGCCTCGCGCTGCGGCTCCGTGGACGCGCCACGGTCGATCATGGAGCGCAGCAGCAGGAGCCCGTCGACGGGCAGGTCGGCGAAGTCGCGTCGGGTCTGGGGCGGCAGATCGGCCAGCGCCTGACGCCGCGCGTGGAAGTCGGCGGCGAACTCGGCGAAGTTGCGGCGACCGTGGTGCGAGTCGCCGGTGGTGATGGCGAGGCGATGCAGGTCGCGGAGCTGCTGGCGCGTGGGCGGGCTGTCCTGTGTGAGCGCGCGGCGGCTCGCATCTCGCATGCGCCCCTGCTGGTGCGACATCACCCGACCGCGCAGCCCGCCCGTCACGAAGTCGCGGGCTGCGGCGAACGCGATGTTGCCCAGCACCTGGCCCGCGTCCACCTTGGCGCCCGAGGCCAGATCGAACCCCGTGCCCGCCACCTCGCCGGCCACCGAGCCGGCGGCCTCCGACAACGACTCCGACACCGAGCGGCGCGCCGCCTGGCTCAGGCGTCCCACGCCCCCCTCGGTGGCCTCGCTGATCACCCGTGGGTTGAGGGCGGCGTCGAGCTTGTTGGACAGCCCGTCCGACACGCCCGCCGTGACGGCCCCCACCAGCGCCCCGCGCGCGCCCGAGGAGATCACGCGGCCCAGGCCCGCGCCGAAGCCGTCGGCCCAGATCTGGTCCTGCATGGCGGTGTTCGCCGAGGTGCTGACGAAGCCCGAGAGCGCCTCGCGCCCCACCGACTTCGCCAGGGCGCTGGAGGTGCGCGCGGCGGTGCCCGCCACCCGCGCCGACTGCCCGATGCCACCGAGCCCGGCGGTGGCAGCGTCGACCGCGGTGGTGCCCACGTCGACGGCGGCTTCCTCCCAGCCGTAGCGCGAGCCGCGCATGCCGTACTTCACCGACATCGTCATGGCGCCGATCACCAGCGCGGTCACGATGCCAGCCACCACCATGTTCACGCCGGGCACGAACATGAGCAGCACGCCCACCACCGCGCCCACCGCCTGGATGATGCTGGTGAGCATGCTCTCGGCCTGCTCGAGCTCGGCGCGGTAGCTGTCGGCGCCGTGGCGGAGGTCGCCAGTGGTGAGCAGGAACTGGGTGCGGTCGCCCAGGAAGGTGCCGTCGTCGGAGAACGCCAGCGGGTTGGGGTTGCCCTGCTCGTCGAAGGCCCAGCGCTGCTCCGGCGGCACGTCTCGCTCGTCGAGCGCGTCGAGGATGGCGAGCTTGGCGTCGCGCCGCTTGCGCTCGAGGTGGTCGCCCTCGGCGGTGTGCGCCATGTAGTTGCGACCGTCGCGGCCCGTGCCCTGCAGCTCGTCTTCCGAGTACGCGAACATGTTGCGCATGCGGTCGAGGTCGGTGGTGTCCGGACCGCGCATGATGCGCCGCAGATCGATGGCGTCGTCGCCCGACAGCTCGCTGAAGGTGTCGTCGAACAGCACGTCGTCGAGATCGTCGCCGGTCTCGTCCTGGTAGTCCTCGCGGAGCTGATCGAACTCCTCGGGGGACCGCCCCTGGTACGCCCGCTTCAGTAGGCTCTCGTGGGTGCCCAGGCCCTCCGTGGCGAGCATCGTGGCCGCCAGCAGATCCACCCGACCCTCGCGGACCATGGACTCGCCGAAGCGGCGTCCGTGATCGCCTTCGCCCGCGAAGGTGTCGCCCAGGCTGCCGGCGACGTGATCTTCGAGGGCCTGGGGGTCGTCGACGACGTCGGGCGACGCCCCCGTCTGCTCGGCGTAGTGCACCATGAACAGCCGGTGCTGCTCCTCCTGCCGCTGCAGCGCGTCGCTCGCCGCCCGGATCCGATCGGCGTCGCCCGAGGCCAAGGCCTCGTCGTGGGCCTGTCGGGCCTGTCGCAGCGCGGGGTTCTCGGCCACGTCCATGATGCGCTCGGTGCGCGTCTCGGTGACACCTGCACCCGTGCTGGCTCGATCCTGCTCGTAGATCAGGCGCGAGGCGCGGCTCTGGGGGCTGCCCGCGCCGTGCACCACGGTGTCGCGGATGGCGGCCGCCCCCTCGGTGGACATCTCGCGGTCGACGTACTCGCCGTGGTGCTCGGAGTGCTGCACCCACTGCCGCATGGTGCGGGTGGCGTGGTCGGCGAACAGGCCCGCCACCTCGGCGTCCCCCATGGCCGCCACCTCCTCCGGATCCCGGCCCTGGATCTGGGTGGCGTGCTCGCGGAAGGCGCCGACGGTCAGCTCCCGTGCCTCTGCCGGATCCACCCGGCCCGCGCGGAAGGGCCCGTCGATCCAGACGGCGGCGTCGCGCTCCATGCCGTTGACGACGTCCTGGATGCCGTCCTCGTTGACGCGGCGGCGCTGGCCCTCGAGTCGCTCGTCGAGGTGCAGCGCGAAGGCGCGGGCGGTCTCGCCCTCCACCAGCGCCTGGGTGATGTCGGCCTCGGTCTGGGGCAGCTGCGAGACGGCCTCTGCAGCGGACGCCCAGCTCGGATGGCTGGTCATCTCTGCCCGCTCCTCGGGGGTCAGCGAGCGGATGGCCATCTCGCGCGTCTCGCGCGACAGCCCCCAGTAGCTCGTGGAGGAGTGGGCGATGTGCACCGCGGCTTCGGCGTTGTTGCCGGCGATCAGCGAGCGGGCGGTGGCCAGGTCGTCGCCGAGGCCCTCCCCCGACAGCTCGTCCTCGGCCTCGGCGAGCAGCGTGATGCCGTGCTCGTCGACGTGCTTCTCCTTCAGCCCCTCCATGCCCTTGGCGGTCAGCCCCATCAGCGCCTGCAGCATGGCGTCTTCGTCGGTGCCGGCTCCTCCCATGAAGCCGCTGTTGGCCGCGTTGTCGTACTGCGAGCTACGATCGTGCAGCTCGTTGTTGGCCGCATCGATGATGCTGTCGAAGGCCTTGGCCTGCTCGAAGCCCTGGCGCAGGGCGGAGGCCGCGAGCTGGTCGCGGTAGTTGTCGCGGAAGCGCTGGGCCTGGGTGGCGAAGCCGTCCACCACGGAGCTGCCCCCGCCGGGCGCCGGGCCGTGGATGGTCTGGTGGAAGGTGTCGACCACCCGCTGGGGCTGTGTCTCGCCGAGCTCGCGACCTGCGAGGGCGAAGAAGCTCTCGGAGCCGCCCTCGAGCAGCTCCGTCTCACCGTCCATGCCGCGGGTGAAGTGCTCCGCCATCGACGTCATCATCGTGGTGGCCTCGCCGCTGGCGGTGGCGGCCGCCTGCCGCGCCTGCCCCACGGTGCGGTGGATGCTGTCGATCTGCTGTCGTGCGGCGTCCTCGGCGGACTGCACCGACGCGTCCACGTTGTCGTGCACCTCGGAGGTCTGGGCCTCGAGCGTGCCCTCCAGATCGGAGGTGGCCTCGATCAGGCGCGGCTGCACCTGGGTGTGGTCGAAGAACTGGCCTGGCGCGAAGCTGGCGCGGAAGGCGGCCATGAGCTGGCGGTAGGCCTGCGCGAAGGGATCGGCGGAGTGCAGCACGCCGAGCCGAGCGGACTCGGCCTGTCGGAACAGGGTCTGCGAGGCCATGCGTCCGGTGCGCTGCAGGCCCTCGATGGTCTGGTCGCGGGTGGCCTGTAGCGTGGCGCGGGCGCGGGTCTTGCTCTCATCGATGACGGCGAGCGCCTGCTCGCGGGCCGAGGCGAGCACCAAGCGCGTCTCGCCGGCCTCGCTGGTCTGGGTCTGCTCGTTCTCCGTGGCGGTGGTCTCGGTGGCGACGAGGGCGGGGTTGAGCACCTGCAGGAACTGCAGGGCGAACTGCGTCATGAACTCGTCGCTGACGAAGTCGTCGGCTTGGCGCTCGGCCCCGCGCGCCATGTCGGCGGACTTCTGCCGCGCTAGCGCGGGCACCTCCATGGCGATCCGCTCGTTGACGTAGCCGAGCACGTCCGACGACGTGCTCTCGCCCTCGATGGTGTCGGCCAGGGCGGGGCCCGACGCGCTGGCGTCGAACAGCTGCGGGGTGCCGCGGATCTCGTCGGCGAAGGGCTGCGCGGCCTGCATCACGTCGGCCTTCACGGCTTCCCATGCGCCCACCATCTGAGGGTTGGAGGTGGCGATGGCCTGCTCCACGCCCTCGAGCGTCAGCTCCTCGCGCGCGTCGGCCGCACTCTGGCTGCCCTCCTCCCGCTCGCCGATGGCGGCCACCTGGGCCTCGGCGACGGCATCCACCTCGGCGATGGTGGCGTCCAGCGACGCCCGCACCGAGGCGATGGCGCCCCCGACCACACCGGGGATGCGACGGGCGATCTCGTGGATCCGACCGTAGGCGCCCTCGGAGGCGGACTCCACGAGGTGGATGATGTCGAGCTGGGCGCGGTGGGCGAGGCGCGACAGCCGGTTGATCCCCTGGCGCACGCGGTCGTGGTGCTCGTCGGGGGTCAGGCGGGTGGTGGTCCGGATGTTCTGGGTCTGCTGCGACGACAGCGGCGGGGGCTGCTCGATGGTGGGGGCCTTGGTGCCACCGATGCGAGCGGGACGAGGGGGCACGATGCCGAGCTCCTGCAGCTGCGGAATGGCGGTCTCGGTGGCGGCGCCGGCCTCGTCGCCTGGCTCCTCCTCGGAGGACTCCGACGGCGCTTCGTCGGCCTGGTTCCCTTCCTCGGTCTGCGCCTCGTCTTCGGTCTGCTCGGCGTCCTCTTCGGTGTGCTCCGCGCTCTCCTCCCCTGAGGTCTCCTCCGAGGCGCCTTCGATCCGTCCTCCGCCGTCGGGGGTGACGGGCTCCTCTCCAGCAGGCGCCTCTGTCGCGACGTCGGCGGTGGGTGGGGCGGTGTCGTCCTCGGGGATCGTGCTGAGTCCGTCGCTGAGCGGCTGCGACTGCAGATCCGCGGCGGGCTCGAAGTCGGCCAGCGACATGCGGGCGTCGAGCTGCTCGAGGCCGGGAGCCGGTCCCATGAACGCCGGGCGACCTGCAGGCGCCCCCCGCGAGTAGCTGGGCTGCGACTCCGCTGCGCTCTCGGACGATGGCGTGGACCTACGACGTTGGTGAGGAGCGTACTTCACGACGCCTGGCCCCGGATCCGCACGAAGTGCAGCAGCTCCAGCACATGGCCTCCAACACAAACTTGGACAACGCCTCAGATCATACTTGGTCGTCTCTCGAAGCGTCGAGCACTCGGCCGCCTCCACTTCGCCGAGGCGATGTGCGTGGATCGCGGCGTGCTGCCTGAGTCTTCGAGCGTTCGTCGCCGGACAGAGACTGACCGGTTCCGGAACGGGCCGTCAGCGGTATCGGAGCTGGGGAGGTCGAATCGGGATCTATTCCGCCAGGGTGGCGTGCGAGCCTACTGAACGTTAGTGCAGTGCAGGCCAGACGCGAGTGTATTTTGGGCAGAAAAGTTTTCCACAGACCAGGTTTTTCGGGAGTCGACACGTTGGGTGCGGGGCGCCAGCTCTCATCTATGTTCCCGGGGGGTGAGCGTCTGTCCCCAGATCCTGTGGACAACATGTGGAAGGTCTGGGGGGGAGCTTGGGACGAACCCACCCCGGTACTCCCACGACTGCGGTCCTGCGCCGGTAATTCGCCACCTGTGGAATGTGGACAAACAGATCGGCGAGAGCCTAGGTTGGACCACTACATATGGGGGTTGCGGTGGGGTCGGGGCACTAGATATTGTGTCTGGGCTCGCCCCCCCGAGGGCGCCCAGCACTTGATCCCTCCCGCTGTGCAGGGGGATGCTGACCGGCGCGAGCCGTGTCGCGTCTCTCCGTGCCCGCTTGCCACCGTTTCCCCGTTCGAGGTTCCCCCATGCGCGTGACCCGTCGCTTCACCCTGTCGACCGATTCCCCCTACGACGGGCTCGAGTTCGTCAGCCGTCGCTCCGAGATCCGGAACCCCGACGGCACCACCGTCTTCGAGCTCGACGACGTGTCCGTACCCGAGGGATGGAGCCAGGTGGCCACCGACATCCTCGCCCAGAAGTACTTCCGCAAGGCGGGTGTGCCGGCGCGCACCGTGCGCGTGTCGGAGCTGGGCGTTCCCGTGTGGTTGCAGCGCTCCGTGGCCGACGACGAGTCGCTGGAGGACCTCGACGAAGGCGAGCGCTTCAGCGGAGAGACCGATGCGCGGCAGGTGTTCGACCGCCTCGCCGGCTGCTGGACGTACTGGGCCTACAAGCACGAGATGTTCGACAGCGAGCAAGACGCGCGCGCGTTCTACGACGAGATCCGCTACATGCTCGCCCGGCAGATGTGCGCCCCCAACTCGCCCCAGTGGTTCAACACCGGGTTGCACTGGGCCTACGGCATCGATGGTCCGCCCCAGGGCCACAGCTACGTCGACGCCGCCACGGGCGAGGTCGCCCCGTCGGACTCCGCCTACGAGCGGCCCCAGCCCCACGCCTGCTTCATCCAGTCCATCGGCGACGACCTGGTCAACGACGGTGGCATCATGGACCTCTGGATCCGTGAGGCCCGCCTCTTCAAGTACGGCTCGGGCACGGGCACCAACTTCAGCAATCTGCGCGGGGAAGGGGAGCCGCTGTCGGGCGGTGGTCGCTCCTCGGGGCTCATGAGCTTCCTCAAGATCGGCGACCGGGCGGCGGGCGCCATCAAGAGTGGGGGCACCACCCGGCGCGCTGCCAAGATGGTCTGCCTGGACCTCGATCACCCCGACATCGAGAACTTCATCAACTGGAAGGTGGTGGAGGAGCAGAAGGTCGCCTCCATGGTGACGGGCTCGCGCACCAACGAGCGCTGCCTCAATGCGATCCTGCGCGCCGTCCACAGCAGCGGTCTGTCGGAGCCAGCGTGCTACGAGCCGCGCAGCAATCCCGAGCTGGCAAAGGCGCTGCGTGAGGCACGCAACGCAGGGGTGCCCGACAACTACGTGCACCGCGCCATCCAGTACGCGGAGCAGGGCTACACCCAGATCGAGTTTCCCGTATTCGACACAGACTGGCAGTCCGATGCCTACCAGACTGTGTCGGGTCAGAACTCCAACAACTCGGTGCGCATCCCCAACGCCTTCATGGATGCCGTGCTGCGCGACGAGTCCTGGCGCCTGATCCGGCGGACCGACGGGGCGGTGGCCAAGACGCTGCGGGCCCACGACCTGTGGGAGGAGATCTGCTACGCCGCTTGGTCGTGTGCCGATCCGGGCGTGCAGTTCGACACCACCATCAACGACTGGCACACCTGTGCGGCGGATGGTCGGATCAACGCGAGCAACCCGTGCTCCGAGTACATGTTCCTCGACGACACGGCCTGCAACCTGGCGTCGCTGAACCTGCTGAAGTTCTACGACGTGGACGCAGCCGAGGTCCAGGTGGACGACCTGCTCCACGCCGTGCGTCTGTGGACCGTGGTGCTCGAGGTCTCCGTGACCATGGCCCAGTTCCCTTCGCAGGCCATCGCGAAGCGGTCCTACGACTACCGGACCCTCGGGCTCGGCTTCGCCAACCTCGGCGCGCTGCTCATGGTCATGGGCGTGCCCTACGACAGCCCGCATGGGCGGGCCGTGGCGGGCTGCATCACCGCCGCCCTCACCGGAGAGGCCTACGCCACCTCGGCGCGCATGGCCGAGGAGCTCGGTCCCTTCGAGCGCTTCGAGGCCAACCGCGAGAACATGCTGCGGGTGATCCGCAACCACCGTCGCGCGGCTTACTCCGCCCCGGCCCACGAGTACGAGGACCTGTCGATCCGTCCCGTGCCCATCGACGCCGTGCACTCGCCGAAGGGGCTGCTCGACGCCGCGCGCAACGCCTGGGACGTGGCGCTCTACCTGGGTGAGAAGCACGGGTTCCGCAACGCGCAGGTCTCGGTGCTGGCCCCCACGGGCACCATCGGCCTGGTGATGGACTGCGACACCACCGGTGTGGAGCCCGACTTCGCGCTGGTGAAGTTCAAGAAGCTCGCCGGCGGCGGCTACTTCAAGATCATCAACCAGTCCGTTCCGCCTGCGCTCCAGCGGCTGGGCTACACCGAGGCTCAGATCGAGTCCATGGTCCGCTACGCCACCGGCCACGGCACGCTGGTGGGGGCGCCCGGCGTGAACCACGAGTCGCTGCGGGCCAAGGGCTTCACCCCCGAGATCCTGGAGCGGGTGGAGGCGCAGCTCGAGTCGGCGTTCGACGTGAAGTTCGTGTTCAACCCCTGGACGCTGGGCAAGGAGTTCTGCAGCGACACCCTCGGCTTGAGCGAGGCGCAGATCAACGACCCCACCTTCGAGCTGCTGGGGGCCATCGGCTTCACCCGCAGCGAGATCGACGACGCCAACGCCTTCGCCACCGGCACCATGACGCTGGAGGGTGCGCCGCACCTGCGAGAGGAGCACCTGCCGGTCTTCGACTGCGCCAACCGGTGCGGCCGCATCGGCAAGCGCTTCATCCAGGTGGAGGGCCACATCCGGATGATGGCCTCGTGCCAGCCGTTCCTGTCGGGCGCCATCAGCAAGACCATCAACATGCCCAACGAAGCCACCATCGGCGACGTGAAGAGCGCCTACATGCTGTCGTGGCGCCTGGGGCTGAAGGCCAACGCGCTGTACCGCGACGGCTCGAAGCTGTCGCAGCCGCTGTCGTCGGTGGTGATGCAGGATCTGTTCACCTCCCTCGACGAGATGCCGGACGCGCCGCTGCAGGAGCGGTCGCGTCCCGAGCCGCTGCAGGTCGCCGAGCGCATCGTGGTGCGCTACCTCGCCAAGCGTCGTCGGCTCCCCGACCGGCGCAAGGGCTACACCCAGAAGGCCGTGGTGGGCGGACACAAGGTGTTCCTGCGCACCGGTGAGTACGACGACGGCACGCTCGGTGAGATCTTCATCGACATGCACAAGGAAGGAGCTGCCTTCCGCTCGTTGATGAACTCCTTCGCCATCGCCATCTCCATCGGCCTACAGCACGGTGTCCCCCTCGAGAAGTTCGTGGACCAGTTCCTGTTCAGCCGCTTCGAGCCCAACGGCATCGTGATGGGCAACGATCGGATCAAGATGTCCACGTCGATGATCGACTACATCTTCCGCGAGCTGGCCATCAACTACCTGGGCCGCGACGAGCTGGCGCACGTCTCCGAGGAAGACCTGCGACACGACGCCCTCGGCACCCACGAGGAGCCCGAGTACGAGGAGGAGCAGGAGTTCGTGCGGCCCATGATGGTCACGGAGACGCCCATCGACGTGGACGCCTACGCGCCCACCACCACCGAAGGCTCCATCGACGTGAGCCCCACGGTGGTGGGCTTCTCCGGGCGCGACGTGCGGATCCAGGCGGTGCTCGACGCGCGAGCCCGTGGCTACGAGGGCGACTCCTGCGACGAGTGCGGTGCGCTCACCATGGTGCGGAACGGCTCGTGCCTGAAGTGCGTGAGCTGCGGCTCCACCTCCGGTTGCTCCTGAGGCGTCGCCATCTCCTCGCTGTCTTCCATCTGCGTGTATTGCGGCTCCAAGGAGGGCCGTGATCCCGCCTATGCCGAGGCCGCCCGGAGCGTGGGAGCGCTCCTGGCTGGTCGCGGGATCCGGCTGGTGTATGGCGGGGGCAGCATCGGGCTGATGGATCTCGTGGCTCAGGCCGCCCTGGATGCGGGCGGCGAGGTGGTGGGGGTGATCCCCCGGAAGCTGATGGATCTCGAGGTGGGCAAGGAAGCGTGCACCGAGCTGCACGTGGTGTCCGACATGCATGCCCGCAAGCGAATGATGGCGGATCTAGCCGACGGCTTCGTGGCGCTTCCCGGCGGCTATGGCACGCTGGAGGAGCTGTTCGAGGCTGTCACCCTCACGCAGCTCGGCTACCACAGGAAGCCCGTGGGCCTGCTCGACGTCGGTGGCTACTACCAGCCACTGGTGGCGCTCTTCGACCACATGGTCGCCCACGGCTTCGTCACGGAGTCGCAGCGGAAGCTCGTCGAAGTGTGCGACGATGCCGTGATCTTGCTCGATCGTCTCGGCTGACGCTCCGGCTTCGCCAGCGGGCGCCCCGGCGTCGAGCTTGGGGGTTCGGTGCACGATCTTCAGGGCATGTTCGCCTACTTGCGAGACCTGCTGGCCACCGGCGACGACTCCGAAGGTGACTGGCACGTACTGGCGGATCTGCTTGAGCAGGCTCGTGACTCGAGGGCCGCGGACGTTCGAGCGTGGGTCGCGCTGTATTCTGGGGCGGTCCGCGGGCCCGCGGCGGTGGCCGCATACCGCCAGGTTCGCGCAGGGCAGCGCGCGGCTGGCCGCCACGCCAGAGTGGTGGAACGCCGCAGCCACGGGTTCTCGGTCGAGGTCTACCGGAACACCCCCCGGCGGGATTCGCCGAGACTCCGCCGGCGGCTGTCCACGCCGCGCCTTGCGCGCGGCGGGTCCATCATGGAGCTGTTGCGGCCCTGGTTCGAGGCCAAGGGCTCCGAGCTGCTCACGGTCCTGGATCTGACCTCGGTTCAGCCCACCGACACTCACCTGGAGGAGCTGGCGCGGGCGCCCGAGATGCAGCAGATCCGAAGCCTCACGATGGGCACGGAGCGCATGGCTGGTCCTGGGCTCCACGAGCTGCTCCGCAGCCCTCGAGTGGCCTTGCGGGCGTTCCAGCTGCACGGAGCGTTGGCTGGTTGGACCGTGGAGGAGCTGGCTCGCGCCCCGTGGCCGCTGCGACGCTTCGGTCTACTGGGGCCGGTCCTGCCGGACGCTGCCGTGGAGGCGCTCGCGCAGACGCATCAGGAGCTGCGGCAGCTCACGCTGCGCCGGCTCGGGTGGCAGCACATCCCGCAGCTGATCCACCAGCTCCCCCAGCTCCGAGAGCTGACGGTGGGGCTCGCCGAGTCGCAGGGGCCAGCTCCACCGGAAGCGGTGGAGCTTCCGGCCACCCTCGACCTCACTCTGGGTCTTGGCTCCCAGCGCCACTTCGCCCGCCTCGCCACACAGCCCTGGCTGGCAGCAGCTCGCTGTCTACGCGTGCCCAGCGACGGCCCTGGCTTGGCGACGCTGGTAGCGTCGCGTCATCTGGCGAACGTGCAGGAGCTGGAGCTGTCTGTACCCGTCTCCGCAGCCGCCCTGATGAGGTTTCTCACACAAGTGCTGGGACTGGTGGCGTTGTCCGTGGCCGCAGCTGGCGAGGAGATGGGCGAGGTCCTGGCGATGCACCCAGCGCTCTCGCGGCTGGAGCGTCTTCGGCTGCGCGACGGCTGGCTGAGCCGTGACGCAGCCCTGGGCCTCGCTCGGTCGAAGCACCCCATGGAGGCCATGAAGCGCCTGTCGTTGGTCGGCGATCCGGCGTGGCGCGGAGCGCCGATCCGGAGCCTTGCCGAGCGCGGAGATCTGCAGCCGACCTCGCTTCGTCTCGAGGGGCTGGGCCTGGATGACGGCGACATCACGCGGCTGGCTGCGTCGCCTCTCCTCGCGCACGTCCGGATCCTGTGGTTGGGCGGCAACGAGATCGGTGTGCGGGGCCTGAAGGCCCTGGCTGCGAGTGCCCAGCTCTCCGAGCTCGAGGTGCTGGGGTTGGCAGGAAATCCGGTCACGGAGGAGCCGTCTGCCATCCCCATCCTGGCGGATCCGGGTCGCTGGCCTGCACTGCGCGTGCTCGACGTGGGTGCCGCCAAAGGCACGGCACGGCTCCGGCTGGAGCTCGCAGACCGCATTCCGCCGAACGTGCAGCGCAGGGCGTCGGACGACGGCTGGTGAGTCGCTGTCAGTGCAGCACGATCTCGGGTCCGAGCGCCACCGAGCCGCGCCACACGGCACTCGCGCGCCCGTCGCCGTCGAGATCGAGCCAGGTGCCTGCCACCCGTGCCTGCAGCCCCACCGACCACGTCTCGTTGACCACCCAGCCGAGGCCCGCCGAGGGGCCCGCCATCACGTAGATCCAGCCTGCGCGATCGGGGATGTCGAAGGCGCGCACTGGCTCGTCTGGGCGCTCGCCGGCGTGATCCGGCGGCAGCCACACGCCGCTGACGCTCAGCGACAGGCGTCCTCGCAGGCGTCGCCAGTCGTGCTGCGTGCCGACGTCCAGCGACAGGGTGAGCTGCTGGCGAGCGTCGGGCTGGCCTCCCACGGCGCGGGTGCCATTGGCCACGGCCAGCGACAGGCCCCCGAACATGCCGAACCCGGGCGCCTGGTCGTCGCGCAGGTAGGTGTGCAGCTCCAGCCCGGTGGTGGCTCCCACCGCCGTGCGCATGGCCGGCTCGGTGGCGAACACGGGGCGGACGCCGAACCCCAGGCTGGGGCCTCGCAGCAGGCGTGTGAGGTCCTCGGCGCGGTACGGACGGCCCTGGGCCAGGGTCAGGTGGCCCTGGGCCAGCAGCGTGCCCTGAGCGTCCACCAGCGACAGGTGATGGCGGCCGGGCTCCACGGCTACGGTTCCCGGCAGTCGCCCCCGCGGGCGTCCGTCCACCGACAGCGTGGCTCCCGACAGCGGATGCGACGGCGGTGGGTACAGGTACACCAGGGCTCGATCCCGTCGCTTCCGATCGCGCGGACGCCCCGCCAGCACCAGATCGGCGGTGCCCACCACCCGGAACGCGGCCTCGGGCACCTGGGCGCCCGAGGTGCGCTCGAGGGTACGGCCTCGGGCGTGGTCGTGGGCCTCCCAGGCGGTGACCACCCCGTCGCGGTCGCGGTCGGCCTGCTCGAAGGACCACGACAGCGCCTCGATCAAGAAGTAGCTGTAGACCCCGTGGCCGAGCTGATCGTCCTCTAGCGCAGGGCGGCCGGGGGAGGTGGCGAACAGGTGAGCTTCCCCTGCGCCCATCGCGGTGGCCGAGGGCCCGAAGGTCTCGGGCACGGGCTCGCTGCGGCTCGACGGGCGCACCACGGACTTGCCGTCGCCGTTGAAGCAGGCGTCCACCACGAGCGCCTTTCGCGCCGGAGCGAGGCTCGAGAACCAGGACTGCAGTGCCTCCAGCTCCACGGCGGTGGTCTCGAGATCGGCCGCGCGGCTGTCGCGCTGCAGCAGGTAGCGCCGCATGCGCGAGCCGTCCTGCACACGGGTGCCATGGCTGGAGACGTACACCACCAACACGTCCTCACGCCTGAGGTTCTGCGTCAGCGAGCGCAGCGTGGACAGCACGTCGCTGCGGGTGGGGGCGCCCGTGAGCAGGCGCACGTCGTCGAAGCCGCCGGTGGCCGGGTCCCGAAACACGCCTGCGAGCAGGTCGGCGTCGTGACCGGCGTGGCGCAGGGCAGGAAAGGCGGGATCGTCGTAGCGATCCACGCCCACCAGGAGCGCGACTCGGCGTGGCTGCAGGGCCGCGTTGAGGGCCTCGGAGGTGGAGCGCGCCGGCGTGAGCCCCCGGCTCCGGTGTGCGGGGCCTGCATCGGCCGTCCACGTCGCCAGGGCCCACAGCAGGGCCGTCACGGCGCCTCCCAGCGCACCGTCAGCGCATGCTCCACGCAGCCCGCGGTGGAGGCCGCATGGGGGCAGAGGGTGGCGACCACGGTATGCGCTCCCGAGCGATCCCCGTCGGGGGTCCACGCCAGCGGCTCGGCGTCGCCCAGGAAGTGCTCTCCTGCTCGAACCGACCACGTCTGGCCGCTCGCGGGCCACAGGAGCCCACCGTCGGCCGTCACCTGGAGCGCGCCGGGGCCGCCGGTGGTGATTCGGACCACCAGGGCCTCGTCGGCGGCGAGCAGGGTACCGTCGGTCACCGGCCGAACCCCGCGGCGCCCCTCTGCCACGCCGTGCACCCTCACCGTGGTGGCCGTCGCCACTGGTACGCCCCGGGCTCGGAGCTGCGCTGTGTCGGATCCCCCGCCGATCAGCGCGACGACCAGCGCGCCCGCCGCCAGGGTGCCCGCCGTCGCCAGCCCGATCCGGCGGCGACGGCGGCGCTGGCGGGCGAGCGTGAGCACGGCGCTCGCCGTTGTGACGGGAGGCGTCGTGGGCAGCTGTGACAGCCGCGCGGGAAGCTCATCGGTGGTCATCGGTCGTCTCCAGCTCCTCGCGCAGCTTGCGCCGCGCGTAGGCGAGCTTCGAGCGCACCTGCTGGTCGGTGCAGCCCAGGATCTGTGCCACCTCGGGGGAGGTGAGGCCCTCGGTGTAGGTCAGGAGCACCACCGCCCGATGGGCTGGCGCCAGCCGCTGGATGGCGCTCTGCAGGCGTGCATCTCGCTGCCCGATCACCAGGCGCTCCTCGGCGGTGGCTTGAGCCGAGGAGGCCCGCCGGAGCAGTGCGAAGAACCGGGTGCGCCGCTGCCGCGCGCGCAGGGAGTCGATGCATAGCCGGTGGGCCACGGTGAACAGGTAGCCGCGCAGGGAGCCCGTGGCGCTGGGGCGCCAGCGTCCGTCCACCAAGCGCACGAAGGTCTCGGTGCACACATCCTCGGCAGCCTCGCGGCGCCCCAGCATGCGGGCGGCGTAGGACAGCACCCGGGGGCTGTAGCGCTGGTAGAGCTGGTCGAAGGACGCGTCGTCGCCCGAGCGGAACGCCGTCATCAGCTGGGCGTCCGTGGGTTGTGGGATCGGGGCCACCGAGGCGCGCATGCACCCTCCGACCGGCTAACGTACACCCACCCCCGTTCGTGGAAAGAAAATCGAAGTCCACGGTACGGACGGCTGCCGCGTTGAAGAGGCGAACCACGGAGGATTGCCATGCGGATTGGCATGTTGTTCTGCGCCCTGCTCGCCTTGCCCACCACCAGCCTCGCCGCTGCTCGTGACACCGACGGCGACGGCGTTCCCGACCACAAGGACTGCGACCCCTACAACGCCACGATCTACCCGGGGGCCAAGGAGGCCTGCGACGGCGTCGACAACGACTGCGACGGCACCGTCGACGAAGGCTGCAAGAACAAGAAGGGAGGGAGCCTGTACGACCGCGACGGGGACGGCTGGGACTTCGACGACGGCGACTGCGACGACAGCGACCCCGCCGTCAACCCAGGCGCCAAGGAGGTCTGCGACAAGATCGACAACGACTGCGACGGCACGATCGACGAGGGCTGTGCCACCGACAAGGATGGAGATGGGCACTCCTCCAACGCCGACTGTGACGACAGCGACCCGCGCACGTACCCCGGCGCCAAGGAAGCCTGCGACGGGATCGACAACGACTGTGACCTCGACATCGACGAGGGCTGTGCGGACTCGGGCGACACCGCCGACACGTCCGACACGGGGCTGCGGGAGGACAACAAGGTCGGCGGTTGCTCCGCGGCTGGCGCAGGGGCCAGCTACACCTGGATGCTGCCGCTGCCGTTGCTGTTGCTGATCCGTCGCCGCTGGTCGTAGTCGACTCGGTCAGCTCGTGCGGCCTCGGGCCGCCAGGTCCAGCACCTCGTTCTCCGAGACCTCCGGCAGCCTGACCTGGTTGTGGTTGCTGTTCACCCGCACCGTGCGCTTGCCCATCAGCACGTGGAAGGAGCCCACCTCCTGCTCGGGCACGTCGGTGCCGTCGGTGCCGTTCTCAGCCAGCAGGTCGTCGAGACGACCCACGCTGCTGCGCTCGGCAATGCCGCCCACGAACCAGGTGCGCACGTTGTCGCGACCGCTCAGGTCCAGCTCCAGGGGGGAGCGCGTGAGCAGGATCACGGCCAAGCCCCCCGAGCGGGCCCTCCGGAGCAACGCCAGCAGCTGCTGCTTGGTGGAGGGCTCGCGACTGACGGGCATGTAGATCTCGGCTTCGTCGAGCAGCAACACCCCTCGCAGATCGCCCGCGCTCGCACTGGGCCGGGTAGGGGCCGGGTGGCTCAGCAGCCAGCGCTCGAGCTCGAAGAGCAGCTGGGTGACCCAGAACTGGACGTCCTGATGGCTCGGGAGGAACCGCGTCGTCATCACCGACAGCCGCGTCTTGCCGGCCGGCGACGGCCCGAGCAGGGTGTCGGCATCGAGCGGCTCGCATCCCGTGCCCATCAGGTCGCCCTTCGTGGTCATCAGGACCTGTAGATCCACCGCCACCTCGTCCACGAAGCGGCCGAGGCCTCCGAGCTGAGCCAGCAGGGAGGCGTTGTTCTCCTTGAGGAACTCCGCCAGGGCCGGCAGCTTCAGGTCGCTCGTGCCGCTGTGGCTGGCGAGCATCTTCAGCGCGACGTGCAAGGCGGCGCGCTTGCGCTGGGCCGTCACGCCGCGGCTGCTGGTCATGGTGTCTGCCAGCGCCCCCGAGGCTACCCGGATGGCTGCCTCCTGCTCGGGCGGCGGCACCAGCGCCAGGCCTCGCGGCGCGATGGGCACCTCGAGGCTGCGGCCTCCTGGATGCCCGGGCGTGTACAGCGACACGTCCACCTCGGGCCCCATCACACCGGGAGCGGCGAAGCCACACAGATCGCCGCGCCGGTCCACCAGGATCGCGGGCACCTCGCGGGCCAGCAGCTGCTCCACCAGGTTCAGCGCCGCCGTGGTCTTGCCGCTGCCCGGATCGCCGAGCAAGGCGACGTGCCGCCCGAAGGTCTCCAGCCCCAGCGTGACCTTGGTGCCCCGAAGCACCTCCGTGCCCACGAGCAGGGGCTTGGCCGGTGGGATGGGCGTCGGGTTCGAGGGCCGCGGGAGGTGGGCGAGCTTGCTCGGACGCGGCTGCTCGTCGGTCTCGGGCGGCCTCGGGGGAGCATCGCTGGCGGGCAGGTACAGCTCGTCCAGCCCCAGGATGGCGCGCAGCGAGGCCAGCTGAGACAGCGGGCGCTCCGCCTTCACGAAGGCGCGGAACAGGGCCGTGTCGCCCCGGTAGATCCGCTGGAACGACCCCAGCGCCACCATGTGTCGCCAGTCGGCGTCCTCCACCACCACCGAGCGGCCCCCTCCCTCGACCACCTCCGACACCAGGCGATCCGCTTCCCGGCTGATCCCTCGGGCGAATGCGGCCGAGCGGACCAGCACGCAGGTGGCCATGCCCGCTGCCTGCACCGCCCGAGCGAGCTGGGTCTCCAGGCCATCGCCGGGGTCTCGCTCACACAGCGCCACCAGCATCGGCATGGGGTCTTCGGCGAAGCCGCGAGTGTGCACGAGCACGTGGGTCTCGTCGTCGGGATCCGTGGCGAACACCACGTCGCCGCCGATCTCCTGGCCACACTGCACGATGCAGGACTCCAGGACCTCCACGAGCAGCTCGTCGGACTCGGGGACGGCGTGCTTGCCGCTCTTGAAGTCGTTCCACTCCTGCTGAAGCTGCCGGATCGAGTCCGCCTGAGTGGAGGTGCGCGGACCCGCCTCGTGGATCTCGTTGACCTCGCTCAAGTTGGGCAGCCGGCGCAGCTCGATGGCCGCTTCGCGGAAGCGGAGGCACTCGTTGAGCACCTGGCGCGTGGTCTGGCCTGCGTACAGGTGCAGCTGCGCCTCCATGAAGGGGTAGATCGGATCGGACAGATCGAAGGGCGCTTGCTGCGTGTCGTAGAGGTGCTCGAGCCGCTTGGACAGCAGCTGACGGATGTCGTCGGCGGTGCGGGTGCCGGTGAGCACGGTCGGCGGCGGATCCTGCTCCAGCCGGTCCACGATGGAGCGCGTCAGGTTGACCTTGAGCTGCTCGTAGAACTCCTCGAGGCACGACACCACCACCACGGTGCCCGGAAGCTCCGCCACCGTCTTGAGCACGGTCATGGCGTGGGCGAAGCGGTCGGCGGCCTCGTCGAGGTTGTAGATGTCCTCCAGCTGATCGGCGCACACCACCAGGGCGCGACTCAGGCACACGCGGGTGAGGATGCGCAGCTGCCCGATGATCCGCAACGGAGCGTCGTCGTCCTCGTTGCGTGGGGGCATGCCCCCCAGCACCACTCGGTCGTGGGTGGACAGGGGCTCCGCTCGGAGGAACTTCACCACCCGCCGCGTGACGCTGGGGCGGTCGAGCTGCAGCAGCAGCAGCGCGCGGCACAGATCCACGTCCACCGACGGGATCTGCAGGATGTCCACGAGCTGGTCCGCCAGCTCGTCGATCACGGCGTTGTGGTCCTCCGACGACTCGATCTGGCGCACCATGGCGTCGGTGTCGTCGGGCAGGTGATCGAGCATCGCACGCGACAGCATGCGCAGGCTGGACTCGGGCTGCTCCGGCGGGTTGTAGGGCTGCTCGAGGGACTCGATGAGCTTCTGCAGGATGTAGCGGTCGTACTGCTTCGACGTAGACGTCATCTGCATGTACGCGAACAGGGCCTGACCCGAGCCGTGCACGTGGTTGCGGAACGCCCGCATGAGGTGCGTCTTGCCCGAGCCGGGCTCCCCCTGCAGCAGCATCAGGCGCCCCGACGGCGTCTGCTCCTCGTGGGCCTGTGCCACCAGCCGCTCGAACCGCGTCCGTGCCCCGTCGTGGATCTCGGGCACGTGGAACGGGTCGGCGCGCCACACGTCGTAGGTATGCTCGACGCCGTGGAACAGCTCGGGCATGCTCCGTGAGCAGAACGCGGCGAGTCGCAGGTCCTGTTGCGCTGACTCCGGGGGCATGGTGGGGTCCTCGATCAGATGCGAATGAAGCAGAAGCGGGATGAACGGTAGGTGACCATGGACTCTTCGAGGTCCGTGCGGTCGTGGATCTGGGGCATGTCGGCCGCCTTCAGCGACAGCTCTTGGCGACGGTGTGCGAGCAGCAGACGCTGCTTGAAGTGCTCCAGGGACACAGCGGGATGAGAACGCACCAACTGACGATGTGCGTGGGAGATGAGTACCAGATGTTCCCCCAGTCGTCCCGTTGGGCTCTTCCGCGCGGCGTCCAGGGCCTGCTGAGCGAACTGTCCGTCGGGGAGTGCGAGGGTACTGGAGACGTCGCCGACGGGGACGACGGCCCGGAGCCCGCGAATCCACCGTCCGAAGATGGCGCGCTTCAGTCCGTGGGGGCTCCACTGCGCGGTGCGCACGGCTCCTGCGGCGAGGATGCGGAGACCGCGCGCCAGCAGCGCAGGCGTCCGCCCCGCGGGCAGTACGTCCACCCCGGCCGCGGTGTAGACCAGGGCCACGAGCGCGGACCGTCCGTCGGCACAGAAGTTGGTCCTCGCACCCGCCACCGTGGCGACCTCGTTCGACGCCCCTCGCTGCAGCAGGTGCCACCCGAGGGCGTTCTGGACCTGCACGAGGCTACTGACGGGCTCGAGGGGCAGGTCGTAGCGCTGACGGATCAGCTCCGCCCGCAGGCCCTCCACTCGATCCAGGCGCTCCAGGCGCTGGGCGGTCACGTGGGCGACGCCGAGCACGCCGGCCAGCAGCCACGGTCGATGTGCGCCCGCTGGCGGCAGAGAGCCCCAGGTGTCCATCACCCGTTGCTCCCCGCGGGCGGACGGCTGCAGCGCGCCCCGGCGGTCCAGGACCTGGCGCCCCTTGACCAGGCGTGCCACGGCATCTCCCAGTCGTGCCTGGGCCTCGGCGCGGGTGGCGACGTCTCGCAGTGGGGGTGCGAGGGCGGCGGTGAGGCGCGCTTGGGTGTGTGACGCCCCGTCGGAAGCTGTCAGGGAGGCGAGCACGAGCAAGTCGACGCGGTCGTCGTTCAATCGGCCTCCGTCCGGGCCAGGACCAACCTCGAAGCTATCACGCATAGAATGGGGCGGGGAGGACCATATGGAATGCCTGATGCGGCAATGTCTGCCAACCGTGTTCTTGGCGTCTTGTGCGCTGCTCGCGGGGTGCACCGAGCCCGTGGACTGCACCACCGAGGCGGTCACCAGCGTGAGGGTCGACGTGGTCGACGTCGACGGGGAGCGAGTGCGACAGTCGGAGGCCACCTACTCGGTGGACGGTGGCGAGCCGATGCCCTGCGAGGAGCTCGTGGAGGGAGCGTTCGAGTGCGGGGTGGAGGTCGAGGGTGACTTCACCATCACCGCCACGGCCCGGGGCTACATCGACGCCGTGACGGAGGTCACGGTGGAGTCGGACGAGTGCCACGTGATTCCCGTGGAGCTCGACCTGCTCATCGAGGTGGACGAGTGCCAGCAGGACTTCCGTCCTGGAGTGCTGGTGGGGGTGACGGACGGCAAGGGGGCCGTGCCCGCCGACACCGCCGTGTTCTGGACGAGCGACCTGGTCTGGGACCCCTGCATCGGTCCCGATGCCAAGGGGCTGTGGGCCTGTGCCGAGGAGGTGGCGGGCCTGCTGACGGTGGAGGCCTCCGCGACGGGCTTCGCGACGGCCACGCAGGACGTGACCGTCGAGACGGACGGCTGCCACGTCACCACGGAGCGCCTGGACTTCGTGATGGTGGCGAAGTAGCCGTCCGCCCCTCGACCGCTACGTGCGCTCGATGGTGAGGCCCACCCGGCGGCACCACGCCTCGAGCACGAGTCGCTCCTCCTTCGTGGGGAGTCGATTCGCACTGCCCTTGGCTTGGATCACCGACAGGGTACGCCGGCTCACCTCGATGGTGAGCCGCCGCTGGCCGTCGCAGCGCAGGCCGAAGATGGCGCTGGCCTTGCGCTGCACCTTGCCTGCATAGGTGGCCACGCAGTGCCGCAGGGCGCGGCCTTCCTCGACCAGCTCGGCGAGGCTGCGCAGCTGACGGAAGTGCCAGCTGCCCGACGGCGTCTGCATCGTGTGGTCGTCGATCGCGGCGCGCGGGAGCCACACGTTGCGGAAGCGACCCGTTGCCGTGGCCACCTGGCCGTGCCACTCGTGCACCTCGCGACGCACCCGGGCGATGGAGCGGGCCGTGGGCACGTCGGGCTGGGCTGCCAGCCAGTCGAGCACCTCCACCAGCTCGTGCTCCTGTAGCTGCTCCCCGAGGGAGGAGAGCCACAGGAGGCGCTGGCCCCACTGACGTCGTGTACGTCCGTAGGGAGGCTCGAAGGCCCCCACCGCATCGGCGAGCCACGGCACACCGCCTCCGGCCAGCACGAGCGCACGGCGCTCGGCGTCTTCCAGCGAGGTGGCCGAGGGCAGCGTCCACAGCACGTGGCAGGCGCGGCGACTCAGCAGGGGATCCACCAGCCAGCGTCGGCGCGCCTCGGCCATGCCGCCACCTGCGCCGAGGAACGACAGGAGCGCCATGGCGCGCTGCTGGTCCTGTCCGGTGTGGAAGCGGAATCGCAGGGCTGTTCCGTCCAGGGCGGCGGCCCACAGGAAGTCGGGCAGCGGATAGCGCACCCTCGCCACGAGGTGTCGTGCGAGGGAATCCACGTCGGGGCCGCGCCAGGCGTCCACCGGTCGCTGCCACGGCATGGCTGCCAGGCTGCGACAGCGCTGCACGGCGGCGTCGTCCAGGGTGGGTTGGGCCCAGCGGTCCACGACTGCCAGGAGCATGCGGAAGCGTCGCGCCAGGGGGCGTGGTCGCAGGTTCCGCAGCGGGCGGAGCGAGCTCAAGATCTGATCGAGACGACGGTCGGAAGGCGTCCACGTCATGGTGCCCTCGTCGGGTGTGGAGGGATCGGATCCCCCGACGACGGCGTGTTGCCGCCCTCACCCGATGAACGGGCGGCGACTCGCTAGGTGGCGGGGGAGGTCGACGGCGTGTTGCGGACCTGCAATGGAGCCTCCACCCCCTCGGGCTAACCCACCTCCACGGTGAAGGCTTCAGTCTTCCAGCTCGTCGACGAACCGATCCAGCGAGATCTCGAGCTCCGCGTGCACCTCGTCGATGGCGTGCTCGTCGAGGCCGCCGGTGAGCGCGAAGCTGATCTGTCTGCCGTTGGCGCGACGCAGCAGCTTGTGGGTGGTGTTTCGCACCGCCCGATCCACCTCGCCGTCGCCTCGGGTGCGATCGGCGTACAGCACGCTGCGGTGGGGCAGCCGTGGCTCCTGAAGTAGCGGCAGGAGGCTGTGTCCGTCGGTGCTCTCGGAGGTGGAGCCCAACACCTCGAGGATGGTGGCGTGCACGTCCAGGGCGGACACCAACGAGGGGCTCACTCCGGGCTGCGGCACTCTGGGGCCGGTGACCACCAAGGGCACGCGAACGCCGCCTTCGAAGAGGGTGTCCTTGCTCCGAGCCGGATCGAGGGGGGCAGGGATCCCGTGGGACGGCGTGCCGTTGTCGGACACGGTCCACATCTGCGTGCGGCCCAGCACGTCGCGATCCATGGTGTCGAGGAGCCGGCCGATCTCGGTGTCGACGGACTGCACCATCGCCCGGAACTGATCCTCGTCGGTGGCTCTCCTCGAGAGGCGGTCCTCCAGCAGCGACGTGGGAGGGGTGTGCAGTGGACTGTGGGCGCCGTGCAGAGACACCACCAGCAGCCAGGGCTCGGGCAGCTCCTCCAGCATCTGCAGGGCGTCGTCGATGGTGGCCTGGGTGAGGTACCCCGTGCGTGATTGGGCCACGCCGTCCACCACCTCCTCCCAGTCCCAGTAGTCGCCGTCGGCGCGACCCAGCGTGCGGTGGCGGATGTTGCCCATGGTGCCGCGGAAGCGCTCGAAGCCCTGCAGGTTGGGGTGATCCAGGCCGCTGCGGGTGTAGAAGCCGCCGAGGTGCCACTTGCCCACATAGGCGGTGGCGTAGCCGACGGTCTGCGCCGCGTCCCCCACGGTGCGCCAGGCCAAGGGCATCTCCCAGGTCGATGACTCTGCGTTGACGAAGCGACCCACCCCCTCGCGGCGAGGATGCGTGCCCGCCAGCAGGGACACCCGGCCCGGCGTGCAGGTGGGAGCGGCCCAGACGTCCTGGAACCGCACGCCCTCGTCACACAGGCAGTCGATGGTGGGCGTGTGCACGGGGTCGCGCCCCACTCCCCAGGGGGCGAGCTGCTCGATCCCCACGTCGTCGATGATCACCAGCAGCACGTTGGGCTGCTCGGGCTCCTCGGGGGTGGGCAGATCGCAGACGAAGGGCTCGCGCGGGCTGGGGCCGCAGGAGACGAGCGCCGCCCAGACCACCGACCCCACGACTCTGTGCATGGATGCCCCCACACCCGCTGATGTGCGGGCACCCCCTATGTGATCATTCTTTCGAGTCAGTCGCCATGGTTCTCAGGCGAAAGACACCACCACCCTTGCCCGTCACCTCCACCAGCGTGCGGGGATCGGAGCGGCGGAGCTGGTCGCACAGCGCCTCGTCGAAGTCCACGTCGACACCGTCGAGATCGAACTTGCTGTCGAGTGCCACCTCGGCAGGTCCCAGCGAACCGGGCTTCAGTGGAAGGCTGAAGGTCAGCCCCCGACCTTTGGGCCCGAGCGCTGCGACCTCCATGGAGTTCGCGGTGCCTCGGTGCTGTCGCTCGTGACGCAGCACGAGATCCACTGGCTCTCCATCGTGGTCGATCACGAAGCGGCGAGTCGCACCCACCCGACGCTCGCGCAGCTCTTGCGCCTCCTCGGCCAGATCCACCTGTGAGCCGTCCGCGGTGGTGATGGTCACCGACTCGTCGTCGGTGGCCAGCCAGCTCGCGGGGAGCTGCACCATGACCCGATCACGCTCTCCATCGTCGATGGTCAGCCACAGGTCGCCCTCCGACAGCAGC
>JAHQVJ010000030.1 GCA_019634415.1 Myxococcales bacterium
CAGCTCGTCCAGCTCTGCGCCCGCGAAGCCCAGCGCTTCCAGCAGCTCGAGGCCTTCCACCTGGGGCAGAGCGCTCACCTCCGCCACACCTCGGTCCCTGGCCTGCTGGTCCAGCGCCTCGTGCCCTCCCTCAACTCCATCTCCCAGGGGAGGAAGGGCACCGTCGACGGCACCGCATCGCTGCGTCTCGACATCAGCAGCCACTTCTGGAGCCGCCTGCACGAGCGCGGCATCGCCACCTGCCACCTGGCGCGCCACGGCGCCACGGTGCTGGTGACCCAGGAGCAGGTGCCCCGGGTGGAGGTGATCGTGAAGGCGGCGCTCGTGGGCACGCCCACCCGCATCTACGATGGCTTGCTGCAGCAACGAGACCGCTTCGGGCAGCCCTTCCTGGCCGGCCACCCCCACGCCCCCTACGTGCGCTTCGACTATCGGAACCCGCTGCAGGACGCTTCGGGCGAGGGACTGCGCGACGAGTGCCTGCCCCTCGCCCTCGCCGACCGATTGATCGACACGGGCGCTGCACGTCACAACGCCCTGGCCACCTTCGCCCTGGTGAGGGACACCCTGGCGCAGGCAGACCTACACGTGCTCGACGCCTGCTTCCTGTTCGACGAGACCGGGCAGACGCTGTGCTACGAGGTGTCGCCCGACAACATGCGGATCAAGTCCGCTTCCGAGGACTTCGACAAGGACCTGTGGCGCAACCACGCACCGCCAGCCACCATCGTAGAGCGCTGGGGCCAGTTGCTGCAGCGCCTCGAGACGCTGTGAAGGTCCCCTTCGACGAGGTGGATCCCTTCAACGGCCGCCGCGTGCGGGGCCTGCTGACGCGCAGCCGACGACGGCGCGGCGACCTGCAGATCACCCACGTGGACGGCCGCCCCTGCCCGCAGCACGTGCGGGGCACCCCTCGCATTCCCCACCTTCGGACCACGGATCTAGACGGCTCCGCGGGCGTGCACGTCTACGAGAAGCTCGACGGCACCAACGTGCTCCTGTTTCGCTACCACGACGCCGACGGCCAGCCGCTCGTCTCCTACAAGACGCGCCATCGCCCCTTCCTGAGCCAGCAGCCCTACGGCGACTTCGTGGCGCTCTGGAGGCAGATCCTCGCCGAGCACGCCCACGCCATGCCCACGCTGCTGCAGTCGCGCTTCGCCTTCGGCTTCGAGCTGTACGGCTCGCAGCTTCCCCAGATCTGCAGTGCCCAGGTGAGCCTCGCCGCACGCCTGCTGTTCGCCCTGGATCCCGACACGGGCCAGCTACACCATCCGCGCCAGGATCCCGCGTGGGCGTTTCCCAGCCCCGAGGCGCTGGCCTCCTTTCCGAGCGACGCCGCCCCCGCGGCCGTCGCCGCCGAGATCCGCACCCTTGTGGAGCAGCGACACATCACCCACGGCTCCGAGGGCGCCGTCGCCTTCTGGCAGGGTGCGCGGGGCACCGTGGTGCGCAAGTGCAAGCCTGCAGCCGTGCGCGACGCGCAGGCCCACTACCGCGCGCTCTACGCCCACGGAAAGCAGCTGCTGCGCCAGCAGCTGCCCGCTTCCGCCGTGCACGAGGGGGTGGCCGCCCACGCCGACACCCTCCCGCCCACGGCCTCCGCGCAGCGGGCGCTCGAGGTGGTCCAGGAGCACCTGCGCCTCGAGCAGACGTTCCGCTCCAGCTCGGCCGTCCCCAGGCGAGCCACCGGCCTCGACGCCCCGGGCTCGCAGCTGCTCTGGCGCGTGGTGTGGGGCAGCCACATGTGGGGCATGCACACACCCACCTCCGATCGCGACCGCTGCGTGGTGTACCTGGCCAGCACCGCCACGCTGCTCCGCGGCGTGTTCGCCCCCGAGCAACTCGCCCCTCACCGCCGCGGCCAGCACCGCAAGGAGGCTGGTGGCGACTGCCACGTCTACGAGCTCGGCCGCCTGGTGCAGCTGCTGCAGCGCGGCAGCATCACCGCACTGTTCGGGGTGATCTCACCGCTGGTGGAGCAAGCCCACGGCAGCGCACACCAGGAGCTGCTGGAGCTGCTGCACGCCCACCCGAGCGTGGTGTTCCACCGCGGCCTGCTCCGCCACGTGCGCGACAGCCAGGGCTACATGGCGAACGCCCAGACCCCCGAGCACTTCCGCAAGCATCTGCGCATCGCCTGTCGCAACCTGCAGTTCGGCATCACCTTGTTCGAGGAGGGCCGCTACGCGCTACGGCCCAGCGCCGCCGAGACCGAGCAGGAGCTACACGCGCTGTTGGCCCGGATGAACGACAGCGTGCGCCGCTGCAGTCTGCCCGAGGCCTTGCCGGCCGAGCCCCTCGACGCCTACGTGATGCGCTGGCGCCATCACGGGTGGCGATCCTCCGACCCCACCCGGTAGACTCCCACGACGGTGCCTCGCCAAACCAGGCGGACAGCTCCGGTTCGCCGGGGCACGGCCCTTCGGCCGGTCCGCCTGGTCTGACGGGGCATCGCACGTCAGTGGCCACGCACGGTCACCACCAGGGACTCCATCGCCCCCTCGCGACCGTGCACCAGCACGTCCGTCACCCCGGGCCGCAGGCCGTCGATGGCCAGCTTCTGAGCCGAGCCCACCGTCGAGATCCGGATCACGTCCGGATCTGCGGTGTGGATGGCCACCGGCATCCAGGGCAGCTCCACCAGGGCCCGCCCCGACACGAGCACGTCCACGGAGCGCTCCGGCAGCAACACGAACTCCGACACCTCGGACTGGGCCGGCGCCTCGGGTGACTCCGTCACCTCGATCCACCAGGTGTAGTCCCGCTCGCCTGCGGCATGCAGCATGGTTCGCCCCGGCGATCGACCGATCACACGCAGCAGCGAAGCGCTCCCGGCAGTCTGCGCCTCCGCCACGTCGGGATCCACGACCGCCACCATCCGAAGCACCTCGTCCACCTGCAGGTAGGCGCTGCGGCCCACGCCCACCTGCACGAGATCTGGTAGCGGCTCTGCATCCTCGGCATCGACCGGAGCCGCCGCGAGGGGTGGCCCGCCTCCCGGAGTGGTCAGCAGCGTCCATGCCACCCCGACGACCGCCACCGCACACGCAGCGGCGAACATCCACGACCGCCACCGCTGTCCGCTCTCCGCCGACGCGGCCTGCACACCGCGCGCTGTCCAGGCGGCCCCGAAGGTCTCCGCTGCCACGTAGCCGTCCACATAGCTGCTCACATGCTCCTCCCGCGCGACGATGCGCGCCGCCAAGGCCCGACAAGCCGCACACCCCTCGAGGTGCGACGCCAGCGAGCCGAACTCGGACATCGGCAGCTCCAGCAGCTGCTCACGTACGTCGTGACAGGTCATCGGTCCCTCACGAGCGAGGCGATCTCCGGATCGTCGAGCAACGACTCCCGCAGGGCGCGCCGCCCTTGGTGCAGCAGGGCTCGCACGGTGCCAGGCGCCACGCCGAGCTCCTGGGCCGCCTCCTTCGGGGTCAGCCCCAGCCGATCCACCAAGTCCAACGCCTCGCGCTGCCGTACGGACAGGTGCCGGAATGCGTCGACGGCCGAGCGCGCCCCACGCACCAGATCGATGGCGCGCTCCAGATCGTCCGTCGCGATCCGGACTGCGGGCGGGCGCGGCGCGCGCTGCGCCTTGCGCCTCGCATCGCGGCAGCAGTTGCGCACCACCGTGCGCATCCAGCCCTCCACCGGCTGGTCCGCGCGCAGGACCTTCACGGATCGCACCAGCTTCACCAGCGCTTCCTGGCAGGCGTCGTCGGCCGCAGCGGCGTCGCCGGTCTCCAGCAGCGCCCAGCGCCGCACCCGAGGCCACAGGACGCGCGCGAGCTGCTCGAGCGCGCCCCGATCTCCAGCCTGCGCCAAGCGCAGCAGCTCCGATGTGCCCAGCGGCATGGGTCGATGATCCATCATCGCCCCCTTCACGCCAGCGGAGCCCGCAGCGTTTAGATCACCGCTACTCGTCGAAGACGATCTGCAGCGACGCTCGATCGTCGAGGGGTCCGAGATCCCGAAACAGGGTGCCGATGGTGAGGATGGCGTCGCCCGCCACCTCGAGGCGCGTGCGCTTCGTGCCCAGGCGCTCCACCCCGAACGGCACCACCACCTCGCAGGTCCCACCGTCACAGGGCACGTAGGCGCCATCGAGGTTGAGCGCTCCCGGCTCGGCCACCTCGATCAGATCGGCGGGATCGGCGTGGGGAAAGCGCATGACCCAGTCGTCGGTCGGCTCGGAGGTGGCAGACAGGCGCAGCGCGTTGCTCACCACCTCGTCGGGACGGGGCATCCCGTCGCTGGCGTAGCGCAGGATGGCCTGGCCGGACATCTCGGTGGCCTCCTCCAGCACGATGGAGGCCTCCCCCTCGGGGGCGTACACCCACGACTCCGTGTTCTCGCACCCGACCGCACCCATCATCATCACGCACACCGTCACACGCATCTGCCCTCCCTCCGAGCAACACCTCGACGATACCCGGAACGGGTCAGGCCTGGCCGCGCGCTCGCTTCAGGGCCGCCTTGCGACGACGCCCACGACGCTCCAGCGACGGCCGCAGCACGCGACGGACCCAGGGAAACAGGTAGGCCACCGTGGCCAGCGTGCCGCCCATCACGGGCCACTGCCGCTCTCGCACGCCATCGTCGGCGCAGTCCAGCACCATGTCCGCCACCTCGTCGGCCGTGCACACCGGCTGGCTGAAGGTGATGTCCGCCACCTCGTCGATGTCGTCCATGATGAAGCCCGTGTCCACCGGCCCCGGGCTCACCGCCGACACCGTGACCGAGGTGCCGCGCAGCTCCTCCGCCAGGGCGAAGCTGAAGGCCCTCAGGCCGAACTTCGTGGCCGAGTAGGTGGCCGCTCCGTCCAGCGGGATCTTGCCCGCCAGGCTGGTGACGTTGATCACGAAGCCGCGATCGGCTGCCTGCAGGTGCGGCAAGGCCATGCGCGTCAGCGCGATGGGGGCGCGCAGGTTCACGTCCACCATCTGCGCCAGCTCCTCCGGCTGGCGCTGTCCGACGGGCCCGCGATGGTGCAGCCCCGCGTTGTTCACCAGCCCGTGCAGCGCTCCCCACCGCTGCACCGCAGCGTCGAACACCTCGCCCATGCGCTGCAGGTCGAGCACGTCCGCGGCACACACCATCACCCGATCGGTGTCCGACAGCGTGGCCGCCGCCTCGTCCAGCGGGCCCTGGCGACGCGCCACCAGCACCACGTTCGCCCCCTCGGCGTGGAACCGCCGAGCCGTGGACAGCCCCACCCCCAGCGACGCTCCGGTGATCACCACGGTCCGGCCTCTGAAGCGCATCACAGACTCCCGAAGCGAGCGTGCAGGAAGGCGCGGATGTCGCGCACCTCCTCGGCGTTGACCTCGTGGCCCATGCGGTAGTCGTTCCAAGAGGCCTGGATGCCGCGGGCCGTCACCATCTCGTAGGCGGCCCGGCCGCCCGCCATCGGAACCACGTCGTCGGCGGAGCCGTGGGCGAACAGGAACGGCGCCTTGCCACCTGCCTCGGTGGCCTCGGCCTTCACCGTGTCGCCCAGCACCAGGTAGCCCGACATCACCATCGCCCCGAGCAGCGGCTGCTCCACCCGCAAGGCGATGTGCAGCGTCATCGCAGCACCTTGGCTGAAGCCCGCCAGCACGATGCGGTCGTGGGCCACGCCGCGCTCCTTCTCCCGGGCGATGAGCGCGTGCACGTGCTCGGCACTCGCGCGCACCCCAGCGGGATCCTCCCGGTCGCTCGCCGCGTGATCGAGGGAGCGGATGTCGTACCAGGAGGGCATCACGTAGCCCTGGTTGATGGTGACCGGCGCCTCGGGCGCGTGGGGGAAGACGTAGCGCACGTCGGTCAGGCCCAGGTGCGGCACCAGGGGCGCGAAGTCGTACCCGCTCGCCCCCAGGCCGTGCAGCCAGATCACGGTGCCGCGAACGGGGCCTCCGGGGGTGTGCTCGAGGCAGGAAAGCAGGCTCATGGAGTCTCCGAGGGCAACAGTGCCGCAGGCAGCCTACTCCTCACCGCTCTGACGACGAGCAGCAACGGCTCTTTGCCAGGCGGGTGGGTGCACGTCCCATCAGGAGCATCTGACCAGGCCATACGACTCGTATCGGCCGAGCCATCCGTCAGCGGACAACAGGGGAAGACCCTGCACCAAGGCCTGCGCGACCAGCATTCGGTCGAACGGGTCTCGATGCCCACCCTCTGGAAACGGAAGAACAGCCACGCGCTCGGCATGGGCCCTCCCGACGTCGAGCACCGAGTACCCTCGCGTGGCAACCTCTCGTGCGAAGAAGTCCCCCGGAACCACGGGCAGCGGCAGCTTTCCAATGCTGTACTTGATGCTGATCTCCCAAAGCGAGGCAACGCTGACGACGAGCTGATTGTCCGGGTCTTCGAAGCGGGCCTTCATGGGTCCGGTCAGTCGAGGATCACCCACGGCGGCCCACAGCACCACGTGGGTGTCGATCAGCAGCTTCATCGGTACTCGCTCATGTCCACGATCGGATCGTCCCAGTCATCGGGGAGCTCGAACGACCACCCTCCGATGGGACGGGGCCGGCGCCCGCGGGGCTCGGCGGGGCCCTCGACGACCTCCTTTGCCCGGGCCAGCACGACCTCTGTGACGAAGGCGGTGATGGTGGTGTTGCAGAGCTGCGCAGCTCGGTCGATGAGTTCCTTGCTCTCGGGAGCGATCCGCAGCTCCAAGCGAGCAGATTGTGTCGACATGAGACCTCTCGATGTACGGCAGTCACGTACGGACATCTGATCGTACGATCGAGCTACCTCATCTGCAATGGGCACCCGCCGAGGTCGACGCGCCCAGCTCCGCATCGTGGTGCGCCCGCACGGACGAGGCAGAGCTGCGCTCGCCCGCGAACACGAGCGTACCCGCATCTGACGCTCACCCCGCGGGGTTCCACGTCACCTCGACGTCCGTGCCCTCGCGAGCCTCCGTGGCGTAGGCCACCAAGTCTCCGTCGCGGATCGCCAGCGTGATCGCCACCTGCGGAATGCCCGCCGGTGACTTGGGGAAGCCAGAGACCTCCAGCGTGCCCAGCACCTCGTTGTCACCGGCCATCATGCGCATGCCACGCAGCAGCGGCACCGTGATCGCTTCCTGGTCGTCCAACCCCGTGGAGAACACGACCGTGGCCTCGCAGGGCGTCGGCGTGCCCCGGTCCAGCAGGGGGGTCATCACGCCGTTCGAGTCGATCCCCACGTTCTCCTGTAGCGTCCCGCCCACCGCGGCTGGCGTCCGTGCCTCGATGACGACCATCTGACCTCCCTCGCAAGTACTATCGGCGCTCGAGCGTTCGATCAGCGAGTGAGGTCTCGGCCATCCACCCGTCGAATCACACGTCGCCTCACCCGTCGACGCTGACGGCCTCCCCGATCGGCTGTCGTCCGCGTCCGAGCTGACTCGGTTCAGGTCAGCACCACGATCACCGCACCCACCACGGCCAGCCCGCCCCCCGCCAGCTGCCGCCGCTCCACCCGCTCCCCCAGCACCAGCCAGGCCAGCACCAGGATGTAGATCGTCGCCAGCTGGTTGAGCACCGCCGCCACCGAGGCGTCCGCCCACTTGAAGCCGCCCAGCCACAGCACCATCGCCAGGTAGGTGCCCATCACGGACCCCGGCACCAGGTACCGCCACGACGGCGAGGGTCGAAACGCCACCAGCGCCGTCGGCCACTCCGCGCGCAGCGTCGTCCAGATCACCTGACCCGCGATGCCGATCACCAGCCGGCACCAGGTCACCTCCACCAGCGACGAGGCCTCCAGGATCGGCTTGAGCAGGATCACGGAGATCCCGTTGCCGCAGATGCTGCCAAAGGCCATCAGCAAGCCGATCCCCAGGAAGCGATCCCCTGCCCCGATGGCCTGCCGCAGATCGATCGTGGCCACCGCCACGCCCGCCACCACCGCCAGTGCCCCCAAGGCGAAGCCCCAGCCCGGCCGCTCCGCCAGGAACACCCAGGCCAGCACCACCATCATGGGCGCGTAGGTGGTGTCCACCAGGGCCACCCGCGACGCGCCGATGCGGTGCAGGCCTTCGAGCAGCAGGATGTCCGCCACCACCAGGCCCAGCACCGCACTGAGCGCCAAGATCCCCCAGTCCAGCGAGCTCCGATCCATGGGGATGGTCACCCCCAGGGCCAGCATCGTCAGCGACAGCAGGCCCACCGCGAGCAGGTTCTTGAACAGGTTCATCGAGCTCGCGGGCAGATCGGTCCGCCGGTAGAGGATCACCGCCCCCGACCAGCACAACGGGGCCAGGAGCGCGCACGCCTCGCCCAGGTAGGGGAACGGCACCATGGACGGCTCACTCCTTCGTCTGCGCCAGCAGTCGCAGATAGCTGTCGTAGCGCGCGGTGGACAGCTCGCCCCGGTTCACGGCAGCAACGACGGCACAATCTTGCTCGTGGGCGTGGGTGCAGTCGGCGAACCCGCACTGGGGCGCCAGGGCCGCCAGCTCCGTGAAGGCCTCGCGCAGCTCGCGCCGCGTGAGGTTGAACAGCCCGAACTGTCGCACGCCGGGCGTGTCGATGACCTCCGCCCCCGAGGGCAGACGGTGCAGCATGCTCGCGGAGGTGGTGTGGCGACCGCGCCCGTGCTCCGCCAGCGAGCCAGCCACCGCCTGCGATCCCAGCGCCGTCACCAGGCTGGACTTGCCCACCCCGGAGTGGCCCACGAAGGCACAGCGCTGCCCGTCGATGGCCTCGAGGAGCGCCTCGATGCCCTCCCCGGTGCTCGCAGAGGCGAACAGCACCTGCACGTCCACCGCCCGCCAGTCCGCACAGACCGCTGCGAGCTGCTCGCGGCGGGGCCCATCCACCAGATCCACCTTGTTGACCACGACGAGCGGCTGCGCGCCCCCGCGGGCGATGGCCACCAGGTAGCGGTCCACGAGACGCGGTCGCAGCGGCGGATCTGCAGCAGATCCCACCACCACCACGGTGTCCACGTTGGCCACCACCACGCGCTCTTGGTGGAAGTTCTGGGGATCGAGCCGCGACAGCGAGGTGCGGCGGGGCCCCACCCGCACCACGATGTCGACGCCACTGGGGTCGCGCGCCACCACCACGTCGTCGCCGACGGCCAGCGCCGTGCGCTGCTTGGCGCGTACCGCCGCGTCGAGCACGCACGACAGGCGCTCGCCCGTCGCCGTGACGGCCACGGCGGAGCCCGGGCCGACCTCGATGACCACGGCCCCCACGGTGGGAGCATCGCGGGAGGCCCGCACGCTGTCGTCACGGGTCTTCTTGCGCTTCTTGCTGCGCGCGCGCTCCCGCCGTCGCACGCGGTTGTGGACCATGGAGGGCAGTCCGTTCAGATCGTCTTCGTCGTCGAACTCGTCGTACATCGCAGGGTCTTCCTCGAAGGGGACGCAGGTCGCACGACCTGGACCGTCCAGGCCGGCGTGGCTGGCGCGCGTGGGCGCGGGCGTCCGCTTCGGGGAGCGCTGCGAAGCAGCTAGTGCAGGCGTTCCAGGGAGGCGGACGCGGTGCAACGGGCGGGCTTGGTCATCGACGCCTCCTGTCTGGGAACGAACCCAGCGGGTCTGGTGGTTGGAAGCTGCCGTAGCGCGGGTCGACCAGGCGGGCAAGCGCGATAGTGTGCCGCCCATGCCCGACACCCTCTCCGCCGCCGAGGCACGGCACTGGCTGCTCCAGGTCCACGGGCTCGCCCGTCCTCTGGGTCGCGGACGTCCCGCCGCTCGAGCGCTGCTCGCCCACCGCCGCTGCATCCAGCTCGACCCGCTCGATCCCATCGGCACGAACGCGGATCTCGTGGCGCTGGCGCGCATCGACCAGCTCCGCAAGGGCGGCGTCTACGAGGCCCTGCTCCCCGGTCACGCCTTCGAGCACTTCGCCAAGGAGCGCTGCATCTTGCCCGTGGAGGCCTTTCCCCACTACCGAGAGCGCGCCCGCGAGGTGCCGTGGTGGCGCACCACCGAGCGCATGAAGCGCATCGACGAGGCGCTGCTCGATGCCGTGGAGGCCGAGATCGAGGCCCGGGGCCCGCTGACCGCCCACGAGCTGTCGGATCAGGGTCGGGTGGATCCGCTGGACTGGTCCGGATGGAAGGGCACGGGCAAGGCCTCCACCATGGCGCTACAGGTGCTGTGGCTGCGCTGCCGGGTGGTGGTGTGCGGGCGCACCCCGGCCGGCAAGCGCTTCGACGTGCCTCACCGTGCGCTGCCCGATCACCACGACGCCGACCCCGAGGGCTCCTTCGAGCACTGGGCCTTGCTGGACCGGGTGGAGGCGGCGGGGCTGCTCGCCCGCGCGGGCGGGCCCCAGTGGGGCCAGCTGCAGCACGTGCGCACCTCGCTGCCCGAGCAGCTCGTGGAGGAGGGCTTGCTCGAGCAGGTCTTGGTGGAGGGCTCGAAGCGTCCGTACCTCGCCCCCGCCGGCTTTCGCGATCGCCCCACCACACCGCTCGACGACCGCATGCGCATCCTCGGGCCACTCGACCCCGTGCTGTGGGATCGCAAGCTCGTGAAGCAGGCCTTCGGATTCGAGTACGTCTGGGAGGTCTACAAGCCCGCGAGCCAGCGCCGATGGGGCTACTACGTGACCCCCCTGCTGCATCGTGGGCAGCTGGTGGGCCGCATGGAGGGGGCCGTGACGGACGGCGAGCTGACCGTGCGGAGCCTATGGCGGGAGCCGAGCGCCGAGCTCGACCGCGATGCGCTGCACACAGCCTTGCAGCGACATGCGCGTGCGTTGGGTGTATCGTGCAGCCGTCGCCTTCCCCGGGTCCGCACGTGAGCCTTCCCCGGCTGCTCCCCCTCGTCTTCTGCAGCGCCTGCAACAGTGCACCCGCCGGGCCTCAGGCCTTCGTGGGTCAGGTGGAGATGGGGCAGGCGGACATGGGCTTCGGCTTCCCCGTGGCCGAGGTGGAGCGCATCTCCCGGACCATCGGCTTCGATCACGATCCCGAGGATCACCGCGGCTCCGTGGGTCACAACGCCCTGTGCCTCGACTACGTGGGTCGGACGTTTCCGGCCTGCTACGACGAGCACCAAGGCAGCGACTACATCCTCCGCGACGGCTTCACCACCATGGACGATGGCTCCGCCACCGTGGTGGCCGCTGCCGCAGGCCGGGTCATCGAGACCGAAGACGGCAACTACGACCGGTGCCGGCTGCAGGGGCTGTCGGTGGACTGCGATGGCTACCCCATGCGGGCGAACCTCGTGGTCATCGAGCATCCCACCGGATGGATCACGCGCTACCTGCACCTCAAGGAGGGCTCGGTGCAGGTCGAGGTGGGCCAGTGGGTCGAGTGTGGTGCACCGGTGGGCCTCATCGGCAGCTCCGGCAACTCGTCGCTTCCCCACTTGCACTTCGACGTACAGACCCTGGACGGCGACCGCCTCGATCCCTACGCTGGGCCCTACTCGCAGGAGGAGTCGCTGTGGGAGGAACAGGGCCTCGACGTCTACTTTCCCGCACCTGGATGCACGGCCCGTTGATCGGACTCGCGCTCGCAGCGCTGCTGTGGGGCTGCGCCCCACGCGTGGGGCATCCGCGCGTGACCTATGGCGACGTGGCCACGCTGCCGCTGGTGCAGCCCAGCACCGACCGGCGTCGCTGGTACCTGCCCGTGCACAGCAACCGGGCAGGGCCTCACGTGCTGTTCCTCGACACCGGCTACGACTTCAGCACCTGCGACGACGACTTGGTGCAGCGTCTCGGACTGCGCACGCGGGGCCGCGCCCAGATCCGTGGCGAGCTGGGCAAGGTTCCCGCCAGCAAGGCGCGCCTCCCTCCCATCGAGGTGGGCGGGCATCGCGTGGAGGATCTGGTGTGCCACGTTCGCGACCTGGGCAGCACCAGCTCCATCCGAGACCCCTCCGAGGTGCCCGTGGCCGGAGTGCTCGGCATGGACGTGCTGTCGCGGTTCCACGTGGTCTTCGATCCGAAGGCCGGCGAGGTACAGCTGCGCGACCCCCGTACCACGCAGCCCCTGCCGCGCTCGGGCAGCGGGGTGGTGCGTCTGCGCAAGGGCGCCTTCAACTGGACCGGCAAGCGCCTGAGGCTCCGGCTGCAGGTGGAGGGCCGCACCCTGTGGCCCATCCTCGACACCGGCGCCACCAACACCTACGTCGACGGAGAGCGCGCGGGCCTCGACGCCTCCTACGAGGTGGACGGCGTCACCATCCGTGGCACCGGCTCCTCGGGCTCCTCCACCCGCACCGTGTCGTACTACGACGTGCACGACGTGAAGCTCGGGGACGTGCGCACCACCTCGGTCACCCTCATGGATCGCGACCGGCCCTGGTGGCAGCCCGGCCTGCTCGGCCTGGATCTGTTGTCGAGGTTCCGTCAGGAGTACGACTTTCCTCGACGCCGGGGACGGCTGACGGCGGTGCGTGCGAGCCCGCTTCCGCAGTGGACAGCTCGGCCTACGGACAAGGACGTCATTCGCTTGAGCGATCCGAAGGACTAGCCACGGGGGCGATCGGGTGCAGTAGACTCCCGATATGCTGACTCTCCTCTCAGTCGCTTCTTTTGCTGCGCCCACCAAGTGGGTGGTCACGGTGGATGGAACCCCCTCGCTCGAGGAGGTGCTGCCACAGCTCGGCCCCTACGACACCCTCGACATAGGGCCAGGCGTCTACGACGTCGACATCACCCTCGGCAGCTTGGCCGGCATCACGATTCGCGGTGCAGGCTCCGGCCCGGGCGGAACCGTGCTTCAGTACGGCGACTTCAACACCTTGGCCTGGTTCAACGACTGCACCGACCTTCGCGTGGAGGGGTTGGCCATCGAGGGAAACAACGTGATCCGGCCAGTGAGCCTCGTGGGCTTCACGACGGCCACCTTCCACGACGTCCGGCTCGCCAACGGCATCGACTTCGTCAAGGATCGCGGCGCCGCCGGGATGTACGTGGGGCCCGACGCCTCCGTGGAGATCAGCGACAGCACCTTCGAGGGCAACGTGGCCGTGGGCAACGGGGCCCTGCTCGTCGATGGCATGGCCACCATCTCGAGCAGCCGCTTCGTGCGCAACACCGCTGAGCAAGGAGGTGGCGTCGCGTGCGGCATCGGCTCCTCCTGCGTCATGACGGACTGTCTCTTCGAGGGCAACCAAGCCGATCAGGGAGGTGGCCTGCAGCTCGAGGCACCCGTGCAGGGCGAGGTGATCCGCTCGGTGTTCTGCGGCAACGATGCCACCGGAACCGACGGCGACGGGGGCGGGATCATGTTCGTGGACGCGACGGCGTCGGTGAGCACGAGCCACTTCCTCTACAACACCACCAGCGACAACGGTGCGGGCCTGTACGCGCAGCGTTCCGACGTGGAGGTGGTGAACAACACCTTCATCGGCAACGCGGCCGCTCACCTCGGCGGCAGCGTGTACGTGTGGGGCACCCAGGCGGTGGGGCGGCTCACCAACAACCTCATCGTCGACAGCGTGGCCACCGAGAACGACTCGGCGGCCGCCATCAACGCCCGCGCCACCGGAGTCACCACGGGCTCGCACAACCTGTTCTGGAGCAACACGAAGCTCGACATCGGTGCCGGCGTCACGCTGGACACGACCATCGCGCAGACCGATCCGCTCCTCGGTCCCGTGGCCGGCTCCTGCGACGATGCCTTGGTGACCCCGGACCCGGCAGGCCCCACCCACGACGGAGGCACCAAGCTCATCCGGGATCCGGACGGCAGCATCTCGGACATCGGCGCCACCGGCGGCCCGCTCGCGCTCCGTGACCGCGACGACGACGGCAGCCTGGACGGCGACGACTGCGACGATCTGGATCCGCTGCGGACCCCTGGTCGGACCGAGGTCTGCGACGACGTCGAACGCGACGAGGACTGCGACGGCCTGATCAACGACGCCGACGGCAGCGTGGATCCCTCGTCGTTCCCGTCGGGATTCCTCGACGAGGACGGCGACGGCGTGGGGGGCCAGCCCTGGCAAGCCGACAGCTGCATCGCCCCTGCGAACCTGGTGGAGGCAGGCGGCGACTGCGACGACAGCTCGGCGCTGGTGTTCCCGGGCGCCTTCGAGGAGTGCGACAACATCGACAACGACTGCGACGGAGCCGCCGACGAGGGCTGCGACGTGGGCCGCAGGGACGATCCGCTCCTGGATCCCGTGGCTGCCGACGGCTGCAGCTGCACGACCTCGAGCCCCGCGGCCTGGGCTGTGCTGTGGCTGCCGGCCCTGGCGGGACTCTCCCGACGACGACAAAGGCCTTCGACGAACGGCCCCGTTCAGCGCGCTCCTGGCAGGTCGGACTTGCGCAGCCCGGCGATCACGCCCTTGACCGTTCCGAACCAGTAGTTGCGGAACCCGAAGCCGCGTGCCTTGCCACACCGATGCTCAGTGGAGCGGACCGCCTTGGACTGCAGATCGAAGAAGGTCACCCAGTAGCAGCCCTTCTGCTCGGGCTTGTTGAGCTGGTCGGCGATGAACACCAGGCCCAGCCCCTCCCCCTCGATGGAGTACTGCGCCACGTGCTGGGCCACCACGGAGGGCGTGAGGGCATGCTCGTCGGTGGTCCGGGAGTCGATACGCACGATCTGGGTCTCGGGATCGGCCTGGGCGTGGATCGTCTGCAGGTGGTCGAGGGTGGTCCGCACGTCGACCTTGAGCCGCTTCTCCAGATCGTCCACCTGCTCGGCGAGGAGCAGCGCGTTCCACTTCTCCAGGTAGCCGGGGAAGATCTCACCCGGATCGCGGAAGTCCATCGTGCCCACCATCTGGACGTGCCCGTAGTCGAGCCCGGCCCAGACGATCTCGCCAGCCTGGGCATCTGCCCCGCAGATCCCCAACAACGCCATCCACATCGCCATGCTGCCCCCTGATCGTCGGCCGCCATAACCGAACCGCGGCGCGGTGTGTTCAGCTCTCCGTGAGCAGGAGCTCCACGGTATGCCCGTCGGCACCTGGGAACTCGTAGTCGGCGAACTGCTCGGGCGTCACCCAGGCCAGCGCCGCCACTCCGAGGGCCTCGGGCTCCCCGGACACCAGCGCACACTGGTACACGCAGAGCACCACGGTGTAGTCATCGTAGGGGTGAGAGACCTCCATCACCCGCGCCAGCGGCCGCACCTCCACGCCCAACCGCGAGCGCACCGCTCGCTTGAGCGCGTCGGTCTCGGACTCGCCGTCGTGTACCCGCCCACCGGGGAACTCCCAGAGCAAGGGGAGCACCGCGTGCTCGCTGCGTTGGGTGATCAGGTAGGCCCCGTCTCGCTCGATCTCGGCGCTCACCACGCGAATCGTCGGCTTGTTCCCGTTCACGCGCACCCCTGGCCTGTGCCATCGATCGCTTAAACCATCGCACGGGCGTCAGCATCCACACGACGATACGGACGCCCCCTCGGGAGGAGCCATGTCGACCGCTCGTCGTCTCGCACGCAGGGTTCGTGGAGGGCTGAAACGCCGCGCCAAGCAGGCCTTGCAGGGCATGGGACTCTGGGAGCCCGCCAGCAGCGCCACGGTGCATCGAGCGGCGCCGGCGCCCGAGCCAGTCCCCGAGCCAATCCCCGAGCCCACGCCAGCGCCCGAGCCCGAGCAGGCCGTAGCCCCCGAGGACGGCCTCACCCGGGCGGAGGTGGAGGAGCTGCTCGAAGACATGGTGCGTCCCGCCCTGCAAGCCGACGGGGGCGACATCACGCTGGTCCGCGTGGAGCCCGAAGGAGACGTGTTCGTGGAGCTCGTCGGCGCCTGCTCCACCTGTCCCTCCGCCACCGTCACCATGCGACAGGGCATCGAGCGCCTCATGCACGCAGAGCTCGAGGGGTTCCGGAGCCTGATCGAGATCAACGGCGCCGGCGGCGTGCCCACCGACTTCCACTAGCGCTTGTTCGACGGCGCGACGGCGTGATACGCCGAGCGCCACGCATCTCTAGGAGACTGGCTTGGACCTGGCCGCCCTCGCCCACCTGGAGCCGGCCACGCTGCGCTCCCTCCTGCCTGCCTACCTCGCGAGCTTCATCGAGGATCCCGCTCGCGCGCAGGTGAACCAAGCGCGCGTTTCGGATCTCACCACCTCGTGGTCCGACGACGCCTGTCGTGGGGTGGTGACGTGGCTCGGCACCCTGGGAGCCGAGCACCGGGTGTATCCAGCCAACCCCGAGTGCCGGGCGCTCAATCGCACCTGGTGCCGTGACGTGGTCATCGAGCCAGAGGTGCACGGCATCGAGCATCTCAGCTCTGCGATGGCGGCCGGCCCCACCATGATGCTGGGCAACCACCTGTCCTACTTCGACGCCAACGCCACCGACGTGGCCCTCGCCTGGTCGGGACACGCCGAGGTGGCGGACCGCCTCGTGGCCGCCGCCGGGCCCAAGGTGTACCAAGACGTGTTCCGCTTGGTGGCAGCGGCCTGCATCAACAACCTGCCGGTGCCTCAGTCCACCACCCTGGGCCACACCGAGAAGCTGCCCCCTCGCGAGCTCGCACGCAAGGCGCTGGCAGGCGTGCAGGCGGCGAAGCGCGCCATGCAGGAAGGCTTCGTGCCGCTGGTGTACCCCGAGGGCTCCCGCAGCCGAGACGGCCACCTGCAGCCGTTCATCCGCGGCGTACACCGCTGGCTGTCCGCCATCGACGACCTGCGCGTGGTCCCCGTGGCGCTGGACGGCACCGAGCGCATCATGCCCGTCAACACCACGAAGCTGTCGGCCGGTCCGCTGGTACTCCGTTTCGGCGCTCCGCTACACGTGGGTGTGGACGGCACCTCCAGGGAGGTTCTGCAGCTGGCGCACGACGCCCTGGCGCAGCTCCTCCCTCCGCGGCTTCGACCCCTCGGCGATCCTCCAGCCTGAGCCTGGTCGATGGCCAATCCCCAGCCCAGCCCGGATGGACTGGGTATGATGCAGCTGAGCTGTACCACGGGACCTCGATGTCACAGACGCAATGCTGCCCGGTGATGGACCTTCAGTGGACCCCTCGCCTGGTGGACGACCAATATGCCGACGTGTACTTCTGCGCGTCCTGCGGCCATGTGCACCGCACCGAGAAGTATGCGATCAACTTTCGCTTTCCGTACCACGACCGGTGCGTCAACTGCGGCGGCGACCTCCGACTGACGGTGGAGCTACCCCAGGGGCAGGCCCCGGATCCGAGACAGGTCCGCTGCACGGCCTGTGGGCTCACGGCAGCAGAAGACCGAGAGCTACACGACAAGCTCGCAGCGCTGCACCCGGCCCACGACTACCTGCTGGCCTCGCAGGCCCTCGCGGAGAGCGGTCGCTTCGTGCTGTCGCTCAAGCTCGCCACCGCCCAGGTCCGCTGGGGGGAGGACCCCGTCTCGGGAGAGGTGCAGCGACTCGCCGTGCTCGAGGCCATGAACGAGTTCGATCGCGCGCTCGACGAGGCCTACGAGTGGTCCGACAACGAGGGCTGCCCTCCGCTGGTGTTCGGCGTGATCGCCCAGCTCGAGGCGGGCGTCGGCAACCTGAAGGGTGCGCTGACGGCGCTGGAGCGTGGACTTGCGGTGGATCCGAGCAACTCGGAGTGGTGGGTCGACTACGCCGAGCTGAACATCCACCTCGACGAGCGACCGGGCGCCATTCGAGCCGCCGGCAAGGCGCTGGGCGACCCCAGCACGGAGCAGCGCGCCATCGCGGTGATCTCCGAGGTGGGTGAGCGCTATTACGCGGGCGGCCAGTACGCCGAGGCCCTCGGTGCCTGCTCGCTGGCGCGCGAGCGGCAGGAGCGCTTCTCGGAGATCGCCTGGCTACGCGCCCGCATCGCCGCAGTGAACCAAGACACCGACTACATGGTGAAGTGGCTGCAGACCACCCTCGAGCTGGACCCCACCCACGAGGAAGCCGCCGAGATGCTCGCGCCCTACCGCAAGCGGCGCGGCTGGTTCGCCCGGTAGCCAGGTGGAGCTGCTCAAGGCCCACGGACTGGGCAACGACTACCTCGTGCTCGAGCGCGGCCCGGCGCTGACCCCGGCGCTGGTGCGGCAGCTGTGCGATCGCCACCGCGGCGTCGGAGCAGACGGGATCCTCGAGCCGCGACCGACCGACGCCCCCGGCGCCTTCGGCGTGCGGATCTGGAACCCCGACGGCTCCATCGCGGAGAAGTCGGGCAACGGTCTGCGGATCTTCGCGCACTGGCACGTGCACGTGCGGGGCAGCCCCACGCCACTGCAGCTGGACACCGGCCACGACGTGGTGAGCTGCGAGGTCCACGGAGACGAGGTGACGGTGGAGATGGGCACCGTGACCTTCGCGCAGCCCCCGCGACGAACCCTGCACATCGAGGGCAAGGACCTCGACGTCACGGTGCTCGACGTGGGCAACCCCCACACCGTGGTGTGGGTGGACGAGGCCGATCTGGACGCCCTGCCCTGGCGAAGCTGGGGAGCCGCCTTGGAGAGGCACGAGCTGTTCGCGCATCGCACCAACGTGCAGATCGCCACGCTGACGGGCGGCACGCTACGGGCCCGGATCTGGGAGCGTGGGGCTGGAGAGACCCAAGCAAGCGGCTCGAGCGCCTGCGCCGTGGCCGCGGCCGCCGTGCAACGCGGTCAGCTCACCCCCGACGCGCCCACGCGCGTGCACATGCCCGGCGGCACCCTCGAGATCTTGGTTCGCACCGACCGAACGGTGCGGCTCCGCGGGCCCGTCGCGGCCGTGGCTCGCATCCACATCCCCCGAGCCTGGTACCCTGCGGAGGCGGGCGGGAGCGAAGCATGACAGCTGCGGGTCGTGGACGGGCCATCCTGTGGGCCCTCGTGCTGACGGGATGTCCCTACGTGACACAAGGCGGGTTCGAAGACCGGCTGCAGTCGCTCGACGAAGACGGCGACGGGGCACCGGTCTCCATGGACTGCGACGACGCCGATCCGTTGGTGTCGGACCTGATGCTCGACATCCCCTACGACGGCATCGACAACGACTGCGCCGGCGACGGCGACGTGGTGGACGCAGACGGCGACGGGTTCCCCGGGATCCTGGAGGAGGACTACCCCGGAGTGTTCCCCGAGCGGTTCGTGGGGGTGCCGCTGGACTGCGCCGACGATCCGAGCGTGGTGCCTCAGGCCGCGGACATCTTCCCCGATCCTGCCAACGCCAACGAGGTTCCCTACGACGGGCTCGACTCCAACTGCGACCGCAGCAACGACTTCGACGTCGACGGCGACGGCTTCATGCCCACCCTGGTGCGGCAGGGCGCCGATCTGGTGGACGCGGCCGCCGCCTTCGACACCTACGTCACGCTGTGGGGCATCACCGAAGCCGAGATCGACGCCTGGATCGCCGCCAGCAAGCTTCCCTTCGACGACCCGAATCGCTTCCAGGACTGCGACGACTTCGACGTCGCCATCCGACCCTACTCCCCCGATCAGGACACGCCCTACGACGGGGTGGACCGCAACTGCGACGACGTGAACGACTTCGACGCCGACGGCGATGGCTTCATGCCCCCTGGCGTGGAGGCGGACTACCAGGCCTACCTCGACCGCTACTACTTCGGCGGTCCCCCGCCCTTCGCGGTGCCCACGGAGCGGACCTTCGAGGACTGCCTCGACGCAGCCAACCCCACCATCGTGAACTTCAACACCGGTAAGCCGGCCGATCCGGCGTCGGTGCACCCCTCGGCGCCGGGCTTCCCCATCGTGGAGACCGCCTACGACGCCATCGACGCCGACTGCCTGCGCGACAACGACTTCGACGCGGACGGCGACGCCTTCATGCCCGCCGGCTCCGCTGCGGGCTTCGACGTCTACGTGGACAACTGGTCGATCACGGCTGCGGAGATCACCGCCTGGGCCGCCGTGAACGCCGACGCCGCGCTGAAGGCTCCCGCCGAGGGCGACTGCGACGACACCGACGGCGACCGCTGGCCAGGCGCGCTGGAGATCCTCGCCGACCAGCTGGACCAGGACTGCAACAACGACGGAGACGCCGCTCCGTTCGGCTTCGCCGACTACCTGTGGACGTCGCCCACCAACCCCGAGGTGGGCCGCGTGGCCGACGACTACGTGCTGCTCATCGGCGCCACCGACGCCGATCCCATCTTCACCGTGGGTGAGCTGGGGGTGGGGATCCCCTTCGACATCGACGAGGCGCGGGGCGGGCCCACACCGTCGGTGGCGACCTTCCCCACCTGGAAGGGCAATCCCCTCACCCGCCTGCAGGGCGTGATCGACGCCGTGCCGCATCCTGCCCCCGCCGACGTGGACGGCGACGGCACACCGGATCCGACCCTGTTGGTGGGCACCACCTACGCCAACGACTTCCAGACCTGGGTGTTCTTGTCGGGCGTTCGCTTCCAGACCAACACGTCCACCCTGCTGCCCGCCGATCAGACGTTCCACAACCTGTCGCCCATCTACACGGCACGGGACGTGGACATGGCGTTCGACGGGGCCGTGTCGCCCGAGCCCTTCACGCTGGCCTGCGCGGACAACCGCATGCACGCCATCTACACCGCCAACAGCCCCGCCCCCAACACCAACGCGCTGCTGGGCGCCGACACCTGCTACTTCTCCGGTCCGCCCACCCTCGACGACAACACCTGGACGGCGCCCTTCGATCGCTGCCTCGGGGGAAGCTGCCAGGCGTGGACCCTCGACGACACCCCGGCCCTGTCCCAGGGCAACAACCGCAACGAGACCTGGGTGTTCGGCGACTACGAGATGGGCTGGCTGGTGCGCATCGACGACACGGGCACGGGCTGGCTCACCGACACGGTGGGCGGCGGCGACGACATCGAGCTGATGCCTGGCTCGGACGTGCTGCACGCTGACGTCTCGGAGACGGGTGGCACCCTGTACGTCGCAGCCATCGTGGACGGCGCCACGGAGCCCGAGGTGTGGCTTCAGTTCGGCACCAAGGGCTCGCTGCAGACACAGCAGCTGCCGTTCTCGCACCCCACCCTCGACGCCGTGCAGCCCTCCAGCGTGGCGGTGCACGCCGACGGCGACCGCGTGATGGTGGCCGTCACGGCACTCGATCCCGAGGGGGATGCCGACCAGGACGCCGTGGGATGGGTGTTCCTGGGGCCCTGAGGCGCGCAGGGCATGCCCGCACGTCTTGACCCCCTCAAGTTCAGCCGGGGTCGTTCGATGACCTCTGCATGCCAGAAGCGCCCGAGGCAGCCAGTGTGCTGATCGTGGACGACGAGCCCCTGCTGTTGCGGGGTCTGCAGCGCGTGTTCACCCAGCATCACCCCGAGTGGCGTGTGCGCACCGCCGGCGACGCGGCCGCCGCCCTGAAGGCGATGGACCAAGAGCAAGCTGACGTGTGCGTGTCGGATCTGACGATGACGGGCATGGACGGCATCGAGCTGCTCACCACGGTGGCCGCCCGCTGGCCGGCCACTGTCCGCGTGATCCTGGCGGGCGACGTGCCCCGGGACCGGGTGCCAGCAGCCGCCCGGGTCGCCCACCGCGTGTTCCGCAAGGGGCCCGACCCGATGGAGGTGGTGCAGGCGGTGGAAGACGCCCTGTCTGCGTTCGCGCCGGAGGTGGACCCAGCACTGCGCGGGCTCGTGGCCCGCGACAACGAGCTGCCGCCAGCCCCCTCGGTGTACCCGGCCCTGGATCGCGCCGCTCGTCGGCAGACCACCACGACCCAGGATCTGACGCGCATCGTGGCCCGCGACTCGGCGGTGGCAGCCCGCGTGCTGCAGCTGGCGAGCAGCGCCTTCTACGGCCTGCCCCCGCACCTGCACACCCTGCAGGGAGCCGTGGCCTGGCTGGGCCTGCAGACCCTGCGAGGACTGGTGCTGGGTGCGGAGCTGCTCCGCGCCTTCCCAGAGGTCGAAGCCAGCGGGCTTTCGGTGAACCGGCTGGCGAACCACACGACCCGCACGGGCGAGCTGTCGCTGCGCATCGCTCGCCGCTTGTGCCCCACTGAGGCCGACACCGCCTACATGGCGGGCATCGTGCACGACGTCGGTTTGCTGGTGCTCGCCAGCCGAGCGCCGGACCGCCTGCACACGGACCTGCAGGAGGCGCGTCGCGAGCGTCGCGCGCTGCACGAGGTGGAGCGAGACCGGCACGGTGTCACCCATGCGGAGGTGGGCGCGGCCCTCGTCGGCCTGTGGGGGCTGCCCAAGCCCCTGATCGATGCCGTGAGCCGCCACCACCAGCGACCCGTGCGACCCGATGCCGCCGCCGTCGTGTACCTGGCCAACGCGCTGGTGGCGGAGGTGGAGGGCCACGGTGTGGATCCCTTGACCGAGGCGGATCTCGAGCGGGTCTGTACGCCGAGCGACCTCGAGCGCTTCCGTCGCTGGGCGAACATGGGGCCGCTGCCCGACGATCACTGAACGTAGCCCAGGGCCTCCAGCGCCGAGGTGACCCGAGCACCGTCCTCGCGCCGATCCGGCTCCTGAACCCCCAGCGCAGCGCGTCGCACGGGATCTGCCTCGGACAGCTCGACGCGGTGGTGCTCCCCGGGATCCGCCAGCCGGTCGTAGGCCGACAGGCGCTGCCCCTCCTCGCCGCAGCGCGTCACGATCGCTCGGTGCCGCGCGCCGACGGCGCTGCACAGCGGCAGCTGCCGAAGCGCGCCGTACACCGTGGCCACGCGATCGCTGGGCAGCGGGGTGCGAAGGTCCCGTCCCAAGGTGCCTGTCGCGCCCACACCCGCCGCGGCGAGCAGCGTGGGTGTCACGTCCACCAGAGACGCCGTACCCCTCCGCGCGCCAGGCTGTACCCCCGGGCCGCGAATCACGAGGGGTACCTCCACGACCTCGGCGTGGTGGGAGTGTCCGTGCTCCACCTGACCGTGCTCCCAGAACTCCTCGCCGTGGTCACTGGTGAGCGCCACCACGGCTCGCTCCGTCCCTCCGCGCTGTGCGAGCGCGTCGAGCAGCCGCATCAGATGAGCGTCGGCGTGGGCCACCTCGGCACGGTAGGCGGCGCGGATGGCCTCCCGCCGCTCCACGGAGAGCCGCTGCGCGCTGCGCAGGGCCACGGCGTCCACCGTGCGCAGCGTGGGGTCGGTGGCGTTGAGGTAGGGCATGTGGGGATCGAACAGGTGCAGCCACACGAAGAAGCCCCCCTCGGCGGGCAGCTCGTCCAGCGCGTGCAGCGCGCGGTCCACCACGGCAGAGGCGTCTTGATGGTGCGCTCGGCCGCGCTCGCCGAGCACCAGCAGCGGCCCAGCGCCGTCCACCCCCAGATCCTCGAAGCGATCGAAGCCGCGGTCGAAGCCGTTGTGGCGACCCGACCAGGGGTTGCTGTTGATCCCCACGGTGACGTAGCCGGCCTCCCGCAGGCGCTGCGCCAGGGTGCTCACCTCGGGGTGCAGCCCCTGGCAGTGCCCGTCCGCCAGGCAGGTGGCGCCGTGGTTGGCCGCCGGCAGGCCCGTGAGCGTAGAGGCCAGCGCCGGCAGCGTCCACGAGGAGGTGGACTGAGCCGCACGCCAGACCGCACCTCCGTCCGCGAGCCGCGCGTGGCTCGCCATGGTGCGAGCGACGTCGGCGCGCAGCGTGTCCACCGTGATCAGGATCACGGGCGGCCCGGTGTGTGTGGCGGCCGGGAGCCCAGGCCGGATCGGGCCCCACAGATCGTGAGCGAGGCGATCGAGCACGAGCGCTGGCTGGGTGGCGTCGGCGCCGAGGGTGGCTCGCACGTGGACCGCGGTGACCAGCGGCGGCACGCCCAGCGCTGCCCACCACCAGCGGACGGTGCCTCGTCGCGCGAGCCACAGCGCCGGGCCGCCCACCACCCACACCAGCCCCACCGCCTGCAGGCCCGCCGTCAGCGACACGCCCAGGCCGCGAAGTCCGGCCAGGAGCAACGGGGCGGCGAGCGCCCACACCGGAGAGCGCAGCAGCGGAAACGAGGGCAGCTGCGACACACAGAGGCCCACCGCCACGAACAGGAGCGCCTCCAGCGCCAGGGCGCCAGCAGCCACGGGCGTGGCCGCCGCCAGGTGCAGCCACCCCTCGGTGGCTGGGATCAGGGCCCAGACGAGCACCAGGGCCCAGGCGGGCGGGGGTCGAGGGGAGCTGCCGTCCATGGCAGAGCGTATCTCGACCCGCGGCCGTTACCTGATGACAGCGCCGATGGTGGGGGCCGTGTGGAAGACGACCAGCAACGCCATGCAGCGAGCGCCCGAATTGCCCGATTCGGCCATACTCTCCGATAAGGGGATCCGATCGTAAGATCGATGCATCCATAGTTCTCGATCTATAGACACGATCCTTCGCATCCACTAGAATTGTCTACCGAACAATTCAGCTGGAGCTTGGCGGCCAAGGGGCGTCTGTCCCATCAACCCCGGGGGGGAGAGAGTGGAGGCGCCCCTTGGTCACCCTGGGCGCTGGGCCAGGATGGCGTCTACCGGCCCCTGCCGGTCGTCGAGGGGATCGTCGAGAGCCACACGTTCGAGGGACTGCGCCTCGACGTGGCAGCTCTGCTGGCCCGCGACGGCAGGACCGTCGTCGACGCGTTGGGGTAGGCGCTGCCGCCTGCCCCAGAAGTCAAGAAGCGGTGGTGAACCTAGCCCCGGCTCACTTGAAGATGGAGTAGCCGGGATCGGGCACACACACGTCGGACAGATCGGGGAACCCGAAGGTGGGTCCGATGTCGTCGGCGCAGCGGGTACCAGCCTCACACTCCGCGTCGCTGTCGCAGTCCCCCGAGCCCGCGGGACAGGGGCTCGCAGCGCTGCAGGCGCTCCATCCTGGGAACGTGGCGACGGTCTGCACGCACAGATCCGCCAGCGAGCTCCAGCCGTGCTCCGCCCCCACGTCGTTCAGGCAGATCGTGCCCGCAGCGCAGTCGGCGTCGCTGTCGCAGTCGCCGAGGCCCGTGGTGCAGGGGCTGGCGGGCGTGCAGTAGGCCCAGCCGGGGAACGGCATGTCTCCGTCTGCCAAGCAGACGTCGGCCGCCGAGCTCCAGCCGAACAGATCGCCCACGTCGTGGACGCAGGTGGTGCCGTCGGCGCAGTCGCTCTCGACGTCACAGTCCCCCACCTTGGAGGGACAGGGGTAGGTGCTGTCGGAGCAGGGGCTCCAGCCCGGAAACGGCCCTCCGTAGGCCGACAGCACGCCCAGCTCGTCTCCCAAGCTCAGCTCGGTGGACACCGCGCAGTAATTCATCACCGAGTCGGCATCCCAGTCGCCGATCTCGGTGTCCCCCTGCGAGCCAGAGTTCAGACCCGTCGTACAGGACGTGGGGGTGTCGTTCCGGCGCTGCTCGTGGGCAAACCCCAGGGAGTGGCCGAACTCGTGCAGCGACACGGCCCGAATGCAGTCCTCCCGCGACAGGCTGTTGGCCACGCAGGTCGTCCACGTGTTCTGCGGCGTGGCGGAGAAGTCCAGCTCCATGGTGGACGTGCCGCCCTGGTCTCCGAGACCGCCGGTGACCACCATGGAGGTTCCTGCCGAGATCCGAATCCCCACCGAGCTGCTGGTGCAGTCCCCCCAGCCGGTGAAGGAGACATCGGCGAAGTTGGACCAGGAGCGAGGTCCCGTTAGCTCGTCCTCCACCCAGCCCTTCTCGGTGGCGTCGCCCGACGTCTCCCAACAGACCGGGATCTCGGAGTCCGACCAGTAGTTGGAGGCCAAGCCGTAGAGCATGAACTGGTCGTAGTCGATGGCCTCGGGCACCTCCCCGTCGGGGGGTGCTTCTGCATCACACGCGGCCAAGAGCACGAGCATCGAGAAAGTCACGCGCATCGGTTCTCCCTGGATATGCCACGGGAGCCTAAGTGCGGGTCGTTCGGCCAGCTCGATCCGGCTTGTTCCGAGCTGTTCCGGAGTTGTTCCACCTCGACGACGCACCGTCCGTCACTCGATCGAGGCCCCTTGGTGCGCCCGCACCGTCGCCTGGGTCGTTCGCCACAGCTGCAGATCCTCCGGGCTCGGCTCGACCTGGAGCGCCACGCTCTCCTCCAGGAGCTCCTGGGCACGAGACAGCTCCCCCACCCCTACCATCGCGTGGGCGAGGTGCACCAGCACGCTCGCGAGCCGGCTCCTGGAGCCGAGCCGCCTCAGGGGCTCCACCAGCTCGGCGAAGAGCGCCCTCGCCGCCTCGAAGTCCTGCCCCTCGGCCTTCACCATGCCCAGACACTTCCGCGCCACCAGCACGTTCACGAGATCACCCGCTTGCTCGAGCTGCTCGATGGCCTCGTGATAGGTCGCCTCGGCCTCGGGCAGCCGCCCCTGACACAGGTACACGTAGGCCCGATGAGAGCGGGCCAAGGCCCTCCACGCAGGGGGCCCCTGCGGCAGGTGACGCATGGCGAGATCCAGCCAGCGATGTGCCTCGTGCCAGTCCTCTCGGGAGGCAGCCATCACCGCCAGCTCGCACTGGATCATCCCCTCGTGCACCGGTCGCTCGGCCGCATCCAGCGCGCGCAGCAAGATCCTCACTCCCTCGTCGAGGGTGGGCTGCAGCCGCCCCACGAGCCGCACGGCGTTCACGTGGATGTCCCGCAGGTCGGTCTGCTGGGCGAGGCGCGCTGCCCGCTCGAACGATCCGCGGGCCTCGTCCGGATCGGCGATGAGCTGAGCACACGCACGTGCGTACCAGGCCATCGCCAGCGGCTCGGGCCCAGCGCCGCGCGTCTCCACCATTCCCTCGGACAGCTGCAGCGCTGCCTCCACCATGCCTCTGTGATGCATGACGAGCACGGCAGCCAAGCCCGTCGGAGCCATCACCTCCGGATCCCCTCGCTGGATGGCCCGCGTGCAGGCCACGCGGAGGTTCCCCAGCTCGACGAGCAGCTCGTCGCGCGCCTCCATCGCCCGAGGTCCCTGCTGCTCCTCGACGCGCGCGGCCGCCAACCGGGCGAGGCACTCCCCGTGGGCCCGCTGGGCACGTTGCACCAGCCCCGCGTCGGCGAGCCGCTCGGTGGCGTAGCGGTGCACGTGCTGCAGCAGGTGCAGACGGCGACCGCGGGAGGTGCTCGACGACTGGATCCAGGAGCTGCTGCACAATGCCCCGATGTCGATCAGGGAGCTGCCCCGAGGCAAGACGGCCTGCACCACCTCCGCCGCCAGCTCCGGGCAGATGCCACCTTGAAAGACGGACAGCACGGCCAGCGTGTGTCGCTGCTCGACGGGCAGCAGCGACCAAGACCAGTCGAGGGTGGCTCGCAGGCTCGCGTGCCGGGGAGGCCCGCCAGCGGCTCGTCCGAGGTCGAGCAGGCCCCTGGACTGAAGCATGCGGACCGCCTGCGCAGCGGACCACATCGACGCCTGACTCGCCGCGAGCTCCACGGCCAAGGGCAGGCCCTCCAGCACCTGGACCAGCTGGCGTGCATCATCGTCTGCAGCCACCTCTCCGCCTCGCTCCTCCGCTCGCCGACAGAGCAGCTCGACCGCCTCGTCGAGGGGCAGGGGCGCGATGGGCACGACCCGCTCGCAGTCCAGACTCAGGGCGGACCGAGAGGTGACCAGGATCCGCAGCTCCGCAGCCCCACGCCACCACTGCCGCACGAGGGCCTCCGCCCCTTGCAGGTGCTCGAAGTTGTCGAGCACCAGCAGAGTCGCGCCTCTAGCCGCCAGGGCCGCCCCAATCTGCTCGGGCTCCCCGCTGGGCACCGACAGGGCCGCCGCCACCATCGGCGCCAGCTCGGACGGCCCGTGGGCCAGCGTCAGATCGCACACGTACACGTCGGCCCCCGACTGGACCTCCCAGCGAGACGCGACCTGACGCGACAAGCGCGTCTTGCCCACACCCCCTGGCCCTGTGAGGGTCACGACGTGGGGTCGCTGCAGCAACTCGAGGACCGCCTCCACCTCGGCGCCGCGGCCCACGAACGCGTTGGGCTCGAGCTGTCGCAGTGCGGGCAGCAGGTCCCATGCGGGAGGCACCCACTTGTAGCCCTCTCCGTGCACCGTCAGGATGCAGACGGGGTCGGTGCGATCCGCCTCCACCTTCTCCCGAAGGGTCATGATCACCTTGTCCACGATGCGAGTGCGCATGGCGGCAGCCAAGCCCAGCACCTCGGTCTGCAACACGTGGCGATCCACGATCTGGTGGGGTCGCTGGGCCAGGTAGCGGAGCACGGCCAGCTCCCGATGGGACAGCTGCGCGGGCTGCTGCCCCTGCAGCGCGCCGGTACGTAGATCCACGAAGCCGCTCGGCACCGCCAACGTCGCCATCTCTCCCCCCGGAGCAGCGCCCACACCCGATGTGCAGCGTAGGCCGTTTCACCCAGCGACGAGCAAGCAGTGATCCTGCAGCGTGCCCCTCAAGCGGGCAGCGTCCACGAATCGATGGGCGGCCATCCCGAGTGTGGCGGCCGCCACCACGTTCTCCTCGCGGTCGTCCACGAAGAAGGTCGCCGCTGGCTCCACGCCGAGCGCCTCGCACGCGCCGAGGTAGGCGCCTCGCTCAGGCTTGGCCACCCCCAGATCCCAGGTGCTGACCACCGCGTCGAAGAGGTGCCTCACCCCCAGCTGCTCGAGCTCCGCGTCGATGGTGTCGGTGCCGTTGGTGAGGATCCCCGTCGGAACGCCGCGCCCGCGCAGCTCCTCGACGAGGAGGACCACGTCGCGATCCAGCTGCCCCACGTGGCCCTGCAGCCACGCCTGCGCGGCCCCGGGACTGCCCACCGCCTCCCCCACCTCCGCGACCCACGCCGCCCGCGTCGAGCAACCCGTCACCAGGCGCTGCAGGCGATCACGCTCGAAGGCCGCCGCCACCAACGCACCTGGCGGCAGGTCGAAGCGAGCCGAGACCTCGGCACGGAGCGCCTCGTCGAAGTGTCTGAGAACCCCGTCCAGATCGAACAACGCTGCGCGGATCACAGCCCCTCCAGGAACGCGAGCAAGGCTTGGTTCACCGCTTCCGGCCGCTCCTGCTGCACCCAGTGCCCAGCTCCGGGGATCACGACCTGTCCGCGCAGATCGTCGAAGAAGGGCGCCATCAGCTGCATCAGGTCCACGCCCGGCGCATATCGCAGGACCGAGTCGTGCTCCCCCGCCAGGAACAGAGCCGGCTGAGGGATGCGCGCGGTGTCGAAGTCGGCCAGCTCGTGCCAGTCCCGGTCCATGTTGCGATAGCGATGGATTCCGCCGGAGAAGCCACTGCGAGTGAAGGCCTCGGCGTACCGGTCCAGATCGGCCTCCGACAGCCAGTCGGGCAGCACGTCGGGCGCCTGGATACCGTCGAGGTAGCCGGTCTTCCGAGCCCGCATCGCCTTGCGGACCTCGGACGTCGCGTCGCCCGAGTTCATCCAGTAGATCTTGGCCAGAGAGCTGCGAACATCGGTCTCGAACTCCATTTCTGGAACGTCGAGGGCCTGAAAGTAGGAGATGTAGAAGAACCGATCGGCGTGCAGCGAAGCAAACAGCTCGGTGGGCGGCATCGGGCCGCCGCGCCCCACGTGGGGCACGCTCATCCCCACCACCGCGCGTACCCGCTCGGCGTGCAGCAGCGCCGTGCTCCACACGATGGGAGCCCCCCAGTCGTGACCGACGAGGATGGCCTGCTCCTCGTCCAGGGCCTCCACCAAGCCAGCGATATCGGCGGCCAGCGCCGTCATGCGGTAGGCCTCGACGGCTCGAGGCGCATCGCTGCCGCCGTAGCCACGCACGTTGGGCACGGCCACGCGGTAGCCCGCATGGACCAGAGGCTCGATCTGATGCCGCCAGGACCACCACAGCTCTGGCCAGCCGTGCACGAGCACGCACAGCGGGCCTTCACCGACGACCGCCACCTCCAGCGTGACCTCGCCTACGTGGATCCGCCGCTGCTGATGCTGCACGAGTTCTCCGGCATGGACATGTGAGCACGAGATGACGTTTCCATTCTAGGTCGATCTCGATCCTTGACAGTTCGGGATCGCCAGGAAACACTCATACGAGTTGAGATTGAGGTTCTGTTGGCCAACTACCACGCGATAAGCGCGGTGGGAGAGGCGTTGCGACTGTACTTGCAGTCCACGTACCCCACTGAGTTAGAAAGTGAGTTTCCCTGCACTTTCTCCGTAGTGGCTACCGGAGAGCTCTCCACCCTCGACAGTTCCACGGACGCGAACACCACAGTCACTTTGCTGCTGTATCGCGTCTCCGTCAACGAACAGCTCCGCAACACGTTCCAGCCGGGCCGCACCCCCGACGGGTTCCAGCCAGCGCTGCCCATCGATCTGCACTGGATGGTCAGCGTGTGGGCCTCGAGCGGCCAGGCCGAGCACACCGTGTTCGCCTGGGTCCTGCGGCAGATGGCCGACCAGATGGTGCTCGACACCTCGGCCCTGGGGTCGGAGGCGCAGTGGGACGAAGGCGACGTCCTCCAGGTGCTGCCCGCCGAGCTGAGCATCGAGGACCAGATGCGCGTCTGGGACGCGCTGCAGCCGGGCTACCGCTTGAGCCACTGCTACGTCGTGCGCGCCGTCCGCCTCGACGGAAACGCCACACCCCTGCCGCGGGTGGTGGCCACCCGCATCCCCCTCGACGGGGGTGCCTCGTGACCACGGAGATCGTGGACCGACGCGTGCTCGCTGCGGTGCGCTTCCTCGACCCGGCCACCAGCCAGGCGGTGACCGGCGGGCTCACGGTGCAGGGAGCTGGGTCGCGGTGGTTCACCAACCGCTCCGGCCTCTGGGTGCTGCGCGCCGAGGGTGTGCTCGACGACCACGCCCGCGAGTTCCTCGCAGCCCCCACCAGCACCCCGGCAGAGTCGGTGGCCGTGACCGCCGACGTGCTGGACGGCGGCGCGCGCTACCTGCCGCGGCGTTTCACCATCGACCTGCCTCGGACGGGCACCGATCTGTTCGAGCCCATCGACGTGCTCCTGGTGCCCTCCCCCGCCCTGCCCACGCGCGCCACCTGGGCCACGGTCCGGGTCACCGTGAGCTTCGCCACGGACGGCACGCACCCCGAGCCCGTCGGCATCGAAGGGGCACGCATCGCCCTGTCGTCTGCAGACCTGGGAGGCCTACGCTGCGTGGGCCTCACCGACGCTCGCGGGGAGGGGCTCGCCATCGGACACGGCATCCCTCGCTTCTCTCCTGGCATCCTGCCAGACGAAGTCGTTCGCGCCTCCGTGGAGCACACCCTCGAGGTGATCGTGGACGTGCCCGCGACCGACCCAGACACGGGCCTGCGGGACGCTCCCGCCGATCCCGACGACCTCGCCGCGCGCAGCGGCTCTCTCACCGTGGTGAGTCCAGCCGCCTTCGATCTCGAGGTCGGAGGCACCACCCATCTGACCGTCAACATCCCTCGGAGCTGACTGGCTCCTTCTCTCGCATGCCGGGGAACAACGTGGCCGAATACCTCGCACCTGCAGTCTACGTAGAAGAAACCAGCTTCCGGTCCAAGTCCATCGAGGGCGTCAGCACGTCCACGGCGGGCTTCGTGGGCCCGACCCGTCGAGGTCCGAGCACCGGGGCACCGGAGCTGCTCACCCGGGAGTCCGACTTCGAGCGGATCTACGGAGGCACGGGCCGACTCACCTACGGGGGCACTGCCTTCGACAACTACATGGCGCTGTCGGTGAAGGCCTTCTTCGACAACGGCGGGCGCAGGCTCTACGTTCGACGGGTCGTGGACGGCGGCGTGGCCGCCACCAGCGGAACCGCCCTCACCAACGTCGTCATCGCGGCTCGCCACGTGGGCTCCGGCGGCAACGGGTCCGCCACCATGACGCTGGCGGCCAACGAGGTGTCGGGGGCAGCGCTGGCAGCGCTTCCCATCGGCAGCGTGGTGCGGTGGGAGACCCCCGATGGTGGCGGCGGCACCGTCGTCAACCTGGCCGTGCTGACGGACACCGGGTTCGTGACGCCCGGCACCACGACGGCCGCGACACCGGCCTCCCCCTCCGAGGCCCTCAGCATCGACTTCGTGGGTGTGGACGCCGACGGATTCGTGCACGAAGCGCTGGGACTGGGGCTCGACGCGTCGCACTCGCAGTTCATCGGCGACGTGCTGGCCGAGAACCCGAGCTCGCTCGCGGCGCAGCTCGCCAACATCTTCTGGGTCGACGTCAGCGCCGCCTCCACCTCCGACATCGTCGCTGCGGCCGAGGCCGCCGACACCGGCGTGCCGCTCACCGGCGGAACCGACGGCAACGCGCCCACCAGCACCCAGTACGCCACCGGCTTCGGCGACATCGAGGCGCTCGACGACATCTCCACCGTCGCAGCCCCCGGACACATCGATCTGCACCCAGCCACCCCCGCCAACGGCACGGCCATCCGCGCCGAGCTCATCACCCACGTGGAGCAGCGCGGTCTGTACCGAGTGGCCCTGCTCGAGACGGGCCTGAACCGGGTGGTCTCCGAGGCACGGACCGCCAAGTCCGAGGTCGACTCCAAGTACGCCGCCATGTACTACCCGGGCGTGGTGGTCGCGAACCCCGCGGCGACGGGCAGCGCATCGGAGCCAGCGGAGATCACCATCCCGCCCTCTGGCTTCCTCGCGGGCATCTTCGCCCGGAGCGACAACGACAACGGCGTGTGGAAGTCACCCGCCAACGAGGTGGTCCAAGGGGCCCTGCGCTTCGAGCGGTCCGTGAGCTTCGGCGAGAGCGAGGTGCTCAACCCGCTGGGCGTGAACTGCCTCCGCTTCTTCCCGGGTCGCGGCTACCGCGTCTGGGGCGCGCGCACGGCGTCGTCGGATCCCGAGTGGAAGTACCTGTCGGTGCGGCGGTACTTCAACTATCTGGAAGCCAGCATCGAGCGGGGCACCCAGTGGGCGGTGTTCGAGTCCAACGGGCCCGCGCTGTGGGAAAACGTCACCCAGACGATCGACAGCTTCCTCTACACCGAGTGGCGCAACGGCGCGCTGTTGGGGGCCTCGCCCAAGGAGGCCTACTTCGTGCGCTGCGATCTCACCACGATGACCCAGAACGACCTCGACAACGGCCGCATGGTCTGCCTCATCGGCGTGGCCGTGGTCAAGCCTGCCGAGTTCGTCATCTTCCGCATCGGTCAGATGACCGCCACGTCCCGCTCCTGACCCACCACTCCCCTGAAAGGACCAAGACATGCCGAGAACCGACCTGCCCTACGGCGCGTTCAACTTCCAGGTCAGCGTGGAGGGGGGCCCCCGCGCGGGATTCTCCGACGTCAGCGGCCTGGGCACCGAGCTCATGGTGGCCGAGTACCGCAACGGGGACGACCCCGAGAACCACGTGCAGAAGGTGGCCGGGCTCCACAAGGTGTCCGACGTCACCCTCAAGCGCGGGATCATCAACCAGCTCGAGTTCTACCAGTGGATCAACGAGGTGCACGGCGATCCGAGCGTACGCAAGGACGTCACCATCACCCTGATCGACGAGTCGCAGAACCCCGTGATGACGTGGAAGCTCATTCGCTGCATCCCGCAGAAGTGGACGGGGCCCACCCTGGCCGCGAAGGCCCACGGCGACGTGGCGATGGAGGAGATCGTGCTGGCCATCGAGGGCATGGTCCTGCCGAGCTGACGGCCCTCCCCCCCCCCTCGCTCTCGTTTGATTCACCAGGAGTTTGCTTCACATGTGGGCAGGCCTCGCCTTCGAGACCCGGACGACTGGCCGGCGCAGCGCCCCGGACCGCACCGACGTGGCTGCGTTCGTGGGGTTCGCTTCGCTGAAGCCGGGCCCCGTCCCCACCCCGGTGGTGGACGTGTGGCAGCGCATGGGATGGCTGGATCAGGGGATCTCCCTCGACGACGGTCCGTCGGTGCGCCTGCCGGTCCTGCTCGACAGCGAGGCGGAGGCCCGCGCTTGGCTCGACGGACAGGTGAACGCCAGCTCCGGCCTGGCCTGGGAGGGCTACCTGCTGGGGGCGATTCGGGACTTCTTCCGCCAGGGGGGCCGCCGCTGCTGGGTGGTCCCGGTGGGGCCGCCCCTCGAGCCACCGACGGATCAGGCAGGTGTCGAGGCGGCTCTGGACGAGATCGTGCCCGGCCTGCACGGAGGGGCCGAGGCGGTGTCCAGCGATCGCCAGACCTGGCGCGGCCTCGCCCAGCTGTGGGCCCTTCCCGACGTGGCGCTGCTCGCGGTTCCCGATCTGCCCGGCGTGGTGGGGGCACCGCCCTCGGCCGAGCCCACCATCGATCCGGAGCCGCTGGTGGTGACCCAGTTCGTGGAGTGCACCACGCCCGGCCCCGAGGTTCCCGGCGCCGTGATGCACCGGGCGGGACCTCCACGCTTTCGAGCGCCTTCAGTCGCCACCGACTGGACGAACTGGCAGGGAGCGCTGCGCGCCATCGCCTCGTGGCTGCAGTCGCATCGACCCGACGTGCAGCTGCTGGCGGCCCTGCCCTTGGCAGAGCGCGGCTCGGCGCAGGACCTCGACCCCCTCTCGCCGCTGCTCGCCGACGGGCGGCTCGATCCGATGGACGCAGGCGGCGTGGCCACGGCGTGGCTGCAGCTGGCCTACCCCTGGCTGCGCACCGACACGAGCGCCGATCGCCTGGGGGGTCTGGCACCTCCGGACGGAGTTCTCGCCGGGCTGCTGGCGCGCAATGCGCTGGCTCGTGGCACCTTCCGGCCGGCGAGCCGCGAGGTCCCGCAGGGCGTGTGGGACCTCGAGCCACGCCTGGGGCGTCTCGCCGTCTGGCAGGCGCGTCCCGATCCGTCGTCGGCGCGACAGCTCGCGCTGCACGAGCGGGTGTGCCTGATCGGACGCACACCGAGCGGCCTTCAGCTGCTCTCGGACGTCACCCCCACGGCCGACGCCAACTGGACCTCGGGGGCCGTCAACCGCTTGGTGGGCGTGATCCGCCGCCTGGTCCTGCGCGTGGGCCTGTCGGTGCTCTTCGCCACCAACGGCCCGCAGACGTGGGCGCGCGTGCGCCGGCAGCTCGAGGCGGTGCTGGGCGCCATCCAGCAGCAAGGCGGGCTGCATCCCGTGGGGGGCTTCGCGGTTCGCTGCGGCCCGGACACCATGACCCAGCAGGACCTCGACGCTGGACGGCTCATCGCCGAGGTGGACTTCCTCCCGCTCCAAGCGATCCGGCAGATCACGGTGGTGCTGTCCCAGACGGGCAGCGGCCCCTCCACCGTCCAGATCCGTGGAGGTGCCTGATGGCGCTCGATCCCCTGCACGTCTTCCGCTTCCGCGTGGACTTCCGGCCGAGCGAGGGCTCGGACGCCGAGGCCGACTTCCAAGCCGCCTTCTCCGAGGTGAGCGGGCTCGAGGCCACCATGGAGCCCACCGCCATCACCGAGGGAGGAGCGAACTGGGGCCAGCGACAGCTGGTGGGGCGCACCTCGTTCTCCACGGTGATCCTGCGACGTGGCCTGTCCACCACGCGCGACCTGTGGACCTGGTTCCACCACGTCAACTCCGAAGGCTCGTACGCCGAGCGCATGGACGTCACCGTCACCCTGCAGGACACCGCTGGAGAGGCGCTGATGTCGTGGGAGCTGTCGCGGGCGCTGCCCGTGAAGTTCAAGGTGCCGGACCTGTCCGCCGTGGGCCAGGAGGTGGGCATCGAGGAGCTGCACCTGGTCTTCGATCACCTGTCTGCCGAAGCCGGAGGTGCCGCATGACGGTGCCCGAGCCCGAGAAGGCCCTGTTCGAGTTCGAAGGCGGCGACTTCCGGGTGCACTTCAACCCGGAGACGCTGCAGTACGACCTCACCAACCGCCTGCAGGCCGACGACAACGAGAACTCGGCCGTGCAGAGCATCGAGGACAGCACGGCCAAGCTGTCGCTGGACCTGGTGTGGGACACCACGGGCACGGGCGGCGACGTGCGCGAGCAGACCAAGCAGGTCCTCGTGCTGATGAAGCCGAACGAAGGGGACTCGGCCCCTCAGCGCGTCACCTTCCGCTGGGGGGTCTTCTCCTTCGGCGGCTTCATCGAGTCGTACAAGGAGGTGATCGACTTCTTCTCGGCCAACGGCGTGCCGCTGCGGGCCACCACCTCGGTGGTGCTCACCGAGCAGACGGTGGACTGGGCTGCCCTTGCAGGCAACGGCGGCAACGGCGGCGGCGACGACTCCACCGCCGTCACGCCCCAGCCCGGCCAGGACGCCGGCTCCGCCACCGACGACGGCGGCGACAACGGCGGCAACACGGGCCGCGACGTGGCCGAGGCCAACGAGCTCGACGACATCCGCAATCCCGGATCCCAGCCCCTGGTGGTGCCCGGCAACC
>JAHQVJ010000031.1 GCA_019634415.1 Myxococcales bacterium
GCTCTTCTTCCCGCATCCAGGGCACTCCTCGTCCAGGGAATTTCTGTACCCCACGATTCCTGGCCCCCTCCCGGATCCGACCACGACTCATCTTGGCCGCTCTCGCACTGGCCGGAGCCCAACGACAGATCCGCCTGTCTGGCGGCGTTGCCGTAGGGCGCGAGCCCGAACTGAGGGATCGGCCCCTGCTGTGCCGGCGCAGGCGCTTGCTCGCCCTGGCGCCCCTGCTCGTACTGTCGACTGATGGCCGCTCCCCTGGTTCACCAAGCACTGGGCAAGATTCGAGCCAGGGACAGCCGGGGGTGGAGACAGGCGCCACAGGCGGATCTGTCCTCCAGAGGGGGCGACGGACGTCGACGACATTCGTCAGACGTTCGTCAGTCGTTGGGTGGACAGGGATTCACCACGATCCGCGCAGGGCCTTTGTCCTCCGCCCTGCTCTGCACCCATGCTCGTCATTGTCGTGGTTCGGCGGTTGGTGGTCTCAGCGGAGCGTCACTTCGACTCGGGCTCCTCCGGCTCCGTGAACCACGCCGGCAGCCCCGGAGCGTCGAAGCCGTCGCCCGCCTGATCGATCCAGATCGGGTTCGTCACCGCCATCGGATGCACTGCGAATGCTCGCGGGATCGGGAGCGGGTCCCCCAGGAGCAGCGACGCCGCCGGCACGCCTGCCAGTGCGTCCGCCACGATGTCCTCGAGCTGCACGGGCGGGATCTCCACCGTGGTGAACACCGGCGCCAGATCGTCGCGACCGAGCGCCACCACCACGTACCAGCTGTCGCGCTCGGGGGTCACGGACACCGTCTCCGCCAGGTTCAGCACGTCCAGGTTCGGCGTTTCGATCGCCCACTCGCGGATCAGCGTGCCGTTCTCGTACAGCTCCACCCGGTCCACGTCGAACCAGCTGGGGCTCTGCACCTCGATGGTGAGCGGCACCTCGCCGTCGCGCACCAGCGTGGAGCCCACGCCCTGATCCTCGGACTCCACGTAGAAGCGCACGAAGGGGCCGTACGAAGCGACGACGCGCCCCTCCTTCACCGCGCGGGCCACCGCGTCGTCGTCGATGAGGGCGGGATCGTCGGTGCCCGACATCACGAAGTTGCGAGGACAGCCCGACTCGGTCTTGGTGAGCCCGTGGGTGTCGCTGTTGCCGAGCAGGGTGTAGCGGAAGCCCAGGTTGTTGAGGCTGAACCAGTCGTCGAGGGTGCCGTGGGTGCCGAAGCCGAGCGACAGGGTACCGTCGATCAGCGCCTGCTGCTCCTCCATCGTGCGAGACAGCCAGTCGTAGATGAGGGTGCCGTCGCCCGTCTCGGCGAAGGCGTCCATCTCGGGCTGGGTGGGCGTGCGCAGCAGCTCCAGCCGCTTGCCGTTGAGCATCTCCAGGGCATCGAACCCGCCGTAGTAGTGCTCGGCACGTAGCAGGGGGTTGGGGTGGGGGAGCACCCCGCCGATGGACGGATCCACGCTCACCTGGCCCACGGCACCCCCCACGCCAGGCACGCCAGCGAAGGGGTCGAGGCCGAACTGGTCGAAGTAGCCCAGGATCCCGTCGCGCGGGTGGCCCACGAACACCACCGGCTCCTCGCCGCCGGGCACCCCCAGCCCGCGCATGTCACGGGCGATCTCCATCGGGGTGAGCCCCGTCCAGTCCAGGGCACCCCCGCTGTCTTGCAGATCGTCCCAGCGCAGCGGGAAGCCCAGGAAGTGACCCACCTCGATGGTGGTGGTCTCGAGCCCCACCGCGGTCTGCACCCAGGGCTCGAGGTTCATCGCCTCCACGATGGGGCCGTAGTTGGTGACGTGGTCGTGGTCGGCGGAGCTGAAGAACTCCACCCCCTCGCTCACCATGGTGCTCACCCGCATGGCCAGCTCCACGCCGCTGTCGTGAGAGTGCTGGGCGTGCACGTGGAAGTCGGCACTGATCCAGCCCAGCGTCTCCACGGAGCGGGTGACCTCGAGATCGAGGCGCGTGGTGCGGCGCTGATCCACGCGGAAGGGCTCGGAGACGTCGATCTCGTACTCGAGCCCGCGCGAGGCCACGGCGAAGTAGTCCCCGTCGGGCAGCACGGTGGCGCCCACGCCATAGGGCGCGAAGGCCACCTCCGCGGGGCTGCCGCCGATGAAGCTGTCGCCGAGCACGGGCTGCCGCACGTCGGTGCCATCCACCGTGAAGAAGCTGATCTTGGCGGGCACGAGCTGGCCGGTCTCGTCGGTGACCTGCACCTCGACCTGCCCGGGCTGCGGACTGGCGAGCACCACGTCCACCACACCGCCCTCGGTGACGGTCACCGGCACGCGCGGCGAGTCGGGGCGCCCAGTGGCGTGCACGAGCAGCTCCCAGTCGCCCGGTGGCAGGGTGCCGCCGAAGGAGCCGTCGGGCTCGGGATCGTCGCCCACGTCCGTGAGCCACTGCGACCAGGGGCGGTCGGCGCCGGGCTCGAACACGAAGACGTGCGCGCCCGACATGACCTCGGCGCTGCTCTCCTCCACGACGAAGCCCTGCACGCGGCCCGTGGCGTCTCCGCGGACCTCGAGCAAGGCGTCGAGTGCGCTGCCCACGTCGCCTCGGCCCACGGCGAACCAGCGGTCGTAGACCAAGGCGGTGCCCTCGGGCACCGTGCCGAGATCGGCGCGGGGCAGTCCGCCCCCCACGCCCACCGTCTGAGAGCTGGTGAACATGGGCACGAACATGGGGCCGTCCGCCGCCATCAGTCCGTAGCTGACGGCGTCTGCGGTGCCCGCCAGGAAGGGCACGGCGAAGGGATCGGAGAAGGAGTTGCGGCCCAGCTGCTGCTGCTCGAAGACGTAGCCCTCCTCGTCGAAGCCGATGGTGGGGGCGAACACGTCCACGTCGCCGCCCTGCAGGTAGAAGTCCCCCATGGCCACGCCGCCACCGAGCGCGTAGTCCACGATGGGCAGGGTGTCGGCGGTGGGAACGGGCATGTCGACGAGCTCGGTGCCGCAGCCCGCGGTCTCGTCGAACACCGCCCAGGTGCGGATCTTCACGGCGGCGTCGCCCGGAGCCAGCTCGTAGTGGGTGCGCATGCGGAACTCGGGGGCGCCCACCAACGGCCACAGCAGGTCCAGCAGCGTGATGAAGCTGATCTCGGGCCCCTCCACGCACACGATGGCGGCGCCCCCGTCGCTTCCGTCGCTCAAGATGGTGACCTCGCCCGGATCGTCTTGCACGCCGGGCATGCGCATCACCTCGGCGTCCGTGGCGAGGTGGGCGCGGGTCACGTTGAGGTTGACGGTGCCGAACAGCTCGGCGAGCTGGTCGTTGCCCTGGCCCGAGCCGTAGCGGGCGTCGGACCGGTTGAGATCGGCGTCCACCAGGCTTCCACCGGAGGTGTGGGGGCCGAGGCTGGGGCGGGGTCCCAGGATCGCGATGCGGATCCGATCGTTCTCCATCACGATGTCGCCGGGTTGGGCGAGGGCCTTGGGTCCACCCACGCCTTCGTCGAGGGACTGCATCGTGTACGCGCGTGTGAACGGGCGCTCCGAGGGGCAGCCGCCCAGGGCACAGGGGATCACGAGGAGGGCAGACACCGCGGTGGGAAAGCGCATCGCGCGTAGAATACGCTCCCTCGCTCCGGAAGGTCCATGAGCCTGCTGACCCTTGCCACCGTCGCCCTCGCCGTTCCGCCTCCAGAGGACCTCGGCACGGGGGGAGCCCTGTCCATGCCGACTCCGGCTCCTGCGCCGAAGGGGCTGCAGATCCCACGTCCCACGCCCAGCGTGCTGGTGCAGTCCTGGGTCACGGTGTTCGATCAGGACGAAGATCCGACGGCGGATCCGGCGACCTGGGGCGATCCGGAGGACGATCCGGGGCTGAAGCTGCGGCGCGCGCGGCTGGGCCTGTCAGGGCGCAACCAGCACCTTAGCTACGCCGTGGTGCTGGGCCAGACGGCTGGCTACGACGCGCTGAACCCGCCCAGCACCGACATCGGCCTGGTGGATGCCTTCGTGGGGGCGCGGCTGATCGAGGGGCTGTGGGTCTCTGCGGGCCTGCAGAAGCTGCCGGTGTCGCGGGAGCAGCTGATGAGCAGCGCCGATCTGGTGCTCGCCGAGCGGGCCGTGGGCACGTCCGCGTTCCTGCCCGATGCGGGTCGCGACGCGGGGATCACGCTGGACGGCACGCTTGGCAACGACGACGTGCGCGGTCGGCTGCGCCTGGGGATCTACAACGGCAACGGCTCGGAGCTGGGCGACATCGACGCGGGCAAGCTGATCGCGGCCCGCCTGGAGGGCAGCCTCGGCGAAGACGCCACGTACACCACCTGGGGCACGGTGGACCGCTTCACGCTGGGGCTCGCGGTGGACGGCTGGCTGGATCAGGACCGTGCCACCACCACCGCAGCCGTGGGCGGCGACGCGATCCTGCGGGTGGCGGGGCTGGCGGTGCTGGGGGAGGTGCGCCTGGCGCGGATCACCCCCACCAACACCGATGTGGACGTGCCCGGGGTGCTGGCCGAGACGCCGCGCTTCGGGGCGATGGCGCAGGCGGGCTACACCTTCGGGCGCTTCGAGCCGGCGGTGCGCTTCAGCGTGTTCGACGACCACACGGGCATCGACGACAACGGGGACGTGGCCGAGGGTGCGTTGGGCATGACCTGGCACAGCGGAGAGGACCACATCCGCGTGGGGGCAGGCTACGTGCTGAGGCTGGAGACGCAGGGGCGCAGCATCGCTAACGACACGGCGCGCCTGTGGCTGCAGCTCCGCATCTGAGGGGGTGCCGTGGGGTGGAAGAGCGGCCTGGCGACGTTGCTGGCGGTCTTGGGCTTGGGAGCCGCCTGGCTCCCGGTGGATCTGGCCGTGATCCACATTGCGGCGGTGGGTCGGTGGGAGTCGGAGAGCGTCGGATACGATGGCGCGCCGAGTCCGTCGTGGGTGTCCTATCTGGCGCTTCGCCTCGGTGCTTCGAAGGGCAGGCTGCGGGAGCTGCTTCAGCATGCCTCCCCCGCGGTGCGGGCTTACGCCGTGCAGGCCATCGTGGCGCGGGAGGGCGTCCCGGACGACGTGGAGAGCTGGCTCGCGGAGGTGCTGGAGGACCGAGCCGAGCTGGCTACCAGGTCGGGCTGTGTCTCCTCGCAGACCACGGTGGCGGAGCTGGCGAGCTGGACCCTGCTGAGCGCAGATCCGCCGCTGGAGGTGAGGGAGCTGATGGTGGATCAGCTCCTGTCGCAGTCCGAGCCTCCCGGCGTGTTGATCCGGCTGCTCCGCGACTCGGACGTGCTGACCCCTACGCGGGCGCAGCGGCTTCGAGGGCGAATGGGCTTGGAACTTCCCGGACTCTTGGCGACGCTGGCATCGCTTCGAGAGGAGCAGGACGTGCCCACCATCCTGGAGGCCTACGACTCCGCGCCCGTCGATGCCCTTAGAGCCACTGTCCGCTTTCCGCATCCCGCGTTCCTCGACGAGCTACGCGCCGACCTCGGACCTGTGCTGGCCGACTCTGGCCACGCCGAGGAAGCGCGCTGGTTCTGGCCTGCGGTGGCGGCCTACGGCGTCGACGGACTCGGGCTACTGGAAGCAGCGCTGGATCGCGGGCTGGACCGCGCACACCTCGAGCACCTCGGCCGTGCCGTGAACGAGTCGGGCGATCCCGCTCTTGTTCCGGTGCTGTTCCGGCTGGCCGAGGAGCACCGTCAGATCGGCTGCCCGGGAGCGTCTCTGCTCCTCGTCGCCGACGAGGGGCGTGCGCTGGACGCCATCCTGACAGCGTTCCCGCCTCTTCGAGGCGCAGGTTTGCAAGATGAGGTCCGCTGTACCGAGGAGATCCTGCGAACCTGGACCGGGGCGCGAGGCCCTGAGCTCGTTCACTCGGCGGTTCTGACGACGGGCGTGCTGCACTTCGAGGTGGTGGCGGCCCACGCGGCCGAGCTCCGCAGTCCGGATGTGGTGCCAGCGCTGTTGGCGCGGTTCTCGTCGGACGACAACGCCTACATCTACCTGGCGGCACTGGAAGCGCTCCAGGCCTACGAGGAGCCGTGGGTGGACGCGCTGGTGGCCGAGGCGATGCCAAAGCGACGTGCCGACGCCGAGGACTGGGAGCTGGAAGCGCTCGACAGGCTCTGGGACAGGGTCGAGCGGTAGGGAGGTGCACGAGTGGTAGGCTTCGCCATGCTCGTGCTCGCCTGGCTTGCCTGTGCTCACCCTCCTGGTGCGGTGGAGGCCGTGGTGGATCCGCCGCAGCTCGTGCGGAGGGCGGACACCCTGGACTGGCGGCCCTGTCCGCCCGTGCTGCCCGACAGCTGTCGCATTGCCGTGCTGGAGGGAGATCCTCGGGCGACGGGACAGCTGTACACCGTGCGGCTGGCGGTGCCCGAGGCCTTCGAGATGCCGCCCCACACCCATCCGCGCAACGAGCGGCTCACGGTGCTCGACGGATCGGTGTCGGTGAGCTTCGCTCTGGATCGCGAGGAAGAGCGGCGCTTCGAGGCAGATGACTACTACGTCACTGCGGCTGGGGTCCCCCACGTGGTGTGGAGCGATGCGGGGGCCACCGTGCAGCTCACGGGGATCGGGCCCTGGCAGACGGATCCGTTCACGCCCTGACGTCCAGGTGGATGGGCTCGCGCAGGGGCTCGTGGCCACGCCACAGCGACGAGGCGTTGACGAACGTGGTGACGCCTCGCTCCTCGAGGCCGCCGCTCGCGTGTATGTGGCCGAAGGCGTGGATCTGGGGTCGAATGCGGGCCAGCTCGTCGCGCAGGGCCGGGCAGCCCAGGGACATGCCGCGGCGGTTGCGGTCGAGGATGCCAGCGGGGGGTGTGTGAGTGGCCAGCACATCGATGCCTGCAGGCACGCGGGACCACGCTTCCTGGAGCTGGGTCGGGGTGCCGAAGTAGGCCCAGCCTTGCAGATCGGGCACCCAGGGGCTGCCGAAGATCCGAACCCCGCACACCTCCACCAGCTCGTCGACGACCACGCGCGCGTGCTCGAAGACGGGCTGCCCCGCCAGCCAGCGCGCCTCGCAGGCGAAGTCGTGGTTGCCGGGCACGTACAGGACGTGCTCGACGTCTTGCTGGGCGAACCAGGCGTCGAGCTCCGAGAGGGTGCGCTCCGGCTGGTCGGTTCCGTCACCGCAGTGCACCAGCACGTCGGCCGCCAACACGCCGAGCTCGTCGTGTCGGCCGTGGGTGTCGCTCACGAACACGAGGGTCGTCATGGCGGTCCCTTAGGGCTTCGGGGCCCCGTCGAGCAAGGCGTTCGCGATGGCCGGACGCGTCTCCAGTGCCGATGGCTTCTGATCGCCGAGGACCAGGTGCGCGGCCTCGACGGCCTGCTCCCAGCGCGACCAGGCGTCCTGGAGCACCACCACACGGGCCGGTCGTAGCTGGTCCAGCTCGCGGGCATAGGCGTAGTGGTGGGCGCGGCACAGTCCCGCGTCGAGGACCTCGGCGCTCCAGGGGCGGTCGCTCACCAGCACGTAGTGATCGGTTCGGGGCACGAGCATGGCGAAGCCGGGGTGATCTACCAGCTTGCTGCGCACGAACGCGGGGGTGAGCTTCTCGCCCACCAGATCCGAGCCCTTGTCGAGTCGGCCCACCAGGCGGATGCGCGGCAGTCGCCCCGTGAAGCCCACCACCTCGACCTCGTCGGGCAGCGCGTAGCGGATCAGGCCACCGCCGGTGGTGAGCATGGGCTGGTAGCGCGCTCCCAGCGCTACCTCGTGTGGCCAGAACGCCTCGCCGCTGGCGGTGCGCAGCTCCACGAGGTGCGTCAGGCAGACCACTGATCCCTCCTTGCCCCACAGGGGGATGCTCACCACGCCCTCGGTGGCCAGCAGTCCCTTCGGCTGTGCCCCGGGGAAGGTGCCCGCGAGCGCGGCGAACGGGCGGGCAGCGAAGCCGTCGGCCCAGGCCGACAGCACCGACAGTCGAGGCCACAGGTCCATCAGCTGGCCCGTGTCTCGGAAGCGCGCTCGACGTGCCGCGGCAGCGGGGGAGAGCGGCACGTCGTCTGCCTGGTGGAGCAGACGCTGCAGGAAGGTGGGGCTCCACACCGAGATCAGCCCCAGGTCGTCGGCCTCGAGCAGGCGCAGCAGCGTGCGCTCGCGCCAGGCCTCGAGGGAGGGTGCGTGGGCTACGTGGTCGGGCACCACCATCATGGCAGCCAGCAGCCAGCGGGTGACGGGATCGAAGTAGGCGCTGTCGCTCTGCAATCCGATGGGCAGGCCACCCTCGGTGTGCTGCAGCCGCTTCACCGCGCGCGACACCGACCAATAGTGGCGCGTGCCGAACAGGGCCGGTCGGTGGCGGTGCAGGTCCACCATCCAGGCGCCCACCGCGAGATCGAACTCCCGTCGCAGCCGAGCGGTGTAGGGGATCCACTTGGTGCCCCCAGAGGATCCTCCGGTGGGCTCCACCAGCTCGATGGGCTCCGTGCTCATCACGCCGGGCTCGCCGGCGGCCACGCGCTGCACCCAGGGGGCGGTGTCCTCCCAGCTCGTCACGGGTAGCTCCCGGAAGGCCTGCAGCGACGGGCACCGGTCCAGCCCCAGGGCGCGGCCGTGGGCGGACGGTCCGAGCACGCGCTTCAGGGTGCGGAAGCGCTCCTGTAGGGCCTGCTGTGGGGCGTGCATCCACTGACGCAGCCGGCGCCAGGCGCCGAGACGCGTGGCCATCCAGCCTGCTTGTGCCAGCGCGAGTCGTCTGCCGATGTTCCCTCCGCGCTCAGCCCAGCACGCCTCGTCCGGCCAGGTGGGCGCGGTCGTGGGGGGCGTCCAGATCGTAGTGCGCCGGAAGGGCGGCCACGATGCGGCGCGGATTGATGGAGGTGTGGCTCACGTAGTAGTGGTCGCGGATGTGCTGCAGATCGAGGGTGGCGCGGATCTCGGGCACCTGGGCGATCTCGCGGGTGAAGGCCCAGAGGTGCTCGTAGTCCACCAGGCGCTTGATGCTGCACTTGAAGTGGGTGTTGTAGACGGGATCGAAGCGCACCAGCGTGGTGAAGAGGCGGACGTCGGCTTCGGTGAACTGCTCCCCGGTGAGCCAGCGCTGGCGCGACAGGCGATCGTCGAGGCGGTCGAGCTCCTCGAACAGGGCGGTCACGGCGTGGTCGTAGGCTTCCTGGGAGCTGGCGAAGCCACACTTGTACACGCCGTTGTTGACGCGGTCGTAGATGGGGCCGTTCACCTCGTCGATGACGTCCAGCCGGTCCTTCGGCGACAGCGACAGCTCGGGCCGCGTGGCGAGGTCCTGGAACGCCCAGTCGAGCATGCGGATGATCTCGGAGGACTCGTTGTTCACGATGGTGCGTTCGCGACTGTCCCAGAGCACGGGCACGGTGATGCGGCCTGTGTGACCGGGGTTGGCGATCTCGTAGATCTGGCGCATGAAGGTGGCGTTCTCGTGCGGGTCTGGGATGACCCCCTCGCCCTCTTCGAAGTTCCAGCCGCGCTCGTCGTTGAACCAGTGCACCACCGAGATGGAGATGACGTCCTGCAGACCCTTGAGCGCCCGGGTGATCAGGGTGCGGTGGGCCCAGGGGCAGGCGTGGCTGACGTAGAGGTGGTACCGGCCGGCCTCGGGTGCGAAGCGAGCATCGGGCGCGTCCTCGATCCAGTGGTGGAAGTCGGTGGGGCGCCGCTGGAACGCGCCGGTGGGGGCTGTGGTGTCTCCGGTGCCGGGCTTTCCGCTGAGCATGGGCGCCTCCTGGCTCAGCGATATTGCCGGAGCGTCGGGCAGCCCACGGCCGCGCGCAGAACAGACTGTCCTCGTGGTGCAACAGCTTTGGCGTTCGGCGGTCAGCGTTGGAGCCGTCGGCGTTCGGTAGTCAGCGTCGGAGCGGTCAGATGTTCTGTTGAGCGTCAAGCGGTAATCCGGTGAAAGGCTTCGCCGTTCCAAGGTTGTTCGTGCTTGCGCATCGCCACGAAGCTGTGGAGCAGGCGACGTGCCACAGCGACGTCGGCGACCTTCGGCGGCTTGCCGCGGTTCACGAGCCGTTGCCGCCAGACCGAGACGTGGGGCGAGAAGCGTGTGGTGTTCCACGCAGCCAGGAACAGGCCAGTGCGAAGCCGCTTGTTGCCTCGCTTGGAGATTCGGCGGGCGGCGTCCATGGTGCCGGACTGCCAGGGCTGAGGATCGAGGCCGGCAAAGGCCGTGAGCTGTCGGGCGTCCATGTCGGGAGGGAGGCAGGCGAGCTCGGAGATGACGTGAGCGCAGTCACATCGGCGACCCCCGGCGTCGTGGCCAACAGCGTGCGCCATCCGTCCAGCGAGGTGTCGGTCTTGGCGACCTGAAGTGCCTGTGCTTCCAACACCGCAGCTCGACCAAACGCCTCTTCTCGGTGGCCATCTGGTCGACGAGCTGCTTGCGGCGGCGCATGACCTCCCGCAGCTGCTTGGCCGCGGCGCTGGGAGGAGTCCAGGGCACGAACTCCATCGAAGACGCGAAGCGGGCCAACATCTGGCTGTCGGCGCGGTTCGTCTTGCCCCGCTGGCGGATGGCCTTAGCGAAGTTGCGGGTCGCCGGGGATTGGCGACCATCACCTCGATGCTGGGCGTGCGGGCCAGCACGTCGACGAGATCGAAGCCTCTTGGCGATCTGGTCGATGCCGGCCGGGGTGTTGGGCACGTCGACCGACCAGGCGGGTTCGAGGAGGGCGACCGAGAGGGTGGACTTGCTGACGTCGATTCCAGCGTGACGCATGAGCGGCTCCGTGAGATAACGGTGGTTGCCCCTGACCCTGCAACGACGTTCCTCGGCCATGCTTGTCATGCGCGCTCTCGGGCGTTGGATGTTCTTCGGCTTCGGAACGTGAGGGCAGGGGCTCCTCCCCCTCTGACAGACAGGCTCGAAGGGCCTCGTGGCGTCCTGGGAGGCGCTTGATCCTGCCACACCGCACGGGCGGGCGGCATCCCGCTCTCTTCGGGCTCCAGCACAAGCGTTCAGTCCGGGAGCTGATTGCTAATCGCTGATTGCTAATCGCTAATCGCTGTCTGCCACCTACGGATTCCAACCCGTCAGCGCATCGGTCGCACGAGCCGCTGGGTCAGCGCCGCTCTACGGGGTTGCCCTCGCGGTCGCACACCAGCTTGCGCTTGTACAGGCGCTTCATCGTGGGCTTGTCCCGGGTGCGGTCGTTGGCGTCGAGCACCTCGCGCACGATCTCCTGAAGCGAGGGCACCTCGTACTCGGCGCGCTTGGCGTCGGTGGTGTTGCCGTCGAGCTCCACCAAGCACAGCCGCCCCTCGGCGTCGAGCACGGTCTGGGTGCCGAAGGTCTGCCGCGTGCCCCCGGCCACCCGCCGCCGGTCCACGGAGTACGCCGACAGCCACAGGCCGCGCTCGGCGTGCTCGGCCAGCGCCTCCGCTGCCAGCGTGCCAGCCCTGTCCAGCACCTTCTGGTTGTCGACCTGCAGGAGCACCCAGGCGGCGTGCCACTTGTCTTGGGCCGTGCACAGCTGACCCCACGAGTGGTACTCGAGGAAGGTCTTGGCGCGCTTCTTGGCCCTGCTGGCGGCACCGCCGTCTCCCTGGCGCAGCGCGTCTGCATCGGCCGTGCTGGCCTCGTACAGCGCTGCGATGCGCTCGGAGTTGGTGGCGATGGAGCCCTCGTCGGCGCAGGGGTCCGTCTGAGCGAGCGCGAGACTGGTGAGTACGACGATCATGCGCGCATGATACCCGCCGTGGGCTGGTGTTACGCGCGCGCGCCGAAATCCGTATTCCGATGGGCTACATCTTGATCGGAGCGGCGGTAACTGGGCGCTGTGGTGGTCGTAGGCCAGGGTGAACCCTGGAGGCCCCATGAAGCCCACGATGTCTGCCCTGATCCTGCTCGCCCTCGCCGTGTCCACCACGGCGGCCGCTGGGGAGGACGTGTTCCTCGACAGCATCATCGACTTCGACGACACGTCGGTCCGCTTGCCCGTCTACGAGGGGGTGCGCGACGGCGAGACCATCTACTACATCGTCACCGAGGCGTCCGACGGAGACGCAGCGGACGACTACGGTGTCCCCGACGTCAGCAAGCTCGAGAACGCAGCAGGGACGGGTGCCGTACAGCAGGTCACGGTGGACGACGACGGCCGCATTGTCTTCCCCGCGTCGGTGGACTTCAGCCCAGCGCGCGTGGTGGTCGGCGACCCGGTCACGGGCTTCCCGCCGCTGCAGGCCGAGCCCGGCGCGGTGGGCGAGGACGGCTACTCGCCGCTGATCCAGCTCCCGGACGGCACCATCCTCAACGCTCCGCACATCGCCAACGACTCGGGCGACCACGACAGCCTCTTGGGACTCGACGTCGACGCTGGCTATGCCGACATCGAGATGGTGGACGGCTTCGCGAACGACAAGCCGGTGCTCTACCTGTCGACGGAGGCCTCGGCCCCGGGTCCGGCAGCCCTGGAGGGAGCCACCTACACGCCGGCGCTGAACCTGGCGCCAGGTCTGGGCAACGACGGCTCGGACTCGTCACGGGCCCAGCTGGCAGCGTTCACCAATGGCCCCACCGGCGTCGACAATCCCGAGCGCCAGGGCCTGAACTCGGCACTGCTGGGGGAGGGAGGTCCGCGCAACCTCCTGGCGTGGCTGCCCAACCAGGGGCGCTACAGCCCACTGTGGGACGTGCACCTGAGCACCTTCGCCGCGGGCGTGACGCCAGAGCTCGTCACCGACACCGACGACGTCGAGGACCTGGCGGACGATGGCGACGTGACCGCACCCGACGGCGGGAACTGGGGCGCCACGGGCTTCATCGTGAACTGCCCCGTGATGGTGCGGGTGGATTGAGCGCTCGGCCGCGTCAGCCGCCCACCGCGGGGTCGGGCGGCCGCACGCGCTTGCGGTCCTTGGCCTTGATGGCGAGCGGCGGGCACAGCAGCATGTTGCGCTTCAGCCGCTGCTCGGTGGGTGCGTCGCCGGAGAAGCCGTTGGCGTCGAGCACTCGGCGGTAGACCTGCTGCAGCGTCTCCACCCCGTACTGGCGCCGCTGCTCGTCGGTGACGTCGCCCTCGAGGTGGATGAGGCAGGTGCGGCCCTGCGCGTCGACCCGGGTCTGGGTGGCGTAGGACTGGCGGAAGCCACCCGCCACGCGCTTGTGGTCGAAGGCGAAGGCCACGAGCCACGGCCCGCGGTCGGCGTGGCCCTCCATGGCCTCGATGGCGAGCTCGTAGGCGCGGGTGAGCACCTCGAGGTCGTCGCTCTGCTGCATCATCCAGGCGGCGTACCACTTGTCCTGCGGCGTGCACAGCTTGGCCTTCTTGTCGTACTTCATCATGACCTTGGCGCGCTTCTCGTCGCGCTCCAGCACGCTCACGGCGTCGGCCGACCGCACGCTGCGGTCCTCCTCGCCGGCCTCGAACATCGCCTTGATCTCTTCGGAGTTGGCCTGGGCCAACGCCTCGTCGGCGCACACGTCCGGAGCGGCGAATGCCGCGCTGATTCCCAACCACAGCATCATGCCACCACCTTCTTCTTGGCCACGCGCTTGAGGTACCGACTCCGCTTGAACCGGCTCGCCCGGTCGAGCAGGATGGTGCCCTTGAGGTGATCGAGCTCGTGCTGCACGATCACCGACTCGTACTCCTCGAACCACTCCGAGCGCGGGCTACCGTCCGCGGCGTCCTGCCACTCCACCTTGATGCGGTAGTTGCGCTCGATCTCGATCTCGAACTCGGGGACGGACAGGCAGGTCTCCGTCCATGGGATGGTCTGTTGGCTCCGCTCCACGATGGTGGGGTTCACCATGGCGAAGAAGCGCCGTCCACGGTCCTCCTTCTCCCCGGGGTCGAGCACCACGATCTGCCGCGGATCGGCGACCTGGGGGGCCGCGAGCCCCACGCCGGGTGCGGCGTACATGGTCTCGGCCATGTCGCTCACCCGCTGCTCGAGCTCCGGGCCGAACTCGTCGGCTTCGACGGGCCGCGCCGGGTCCTCGAGGATGGGATGCGGGGCCGTGATGATGTCGAGAACGGCCATGGGCCTGCCTCCAGCAGCTGGTTGTAACTCCGGGCGGGGCCAACATCATCCATCGTGGTAGGGGAGGCGATGTCGCATCGTGAGCCCCTCGATCCCGCCATGTTCGGCGAGGCCCAGCGCTGCTTCGGCTGCGGCCCGCGCAACGACGTGGGCATGCAGCTGACCTTCTTCCGCGAGGGAGACAGCGTGACGACGACCTTCGCACCGCGGGAGGGCTGGGAAGGGCCTCCGGGCATCGTGCACGGCGGGCTGCAGGCCACCTTGGCCGACGAGCTGGGCGCCTGGACGGTGATCGGTCTGCGGGGGATGTTCGCCTTCACGGCGTCGCTGCAGCTGCGCTACATGCGCCCCGCGCGCATGGACACCCCCATCGAGGGCACGGGTCGCATCACAGATCAGGAGGGCGGCCGCACGGTGGTGCGTGTGGATCTGCGACAGGACGGCAAGCGCCTGCTCACGGGCACGGCCACCTACGTCTCCCCCACGGTGCGCATGGCAGAGCGCATGCTGGGGCAGGAGCTGCCCGAGGCCTGGAAGGACCTGGCCCGAAAGGAGGAGTAGGTGCTCGTCACCCTCACCACCACCCATCGTCCCGCCACGGACCTGGGCTACCTGCTGCGCAAGAACCCGGCCCGCGCACAGTCCTTCTCGCTGACCTTCGGCGAGGCCCACGTGATCTGGCCGGAAGCCACCGACGAGCGCGCCACCATGGCGCTGCTGGTGGAGCTCGATCCGGTGGCGCTGGTGCGCGGCAAGGTGGGCAGCCCCTCGGGGGGCCCGCTGGCCATGTACGTCAACGATCGCCCCTACACGGCGTCCTCCTTCCTGTCGGTGGCCCTGGGCAAGGTCCTCCGCTCGGCGCTGAACGGGTCTGCACCGGAGCGCCCGGAGCTGGTGAGCACGCCGCTGCCGCTGCAGATCGAGGTGGCCGCGGTGCGCTCGCGGGGTGGGCCTGCGCTGCTGTCCCGCTTGTTCGAGCCCCTCGGCTACGCGGTGCAGATCGAGCCGCTACCGACCGACGACGAGCCTTGGGAGCAGGGAGCGCTGTTTCGGCTGCGTCTACAGGGCGAGCAGACGGTGCAGCACGCGCTGCAGCACCTGTACGTGCTGCTGCCCGTGCTCGACGACGACAAGCACTACTGGGTGGGCCCGGCGGAGGTGGACAAGCTGATGGACAAGGCGGGCGACTGGCTCGGCGAGCATCCCGAGTCCCGCTTGGTGGCCAAGCGCTACCTCAAGCACCGCGGCGGGCTGACGCGTCAGGCGCTCACGCAGCTCGGCGTGATCGACGACGACGACGCGCCGCAGCGGGGAGGGGAGCGCGAGGCCGAGATGGAGCGCCCCCTGAAGCTCAACGACGTGCGCATGGCGCGGGTGGCGGAGGTGCTGGAGCGCTCGGGGGCCACGCGCGTGGTGGATCTCGGCTGTGGGGAAGGCAAGCTGGTGCGTCGGCTGCTGTCCCGGCGGCAGTTCACCGAGATCGTGGGAGCCGACGTGTCCGCCGTGTCCCTGGACCGCGCGGAGCGACGGGTGACGGGCGACGGTGGACCCTCGGACGCACCGGAGCGCGTGCGCTGGCTGCACTCGTCGGCGACCTACCGAGATCCGCGCCTGGACGGCTACGACGCCATCGCCATGGTGGAGGTGATCGAGCACATCGACGCCGAGCGCCTACAGGCCGTGGTGCACAACGTGCTCGCCGGAGCACGGCCGCGCCTGTGGGTGATCACCACCCCCAACGCCGAGTACAACGTGCGCTTCGAGAGCCTGCCCGCGGGGCGCTTCCGCCATGCGGATCACCGGTTCGAGTGGACGCGCGCCGAGTTCGAGGCCTGGGCCACGGCGGCCGCACAGGCCCATGGCTACAGCGTGACCTTCGAGTCCATCGGTCCGTCGGACGAGGCGGTGGGGGCGCCCACCCAGATGGCGCTGCTGCGGGTGATGGCATGACGCTCACCGTTCCGGAGCTGTCGCTGGTGCTGCTGGTGGGTGCGTCGGGTGCGGGCAAGTCCACCTTCGGAGCCCGGCACTTCCTGCCCACGGAGGTGCTGTCGAGCGACCACTACCGCGGGGTGGTGGCCAACGACGAGTCGGATCAGTCGGCCAGCTCCGATGCCTTCGAGGTCCTGGAGTTCATCGCGGCCAAGCGATTGGCGCGCGGCTTGCTCACCGTGATCGACGCCACCAACACCGATCCGGCCTACCGCAAGCGGTGGGTGCAGCTGGCGCGTCGCTACCACGTGCTGCCCGTGGCCATCGTGCTCGACGTGCCCGCCAAGGTGTGTGCCGCACGCAACGTCGACCGGCCCGATCGCACCTTCGCTTCCCACGTGGTGCGCCGGCAGACGTCGCAGCTCAAGCGATCCATGGGCTCGCTGCGGCGCGAGGGCTTTCGCTACGTGCACGTGCTGCGCGGGGAGCAGGCCATCGACGACGCGGTGATCGAGCGGCCGCGGCCGTGGACGGATCGGCGTGACGATCACGGCCCCTTCGACATCATCGGCGACGTGCACGGCTGCTTCGCGGAGCTGTCGGAGCTGCTCGCTGCCCTCGGCTACACGGTGCAGTCCCAGGGCGAGGCGCCCGAGCACCGCTACCAGGTGACCGCCCCCGAGGGCCGCCGCGCGCTGTTCCTGGGCGATCTCGTGGACCGTGGACCGGCGTCGAACGAGGTGCTGCGCCTGGCCATGGACATGGTGGACGACGGCGTGGCGGTGGCGGTTCCCGGCAACCACGAGGTGAAGCTGCTCAAGCACCTGCAGGGCCGCAAGGTCAAGCTCACCCACGGTCTCGATTTCACGGTGGCCCAGCTGGCGGAGGAGACGGAGGCCTTCCGCACGCGGGTGGAGCGCTTCGTCGATGGGCTCGTCAGCCACTTCGTGCTCGACGGCGGAAAGCTCGTGGTGGCCCATGCCGGCATGCGCGAGGAGCTGGCCGGCCGCGCCTCGGGCAAGGTGCGCCAGTTCGCGCTGTATGGCGAGACCACCGGCGAGACCGACAGCTTCGGCCTGCCCGTGCGCTTCCCGTGGGCGCGGGAGTACCGAGGATCGGCCTCGGTGGTCTATGGGCACGTGCCCACGCCTCAGGCCACCTGGATCAACAACACGATCTGCATCGACACGGGCTGCGTGTTCGGGGGGGAGCTCACCGCGCTGCGCTGGCCCGAGCGGGAGCTGGTGAGCGTGGCCGCGGCACAGACCTATTGCGAGCCCGTGCGTCCGCTGGATGCCGTGCTGGCCGAGGTGTCGGAGGCCCCCGACGTGCTGCGCCTCGACGAGCTCATCGGCGGGGGCGTGGTGGAGACGCGCTACCACCAGACGGTGCGGATCCATCCCGATCACGCGGTGTCGGCGCTGGAGGTGCTGTCGCGCTTCGCGGTGGATCCGCGGTGGCTGGTGACGCTGCCGCCCACCATGTCGCCCTCGGCCACCTCGTCGCTGCCCGAGCTGCTGGAGCATCCGGCCGAGGCGTTTGCCTACTTCCGCAAGCAGGGGATCGCGCAGGTCGTGTGCCAGGAGAAGCACATGGGCTCGCGGGCGGTGGTGGTGGTGGGGCGCGATCCCGAGGCGGTGGCGCGCCGGTTCGGCTTCAGCCCCGAGGAGGTGCCCCATGCCGGCATCGTGCTCACCCGGCGAGGGCGCCGCTTCTTCGACGACGCACCGCTGGAGGCGGCGTTCCTCGAGCGCGTGCGGAAGGCACTGACCCAGGGGGGCGTGTTCGACACGCTCGAGTCCGACTGGGTGATCTTGGACGCCGAGCTGATGCCTTGGTCGGCGAAGGCTCGGGCGCTGCTGGAGGCCCAGTACGCACCCGTCGGGCGAGCGGCCAAGGCCACGCTGGGGGCGTCCGTGGCGGTGCTCGAGCAGGCGCAGGCGGCGGGGGCGGAGGTGGCGCCGCTGCTGCAGCGCAGCCGGCAGCGACTGGCGGCCGCCGAAGGGTACGTGACGGCCTATCGACGCTACTGCTGGGCCACCGAGGGCGTGGACGGGCTGAAGCTGGCCCCCTTCCACGTGCTCGCGAGCGAGGGCGCGGTGCACGCCGACAAGCCCCATCGCTGGCACCTCGACACCCTGGCGGCCGCCAGTGCGACGGATCCGGAGTGGCTGGTGGCGACGGCGCATCGTTTCGTGGCCCTCGACGACGACGACGCGGTGGCGCAGGCGACGTCTTGGTGGGAGGCGCTCACCGAGGGCGGTGGCGAGGGCATGGTCGTGAAGCCGGCGACCTTCGTGGCGTGGCGCGGTCGGCGGCTGGTGCAGCCGGCGCTGAAGTGCCGAGGTCGGGAGTACCTTCGGATCGTGTATGGGCCCGAGTACACACGACCCGAGCTGCTGTCGCGCCTGAAGGAGCGAGGCCTCGGGCGCAAGCGGTCGCTGGCGGCTCGCGAGTTCGTGCTGGGACTGGAGGCGCTGCACCGATTCGTGGAGGGCCGTGGCTTGCACGCCGTGCACTCCTGTGTGTTCGCCATCCTCGCCCTGGAGAGCGAGCCGGTGGATCCCAGGCTCTGAGCGGATCAGGCCGCCGCGGGCCCCACCACGTCGCCAGAGCGCAGGTGCTCGTCGAGGCCCTCCAGGATCTGGCTCACCACCTTGCGAAACTGGCGTCGCATCATCAGGGCATCCAGGACCGAGCCGACGATGCCGAACTTCGGCGTGTAGTCCATGGTCATGCTGACCACGCTTCCCTCGGCGGAGGGCCGCACGGCCAGCGAGGCGTGCGCCTGCTTCAGGGGCATGGAGCCGCGCACGATCTCGATGTCGACGCGCTCGCCCTCCTGCCAGCCCACCACGCGCTCGTCGATGTGGTTGCCGTCGTGGAAGTGACAGGTGCGGGAGGCACCCAGGCCCGTGGCGTGGCTCGAGGTCAGCGGCGATCGGGCCACGAGGGGGTGGAAGCGGTAGATCCCGCCGATGTCGGACAGCGCCTCCCAGACGCGGTCGGCGCCGTGGGACATGGGGCGCTCGATGTGGACGGTGGACATCTCGTTCTCCTTGTGTCGAGTCCGTACCGTGCATGAGCGCCCAGGCACTCGGCCCCGTTGCACATCGTGTGTGCGATGATGCACACATGTCCTGGGACGACCTTCGTACCGTGCTCGCCGTGGCCCGCGCGGGCACCTTGGTGGGGGCGGCCACTGCCCTCGAGGTGAACCACACCACGGTCTCGCGGCGGCTGGCCGCCTTCGAGTCGCAGCTGGGCGTGCGCCTGTTCGATCGCACCGGCCAGGGGCTCGTACCCACCGCGTCGGGGGAGGAGCTGCTGGTGGCGGCGCGGCGAATGGAGGAGGAGGTGTTGCGGGCTCAGGCCCGTGTGCTCGGGCGTGACGCGCAGCTGCGGGGACGCGTGCGGCTGACCACCATCGATCTGTATGCCGTGCGCTATGCCGCGCTGTTCACGGCATTCTCGCAGCAGTATCCGGAGGTGGATCTCGAGATCAGCACCGATGCACGCATGGCGAACCTGGGGCGGCGGGAGGCCGACGTGGCCCTTCGGTCCACCAACCGACCCGACGAGCACCTCGTGGGGCGGAAGGTGGGCACGCTTCAATACGCGGTGTACGGCGCGCGGTCGCTCGTCGAGGCGGTGGGGCAGGATGCACCGCTGCAGGACTACCCGTGGATCAGCTGGGATCCGCGACTCGACGCCACGCTGACGATGCAGTGGATGGCGCGCAACATGCCCCGTGCTCGCATCGCGGCCTACCTCGACACGGCCACGGTGTTCCTCGAGATGGTGCGGCGCGGGATCGGGATCGCACATCTGCAGGTGGTCGATGGGGAGGCGGATCCGGAGCTGGTGCGGCTTCGTGGCCGGGAGCCGGGCTTCGGCATGGACCTGTGGCTGCTGGTGCATCCCGACATGCGGCACACGGCACGGATCCGCGCCTTCACGGCGATGGTGGGGGAGGCGCTGGCCAAGCAGGCCGACGCGGTGGAGGGCACGGATCTGCCCTGGGCTACGGACCCGTAGTCCTCAGAAGCGCAGCAGCGCGCCCAGCTCCTCGCAGTCTCCGCGCACGCAGCGGAAGGCGGCTCCGGCCACGTTGTCGCCCGCCCCGAGCTCGGCGAGCACCGCCACCACGTCCGCCCGGCGTCGACGGGGCAGCTCCTGCAGCGCGTCGGCCACGGCCGCCCCGTTGGTGATCTCACACCGGTTCAGCACCCAGGCGTTCAGCAGGCCCGCCTGATCGAGGAACAGCTGCTTCTTGTCGCGACTCAAGGCCACTCGGCTCGAGCGCTGGGCGCGAACGTCCTCCACCACCACGTTGAGCGCGAAGTCGGTGTCGCCCTGAGCGGCGAGGGACGAGCCGGGGACCGGGCCGGGCATGCGCGCCAGCGGCTCCCGCCAGGCCGACACGTTGCTCAGGCGATCCGGGAGCACGTCGCAGAACTGTGGGCGCACCGACAGGATCACCTCACCGTCGAGCTCCACGTCCGAGCGCACCCAGACGGCCTCGAGGGCGGAGGCGCGCCGATCCGCCTCCTCGCGCTCCAGCGTGGCGTTGACCTCGAACAGCCCGTTGGCCGTGAACATCTGCGTGACGGTGGCGGGGCTGTGGCCCTGCAGCTCCAGCACGAGGGTGTGCTTGCCGGGGAGCAGCGGCAGCGTGTTGGGCGCGACGCCGCGCACACCGAGATCTCGACGCCCCACGTAGACGGTGGCGCCAGGCGGTGTGGAGCGCACCTGCACTCGGGCCACTTGAGGCTCGAGGCGCGCCATGGCCTGCAGCGCGGGGGCCTGCATCTGCGGGTCGTCTTCGCCCTTCAGCGACACGTCGTAGTAGCGCCAGGCCTGATCGGGTCTGCCGAGCTCGTCGTAGCAGCGCGCGAGGTTGAAGGCGGTGTTGCGGTTGGGCGCGAGCCGGTGCGACAGGAGCAGGTGCTCGATGGCAAGCTCCAGTGCTCCCGCTCGGTAGGCCTGGACCCCTCGCTGAAAGTGCAGCTCGGACTCTTCGGCGACGTCGACGGACGGCGCCGGGTCGACGGCCCACGCGAGCGAGGCAAGCAAGCCGATCACTACGAGCCTTCGGCCTCGGGCACACCGCGCGAGTCGCGGATGGGGAGCGGATCACCGTCGCCGTTGGTGGCGGGTGCTGGGCGAGGCGGAGGGGCCGGCACGGGAGCGGGGGCGGGAGCCGGCCGCGCGGGCGGGGCAGGCTTCGGCTTCGGTGCTTCCTTGACGAACTTCATGGCCGAGGAGGGAGCTGGCTCGGGTGCCGCTGGGGGAGCCTTCGCGGCCGTGGGGCGAGGGCGAGGTGCCACGGGCCGGACCGGTACTGGCGCGGGCGGTGCTTCCTCGGCGGTGCCCTCCGCCGGATCCTCGGGCGTGGCTTCGGTGCTGGGGATCAGCGTGACCGTGTGCTGCACGTCTCGTGCAGACCAAGGCTGCATGAGCTGCGTGGGCTGGAATCCCTCACGCTGCACCACGAAGTGTCGCGGCGGATCGGCTGGACCACCGACCATGGGAATGCGCAGCGGGGTGCGGCCGAGGTTCTTCCCGTCCTCCATCACGATGGCGCCGGGCTGGGCCGTGGAGATCACGATCCAGGCGCGCTCGGGAGTGGCCACCCCTGCGGCCGAAGGTGCGGGAGCGGCCGCTGTGGTGGGGGCCGGGGCCACGACCGTGCGCCCTGGCGGGTTCAGGAACGCCGCGGCCAGGGTCATGCCGCCGAGCATCAGGAGGCCCGCGATGGCGGCCAAGGCGGCCACCGTCCAGAAGCGGCTGCGCCGGGCCGGGGTGGGGGTCCACTCCACCTCGGGGGCCGGTGGTGGCGTGGGGGAGCGCACCGCAGGTGCGCTCTGGGGGGCCGTGTGGGCCAGCGTGGGGACCACGGAGCGTACGTGTGGGGGCAGGCCTGGCTGCTCGACGCCTCGATGCACCGAGCGAGGCTCGTTGAACAGGATGCTGTCGTAGTCGCGCTTCCGACTGCTGGCCGTCCGAGCCACGTCGGGAGGCGGCGGCGGCGGTGGCGGCGAGGCCGCAGGGGGGCCTGCCATGTCGAAGGAGCTCTCCGACAGCGAGTCGGGGCCCAGGCGCTGCTCCACGTCCACCAGCACACCCAGCAGCTCGCTCAAGGGCGGCCGCTGCGAGAAGTCGCGCCGTAGGCTGCGGGTGAGGATCGACTCCAGATCCGCCGGCACGAAGGGCGGCAGCGCCGGCAGACGATCCCGGGGCTCGAGCCCGGGCAGGGGACCCATCCGGCGCGCCAAGAAGGGAGGCTGGCCGACGAGCATGCGGTACAGCAGGGCCGCGAGAGCGTACACGTCGGTGGAGGCCTCGAGGGTGCGGTCCGCGTTTGCTCGCAGCGCCTCGGGAGCCACCTCGGCGAGGGAGCGCGTGCTGCCCCGCCCGGCATCCATTCCCGCACCCTCGATGCGGGAGGCGAGTCCGCCCCAACCGAGCCGCACCAGGTCGTTGCCGCCCATCAGGGCCACGTTCGCCGGGTCGAGGTCGCCGTGGACCAAGCCCGCACGGTGGACCTCCGTGAGGGCGTGCCCGAGCTGCAGCGCGATGTGCATCGCCGCGTTGGGCGCCAGGATGGGCTGCGCCTTCAGGCGGTCCGCCAGGGCGTCGCCCGGAGTGACTTCCTGGATCCAGAAGCAGGTGAGCTCGCCAGAGGCGCGCCCCACGTCCTGCACCCGGACCAGGTTGCCGTGGCGCAAGGCGCCCCAGGCCTCGGCGTCGGTCTTGAGGTGGTCGAGGAAGCGCGGAAGCGGTTCGCTGCCGCGGTATCTCCAGACGGCCAGCTCCACGTTGGTCGCACCCATCCCTTGATGGAGGTGCACGTCGCCTCGGATCGCGAAGCGGTTGCCCACCATCCACGGGCCGAGCTGTCGCCCGTTGTGCACGGGCGAGGGAGCGGCGGACTGGACTGGCTCTGCCATCGTCACGCAGCCAATCTACTCCCCTACTCGCCGAAACGCAGGGACGGTTCGGTTTCACTGAGGAAACGCGCGCGCTAACCCAGTGATGAGGGAGATCTCACGCGGTATTACATCTCGTGCGGGGGATCGAGTGGCGCGCCTAATGGGGGTTCGCGGTGCGCAGATACGAAGTCCGGTCATAGGAAGGGACCTCGGCCCTCAGGAGTCACATGCGCGCGATCCCCTTCACCGTGGACGGCACAGCCGGAGCTGCCCGGGCGACCACGCTGTCGCTCGCGAAGGGTGAGGTCCGCACGCCCGTGTTCATGCCCGTGGGCACTCAGGGGGCGGTGCGCTCGGTGGCGCCGGAGCTACTGGCGCGCACCGGCAGCCAGATCGTGCTGGCCAACACCTACCACCTGGCCCAGCGACCGGGGGAGCGGCTGGTGCAGAAGCACGGTGGGCTGCACTCCTTCATGGGGGTCGATCTGCCCATCCTGACCGACTCGGGCGGGTTCCAGGTGTTCTCCCTCGACAAGGAGGTCACCGAGGAGGGGGTGACCTTCGCCTACGAGGTCGACGGCAAGCGGACCTTCCTGTCGCCCGAGCGCTCGATGGAGATCCAGGAGGCGCTCGGTGCAGACATCGCCATGGTGTTCGACGAGTGTGTGGCCTATGGCGTGGACCGCTCCTACATCGAGGCCAGCGTGGATCGCACCGCCCGGTGGGAGGCGCGGTGTCGCGACGCCCACACGCGCACCGATCAGTCGCTGTTCGGGATCGTGCAGGGCGGGTTCCACCGGGACCTCCGAGCGCGCTCGGCCGGGCAGATCACCGATCTGGGCTTCGACGGCTACGCCGTGGGCGGTCTGTCGGTGGGGGAGGGCCACGCCAAGATGGTGAAGGTCTTGGACTGGACCACGCCGCTCCTGCCCGAGGATCACCCTCGCTACCTGATGGGGGTGGGGCGGCCCATCGACCTGGTGGAGGCCGTGGCGCGCGGCATCGACATGTTCGACTGCGTGATCCAGACCCGCCACGCGCGATCGGGGGTGGCCTGGACCTGGGCAGGTCGCATTCGGCTGTCGGACAAGCGCTACCGCAGCGACATGTACCCGATCGACACCCGCTGCGAGTGCCCCGTGTGCAACAAGCACACCCGCGCCTACCTCAACCACCTCCTACGGGTAGGAGAGGTGCTGTCGGCCACGCTCATCTCCGTCCACAACATCGCCTGGTTCCAGCAGTTCATGGCGCAGATGCGGGCGTCGATCCTGGAGGGTCGGTTCGAGGCCTTTCGGGAGGAGGTGAGGTCGGTCTATCCCCCCGACGCGCCGCAGCATCAGGGCAAGAAGCGTTCCAAAGGCGGTGGTTCGCGCCGGACATGAGCGTTACGGGCCCGGCCGGAGGTGAAGAGATTGGCGTCGGATGATCTGATCGAAATCGAGGGAATCGTCAAGGAGGTGTTTCCAGGCGGCCATTTCCTCGTCGAGACGGATGCGAACACCGAGGTGCACGCGCACCTGGCGGGCAAGCTCCGTCGGTACCGGATCCGGGTGGTGCTGGGCGACCGCGTGACGGTGGCCGTGTCGCCGTACGACCTGTCGAAGGGGCGCATCGTCTTCCGTCACAAGTGAGCACGCCGAGCGAGGCCGTCGCCTGCTGGTGACGCCCAGACGACTGTGCGGTGTCCCAGCATCGACGTCCGGTGTCGCCGGGCGATGGGAGTTCGCGTGCGTCTTGCTCTTCTGCCCTTGGTCTGTTCCGTGGCGGGCTGTGTCTTCCAGGTCGGGGAGACCTACGAAGCCTTCGTCGACGTGGAGATCCCGTCCGAGGTGACCACCCTTGCCTTGGAGGTGGAGTGGGGCGACGTGACCGTCGTCGCCGGCGACCGTGCCCGCCTCGACGCGCGCTACGAGTGGCAGGGGGGCGACGGCAACTCGCCCGTGCTGATCCGCGACGAGCGCAGCACCGAGGCGACCTACCGGTTCGAGTGTCCCGACACGCGTCGTGGGTGCGGAGTGACCGTCGAGCTAGCGCTGCCCCCCAGCGTCACGGTGGCATCCATCGTCGCCGATCTCGGAGCGGTGCAGACCACCGACCTGCAGACCGAGCTGACGATCCACACCGACGCCGGCTCCATCGAGGTGGATGGCCACGAGGGGCTCCTGGATCTGCAGTCCGAGTTCGGCGCCATCGAGGTGACGGACGCCTGCTCTGCCGAGCTGCGCGCCACCACCGGAACCGGGGAGATCGAGCTCGAGCTGTGTGAGCGGCCCGACGTCGTGGAGGCGAAGGCCGAGTTCGGCAGCATCGACGTGGTCGTGCCCGTCGGGGCCTATGCGGTGGACGCGAGCACCGACTTCGGTAGCGTCGAGGTGGACGGCCTCGACGTGGATCCCGAGGCGGATGCCTCCATCGTCGCGCGGACCAGCACGGGAGAGGTCACCGTCCGAGGACGGTAGCGTGGAGCCGGGAGGCATCCATGCACACGAACATCGGGCTCGGCGTCGTCTCGGCGACCTGGCTCTGGCTGGCGAGCGGGTGTGGAGGCGCCACCGGCGGGGTGGCATTCTCCGACGACGGCTGGGAGTGGATCCGCGAGGAGGCCCTTGCGTGGCAGCTCGTAGACGACACCCTCGCCATCCGCACCCAGCCTGGTTCGCTGTGGGCGGACTCCAACAACGCCCGGAACGTGCGGGTGCGAGATGCGCCGGACGCCGATGCGTGGTTCGCACAGGTGGAGCTGACGTCGCGCCCGGAGCGAGGCGCAGAGCAGGGCGGGTTGCTGCTGTACTCCGGTGACGACGACTACGTGAAGCTCGTGCACGAGCGCGTGGCGGGCGACCTGTTCGCGCTGCAGGCCTCCGAGCGAGACGGCGTGCCCATGGTCGCGGATCGCCTGGAGGCGGACGTGGCCATCATCGAGCTGCGGATGCTGGTGAGCGCCTCCGGCGTGTCCGGCTGGGCCCGCCAGGGGACGGAGCAGCCGTGGCTGGAGGTGGCGACGTCGGAGCTGCCCCCGTCGCCGCTGCGCGTGGGCGTGTTCTCCCATGGTGGAGACGAAGACGTGGAGCGGTGGGCGAGCTTCCGTGGGTTCCTCCTGTCGGAGGAGACCCTGCCGTAGTCAGCGTCTCCTCGAGCGGCTCATTTTGGTTGCGTACGCAACGAATGTTGTTACATATCCAACATGTCATCCATCGAACGAACGGACAGCATCGACCAGGCGCATGCGTACCGGCTGCAGCGCTTGGGCCGCCTGCTGCGCTACCAGCTGCTTCGCGCCCTCGCGCCCTTCGCGCTCACCCCCGAGCAGTTCGTGATCCTGTTCCGGCTGCACGAACAGGATGGTCAGGTCCAGAAGGAGCTGGTGGACGACGTGTTCGATGACCGCGCGAACATCACGCACTTGGTCAATCAGCTCACCGCCGCGGGCCACGTGCGGCGGGAGCGCCACGAGACCGATGGTCGGCAGCGGCGCGTGTTCCTGACGGAGTCCGGGCGGGAGCGGTTCGACTCGGTGCTGAAGCACGCACTCGAGGTCCGAGCCGAGCTGTTCAGCGACTTCACCGACGACGAGCTCGATCAGCTGATGACCTTCGTGGCCCGCATCGAGGAGCGCATCGGCTCCATGGTGTGAGTCGACGCGACGATGCAGCAGTGCAGGGGTCTGTCTCGATAATTGTTTGATATCCAACAACTTCAGGGAGGACGAGAGATGATGGCATTGATTGCGACGATTCTGGTGGGTGGGACGGCGCTCGCGAACGACGATGCGCGCGGCCCCGTGGCCCGCACGCTCAAGGCCTGGGTCCAGGCCACCGACGCCCAGGACGTGCCGGCCGTTCGCGCGGCCTTTCACCCCGACGCCGTTCAGGTCGTGCAGATGGGGGACAAGGCGATGACGCTGACCACGCCCGCCTACGTGTCGATGATCGAGGAGGGGAAGATCGGGGGCGGCAAGACGCGGCTGCAGATCCACGAGATCACCGTGCGCGCACCCCACGCCACTGCCCACATCACCCGCAGCAGTGACGCGATGGTGATGGAGGATGCACTGGTGCTACAGCACACCGAGGATGGTTGGCGCATCACCGGGGCGACGATCCGGGCGACGGCACGCTGATCGCGGCGCGCCTCGACGCTGACGCGTCTGCTCGCCCCTGATACCCTGGAGCCGGAGGGGGTTCGAGCATGGCGGCCATCGCGCGGTCCACGGTAGGGGGGGTGCCTCAGCGCATCACCGGGTCCCCGCTGCGATGGGGGCGAGACCTGGCCATCGTGGGAGCGGTAACGGGCTTCGCGGCCCCCGCAGCGGTCTTCGGGGTGGCCACGGGGCCCTTCCTGATGGCCTCCATCTTGGCGGGGCTTGGCTGCGGGCTGATCCTCGGCGCCGAGATGCCCGCCTTCCTGGAGTCGGCGCGCAGGCGGCTGTCGCTGGGAGAGATCGCGGTTCGCTGCGTGGCGGTGGGAGGCGGCCTGGGGGCCTTCGTGGGGCTCGTGGCCGCGGAGGCGGCAGGGCAGATCTTCCTGGGATCGTTCGCCGTGGCAGGCCTGGCGGGAGCGCTGCAGTTCGGCTGGCTGTGGCTGCCCTACACGGTGCTCACGGTGCTGGAGCGACCCACGTGGCCGGTGGTGCTGGCTGCCTGCCTGGTGGCGCCGGTCCTCGGGCACGCCGCGGTGGGGATCACGAACCTGCTGATCTGGTTGGCGCTCTGAATCCGCTCCGGACCAACCGCATGTTCTTGCTGGGTCGGTGTGCGGCGGCCGTGGCTCACGAGGTCAACAACCCGCTCTCCGCCGTGACGGCGAACATCAGCCACGTGAACAGCAGCCTGGACTCGGCAGCGCTGGTCCGACACAGCCTGAAAGAGGCTCTGGACGACGCGATGACCGGAGCTGTCCAGGTGTCGCGCATCGTGATGGCGTTTCGGGCGCTCGCTCGCTCGGATCCACACCTGGGCCGGCCGGTGGACGAGGTGGTCCGCTACGCCGAGATCCTCACGTCGCATCCCATTCGAGCGTCGGCGGCGGTGCGGGTGCAGCTGCACGGCGGAACCGACGGGCCGGTCCCCCGACTGGCCGGAGACTCGGGCTTGCTCTTGCAGGCCCTGGTGAACCTGCTGCTGCACTCGGCGGATCACATGCCACCAGGCGTGCCCGCACCGGAGGTGGCCGTGGCAGTGCACGCCAACGCTGTTCCCGTGACCTTGACGGTGACGAGCACGGGCCCCGCATCTGGCGTGGATCCCGAGGGTCCGGATCCGACCGAGCCCTCGGTCTGGATGGCGCAGCAGCTGCTGGCGGAGATCGCGGGCACGCTGACCATCGCAGACGCCGAGGGCGGCTGTGTGTACACCCTGACGGCCCCGGAGTACGGCGCGCCTCCCCTCGAGCCGCCTGCGCCGCCCCCCGATCTGGGGCGCGCCTCTGTGCTGGTGATCGACGACAACGAGTTGGTGGCCACGTCGCTGAAGCGCATGCTGGCGTCGGATTTCGATGTTCAGGTCGCATCCAACGGCATGGACGCGCTGCAGTGCTTGAGCCGGGCCCCACTGCCCGACGTGGTGCTCTGTGACTTGATGATGCCGGGCCTGACGGGGGAGCAGCTGTTCTCTCGAGTGTCCGAGGACCTGCGGAGGCGCTTCATCTTCCTCACGGGTGGCTTCACCGTGGGCTCCACCCGTCGCTTCCTGCGGGAGCACGACGTGCCGTGCCTGGAGAAGCCCTTCGAGCGCTCCGCCCTGTTGGCGCACATCCAGCGGGTGGTGGCGACAGCGCCGAGCGCTATTCGCTGATGCTGCCCACCTGGGTCAGGTCGTACAGGTCTTCGAGCAGGTACAGACGGCGCGGGTCCGTGCCTCCCGTCAGCATGCGCCAGACCTCCTCCTTGTCGCGGCTGACCTCGGTGATCTTGCCCATCGTCATCCACGACGCGAGGTAGGTTCCGCCGGTGAGCTTGCGCGCGTCCCCCAGGGAGTTGGTGAAGCCGTTGTCGGGATCGGTGTAGCGCCAGCGCAGCTCGAGGCTCGACGGCGTCCAGGCGTACTCGGTGAGGCCCGAGACCTGTGGGTCGTAGCCGGTACCGTTGTCGAACAGCACCATGCCGCCGGGCCAGATGTGAGAGAAGTGACCCTTGCTGCCGAGCTCGTCGTTGGGCAGCTCGAAGTCCGTGCCGCTGCCGCCTCCCATCTGTCCCTCGAGGGCCCCCGTCTCGCCGTCGATTCGCAGCAGCGCGGAGAGGATCCGCGCATACATGTAGAACTTGCCCTGATCCTCGACGTAGGCCAGCGAGTTGCTGTGGGTGACCTCGCACACCTGGGTCTCGCCGTACAGCTGCTGGAAGAGGGTAGGGCAGCGCGAGTAGCCGTCGTCCACGGGGTAGCCACCCAGGCCGCCGAACCAGTCGGTCCACTGATCGAAGAGCAGGGTGCCTGGCGTCTGTGAGCCTTCCTCGTTGATCACCAGCGAGTCCGCCATGGCCACGTCGCCGCGGTCGCCGTAGTTCATGGGAGTGAAGGAGCGCGACAGGTAGGCGAAGCGGCCGTCGGGCAGCTCCACGGTGGCGTGGTGGGCGCCGTCGGCGAGGGTCTCCGAGAGCACCTCGCCGTCCAGCGTCATGCGCAGGATGCGGCCGTCGGGATCCGTGCGCGTCTCGTCGTACTCGGTCCACACCAACGAGCCGCCGTCGCGGGAGGGCTGTCCGTTCACGGTGCCTTTGCCCTGGGGCAGCAGATGCCACCACACCCAGTCGCCCTCGTGGTCGGCGATGCCGATGAAGAAGTTGTTGCCGCCGGAGTAGGGCCCGCCACCAGCACCGTCCGAGGCGGCGAACATGACGTAGTTGCCCACCACCTGAGACTGCGACACGTCGAGGGTCTCGGCGGTGAGGTCGGGCAGGATCGACGGTGGCGGTTCGGTGGTCACCGTGCCGGTGTGCACTACCTGGCCCCCCGAGCCGCGCACGAGGACGATCTCGTAGGTGTAGGGCTGGCCTGCCTTGAGGCCGAGCAGCAGGTGCTCGTGGCGTCGCTCGGCACGGTTGATGGGGGTCTCGTGCTCGAACTCCTCCGGCCGCTCCTGCAGCGCGAAGCGCACGTAGGAGTCCGCCTTGCTGGCCGTGTTGAACTCCACGTGCACCACCGAGGGGTGGTCCTCGTCGACCTCCACCTGTAGGCCCAGTGGACCGCTCGCACAACCCACCATGCCGAGCATGATGATCCACACCCCGACAGTGTGCATCTGACCTCCAGCCACGGGCAGACCGTAGCCAACCGAGCGCCGGTTGTGCGAGGGAGATGTCAGCGGTGCGTCACGTTGTGTCGTCGACTACCAAAACGGCCCCGGCACAGGGTGCCGAGGCCGCTCGATGCGATGGACGTGCGCCTAGCGGCGGCGACGCACCAGGCCGAGCAACAGCAGCGCCGTGGCCGCCGTCAGGGGCGCCCCACCCGTGCCGCTGCAGCCGCAGCCGCGGTCCACGATGACGGTGCCGCCACGACGGCGCCGCTCGTTCTCCTCGTCGGTCAGCTCGGGATCCTCGACCGGATCCTCGGGGTTCACCGGGTCGGTGTCCTCGATGATGTCGTCGGTGGGGTCGAGCGGATCGGTGCCGGCCTCCACCTCGTCGCCGTCGATGGCGCCGCCGCCGTCGCTGTCGTCCACGAGGGGATCGGTGCCGATGTTGATCTCGAGGCCGTCGAGGATGCGGTCGTCATCGGTGTCGGGGTTGAGTGGATCGGTGCCCCAGATGGCCTCGTCGCCGTCGCCCAGCCCGTCGTCGTCGGTGTCGGGGTTGAGGGGATCGGTGCCCTGGGCGACCTCGTCGCCGTCGAGCACGCCGTCCAAGTCCGAGTCGTCGTTGAGGGGATCGGTGCCGCGGGTGTTCTCCTCACCGTCGAGGAGTCCGTCGGCGTCGGAGTCGGCCACCAGCGGATCGGTGCCGATCTTCACCTCGAAGCCGTCGAGCAGACCGTCGGCATCGGTGTCGGGGTTGAGCGGATCGGTGCCGTAGGTGCCCTCGGCCACGTCGTCGAGGCCGTCGGAGTCGGTGTCGGCCCCCGACGGGTCGGTGCCCTGCTTGACCTCGACACCGTCGAGGATGCCGTCGCCGTCGGTGTCGGGGTTGAGCGGATCCGCGCCGTAGGTGCTCTCGTCACCGTCGAGCAGTCCGTCGTCGTCGGTGTCGGGGTTCAGTGGATCGGTGCCCGCCTGGACCTCTTCTCCGTCGAGCAGCCCGTCGTCGTCGGTGTCGGGATCGAGCGGATCCGTCTGGTACTTGGGCTCCTGGCCGTCCGCCAAGCCGTCGTCGTCGGTGTCGGGGTTGAGCGGATCCGTGCCGTCTTGCAGCTCGTCTCCGTCCAGCACGCCGTCGTAGTCGGTGTCGGGGAGGTTGGGATCGGTGCCCTGCTCGATCTCGTCGAGATCGGTGATGCCGTCACCATCGGAGTCGGCCTTGGGGTCGATCGGATCGGTGCCGGGATCCGTGGGGTCGGTGGGCTCGGTGCCATCCTCGGTGCCCGTGACGTCGCAGGTGCCTTCGATCTCGCAGCGATCTCGCTCCTCGACCTCCACCACGCGAACGTGGCGCTCCTCGACGATGATGCAGCCGCCTACAAGCAGCAGCACCAAGGGGCTCAACAGGGTCGATCGCATGGAACTCCTCCTTGACTGTGGCGTCCTTACGCGTGAACACCCGAAACATTCGAGCATGGGACACCACAGCGTGGACAAAGTGTGACTCAGCTAGTGTGATCCAAGACGAGCCCGATCGCCAGCTCAGCATTCACCTGACTCGACTCCGTGGGCACGAGCTGCACGTCCCGGGCACGACAAGCAGCGCGTAGGGTCGGGCGAAGCGACTCGATCTGTCGGAGGAGCGCCGCGGGGCCGGTGATGTGCACGGCGGCCAGCGCATGCGATTGCGGCAGACGCTGCTCTGTCCTGCGTCGTCGCACTTCTCCGAGCACCTGACGCACGATCGCCATCTCGGGCACCGGGGGGTGATCCTCGGCCTGAGGGAACGTCGTCGTGTGCACGGAGGGGCCTCCCTCGGAGGGCTGGAACAGGCGCTGCCAGATCGCCTCGGTCACGAAGGGCAGGTAGGGAGCGTACAGTCCCACGATCCGACGCAGGGCCTCGTACAGGGTCTGCTGAGCTGCGAGCCGCGATCCCTCGGGGAAGGATTCGGGCTGCGCGAGTCGATCCTTGATGCCTTCGAGCCAGTCGTCGCAGAAGTGCTGGAAGAGGAAGGTGTCCAGGGCGCGCAGGCCAGAGGCGTAGTCGTGTGCTGCGAGCCCGCGGTCCACCTCGCGGGTGAGCGCGTCCAGGGCAGCGAGGAGGTGCCGATCCTCGGGGGGGCGCTGGGCAGCCGGGGTGCGAGGTGCGTCGGGGTCGAAGTCGTTTAGCGACAGGGCCGCGAGGCGCGCGGCGTTCCACAGCTTCACCACCACGCGGCGGCCTGCCTTCACCTGCTTTGCGTGGTAGCGCATGTCGTGGCCGAGGTTGCCGCTTCCTGCCCAGTGCCGCAGGGCATCGGCGCCGAACTTGCCGATCACCTGCGCCGGATCGTACCGGTTGAAGCCGCTGGCATCGGTGCTGGAGGCCAAGTCGCGTTTGCTGATCTTGCGGCCCTGCTCGTTGAGCCCCCAGCCCGAGATCACCACGTCTCGCCACGGGAGGTCGTCGTGGTGCAGGTGGGCCTTGAGCAGTGTGTAGAAGAGCCACGTGCGGATGATCTCGAAGGCCTGCACCCGCACGCCCATGGGAAAGGGGCCCGCGCTGCGTCCCTGGGTGCCCACCCAGTTGCTGTTGATCTGCGGTGTCATCGACGAGGTCATCCACGTGTCGAGCACGTCCGGATCGGCGTCCAGCGCGCCTCCGCAGCTCGGGCAGGTGTCGGTGGGAGGAGGCGTCTCGGTGGGGTCCACTGGGAGGTCGTCGAGCTCGGGGAGCACGGCCTCGCCGCAGTCCTGGCACAGCCAGGCCGGCACCGGCACGCCGTAGGATCGCTGACGGCTCAGGGTCCAGTCCCAGGCCAGCCCCTCGATCCAGTGATCGAGCCTGGGCTTCATGAAGGGGGGGTGCCATCGGAGCTGGGCGGAGCGCCCGAGCAGGGCGTCCTTCAGGTCCAACAGTCGGAGGGACCACTGCGGGATCACCTGCCACTCCACGCCGGCACCCGAGCGCTCGGAGGTGGGCATCATGCCCTCGGTCATGGAGAAGCCGTCCACCGCCCCTGCAGCCTGCAGGTCGGCCACGATGCGCTTGCGGGCTTGGGTGGGGGCGAGTCCGGCGTAGGGGCCGGCGAGCTCGGTGAGGTGGCCGTCGGCACCGATGCAGGAGCGCAGGGGCAGGCCGTCCCGTCGCCAGCGGCGCACGTCGTCGGCGTCGCCGAAGGTGCACACCATCATCAGGCCCGTGCCGAAGTCGGGGTCCACCTCGGTGTCGGTGTGCACGCCGATCCGCCGCTGCTGCAGGGGCTCGATGGCCTGGGAGAGCCCCGCGTAGCGCTCGTCGTCGGGGTGGTGGTAGAGCGCCACACAGCCCGGCAGCAGCTCGGGGCGCGTGGTGGCGATGGTCAGCGCGCTGCCGTCGTCGGAGCGGAAGTGGATCCGGAACAGCTTGGTGCGTCGCGTCTTGGTCTCGATGTCGGCCTGGGCGAGGGCCGTGCGCATCTCGGGGTCCCACAGCACGGGCTCGTCGCGGCGCACGATGCGTCCAGCCCGGTGGAGCTCCACGAAGGAGCGCTGGGCAGTGCGTTGGCAGTGTGCGTCGATGGTGGAGTACCGCAGCGACCAGTCCACGGACAGCCCGAGGTCTCGCCACAGGGCCTCGTAGGTCTTGGCTCCCTCCTGCGTCTCCTTCAGACACAGGGCGCGGAACTCCGAGCGCTTCAGGGTGGCCGGATCGATGCCGTGCACACGCTGCACGTAGCGCTCGGTGGGCAGGCCGTTGTCGTCGAAGCCCATGGGGTAGAAGGGGCGTCTGCCCTTCATGCGGTGCCAGCGCACCAGGATCTCGGCCTGGGTGTAGGACATGGCGTGCCCCACGTGCAGATGAGCGGCAGACACGTAGGGGGGAGGGGTGTCCACGGCGAAGATCTCGCCCTCGCCGTGGGGGTCGAAGCGGTGGACCTGGTGGGTCTCCCACAGATCGCGGCACGCGGGCTCGTGCTCGGTGTGGTCGTAGCTACTGTCGAAGGGAATGGGTCCGAGGGTGGGCATGGCAGACCTCGCCGTGGCTCGTCAGAGAGAAGGGTTGACGGCACTGTGGGGCTGCTGGCTGCTCAGGGCCTGCCACTGCAGATTGGCACGCACGAGCGGGGGCCTACAGCCCCCTGGGAACTCGGCCCATGGGACGATGGCGCACACACGTCATGGGTGCTTCTGTCGTCACATCAGGGATGTAGCTGATCGGAGCACCTCTGCCCAGGCAGAGCGGATGCCTCGCGACTACGAGTCGGCGCCCTCACACTGGCACTCCGGGTGCCAGCCCTTCAGGTCGGGATCCTGTGGAACGACGATGTCTCCGTCGCGGCTCACGTGATTGAGAACGAGGCATCCCCCTGGCTCCAGCACGATCTCGATGGCCCAACTCTGGGCGCCACTCAGCGGAGGCCATCGGATGTCTCCCACGTCGCCTGGGAGCACGTGGCTGACGAGCCGATTGACGCAGTCGTCGGCGTCGACGATGTCCTCACCGTCCAGGAGGTAGGTCCGGGCCATCGCGATGGTGGCGTCGGATTGGTTCTCGATGGCTCCGTCGATGGCGACGAGATCCGAAGGCCTGAACTCGCACGCGACAACGGGCAACAGCAACAGGACGGCACGCATGTGACACTCCTCGTCGAGGTGAAATCCGGACCGATTCCGGACCTCGTGGACGTCACCTGCAGAAAGGAATTCACCTCCCTGGTCAGGACTTCACACTCATCGCGACAATCAACGGGGTCGATTGTCGCGATGCTACAGGTTGCCGCTCCGCGCCTGGACTTGCAGCACTCCCTGCACTCGCTCGCACGCTCGCTCGTTCCAGTCCCACTGCAACCCCTGGATCAGGCGCGCTCCGCTCGATCGCGACAATCAACGGAGTTGATTGTCGCGATCAATGGGCTTCCGCCCAGGTGCGTCCGGTTCCCACGTCCACTCGCATGGGCACCGACAGCGGCACGGCCTCGCTCATCGCTGTGCGCACCACGTCCGTGGCCCGATCCAGCTCGTCCACGGGCACGTCGAGCAGTAGCTCGTCGTGGATCTGCAGCACGATCCGCGCCGACAGCGCCTCGCGTGCGAGCTCCTGCGCCGTCTTCAGCATGGCGACCTTGCACAGATCGGCTCCCGAGCCCTGGATCGGGGTGTTCATGGCCACCCGCTCCCCGTAGGCTCGATCGTTGGGATCGCCCGACCACAGCTCGCTGATGTAGCGCCGTCGCCCCAGCAGCGTGGTGACGTAGCCATCGGCGTAGGCGTCGGCGACCACGGCGTCTCGCCAGCGCGCCACCCCGGCGTAGCGCTCGAAGAAGCGAGCGATGTGCCGCTTGGCCACCGCGGTGGGGATCGACAGCTGGCGTGCCAACGCCGTGGGCCCCTGGCCGTAGATGGTGGCGAAGTTCACCGTCTTGCCGATCTCCCGCTGCGCGTTGCTGACCTGGGCCACGTCGACGTCGAACAGGGCCGCGGCGGTCAGTCGGTGCACGTCTCGACCGGCGCGGTAGGCGCTCACCAGCTCGGCGTCTGCCGACACATGGGCCAGCAGGCGCAGCTCCATCTGCGACCAGTCCGCACTCAGCAGCACACAGCCCGGGCTCGCCACGAAGGCCTCGCGCACCGCGCGGAACTCCTCCGTGCGCACCGGCGTGCGCTGCAGATCGGGCTCGGTGGTGATCAGCCGACCCGAGCTGCTCACCGTCTGCTGGAAGGTGGCGTGGATGCGGCCGTCGCTGGCCACCGCGTCCACCAGCACGTCGGTGTAGGTGTTGATGAGCTTGTCGACGGTGCGCCAGCGCAAGACCTTGGACACGACGGGGTGCTGGCCCTCGAGCTGCGCCATCACCTCGGCATCCACGGAGTAGCCGGTCTTGGTGCGCTTGATCACGGTCAGGCCGAGCTCCTCGAACAGCACCGTTCCGAGTTGCTTGTGGGATCCAGGGTTGAAGCGGCGCCCGGCGAGCTCGCCGATCTCGGCGCGCAGCGCGCTGCGCTCCTCCTTCAGCCCTGCCCCGATGCGCGTGAGTACCTCGGGATCCATGCGCACCCCGGCCAGCTCGATGTCGCCCAGCACCCAGGACAACGGCAGGTCCACGTCGAAGAGGTTGGTGGCCTGGCCCTCCTCGCGCACCCGGGCGTGCAGCACCCGCCAGGCAGCACCTATGGCGTCGGCGTTGTGGCAGGCCCAGGCGCCTGCGCGATCCACCGTCAGGTCGGCGAAGGCCACCCGGTCCCGCCCGCCTCCGATCACGCCGCGGATGGGCTGCAGCCCGACGTGTAGGTACTCCCGCGCGATCTGAGCCAGGCGATGCGGGAGGTGCTTGGTGGGGTCGACGAGGTAGCTGGCGAGCGCGGTGTCGCCCACCACGCCGCGCAGGGTGATCCCGACGCGCTGCAGCGCCACGTAGGCCTGCTTGCCCTCGTGGGTGACCTTGGGGCGAGACGGGTCCCGAAGCCAGTCCGCCAGCAGGCGCACGCCGTCCTCGCCCAGGTGCGTACCTGGTCCTGCGAAGGGAAAGTACATCCCGCGCCCCAGATCCGGGCTGATGGCGATGCCCACCAGCGCACCGCGCTGCGGATCGGGCAGCTCGTGCAGCACGTGCAGGGCCACGGGATCGGGCCCCTGACACTCCTGGGCCAGCGCGGCCTGGGCCATCTCGGGGGTGTCGCACACGAAGTACTGGATCGCGGTCACCTTGCCCACGTCCTGCAGCGCGGTGGGCGACAGCATCGAGAAGAACTCGAGGTCCAGGTACACCGCGTCCAGCTGCTCGGGAGTGGGAAAGGTGAGGGCGAGGTCGTCCAGCGTCACGTCGAGGGGGACGTCGCGGCGCAGCGTGGCCAGGTCTCGGCTCTGGCGGGCGATCTCGGCGTGGGTGCGGAGCAGCGTGCCGGTGCGGCCGCCGATGGCCTGGCGCTCCGCTGCGCCGAGGGTGGCGTCGAGGGTGCCGTGCTCGGCGAGCAGCGCAGACGCCGACTTCTCACCGATGCCCTTCACCCCGGGGATGCCGTCCACGCTGTCGCCGACGAGCCCGATCCAGTCGGGGAACGCGCGCGGGTGCACGCCCCAGCGCCGGTACACGCGATCGGCGTCGTACAGGATCTCCTTGTTGGGCTCGAGCAGCCGCACACGCTCGTCCACGAGCTGGGCGAGGTCCTTGTCGCCGCTCACGATCCAGACCTCGTGGCCGGCGTCGAGGGCAAGCTGGCACAGGGTGGCGAGCACGTCGTCGGCTTCCACGCCGGGCACGCGCACGGCGGGGAAGTTGTGGGCCGCCACCAGCCGATCCACGTGGGGCAGCTGCTCCTGCAGCGCCTCGGGCATCGGGGGCCGGCCGGCCTTGTAGCCCTCGAACGCCTCCGCCCGAAAGGTCTTCCCCGGCGCATCGAACACCACGGCGCCGTAGGCCGGCGTGCGGCCCGACAGCACCTTGCGGAACATCTTGGCGAACCCGAAGGCGGCGTTGGTCGGCAGACCCGCCGTCGTCTTCAGGTTGGAGGGGATCGCGTGGAAGGCTCGGTACAACAGCCCCGTGCCGTCCACCAGCACCACGCGCTCCCCAGCCATATCAGTGCGGGGTCTTGGCCTTGGACGGGTCGATCTTCACCGGCGGCATGCCGCCACCGGGGCCCGCGAGGATGTCGATCAGCTCGATCTCGAACAGGATCGGCTTTTCGCCGATGCCCGGCCACGGACCGCCCTTCGCCATCTCGGCGGGAACCCAGAACAGGGTCTTCTCGCCCTTCGACATCAGCGGCACGCCCTCGGACCAGGCCTGGATCGGCACTCGGCCGAGGGGGATGGTGATGGGCGTTCCGCGCTGCACGGAGCTGTCGAACATCTTCCCGTCGGAGTCCCAGCCCGTGAAGTTCATCTTCACCGCGGAGTCCTTGGTGGGCCGGTCGGTGCCGTTGCCGGGGGTGACCACCTTGTAGGCGAGGCCAGACTCGGTCTTGGTGGCGTCGGCGGGGGCTGCCGAGGCGTCGGCCGGAGCGGGCAGCGGCTTGACGATCTCGATCATGGTGAAGTCGAACACCACCATGCCCGGAGGTGCACCGGGCACCTTGGCCAGATCCTCGGGGATCCAGAAGCGGGTCTTCTCGCCCTCGACCATCAGCTGCAGGCCTTCCTTCCAGCCGGGGAGCAGGTTGGGGGCGTTGAGCTTGAACTGGGGCGGAGTGGGCTGATTCTCGGTGGACTGCAGCAGCTCACCCGAGCTCCGCCAGCCGATGAAGTGAGCCTTCACGGTGTCGTCCGCCGTGGGCTTCACGGTGCCCGTGCCCTTCTCGAGGACCTTGTAGGCCAGACCGGACTCGGTCTTGATGGCGTCGTCGGGCGCTGCCGCGACGTCTGCCGGGGGGTTGACGAAGGAGATGAGCTCCACATCGAAGACCAGCATGCCGGCAGGCTTGCCGGGCTGCCCCTTGTAGGCCAGCTCCTCCGGGATCCAGAACCGGCGGGTCTCGCCGGGGACCATGAGCTGCAGGCCCTCGGTCCAGCCAGCGATGACCTGGTTCAGCCCGAAGCTCGCCGCGGCCTTTCGCTTGATGGAGCTGTCGAACATGTTCCCGTCGGTGGTCCAGCCCGTGTAGTGCACGGAGACCATGGCGTTCGGACCGGGCTTGTCGGTTCCCGTGCCCGCCGTGAGCACCTTGGAGGCCAAGCCGCTCTCGGTCTTGACGGCGTCTTCGGGGGCGGCGGCGACGTCTGCAGGCGTATCCGGCAGGTCCGGCACCGGCGGCGGCACGTTCTCTGCTTCCTTCGTCTCCTCGGCCGGGGCGTCGGTGGTGGCCTCTTCCTCCTGCTGACCGTTGTTGCAGGCGACCAGGAGCAAGCTCGCAAAGATCAGTGCGCGCACCCTTCCTCCGTTGCTAGGGGCAGGCAGGGGTAACATCCACTGCGGAGGAGCACCTGTGCTGATCGCGTTCGCGCTGTTGGGATGTACGTCCGGTGAGCCCACCGATGTGGCCGAGGTACCGCCTCCGCCACCGGTGGCTCCGGCACCTCGTCACGTCACGTTGTTCGGCGTTCTGCCCGACACCATGCACGACATCGAGACCCCGCCCAGTCGGGCGTTGATCGACCTCGGCCGCATGCTCTACTTCGACGCGCGGCTGTCGAAGGACCAGCAGTACAGCTGCAACAGCTGCCACGAGCTCGCGGAGTACGGGGCGGCGCGGGAGCCGACTTCCGGGGGGGCGCCCGAGGGGCAGAGGCCTCGGAACGCGCCGAGCACCTTCAACGCCACGCTGCAGTTCCGGCAGTACTGGGACGGGCGCAGCGACGATCTGGTGACGCAGGCACAGGAGGCCTTCCTGAATCCGAGGGAGATGGCGATGGCGTCGCAGAGCGACGTCGTGTCGGCGGTCTCGGCGATCCCCGGCTACGCGGATGCGTTCGCTGCAGCGTTCCCCGCCGAGCCCACCGTGACCTTCGGCTCCATCAGTCGCGCGCTGGTGGCCTTCCAGCAGGGGCTCGTGACCAGCGGCAGCAAGCTGGATCGCTACCTGATGGGGGAGGGGGCTGCGATGACCCCCGAGGAGGTGGCCGGTTTCGACCGCTTCGTGTCCACGGGGTGCGTGAGCTGCCACTCGGGCGTGCTGCTCGGGGGAGGGATGTTCCAGCGCCTCGGCGCGGTCCACGCATGGGACACGCCAGACGAGGGCCGAGCCTGGAGCACGGGCGACGAGGCCGAGCGGCGCCTGTTCAAGGTCCCTTCGCTGCGCAACGTCGCAGAGACGGGGCCCTGGCTGCACGACGGCTCCGCCACCACCCTGCCGGACGTGGTGCGTCGCATGGCGCACCACCAGCTGGGACGGGATCTGAGCGACGACGACGTGTCGAGTATCGTGCTCTTCCTGAGCACGCTGACCGGCACGCTGCCGACGGACTACATCGCCGAGCCTCCGCTGCCCTGAAGGGCGGCGTAGGCCGCCGACGCGCCCGCGACGTGCAACGCACCGAGCTTGCGGGCGAGGGTGCGGTCCGCGGGGGACGTGGCCAACACCACGCTGCGGGTCAGATCCAGGCCGTGGCTGCGCGCGAGCCACACCGCCAGACCCACCAAGGGCTTCCGGCACCAGCACACCGGCGGTCCTGCGGGATGGGGGCAGATGGCCACGTGGACCTCGAGATCGAGATCGGCGAGCCGCGCCTTCACCGCTTGCTCGGCGGTGGTCCGCGGCCGCTCGGGGTCCCAGCCGATGACCAGGATCGGGAGCCCCTTCGGCGGAGGGCTCTGCGCGAGCTCGTCGAGGTGGCCCGGGTCCACCAGCAACGCTGCTCGGCCCGTGGCGGGGTCGCGCTCGAAGGGCACCTCCACGACGGCGGCGAGGCCTTCGTCGGTCTGCGGGGGCTCCTCGGTGGCGCGGTAGCGGTACAGCGCGCGAGGGGGGATCACGCCCGTGCCCTTCTTGGCCAGCCTCGCGATGTCGTCGGGCTCGGGCAGGGTGCCCAGCTGGTCGAGCATTCGCTCCACCACGTTGCGCTCGCAGTCCGCCTCCTCCGTCCGCACCCACTCGCAGGTGACCGGCACGCCGTGGGCCCAGGCCGCCTCGATCACGTCGTTGCGGGAGGCTCGGGTGGGGTAGGTGTTGTCGAGCACCACCGTGCGCGTGCCGCTCGCCAGTAGCTCCCCCAGCGGTCGCAGGAGCTTGCGGAGGGTGCCGCCGCGCTCGTCGCGGTTCAGTCGCTCGTAGCCGGCCTCGACCCAAGCCTGGGCTCGGGTCGTCTTGCCGGATCCGGGGCTGCCCATCACGATGCGCACCTCCCCGTCGGCCTGTGGGTCTGGAGCCCGCGAGGAGCGCGGTGCTCGCAGCCACGCGTGGCGGGGGAAGGCATGGTCCAGCTTCGCCAGCGCCTCGGGGTGGAGTGGCGCTCGCTCCGCCTGGAGGCAGTCGGCCACCGTGGAGGGTCGAGTGGGTCCGGGCACGGGCCAGATCCCGAGGTCGAGCAGCCACTTCAGCACGACGCGCTGGGGGGAGCCGTCGTCGGCAGCGACTGCGGCCAGGGTGTCGTGTCGGGTGATGCGCGCGCTCTTGGATCCACCGCCAAAGGGCCGGTAGCCCCACACGTCGATGCCCTCGGCCAGGCACACCTCCACGATCCCCGAGCGCAGGGCGCTCGGATCGAGCGGGCCGAAGGGGATCTGCACGCAGTCCACCTGCACCCACTCCTGTGCCTGACGGAGCTGGTGCACCCCGATGTTGGACAGGCCCACGCGCTCGATCACGCCCTGCTGCTGCAGCTTCGCGAGCGCCTTGGCACTGGTCTGGATGGGCACCCGCGGATCGGGCACGTGTAGGAAGTACAGCGCGATCCTGTCGACGCCGAGCCGGTGGCGGCTGGCCTCGGCGGCGTGCAGCAGGTGGCGCTGGCGTCCGTCGGGGATCCAACGTGGTCCGCGCCGCACGAGGCCGCCTTTGGTGGCGACCCGGACCTCGTGGGCCACGGGTGCCAGCAGACGCTCCGCATCCCCGGGCGCCTCGCCGTACACGTCGGCGACGTCCAGCCACGCAACCCCACACTGCACCGCGTGCGCCAGTGTCGCGCGCGCGTGCTCATCGGCCTGCAACGCGAGGTGTTGTGTGCCGAGCACCACGCGTGGTGGCCCTCCGGCTCGGGTGCGTTGCGCCACGGACTACCCCCGGCTGCGTTGGGAGGGTAGTCTAGCCCCGCTCGAAAAAGGGGTGCCCTACTCGTGCTGCAGCCAGGCCAGGTCGTCGCCGGTCACACCATCGGCGAACAATTGGGAGAGGGACCGCTGACGGCCACGTGGCTCGTGGAGGGTGCAGGAGGCACCATCACCGGGGTGCTGCGTCTGCTGTTGGTGCGTCTGCCCGACTTCCGGGCGCGCTTCCAGGGAGCCGCCGAGGTGTTGATGGGACTGCGCCACCCGAACCTGGTGCGCCTGCGCGACTTCGTCGAGGTGGACGGCCTGGTGGGGGTGGTGTCGGAGTACGTGGAGGGCGGAAACCTCGGCGCGTGGTCCAAGCGAGGCGCTCGGTCCGCCGAGCGCATGGTGCCCGTCTTCTACCAGATGGCTCAGGGAGTGGGCGCAGCCCACGACGCCGGGCTGCTCCACCGCAACCTCAAGCCCACCAAGGTCCTGGTCACACGGGCGGGTGTGCCGAAGGTGGCGGGGTTCGCGCTGGGCAAGGCCTCCGCACAGGACCTGCACACCAACACCGAGGTCGGCACGACCTTCGGAACGCCCCAGTACATGCCCCCCGAGCAGTTTCGCGGGGTGGCTGGAGTGGACGTGCGGGCCGATCTGTTCGCCATGGGCTGCGTGCTCTACGAGATGCTCACGGGGAAGCGCGCCTTTGGTGGCGACGACCTGTTGCAGACCTACAAAGCCGTGCACACCAGCAGCTACGATCCCCTCCCAGCGGGGGTGCCCGCCGGACTGGTGGGCATCGTGGCAGATCTGCTGGATCCGGATCCCGATCAGCGGCCGTCCTCGGTGGCCGACTTGCTCGCTCGCATGCACGAAGATCCCGAGATCCACGAGCTGGTGGCCTCGATTCCGGAGCCCGTCCCCGAGCCGGAGTGGTCGGCGTACTCCGACACGCCGTCGGCGGGATCCTCGGTGCCCCCGTTGCCTCCCGCGCTGGCCGCAGCGACGTCGTTGCCACCGACGATCGACGATCTTCACCCGGTGGATCCTCGTTCGGCACCTCTGATCTCGGAGACGCCCCCGCCGATGGCGCCCCCGCCCGAGGCGCTGCCTCAGGGGGCCTCGGAGGTGCCTTCGCCCGCCACGCCGCCGCCGCGGGTGGCGCCTCCGCCTCCGCCCCCCGTGCCACCAGAGCTGGAGGCCGGACCTCACGAGCTGGGGACAGGTACCCCAGTGGAGCCGAGGCGCCATGCGGGCGCTCCGTCGCTTCCCCCACCGCCGGGCCTGGCCGAGGCGATGCCGCGCCATCACGCGCCCACGCCTTCGGAGGGAGCCGGAGCGGCCTACAGCCAGCCGCTCTACCAAGATGCCCCGGCGTCGGGGGGCCGTCGTGTGGGCTCGGTGGTGGTGCCACCTCCGGCGCTGCCCCGAACACCTCAGGCGGCGGGCATGCCACCCATGTGGCAGCTCGTGGTCATCGCTGCCTCCCTCGCCGTGATGCTGCTCGCCGGTGTGGCCGTGGTGCTGGCGCTGCTGCTCACACCGTAGGCACGCACGCCTCCGATCAGCCGTCGTCGGGCTCGTCGGAGGCCTCGTCGATGAGGCGATCGAGCTGATCCCGCGTCATCGTCCAGTCCACGGGATGGCGCTCGCCGTCGGAGTCGACCCGGGTGCGTCGGATGTCGGTGCCGTCGGGTGCCACGTCGACCTCGAAGTACTCCTGTCGTCGGTCGGGTGGACTTCGCAGGCGGGCGCCTCCGAGCTCCGGCGCCACCTCCACGGGCTGGACCCGATCGGGCAGGGCGCGCAGGCGCTCCGGCAGCGCCGCTGCCTCCCGCTTCACGTCGACCTCCTTCTCGCGCCGCACCCGCACGCCACGGATTCGCACGCCCAGCCGATCCACGTCCACCACGTCGACCTCGGCCTGGCCGCTGCCCGTGTCCACCTCCACCGTGCCCGTCGGGCCCTCGAGCTCGTCGAGGGCCTCGTCGAGGGGTGTGTCTGCGCCTCCGCCATTCCGGCTCATGAGACCTGCGCCTCCTTCTCTTGCTGAGTCGCCTTGCGCTTGGTGCGCTTGAGCTCGGATCCGTCGTGAGACAACCGGATCCCCTTGCCATCGACGGTGGTGTCGAGGTGGACGGGCCGCCCCCAGAGCGCCTGCAGGTTCGCCAGGGTCACGGCGGCCCAGTCCAGCTGGATGTCGAGCCCCTCGTGCTGGTGCCACAGCCGCAGCTCGCCTCGGTTGGCATGGTTGCCGTCGATCACGTAGACCCGTGGGGTGCCGCGGCTGGCGAGCATCTGGAGCAGCTGCCGCTTCACGTCCTCGAACTCGCGGCTGTCGATCACCCACTCGCGCGCCTTGGCGTCGTACTTCGTGGTGAAGAAGCCCATCTCCCGGCAGAAGTCGGCCGTGAGGAAGGTGTCGAGGAAGGTGATGTCGTTGTGAGTGCGGCGCACCTCGTAGATCTTCTCGCGCCCCAGCCCCGCACCCGTGTCCCACGCCTTCTGCTCCCGCGGATCGGTGCACTCGAGCCAGTCCTTGCCGAACCGGCCCTTGTTCCAGCGGTCCTCGATGTGGCGAAACAGCTCTACGCCCATCTTGTAGGGGTTGAGCCTGCCTGGCTGCTGGTACACCGTGCCCGAGTGATGGTCGGCGTAGTCGATCACCTCGTCGTCCGACAGGATGTCGCGCGTCATCATGTGGGTGTGCCAGTACGTGGCCCACCCCTCGTTCATGATCTTGGTCTGGCCCTGGGGCGCGAAGTAGTAGGCCTCGTCGCGGATGATGCCCATGATCTCCTGCTTCCAGCGCGGCATCTGGGCGTGCTGCAGCAGGAACCCCAGCACGTCTCGGACGGGCTCCTCCGGGAACGAGCGCATTCGGTCCAGCTCCTCGGCCTTCTTCTTGCGCTGGGCGGCCAGGAACTCCGGCGGGTTGATGTGGGGATCCATGTAGGACTTGGCGGGGAGCCGACCGATGCTGCCGTCGGACTCCGCCCGCTCGATGTCTTCCTCGGTGTGGACTCGAGCCCGCTTGATGTGCGGTAGGAAGGGATCGATCAGGTTGTCGATGGACAGCACTTGATCGATGAAGTGCTCCACCTGGCTCTGGCCCTGCCGGTCGGCGATGCGCCGGATCTTCGACGCATGGTTCGCCATCTGGTCGAGCATGCGCCGGTTGGTGTGACCGAACCAAAGGTTGTTCTTGAAGAAGTCGACGTGGCCGTAGACGTGGGCCATCACGAGCTTCTGGTCCACCAGCAGGTTGTTGTCGAGGAGGTAGGCGTAGGACGGATCGGTGTTGATCACCATCTCGTAGATCTTCGACAAGCCGTACTCGTACGACTTCTGCATCTCGAGGTACTCCATGCCGAATCGCCAGTGGGGGTACCGCGTGGGGAACCCGCCATAGGCGGCCAGCATGTTCATCTCCTCGTAGGTGACCATCTCGAAGATCGTGTCGAAGAAGTCCAGCCCGTGCCCCGCGGCGAGCTCCTGGATCATGTCGCGCGCGTCTACGAGCTCGGGCGCGAGCTTGCGCCCCTCACGCAGCATTCGGGAACTGGTTCGACCCATGCATCGACCTCCACTCGATCATCGACGGCTCGTAGACCCTTCTCTCCGTCAGGTGAGCCACAGCGCTTCCGCGAGGCGGTTCCGGAGAGACGGGCGCGGACAAGAACGGCGAAGAGTAGGTGGTCTGCTGTTTAGTATTGTGCCCCAGTTCGGACGTTCGCGCCGGTCACGATCCGCCCTTGACGCCCGCGGGTCAGCGCCCGCGACCGAGCAGCTCCTTGATGGAGTCCATGATCGATTCGCGGTTGGGGATGCGCGACAAGCACACGGCCTCCTGTTCGTCGAAGGCCTCGGCGAGGTCCTTGATGAACTGTCCGGAGCCGTACTGGCTGTCGACCTGGGCGTAGCTGAACTGGTTCGCCACGGGGATGATGCGTTGCTCGAGCAGCTCGATGCAGGTCCGCGTGTCGGACTGTGACCAGTTGTCTCCGTCGGAGAAGTGGAAGGGGTAGATGTTCCACTCGGAAGGGGAGTACTCGCGCTCGAGGATCTCGAGGCACAGCTTGTAGGCGCTGCTGATCAGCGTGCCGCCGGACTCTCGCGTGCGGAAGAACGTGTCGCGATCCACCTCGCGGGCCGTGGCGTCGTGGATGATGAAGCGCGTGTCGACGTCGTCGTAGTTGTGGCGCAACCAGGTGTCGATCCAGAAGGCCTCGCTGCGCACGATCTCCTTCTGCTCACGGCCCATGGAGCCAGACACGTCCATCATGTAGACGACGACGGCGGCCGAGCGAGGCTCCTTGTCCATCTCGTAGGTGCGGTAGCGCTTGTCGTCCTTGATGGGAACGACGATGGGCTTGCGGGGATCGTAGGTCCCGCTGGCGATGGAGCGCTTCAGCGCCTGCTTGAAGGTGCGCTTGTTGTGGCGCAGCGACTCGGGGCCGACGACGGAGATTCCGGTGTAGCGAGCCTTGTCGGCAGCAGCCTCTCGCTGTCCACGAGGCTCGATCCGAGGCAGCTCCAGCTCCTCGCCGAGGATCTCGGCCAGCTCGTCCACGCTGATCTCGACCTCGAGCATGTGATCGCCTGGCGCGTCGCCCGCTCGCGGGCCTTGGCCGGAGCCGTCTCCGGAGTCGCCTTCGCCCTGGCCCACACCCTGGTTGTTGTCGCCGTAGCGAAGACGGGGGATCCCGATCTGAGGCAGGGGGATGCTCACCATCTCCTTGCCCTTGCGCCCGACGAGCTCACCGCTCGACATGTACCGGCGCAGGTCCTTGCGCACACGGCCCTTCACGATGTCGCGGAAGCGACCTAGATCGCGATCGATACTCAGCATGCGGTGCGCCTCCTTCCTCAGTGTCACCCGCCTACCGCCCGGCGGCTCGGATTAAACGAGGCCCGGCGGTGACGTTTCGTGACAACCGGACCCTCAGAGAGGTCGGTCCGGTCCGGTGATCGACCCGTACAATGCGCGCGGAATCGGGAGTCCGATGCGTGCCGTGTTCGTATTCAGTGTCGTCCTCGGGGGTTGCCTGCGGGGAGGTCCCACCGAGGACGACCCCACCCTCTCCACCGGCACACCACGGGCCCCGGTGCTGCAGGTGGAGCCGCTGCAGGCGCGCGTGCCTCCAGGCGCCCAGATCACCCCTGTGGACCTGGGCTCCCAGGAGATCACCTGCCGTCTCGTGACGAACGCGTCGGGGGCAGAGCTGGCAGGCTGCACCTGGACCGCCGGTCCCACCGATGGCGTCGACGAGGTGGAGGTCACGTCAGTGGGATCGGAGCCCGTCGTCGCTCGCTACTCGGTGTCGTCGGATGCGGTCTTCGGGGTGGTGGGGGAGCGGATCTTCCTGCCCCTGGGCCACGCCTTCGTGCCCGAGTTCACGGCGGGGACCCAGCTGGTGGATGCCGAGGTGGCCGGGTCGGGCCTGCGCATCGACGAGGCCGGCTGGTTGGGGGAGGCCGAGGGCGCCTACGTGGTGAGCATCCGGGATCGCTACGTGGCGTCGCTGTCCACGCAGGTCTTGGTGGACGTCGCGGCGCCACGCGCCCACACGCCCCGGCGAGATGGAGAGGACACGCTCTGGGGCGACGTGATCGGCGCAGACGTGGACGGCGATGGCTACGCGGACGCGGTGGTGGCCTCGCCCGAGGTGGCGCTGGGCGCCCACTACTCGGGTGCCGTGCACATCTACCCAGGCGGTCGCGATGGCCTGGGCCCACCGATCCACAGCTACACCACGGATCAGCAGGGTGCCTGGCTGGGGCGCGACATCGCGCTGGGGGATGTGGACGACGACGGGAACCTCGATCTCGCCATCGGCATCAGCAGCTGGGACGAGGGAGACCGGGACCGGGGCCAGGTGGAGATCTATCGGGGGGTGTCGGGCGGGTTCTTCGAGCTGGAGCCCTGGTTCCAGGCGACGGGGGAGCTCGCCTTCGACCAGCTCGGCTCCTCGGTGGAGCTGTGTGACGTCGACGGTGATGGGCACGACGACCTCGTCGTCGGAGCCGTTGGAGTAGAGGATCGCACCGTGGACCCCATCGCCTTCGGGGAGGGGGCGGTGTTCGTCTTCGAGGGAAGCGACAGCGGGATGTCGACCGCGCCGCGCTGGGTCGTGTACTCCGGGCAGGGGGGCGGGCAGATGGGTCGCGCCCTGGCGTCGGGAGACGTCGATGCGGACGATCGGTGCGACGTCACCGTCTCCTCGGTCGCCGTGGCCCTCGACGGTGACGGGACCGACGGTGCGGTCTGGCTGGTGCGAGGCGCCACCTTCGTCGCTGGTGGGCGTGGGGTGGTGGAGCCCGATCGAGTGTACGTGCCCTCGGGGCCCGACCCGAACGTGCAGATGGGTCGCGCATTGGCCATGGGCGACGTGGATGGCGACGATCTCGACGACGTGGTGGCGGGCGCGTGGCGGTGGGACGACTCGGGCGTCTCCAACGGCGCGGTGTTCGTGTTCGTCGAGGCGGACCACGTCGACGTGCCCTTCGGCGGCTCCGTCTCCTCCGAAGCGGCCTTCGCCACCATTCGAGGGAACGAGCCCTACGACTACCTCGGTGTGGGCGTGTCCGTGGCGGACGGAGCGGTGTGGGTGGGGGCGGGCGGAGGCGAGGCGACCCAGTTCTCGGCTGACGACGTCGGCGCGGTCGGCCGCTTCGAGGGACAGGAGCTGCAGCGAGACATGGTGCTGGCGGATGCCTCGCAGCTGTGGTGGAACCAGGAGTCGGGGAGCTTCTTCGGCACCGTGGTGGGGGTGGTGGGCGACACGAACGGCAGTGGCACTTCCGAGATCGTGACCCTGGCCGGGCGCGACGATCGGTGGGGCGCCAACGCAGGCGCTGCGTACGTGTTGCACGCCAGTGGCGACGTCGAGCCGCTGGAGTGGCCGGGGGAGGCTGCGGGGAGCCACTTCGGAGACACCGGCTCCGTGGCGTTCGTCGCTCCCGTCGCAAAGGGCTCGCCAGATCTGGTGGTGGGTGCCTGGGGGGCCGCTGGAGAGGCGCGCCACAACGTGGGTGCCGCGTTCCGCTTCTCGGCAAGCGAGGGCCTGGCGGGTGTGGACACGGTCTACACCGATCGGCCCACGCAGGGCTCCAGCGACCGGTTCGGCCATGGCGTCAGCGCTGCGGGAGACTTCGACGGAGATGGTGTCGAGGACTTGGTCGTCGTGGCATTCGACGGGGACCGGCCCGGCGTCTTCGGGGTTCCCTTCACCAATCCGGCCGAGTGTCCGGGGTCGACGAGCAACTCGGGGAGTGCCCTGGTGTTCTCGGGAAGCTCCATCGAGCCCTCCTTCGCGTTCTATGGCGCTCAGGTGGCCGATCGCTTCGAGGTGGTCGCGGGTGGCTTCGATCACGACGGGGATGGCTACGACGACGTGGTGGTGGGATCCACGCTGGCGGGGGAGGGCGGCGGCATCACGCTGGTGCGAGGACGCCCCAAGGGGGATGGCATCGAGGTGATCTGCGAGCCTTCACGCTGGTACGGGGTGGGCGCCGCTCGCCGCTTCGGTTCGTCGGTGGCCGGGCTGGGCGATCTGGACCGTGATGGGTGTGACGAGCTCGGCGTCGGCACGGAGGTCGACGATCTGGGCTTCGTCAACGCTGGTTCTCTGCGCGTCTTGTGGGGCTACGGCGCGGCGTGCCGCTCCACGATGCCTCAGGTCACGACCTTGGTCGCGGCCGGTGAGGAGCAGAGGATGGGCACGGCGCTGGCCGGCGGACACGACGTGGACGACGACGGGGTGCCCGACCTCATCGTGGGAGGCGAGACTGCGCAACGTGATGGCGAGGTGGTCGGTGCGTTCTGGCTGCTGAGCGGCAAGTGGGTGGCCTCTCGGTCTCGTCAGCCGGCGTCGACCTTTCCCGCGCACACACAGACGGAGTGGCACATCGTGCCTGCGGACAGCGTGGTGCACGGCTCGCAGCCCAGCGGAGGGCTGGGAACTTCCTTGGCCTTCCTGCCCGACTGGGAGAACCCCGGCCGCGCCTTGCTCGCGGTGGGGCAACCCGCCGCCGACGTGGGCGGCGTACAGCGCGCAGGAGCGGTGTGGCTGTGGCGGTGGACGGACATCGTCGAGCCGGTCGGACTGGTGGTTGGAGAGACGACGACGCCGGGCAGCCGATTCGGCGCTGCTCTGGCCACACATCCCTCGAGCTCGCTGCTGGCGGTCGGAGCGCCGCTGTCGGATGCAGCTGGGCTCGACTCGGGTGCCGTCTACCCGTTCGAGATCCTACGGTCCGACCCATAGGAAGGTGAAGATCGCGTCGATCTCCTCGTCGGTCAGGCCCGCGTAGGTCTTCCAGGGCATGTACTCGTCGAGGGCTCGGCCGTCTCGGGAGCGCCCCTGACGAACGGCCACTGCCAGATCGCGCTGCGTCCACCCCTCCAGCGCTTTCGGGTGGATGGCGGGGGCGTCGGGGGCTCCCGGGGGAGCGGGGCGACCCTGCAGATCATCGCCGTGGCAGTCCAGACAGCCCGCGATGGTGGCGAGGTACCGACCATACGCCACGGTGGGGCCGCGCTGCACGATCGGGGGTGGCTCGTCGTGCTCGATCTGGTGAGCGTCGATCTCGAGGGCGCCACTGGCCACCAGCAGCCGGAACATGGGCCCGACGTCGCTGTCGAGCATCTCGCGCTCTTGGCCGGGCAGCTTCTTCAGGTAGGCCACCACCGACATGAAGTCTTGATCGGTGAGGCTGGCGTAGCGGCGGGAGGGCATGTAGAGCAGCACGCGCCCGTCGGAGTCGACGCCATGGCGCAGCGCGCGGTCCCAGGCCTCGGTGTCCAGTGTGTCGCCGATGCCTCCGGGCCCCTTGGTGAGGTTGGGTGCGAAGAACCGGCCCAGCAGCCAGCTGTCGAGCACCTTGGCGCCACCCAGGTCGTCGCCATGACATCCACCACAGTCGAGCACGTTGCGTACCAAGTGCTCGCCACGAGACACCGAGACGGTGTCGGAGATCACGGGCGCCCGCATCTCGATGGGTACGGGCCGCTCGAGCAACGCGGTGCTTCGGGCCCGGGCCCACAACACGAGGGAGATGCCAGGAAGGAGCAACCCCAGGAATCCCACCAGCATGACCGTACGCGCAGAGACCATGGGCCGCCTTCGAACAGTCCCTTGCTAGCACGATGGAGCCACGCCGCGAGGATTCGGTCACGAATCGTCCTCGTGGTGACGCTTCTGGGGGCTCTCGACACTCCTTGGGTGTGACGCACGTGGAGCGAGGCATGATCAGTCGAACCGATCACCGCGACGGCACGGTGGAGTGGACGTACGATCCGCGGGTGACCCAAGATCGTCGAACCACCAAGGAGGAGCGGCGCTCCCGACGCGTGGCCCTGCGCGCCCAGGGCCCCCAGCGGCAGCTGCCCACCCCAAGGAAGTAGTCTCCCTGCGCGGAGGCCTCTCCCTCCGCTGGGGGAGAGCGGGTGGCCCTGCGGTTCGTGGACATTCATCCTGGCGCGACCGGGTCGATCCCGGAGATCGACGCCGAGCGTGTGGACGTCATCGGGAGCTGGAAGCTGGGGGTGGCCGAGCGGGCCTGGATGCGGGTGCTCGTGCGGCTGCAGGACACGGAGGCTCTGGTGGAGCTCCTGCAGGACCACCTCGACACCGAGGGAGGTGCGCGCATCGTGCTCAGCTCGGTGGAGGCCACCTGGCCGGATCCGGACCGCGCCGTTCTGCCCGAGCCCTCCGAGCTCGAGGTCACCGAGGAGGACGATCTGGGTGCGCCGGAGCCGCCCAAGCCGCCCTCGTGGTGGTTCGAGCGGATCCCGCGGGAGGAGCTGCAGCAGCGGATGGACGCGGACTGTCGCATCACCCTGGTGTACCTGGTGCTCAGCGCCGTCGCGGCGGTGATCGCAGCGGGGGGCCTGCTTCGCGACAACGTCGCCGTGGTGATCGGCGCAATGGTGGTGGCGCCGCTGATGGGGCCCAACTTGGCCTTCGCCCTCAACGCCGTCCTCGGAGATCTGCGCGACATGATGCGTGCGGCCTTCGTGGCCGCGGTGGGCGGAGCCCTGGTGTTCGTGGTGGCCCTGGCCATCGGCTGGGGGATGGAGGTGGAGCTCACGGAGGAGATCATGTCGCGCACCACCGTGCACCCGATCGACGTGGGCGTCGCCTTCGCAGCGGGAATCGCCGGAGCCTTCTCCGTCACCCGCGGGGTGTCCACGGGGCTGGTGGGGGTGATGGTGGCGGCCGCACTCGTGCCTCCCTTGGTGGTCTCGGGACTGCTCTTCGGTGCTGGCATGCAGGAGGAGGCGCTGGCCGCGGCCTCGCTGATGGCCGTCAACGTCGTGGCGATCCACCTCACGGCGCTCACCACCTTCTGGCTGATGGGTCTGCGTCCGCGGGACTGGCTCGAGTCGCGGCGGGCGGTGTGGACCACGTCCGTGAGCGTGACGGTGTGGCTGCTGCTGCTGGCGGGGTTGGTGGCGCTGCTCTTGCGACGAGCGGTGCTGTAGCGCGAAAGCGCACAAGAAAATCTGCGGATGCGCCGATCGGCGAGCCATGATGGCGCCAGGAGGGGCAGCATGACATTCGCCAGGTGGCTCCTGGCCTTGGGTGCTTGTCGCCCCGATGTCGGCACCGGCACCCAGGAGCCCGTGACGGTGACGGGGGTGTCCACCGGCACGCCCGTTGCCCCGGTGGGGGACCTTCCTTCGGTGCCCCTGTACGGGGGCACGCTCGCTGTGCAGGGGGGGCTCGCCGTGGCGGCGGATCCCGGCTTGGACGTGGTGGCCTTCTGGGAGGTCGGGCAGGACACCCTGGCGGGTCGTGTGCATCTGTCGCCTGGCTCCCAGCCGTTCCGGGTGGCGTTCTCCGGCGAACACGTGTTGGTGACGCTGCGCGGATCCGGCTCCGTGGCCGTCATCGACGCGGCCAGCCGCACACTGGTGGAGGAGGTTCCGGTGTGCCTCGAGCCGCGCGGCGTGGACGCGCAGGGGTCCGTCGCCTTCGTGGCATGTGCGGGGGGAGAGCTGGTGGAGCTGTCGCAGGGGCGGGTGGTCCGGGCCCGCCACGTGCGCTCCGATCTCCGCGACGTGGTGCTGGATGGCGACCACCTGTGGGTGTCGCGCTTCCGGACGGCGGAGGTGCTGCGGCTGGAGCCGTTGTCGCTGGCGGTCGAGGACGAGATCGCGATCGATCTGGTGCACACCGCCCAGTACGAGGCCGTGCCGCGGGTGGCGTGGCGCATGCGTCGGCATCCCGAAGGGGGGGCAGTGGTGCTGCACCAGGCGCACAGCCGCCGACCGGTGGCGTCATCGGGGGGGCCTGGTGGGCCCGCGTATGGGGGCGGCGACGACTGTGGCGGCCCCCAGCAGGTGGTGACCAGCCACCTCACTCGGATGTTCCCGGAGGGGGGGCACCTCGCCGGCGGTGGCTTGGTGGGCATCAACCTGGCCTTGGACTTCGACCTGTCGGAGTCGGGCAGGGTCGCCGTGCTCGCCACGGCCAACACCCGCGACCGGGCCATGGCGGGCCCGGGGTTGGTGCGGACCGTGTCGGGATTGGGTCCGTCGGGTTGCATGGGCACCGAGCAGCTCGACGTCGCGCCGGGGTTCCCGACCTCGGTGGCCCTGCTGGAGGACCGCCGCCCCGTGGGCTACGCGCGCAACGGCAGCTTCCTCTTCGAGGGAGACACCTGGGTGGGGGTGACGAACGCCGCCGGAGAGGCGCCGCTGAGCACGCCAGTCGCGGTCTTCCACGCTGGACCGCCGGGATCGATCACGTGCGCCAGCTGCCACCCCGAGGGGCAAGATGACGGTCACGTCTGGGGGTTCCAGCACCAGGGCCCCCGGCGCACCCAGAACCTGTCGGGTGGGGTGGCCGAGCGGGCCCCGTTCCATTGGGATGGCTCGCTGTCGTCGATGGTGGATCTGATGGACGCCATCTTCGTGCGACGCATGGGAGGGCAGCGTCTCCAGGACGAGGTGGTCCACGACCTGGCGGACTGGCTCGACGACATCGAGCCCGTCCGGGTGGACACGTCTTGGACGGCGTCGGAGCTGGCCGAGGGCGAGGCGTTGTTCACCTCCGATCGGCTCGGCTGTCTGCAGTGTCACCACGGCCCGCAGCTGTCGGACCATCAGCTTCATGCCGTTCGGGCGGGCGGGGCGCTTCGAAAGACCCCGAGCTTGCGAGCGGTGGGGTACCGGGCGCCCTACATGCACGATGGCTGCGCGGTCACGCTGGAGATGCGCTTCACCGACCCGTCGTGTGGCGGAGGGGATCTCCACGGGACCACGAGCCACCTCGAACCAACCGAGATCCGGGCGCTGGTGGCCTACCTGCGGAGTCTATAGAGCGCGGACATCAGTGATGGGCTGCCGCGGTGTGGTGGAGCACGTAGGTGCGCACGAGGTCCAGCATGCGGAACAGTGGGCTCGAGCCCTGGGCTCGCTGCAGCAGGCTGTGATCGGACAGCGACTGCAGCACGTCCATCACCCAGCAGCCTCGGTCCGACAGCGCACGCTCCACGGAGTCCAGCGCAAAGGGCTGCGGTAGGCGGGCACACGCCTGCAGGCTCTGGCGCTCTCGGGTGGTGAGCAGGTTCCACGACCAGTCCATCGCGTCGTTCAGGCTCGACCAGCGGTCATGGGTGGGGCCGCGAAGCACGTCGAAGGGGCGGCTCAAGCGAGCGGCGAGCTCCGTGGGGGAGAGCACGCCCAGGCGCGCCCCCGCGAACTCCAGCGCGAGGGGGAGCCCACCCAGGGTCGCGGACGCCATCGGCTCCAGGGCGCGTCGCTGGGCCACGGTGGGCTGGAACCCGCCGCTGGCCGTGCGTGCGGCACTCAGGAGAAGCTCCGTGGCCGAAGAGGGCTCGAGGGGATCCAGGTGCACGATGCGGCTGGACACGCGGTGGAGCCGACGCCGCGAGGTGATCACCACCTGGAGCTGTGGGGCGTCGAGCAGCCATCCCTCGACGGCGGCTCCGAGCCAGCCAGACACGTGCTCCGCGCCATCGAGCACCAGCACGTGGGGCCCCTTGCTGCGCAGCGTCGATCCCCAGTCCTGATCGGAGCCGTAGGTCTCCGTGAGGGCGCGCATGACCTCGGAGCCCGGCTTGGCGCGGGCCAGATCCACCCACACCGTGGCCGTTCCCGAACGCTGCAGGTCGGCCACGATGTGCCGCGCCAGACAGGACTTGCCCACACCCGGTGGACCAGTCAGCAGCAGGAGGCGCTGGCCCGAGGTGAGGTGGGTGCAGATCTGCCGGTGCTCACGGTCACGGCCCAGCAGCGTCCGACCGATCGGTCGCTCGACGGGGGCGTGGGTCGCGGTGACCAGCCGGTAGCCCCGACCGTAGGTGGAGCGCAGGCTGCGTGGCTCCGAGGGGTCGAGCTCGATCTTTCGCCGCAGGCGCTGAATGGTGACGTAGGGCGCTCGAGAGGCGGAGCGTGGGCTGTACCCCCACACGTCGGTGAGCAGTCGGGAGCTCGGAACAGGCGCCGATTGTCGCGCCAAGTATCCCAGCAGCGCGGCTTCGAGGGCGGTCAATCGGGCCTGTGTGCCATCCGCCCGTACGACCCGGCGGTCGGTGAGGTCCACCGACGCTCCGTGCAGCACGAGATGGCGAGCAGGTTGACGTGAGACGTCCATCCGGACCTCCAGCAAGATGCGCTTTGAGCCTAGTCTCCGGGTCCCTGTCGCAGTTGTCGCAGCGGTGTCTCAGGTCTTGCGACGAGTGGAGTGTGCACGGATTGTTCAATTTGGCCCTGGGTCGCGTTCCTAAGACGGGGCTGCGAAGCGACTCGTCGAGGGAGGGCACATGGACATCGGCTCGTGGCGATGGATTCCTTCGTCTCGCTTGCTGAAGCGGGGCTCGGAGCAGGTGGAGCTGACACGGCGAGAAGCCGATCTGCTTGGCTATCTCGCGGATCGTCCAGGGCGAGTGGTCGATACCGCCGAGTTGCTGCAGGAGGTGTGGCGAGTGCCGACCGGCAGCGTCAGTCGGGCCGTCGCGCACACCGTGTGTCGGCTGCGGCGGAAGCTCGGCGAGGACGGTGCCGCCATCATGAGCGTGTACGGGAAGGGGTATCGACTCGAGCTGTCGGACGCTGACGGCCTCGTGGGGCGCGGCGCGCTGATGCGACGGCTCCAGTCTGCGCTGGACAGCCAGCCGGTCTTGGGGTTGTACGGCATCGTGGGAGTGGGCAAGTCTGCCATCGCTCGGCAGCTTCAGTCCGGGTTCGAGCAGGCCTGGTGGGTGCCGGCCGGAGCCGTGGACACCGAGGAGACCTTGGCGACGGCGCTGGCGACGCACATGGGCTTGCCGCCCGCCCGTGGTCTGCCGACTGGCTTCGCCACGACGGTGGCCTCGCTTGCCACCGTGCTGGTGCTCGATGGAGCGAATCGGCTGTCGCCTCGGGCGTGGAATGCCTTGGCGCTCTGGCTCGAGGATCACCCTTCCGTTCGGGTGATCGTGACCAGCCGCGTGCAGGGTGCCGCAGGGGTGGCGATCCGGGTTCCGTCCCTCGAGACACAGGACGGCCTTCGGCTACTCGCAGGTGTGGCGGGACGCGAGCAGGGTGTGGGGGAGGTGGCCTCGAAGGCCTTGGTGGAGCTGGTCGATGGCGTTCCTGCTGCCTTGATCGCCCTCGGGCGGCAGCTCCGGTCGATGCCCCTCGACTCGGTGAGGGTCCACCTCAGGGCTGGGCTACAGGCGCTGGGGACCGGGCCTGGCTCGATCCATGCGGGGATGGTCGACGAGTGGCGGTGCCTCGAGCCGGATCAGCAGAGGGTCGTGCGGGCTGCGGCCTCGTTTGCTGCTCCCTTCACGATGGCGCAGCTGCGACGAGAGGTGGGCCTGTCGAGCGAGCAGGTCCTGTGGGCGCTGCAGGCCATGCTCAAGCGCGGATGGGTGGAGACGTTGGGGCCTCGCTATCGGTTGTTGCGGCTCGTTCGGCTGTTCGTCGCGCGGGGCCTGCGGGGCCCTGCGGCGTGAGATATTGTCGCAGGGCTCGCGCTGGGGGAGTCAGGCGGTGGATGGATCGTGACACGAGGACGGATCTTCCTTAGCTATCGTCACAACGACGTGCCGGGTCAGGCGGGTCGGATCTACGACCGGTTGCATGCGGTCTTTCCGGGTCGTGTCTTTCGAGACATCGAGGGCCTCGCTCCTGGCGTGGACTTCGTGGAGGAGCTGGATCGGCGCGTCTCGATGTGCAAGGCCATCGTGGCCGTGATCGGTCCGGGGTGGGCGGGCGCGTCCGACGATGGCTCTGCTCGGATCCGCGAGGACGCGGACTGGGTGAGGCTGGAGGTGAGCTCGGCGCTGAAGCGCAAGGTCACCGTGATCCCGGTGCTGGTGGGGGGCGCGTCCATGCCCAGCGAGGACCAGCTGCCTTCCGATCTTCAGGGCCTGGCGCGGCGGCAGGCCGTCACCCTCACGGAGCAGACCTTCGACCACGGCATGGAGAAGATCATCGCCGCCGTGGGCAAGGCGGCCGGCTCTCCGGTGCGTCGGCCGCGCACGACCCCGCGTCGTCGCGGGATCGGCTGGGTGACCTGGATGGCGGTGCTCACCACGGCACTGGTGCTGGTGTGCGGTGGGGTGGCGGTGGGTCTGGGCGGTGGGGCATTGATGATCGCGGCCTTGAGCCAGGGCACGTCCCTGACGGACACGGGTCTGCCCACGCCTGCATCGGTGGCGTCGATGGCTCCGGTGGCCTCCGGCGGGGCCACCGGGTTCTCCCCGGTGGGGAGCTGGTCGATGCAGGACTCGGCGGGCAACCAGCTGCAGCTCGAGCTGGCGTCGGATCAGACGTTTGCCGTCACGGGCCTGTGGGGAGCGCTTCCAGTGAGCAACGGGAGCTGGACGTTCGACGAGGGTGAGGCGCTGTTGCTGACGGGCACCAACCTGTGGGGGCTGTCCTTCACCACCACGGTCCAGATCACGCGCAAGCACGACGAGCACTGGCACGCCAACTCGTCGGAGTGGGGAGAGACGGAGCTGTGGCCACGGTGAGATGGCCCTCGACGGCGGACTAGAAGGGCAAGCGGAGCTGGTCGACGGTCTCGCGCGGCTCCGACACGAAGTTCGACAGACCCACGCCGATCAGTCGAACCGGTCGATGCTCGGCATCGGTGCGGTCCAGGAGGCGGATGGCGGCCTGCAGGACCTCGTCGGACGTGCGGGTGGGAGAGGGCAGCGTCTCGGAGCGGGTGACGGTGGTGAAGTCGTCGTAGCGGAGCTTGAGGGTCACGGTGCGCCCTCGGTCGGCGTCGCTCGTGAGGCCGCCGCACACCCGCTCCGCCTGGTCGGCGAGCACGGCGTGCAAGGTGGCGCGGTCGGTGACGTCTTCCTCGAAGGTGCGCTCGGCGCTGCGCGAGCGTCTGGGCCGCTCGCCCGACACGGGTCTGGGATCTTCGCCGTTGGCCATGCGCCACAGCTGGGCGGCTCGGCTGCCCAGGGTGAGGGTGAGCTGCTCCAGCGGCTGGTCGCCCAGCTGTCCGATCCGCTCGATGCCCAGAGCCTCGAGCTTGCGGGCGGTGGCTGGCCCCACGCCCCACAGCGACCGCACCGCCAGGGGGCGGATGAAGTCCAGCACCTCGTGCGGGCGCACCACCGTCAGGCCATCGGGCTTGCGATGGTCCGAGGCGATCTTGGCCACGAACTTGCTCGGGCCGACGCCCACGGAGCAGGTCAGCGACAGCTCTTCGCGCACGCGCTGTCGGATCGTGCGCCCTGCGAGGGTGCCCGATCCGAGGCCTGCCTTGTCGTCGGTCACGTCGAGGTAGGCCTCGTCCAACGACAGGGGCTCCACCTGGTCGCTGAAGTCGTCGAGGATGGCCCGCAGCTTTCGGGACACCTGCTTGTAGCGGCCCATGTCGGAGGGCAGGAACACCAGCTCGGGGCATAGCCGAGCGGCCCGTCGGCTGGGCATGGCCGAGCGCACCCCGTAGCGCCGGGCCTCGTAGGAGGCGGCGGCCACGACGCCTCGCCCTTCTGGACTTCCGCCGACAGCGACGGGCCTGCCCCGCAGGTGGGGCCGATCCCGCTGCTCGATGGATGCGAAGAACGCGTCCATGTCCACGTGGAGGATCTTGCGCACACCCCTGCGTACCACCTCTGCACGCCCGGTCTTGACCGGGCGTGCGGTTCGCTGCGTCTACATCCAGGGCACCTCGACGCAGCGGTTGCGCACGACGCCGGTGTAGTAGTTGCGCAGTACCGTCCATGCGGACGTCATCTGGTACTGCACGTTGGTCTCGAAGCCAGGGTAGTCGGGCATCTCCTCCTCCTCGGCGTCGGACAGTGCTTCCACGCAGTCGGGAACCTCGGCGCGGTCGCTCCTCGCGTTGGTGCGCGCCGACTTCACGAAGGCGTAGGCGTCGGCGACGTTGCCGAGATCGGCGGTGTGTCCCGCCAGGCAGCCGAAGCGACGAGCGATCACCACGTTGGAGCGGTCGTACACCGACATCGCCCGGGGCTTGGGCTTGCGCAGGTTGTCGAGGGTGCGCTTCGCGGGCTCCTGCAGGTGCGTCAGCAAGGCGGCGCACTGGGGGTCGTCGGCGAACTCCCCGGCGGCGATGCGCTCCGTGTCGGCTTCGGCTTCCTCGTCGGTGAGGCCCAGGCTCGCGTACTTCCGGCGCTCCCAGCCCTCGGCGGCTTTCTCGATGCGCTTGAGCTTCGACGTCATGGTGGACTGTAGGTTGTCGGGCGCCAGCTCGGTGACTGCCTCGGCTCGGGAGAAGATCTCGGGACTGGCTCCGAAGTTGCGCGCCTTCGTGTAGAGCACCTGCAGCTCCACCGACACGCGCAGCGGCAGGTCGTCCTCCGAGCGGCGCGGAGCATCGAGCACGCGGCGGGACTCCAGGGTGCGCTGCAGCTCCTCGAGGGCTGCCACCTCCTCGGCGGGCCCGAGGCATCGCTCCATCGAGTGCAGCAGCCCGTCGCCACGGTCCACGTCGTTGCCGATCAGGCCCGACAGCTCCCACAGGTAGTTCTCCAGGTTGGAGAAGATGTAGGGGGCGGCGTAGAAGTAGTCGCCCTTGCCCAGGTTCTCGCGCATGCTGCCCCGCTGGCGCTCGAACATGCCCGCGGAGATGTGGGCTTCGACCGCTTGGGTGTAGATGCTGCCCCAGTCGTTGCCGCCCACGCGCCACTTCAGGCGCTTCGCATAGGCCTGCATCTCCTCGTAGCGCTGGCAGTGGCGCTGAAGCCGCAGCAGCGCCACCCAGCGGGTGAAGATGAGTCCGATCTGCTCGTCGGTGATCTTGCTACCTCGCATCTGTCGCGGATCGGGCGACTGGCTGATGGCGGCCAGCAGCATGGCGTTCTTCTTGGCTTCCTTGTCCGAGATCTGCTGGGCCTTGCGGTCCTCCACCAGCGTGCGGAGCTGGGTGAGGGCCTCGCGGGCCGCGACGAACTCGGGGTCCGCCTGGACGGCCTTCTGGTACGCCGCCTTGGCTTCCTCCACCTTGCCCTCGGCGGTGCGCTTCAGCCCCACCCCGTAGTCGGCGAAGGCGCCGAAGCTCTCCGTGGGGGTCTGGATCAACAGCTTTCGTCGCGCCGAGGTGGACAGCGTGACGTCGAGCCCGTCGAGTAGCTGCTCCACCAGCTCCTTCTCCACCGACACGAAGTCGTCGGCGGAGCCGCTCGCCGAGGCCGCCTTCACGATGTCGGCCGTCTCGACGCGGATGATCCGGGAGTCCATGGTGATGGTGTCGCGCACCACCGAGAAGCTCCCGGTGAGGATCAGCTCCGCGCCGACCCCCTTCCCGAGTCGCTGGGCGGTGGCGGGGTCCACGAAGCCCGTGTCGTTCAGCGTGAACTCCTTCATCAGATCGTCGAGGCGCTCGCGCTCCACCAGGCGCAGCGTCTGCACCTGGGTGAGGTCGGCGATCATCATGCCGGCCAGACCCGTGCCCAGGCCTTCGTACTCCTCGCTTCCGGCGCCCATGCCCAAGGGCAGCACCGCCAGGGTGGACGCCCAGGCTGCGTGGGGCAGCAGCGTCGTCAGCAACAAGATCCACAGCGTGCGCATGTCATGCCTCGTAATGGATGGAAAAGAATCGAAGAACGCCGATTGTCGTGAGTGGGGGGAGACCGGTGCCCTGCGGTTGGATAGATGTTCGCGTGTCCATCTACCTCACTCGCCGCAGCGTCGTTGCGGGCATTGCGAGCCTTGCGGCTCCTGCTTGGGCCTCCACGCCCTCCACCACGACGTCGGAGGGAGCCGTCAAGCCCACGGTGGCCGTGCTCTACTTCGACTACGAAGGGCCGGATCCGGAGCTTCCGCAGCTGCGGAAGGGCTTCGCCCAGATGCTCATCAGCGACATGACGGGCAACGAGGGCTTCGACGTGGTGGAGCGCGACCGGATCCAGGACGTCATCGCGGAGCTGCAGCTGTCGGCCACCGACAAGATCGACGCCGCCCGCGCGGTGAAGATCGGCAAGATCGTGGGCGCCAAGTACTGCGTGTTCGGGCACTACCTGGAGGTGATGGGGGTCTTCAACGTCACTGCTCGGGTGGTTCACACCGAGACCTCGGTGCTGCTCAAGTGCGCGTCGAACGTCACGGGCAAGCGGGCTGACTTCCTGCAGATCGAGTCGCAGATCGCCGACGAGCTCACCCGCGGCATCCTCACGGAGGGAGCGGAGTGCAAGGCTCCAGCCGTCGGCGACTCGGGGGTGAACCCGAACAAGTCCAGCCACACGATGGAGTCGCTGCAGATGGACACGGCGATCCAGTACGGCAAGGCGCTGGACGCCCTCGACAACGACGAGCCGGAGCAAGCCAAGATCTTGCTCGAGGGCGTCGTCGAGGAGGCCCCGGAGTTCAAGCTGGCGGTGGACGACCTGGAGAAGCTGCTCAAGTAGAGCGGTCCGTCTCCCGGGTGAGCTGCGGCTCAGTCCGGAAGCCCTGCGGCCTTGCTCCGTGCGGCCTTCGCCTCACCTGCGCGGCCAGCCACGTCGTAGGCGTTGGCCAGGGCTTCGTGCATCATGCTGCGATCGGGGCGTAGATCCCGCGCCGACTCCAGGGACGTGATGGCCGCGGGCACGTCCTTGCGGGCGAGCAGGACCTTGCCGCGCAGCAGGTGGGCCTCGCCGAGCAGCGGGTCGTGCTGCAGCGCCTTGCCGAGGGAGGCCAGCGCCGGCTCGAGCTGGCTGCTGGCGAGCTGGACGGCGGCCTTGTTGTAGTAGGCGAAGGCGTAGTCCGGGGACTTGCGCGTGGCGTCGGCATAGGCGGCCAACGCTCCGTCGTAGTCCTTGGCCAGCACCAGCGCGTTGCCCAGGTAGTTGTCGGGCACGCCCCACTCGGGGCACTTGCTGGCGGCGGTGCTCGCGGCCCGGGCCACCTCCCCCTGGTCGGCTCCCGCATACAGCCGTGCGCGCGCCAGAGTGGCCCACAAGGCGGCGCTGGACTTCTTCGTGGCCGCCTGCTCGAGCAGCGTGCGCGCCTGGCGGTCCTCGTCGCGGGCTGCGCCCGAGGTGCCGTCTCGCAGCAGAGCAGTGGCCCGAGCGAGCAGGGAGGCTTCCTCTGCCGTGCCGGCGTCGCAGGTCTCGGGGGGAGGGACCTCGCGGGCGCCCGCGCGGAGCTCCTGCAGCGCCTCGTCGGCCAGCGCCTTCTCGGCTTGGTCGTCGCCGCCGAGCACCCCGCGCCACAGGTCGTACTCCGACTGGCTGATCACCCCGTTGCGGAAGTCCATGCAGGCGTGGAACGCCAGTCGCTGGCGCATGCGGCGGTCTGCCGTCAGGCCGCCGAGGGCGTCCACCTGCTCGGTGGCGGAGCCCTCGCCGACGCCCAGGGAGGCGTACTCGTCGGCGCTGGAGCCGTCGGCGTTGCTCGAGGTCTCCTTGCGGCACGCCTTCTCCACCGACCGCTGGTCGGCTCCGATGGGCTCGTCGGCGACACCCCCCGGATCCTCCGCCACCTTGCGGTTCACGAGCACGATCTGACCACCCTCGTGGAAGGCCCGGTTGAACACGCCCTGTTGTGGCGTCTGTGGAGCGTTCTGGTTCACGCGCTCGCGCAGCACCGGGAAGAAGGTGTCGGGCATCACGTAGCGGCCCGTGGCCTCGGCCAGGCTCTGGCGGAAGTAGTAGGCGAACACGCTCATGCCATCGCGGCCGGCGTCGCTCACGGGCTCGTTGGAGCCGGAGCTGATCACCATGCGGCTGCGCTTGCTGGCGAGGGACCGCGCGGCCACCGAGCCGTCGGCGGAGCTGGGACGCAGGGTGTCGCGGAACATGCCCGAGAAGCAGCTGTCGGCCACCACCAGCACGTGGCGTGCCGGGATCGCGCGGAGCTTGGCGGCCACGTCGTCGTTGCTCACCCAGCGCGACGTGCTGGTGAGGGTGGAGTCCGTGGGCAACCAGAAGCCCCGGTTCTCCGACTCGTCGTACAGCCCGTGGCCCGCGAAGTACACGATCACGGCATCCTCGGGACCGGTCTCCGCCTTGATGGCGTCGAGGGTGCCGATGATGTCGTCCTCAGTGGCGTTCTGCACCACCTGCACGTCGAAGCCGTACTGCTCGTTGAGCAGCTTGCCGAGCTCGGTCACGTCGCGGTTGGGGGTGCCCAGGTCCGGGATGCCCGAGGTGTCCGAGTAGTCCTGGGCCGAGAACAGGGCAGCTCGGTACTTGGACAGGCCGATGCCCGACGCGTCGCGGCTGGCTGCGTCGTCGGGCAGATCCAGCGCCCGGGTCTTGTTGCCGGCCGACGCCGACAGGGGGATGCACAGGGCGAGGGCGAGCACGGTGCTCGCCGCCCTAAGGGGCCATCGCATGCTTACTCCCATGACGGGTCGGCCAGCTCGACGTAGCCTTCGCCGTCGGCGTACAGGGCCACGAAGCCGCTGCGGGCCTCGGGCAGGGTGGTGGATACACGGGCCCCGCCGGCACGGGCCTCCACGCGGTTCCCGCGCACGCTGACCGTCAGCTCCGCGCGCTTCTTGGACATGGGCCGCTTGGCGTAGATCTTGCCGATGGCCAGCCCCTCGGGGCCGCGTCCGCGGCTCATGTTGCAGCGATCCGGCTCGTCGGGCCAGGTCTCGGTGATCTCGGCGATCATCAGCTGTCCCTCGTGCACGATGGCGCCGATCCCCGTGGTGGGCACGGGCGTCATGGAGGTGTCGTCCGCGGGATCGCACACCGGTCGCGTCATCAGCTCCCTCACCGCCACGAGCAGACCCGCCGAGGGCCGCTCGGCCAGGGGCGCCCAGCCTGCAGGCTTCTCGGCCAGCTTGTTGGGCCACCAGTCCGACGCGGGCGTGAAGTCGAGCGTGACCTTGGCGGTGAGGTCCTTGCGCACGGCGCCGCCGATGACCAACATGCTGGGCGGCTCGGCCTGCCGCTGGCTGTAGCTGCCGATGTTGCGCAGGTCGCGGTAGTGACGGATGGAGCGGCTCTCGTGGGAGCCCGTGCGGGGTCCGGTGGCCAGCTCGTAGCCCTCGCTCTTGCCCGCCATCGCCCAGGCTGGCAGGCCGTTGATGAACAGGGGGTCGTAGACGGGGATGCGGCCACGAATCCGCCAGTGGGCGCGCCACAGACGCTTGCCGGCGTCGGCGCGCTTCAGCTCGCTCACACCTGGGTAGTTGCCGCGGCTTGCCGCCTTGTGCATCAGGATCTCGTGGGCGGGGCTGCCCACGGGGAAGGCGTCGACTTCCTTCTGGCGCGCCACGTTGTACTCGAGCTCCCGGGCGATCTTGGACAGGACGCGCTCGTCGCCCGATGCGCGCGACAGCTCCTGGAGGATCACCGTCGACCGGCCCACGTAGCCCAGGTCGCGAAAGCCCTCGGCCACGTCGATCATCGCGTCTTGGTAACGGCGCTCGTCCAGGCATCCCTTGGCCGTGGTGAGGACCTCGTGCTGGAGCTCCAGCTGCCTCCGTGGCGGAACCCACAGCTTGTCGAGGTGCTCGCCCACGGAGGTGGCTCGCTTGCACTCCGACAGCAGGTAGTTGTGGTTGGTGCCGGTGAACCAGTTGCGGAGGTTGCCGTCCAGCACCCGCTCGAAGCCGAACTTCTCGCTGAAGAAGGGGGACGGGTTGATCTTGGTGGGGAACCACTCGGGCATGCGAGGCTGCATCTCGGCCCACATGCGCTGGTAGGCCTGCTCACCCAGGCGCTCCAGGGCGAAGCGATCGGCGTTGGACTTCAGCTCGTTGAAGCCTCCGTGGTTGCCGCCCACCAGCCCCACCACCGTGAGCAGCTCGGCCGCCATGCGTCGCTTCCAGTCCTCCGAGGTGTCCTTGGAGACCGCTCGCAGCTTCTCGAGGAGCTCCGCCTCGCGCCGGGCCTCGGCCTGGCGGGCCACGAAGGCCTGCTCGGCCGAGACGATGCGAGCCGCCTCCGCCCGACGAGCTGCCTCCTTGGCCGCGCTCTGGATGTCGGTGAGGGTCAGCGACGCCAGCCCGAAGTCCGGATCCGATCGCGAGACCTGCTCGAGGATCTGCACCGCCTCCTCGAAGCGATCTGCGTCGCCCAGAGCCACGCCCTCGGAGAACTTCACGAAGCTGTCGAACTCGAAGGTGTGGATCTGGTCGACCTTGTGGCGCTCCTTGGCCGATAGCTGCACGCCCGCCAGATCCAGCAGGTCGCGGACCACCTGCTTCTCCAGGTCGAAGAACTCCTCCTGAGGCCCGGTGCGCTGGGCAGCCTTCTGGATCGTGGCCGTCTCCACGTTGGCGAGGCGTGCGTCGATGCGCATCTGGTCGTTGGCCACCGTGAAGGAGCCCGTGACCACGTGGGTGGCGCCCACCACCTTGCCCACCCGGGCCGCCGTGCTCGGGTCCATCACGCCCGTGTCGGCGAGCTGCATCTCGGCGATGAGGTCCTGCAGCCGGGCGCGCTCCACCACCTCGACGGACTCGGCCATCGCCAGGTCGGTGGTGACCATCGACTGTAGCCCCACGGACAGGCCCTCGAACTCGCTGCTGGAGCTTGCGTTGTCGAAGGGCGCCACCGCGATGCGGATGCCCGCCCTCGCCAGGCTCGGCAGCACGAAGAGGCACGTCAGGGCTGCCAGGCCGAGCAGCCGCCACCACGCACGCATTGGACCCCCTGGGCACGTCCTGCAGACCCTACACCAAGGAGCACACCTCGGTGCGTTAGACGAGCATCCCGAACACGCGGGTGCCCGGTGCGATTCCTGGGCTGGGGGAGAGCGCATGCAGGGCGCGTCGTTGGAGCAGATGGTCGAGGTGCTGTCTGCGATCGCGCCGCCTCGCCTCGCGGCGAAGTGGGACAACACGGGCCTGATCGTGGAGGGCACCCGATCCATCAAGGCGATGCTGCTGTGCATCGATCTCACGGAGACCGTGCTGGCCGAGGCCATCGAGGGTCAGGTGGACGCCATCGTGGCTTACCATCCGCCGATGTTCCGTGGCGTGAAGCGGCTCACGGCTCGCACACCCTCGGCCCGCGTGGTGCTGGGGGCCATTCGGCTCGGGCTGCACGTCTACAGCCCTCACACGGCCCTCGACGCGGCTGCCGGCGGCCTCAACGACTGGCTCATCGAGGCCTTCGGGGCCGTCGGGGACGTACGCCCGTTGGAGCCCCACGTGAGCGACCCCGAGGTGGGCTTCGGCCGGCGGGCCACGCTGGCGAGCCCCCTGTCGCTGTCGGACGTGGTGGGGCTGATCAAGAAGCACCTGGAGCTCGACAACGTGCGGGTCGCGGCCCCGCCCGAGCTCGAGGGCTGGGGGCAGCGGGAGATCAAGAACGTGGCCGTCTGCCCAGGCGCTGGCGGCTCGGTGTTCGAGGGCGTCGACGACGTGGATCTGCTGCTCACGGGGGAGATGCGGCACCACGACGTGCTGGCGCGCGTGTCGTCGGGCACCGCGGTGGTGCTCACGGAGCACACGAACACCGAGCGCGGCTACCTGCCCCGCCTGGCCGAGCGCCTCACGGCGGCGCTGCAGGAGGAGGTCACCGTCACTTGCTCCGACGCCGACACCGATCCGCTCGTCGTCTGGTGAGCAGCGACGGTTCAGAACCCCTCGGGGTCCACGTGGTGCGCGATGCGCGTCAGGTCGGCGCGTAGCGCCTCGAGCCGATCGGGCCCGAGCAGCTCCGCCAGCTCTGCGTGCTGGGCGTCCAGCCGAGACAGGGCCGTGCGCAGCAAGGCGCGCCCCCGATCCGTGTAGCGCACCACCCGCGCTCGGCCGTCTGCCGGGTCTGGCGTGCGCTCCACCAAGCCCTTGCGCTCCAAGTCCGTCACCAGCTTGCCGATGGCCTGCGCGGAGATGCCCGCCCGTCGCGCGAGCTCGCTGATGCGGGTTCCTTGCTGGTCCAGGGGAATCAACACCTGGTTGTGGGCCACCGTGACATCGTAGCCCGCAGCCCGAAGGTGCTGGACCACCTGCTGCTGCAAGGCCGTGGAGATCCGGGCCATGAGCCGGGCGACGAAGCGGCTGCGACGGGCGTCGAGGGCATCCATGGGCCCCCCTATCCTCGACGAAAAACCAAACTTGGTTTACTAAATGAACGAAGGGGAGGCGTCGATGACGTGGTTGCTGGGAGCGTGCATGGGCTCTGCGTCTGGTGGAGAGGCACTGCTGGAGCCGGTGGATCCGCCGCTTCAGCACAGCCGTCGCATCGAGGGCCTTCAGGCGTCCTGGGGGGTGCGGGGGGAGGAGCTGGTGGTCGAGTTGGATGCGTCCACCACTGGCTGGATGGTGGTGGGCTTCAACGACCGAGACCACATCGTGGGGGCGGACCTGACCTTCGCGCGCGTGGTGGAGGGCCGCGGAGAGCTGTTCGATCACCACGTCTTCGGGGTGGGGGACCACCGACCGCACGGCAACGAGGGCCGCCTGCTCGCCCACGCCCAGCGTGAGGGCCGCACGGCGCTGCGCTTCGCGTTGCCGCTGAAGCCAGCGCAGGGGCGTGCGCTGGCGGGGGATCTGTGGCTCGTCCTGGCGTGGTCGGTGTCGCCGGACCTCGACCATCACTCCCGGGTCCGGCGCCACGTGCAGATCCGCCTCTGATCGTCGCTACGCGGGCTCGCTGACGATGCGCACCTGGGCGAACTGGCGGTGGCCGTGGCGACCGCTGTGGAAGCCGTAGCCAGACTGCTTCGCTCCCACCCACGGGCTGCCCGCGGCGCCGCCCACACCGCGGTTCACCCCGACCATCCCTGCGTCGAGGCGGCGCGCCACGTCCCGAGCGTCGTCGCCGCCGAAGACCACCGCCCCTAAGCCGAAGGGCGTGTCGTTGGCCAGCTGTACGGCTTCGTCGGGGGTGTCGAAGGCCTGCACGGCTGCCACGGGACCGAAGGTCTCGGATCGCATGAGGTCCATGCTGTGGTCCACGTGGGTGAGCACCATCGGCTGCAGGAAGTTGCCGTCGCCCTCGGGCTGGCCAGCCACCAGCTTGGCCCCGGCCACCTGGGCCGAGCGCACCTGCTCCACCACCTTCGCCCGCTGCCTGGCGTTGATCATGGGCCCGACGTCCGTGCCCTCCTCGGCCCCGTCGCCCACGGTCATGCCCCGGGCTTCGTCGACGAGCTTGCTCACGAAGGCGTCGTGCACCGACTGAGCCACGTAGATGCGCTCGGTGGACACGCAGACCTGGCCAGCGTTCCGGAAGCTGTTCCTGGCGGCGAAGCGGGCGGCCTTGTCGAGGTCGGCGTCGTCGAGGACGACGAGGGGATCCTTGCCGCCGAGCTCGAGCAGCACCCGCTTCAGCCCGTCTCCAGCGGCCGCGAGGATGCTCGCGCCGACCTCCTTGGAGCCGGTGAACGCCACCAGGTCCACGTCGGCGGCGACGAGCGCGCGGCCTTGCTCGCCGTCGCCGTGCACGATCTGCAGCACGCCCTCGGGCAGGTGGGGCGCCACGATGTCGAACCAGGCCTGTGCGACGAGCGGCGTCTCCTCGGATGGCTTCATCACGACCGTGTTGCCGGCCACGAGCGCTGGGGTGACCAGCCAGTGGGGCATCGACATCGGGTAGTTCCATGGCGTGATGGCCACGCAGACGCCGTAGGGATCCCGGTAGAGCGTGGTCTTGGTGCGAGCGTCCTCGAGGTGCTCGGGAGCGAGGGCCTCCGCCATCTCGGCGGCCTCCTTCAGCAGCCCCTTGCCGCAGCTCCGCACCTCGCCCAGCGCCTCCTTCTTGGGCTTGCCCATCTCCGCGGTGAGCAGGGCGGCCAGCTCCTCGGCGCGGTCCAGCAGCCCCTGTCCGGCCCCGGCGAGCCGCTCGGCCCGGGGGGCTGCACCCAGATCTCGCCACGCACCGAACGCGGCTCGTGCGGTGGCCACGACGTCTGCGATGGCGTCCACGGGGGTGACGGGGACCTCACCGACCACGTCCTCGGTGGCGGGGTTGAGGGACACGAGCTTCACGACGACCTCCATCGGCGCTCGATAACGCCGTGGAGACGTCGCGTCGTCGAGTCTGGGCGTGGACTCAAGGGCTCGACGCCGCGACCTCGTATCGAACCTCCACGACGGCACCCGCGGGGGGGACGATCTCGGTGAACACGATGCTGTTGCGGGATCCAACGTACCGGTAGTCGTCGTCGGGCACGGTCGTGGTGACGGCGTCGCCGTCGATCACCTGGACCTGCAGGGTGTGCACCAGGGGCACCTGCGACAGGAAGAACTCCGAGGACAGGCCCACGGCCAGGCGCCCCAGCTCCTCCATCACCGTGCTCCAGGGCTCCAGGCAGATGGGCCAGAACACGCCGCCCACTTGCTCGGTGACAGCCTGGTACTCCGTGCCTGGGCTGCTCGCGGAGTCGCAGCCGAGTCGAGGGCCGACGATGGAGGAGAAGGTGACGTCGCGTTGGCGCGGGCGGTAGTCCTGCAAGAAGGCGACGAAGTCCTGCAGGGCGATGGGGGCCTCGCCCGAGGTGTCGTCTTCGTCCGAGACCACGATGACGTGCAGCGAGGCGTCGTCGCGCAGAAAGCCGCTGTTGTGCCCACGGGAGCGGGTCTCGAGTGCGGTGTAGGCGGCGGCCCGCCCTTGCTCGAAGCCCGATCCCTCGGTGCCCAGCTGCACCATGCTGGCGAAGGTCTCGCCGACCCGAGCTGTGGTGGGCTCGAGCCAGCGCTGGCCGGCGCCGGCCACCAAGCGACCCCGATGGGCGCCATCCGTCATGTCGGTGGCCACCACGCCCAGGTGCCAGTCCACCCCCGATGTCTGCAGCCACGACAGCATGCGCGGGAAGTTGGCTGCCAGCGTGGACTGCTCGTCGGACATGGACGAGCTGTTGTCCACCACGAACAGCACGTCGGCTCGCGAGGGCGGCAGCTGGGAGATCCGGTCGGTGTGGGCTCGCCCGAGGAGTGGTGGTGGCGCGAGGTCGGGCAGGGAAGCCGTTGCTGCCTCCGAGCGGAGCAGGGCCTCCTGGGTGCACCCCGCGCACAAGGCCACCAACAGTGCGGACGTGCGCATGTCGACCTCCGATCCTCGAAACGGAAAGGTACCTTTTCCCAGGTGCGATCGGCTCCGGGTGCTCGGTGGGAGGTGGCTGTGGGCTGGATGTGGATGTGGCTCGGCTGTGGGGCACCGCCAGCGTCGGTGTCGCTGGAGCCAGCGCCAGAGGCCGACGACAGCGCGGTCGCCGCGACGGATCGAGGTGCCGTGGACCGCTTCGGGAGCGTGGTGCTCCGCTCGACACGTGCGTGGTGGCTCGACGACGAGGTGAGGTCTGCCGGGGCCGTGTTCGTCGACGACGATGGTGGCTTGGCGAACGCGGCGGGATGCCTGTTCGCGCCACGCGATCTGTGTGTGATGGGCTACCCGGCGCAGGGTCGGTCGGTGGACGAGGCCACGCTGCTGGAGTTGATGCCCTTCAACACGGCCACCCTGCTCGACGCGGGCCCCGAGGTGAGGGTGGGAGAGGTCGTGCTCGAGCGGCAGCGATCGAGCGGTCTGGGCACGTACTACTCGGCCGGCCCCTTCGACCTCGGCAGTGAGAGTCTGGGGCTGGCACTGCACGGTGGTGAGCTGGCTCCCTACACGGGTACGAGCGACATCGTCTTCGCCGATCCGCTCGTGATCACGTCGATGGCGCCTCCCCACTGGGCGCTGCTCGGACCTGGAGACGATCTGGCGCTGCAGTGGACGTCTGGCGGGGTGGGGGACGTGATCCTCGAGACGTCGGGCACCGTGACCCACCTGCCCGATGTGGGACGGACCTCGGTGTCCACCGAAGTGCTGGGGCTGTCGGCGCCGCTGTCGGCCACCGAGCTGTCCTTGGGACGGATGACGTACCGGGACGTGGCTGCCAGCGGCAACACCATCCGACTGCAGACCCGGCGAGACGCCAAGATCCGGGTGGTGTACGCCGATCTGGAGGGCTACGAGCCGCTGCCCGAGGGCGTCGCCGAGAGCTGCGAGGCAGCGGCGGCCCTGCCCGTGGTTCCGCCTGGGAGGTACCACGCCGATGCGTCCGAGGACGAGATGCCGGTGCGGGTGGTTCCCATCGAGGTCGAGGCAGGGCAGCGCCTCGAGGTGACCTACCGCCGGACCACGTTCGACGCGGTGGCCACGCTGCGGGACGCCGACTGCACAAGCATCGTACAGAGTGCGCCGAGCACGGATGGTAGGCCCGTGTCGCTGGGCTACGAGGCGGCCGCCGACGAGCGGTTGCACCTGGTGCTCGACGCTGGGTCGGTCGATCCGCCCGCAGATCTGCTCACGGTGGAGTGGGCGCGAACGCCGCCGTGAGGCTCAGGGGGTCGCCGGCTCCGACTCGGCGCTGTCGACGTCGGAGGTGGGCGGCTCGGACTCCGGCGACGGCTCGGGCTCTGTCGGCGGGCTCGCCTCGTCGTTCGTCGCTCCGTCGCTGTCGCCCTTGTCGTCTTCTTCCTTCTTCTCCAGGAAGAGGTTGTGGAAGATGAACATGCCCACGCCGATGACGAGGGCCGCGTCGGCGATGTTGAAGCTCGGGTACTCGGCGGGCAGGCCCACACCGTGGAGGAATCCGACGACGGAGTCGTTCTCCGTGTAGAAGCGGAGGAAGTCCGTGACGTACTGCTGCCGGGCCCGGTCGATGGCGTTGCCCAGGGCGCCGGACAAGATCATGCCCAGAGCCGACGACATGAACCAGTCGTCGACGGGCAGCTTCCGGAAGATGTCGACGATCACCACGCCCGCGATGATGGTGAAGACCAGGAACAGGTAGTGGCGGTACTCGAAGTTGCCGAACAGGCCGAAGGCGGCACCGGGGTTCTGCGCGTGCACGATGGAGAAGAGCCCATCGATCACCTTGATCTCGCCGACGCCGTACTCCACGTTGGCCACGATCCAGGCCTTCGTGCCCTGATCCAGGAGGAAGCCGACCACGGCGAACAGGGCGAAGACGACGTTTCGGCGGTTCACACACCCCTCCTGACAGCAGCCGCGGTGTAGCGCCCTGGCTGGCCGTCAGCAAGTTATACGCGCCGTCTGCGCGGACGTGTGGTGCACCCCATCCTCTTCGACATCGGCGGGCTGTCGATCCACACCTATGGCGCCATGGGTGCGCTGGCGTTCCTGGTGGGATGCAGCATCGTGCTGTGGCGTTGTCAGCGGCTGGGCCTGGATCTGAACCCGGTGGCCGACGTCATCTTCTGGATGGCCGTGACCGGCTTGCTGGGCTCGAGGGTGTTGTTCGTGCTGCAGCACCCCGAGCTGTACGACTCCCTGTGGCAGGTCCTCGATCTGCGTGACGGGGGCCTGGTGTTCTACGGCTCCTTCGTGGTGGGCATCCCCGTGGGGTTCGGGCTGATGCGTCGAGCGGGGCTGCCGGCATTCGCCGTGTGGGACACCTTCGGCACGGCGTTTCCCCTGTCCCACGCCATCTCTCGGGTGGGTTGCTATGCGGCGGGCTGTTGCTGGGGGCTGCCCACCGATCAGGCCTGGGGCGTCACGTTCCCAGAGGGAACACAGCTCGCCCCTGCGGGGATCGCGCTGCACCCCGTGCAGCTGTACGAAGCCACAGCGCTGTTGGCGATCGCCGTCGTCACGAACCTCTTCTACCGGTACCGCCGCTTCGACGGACAGGTGTTCTTGCTCTACCTGCTGCTCTACGCCGGTGTGCGCTCGGTCACCGAGGTGTTCCGCGGGGACGTGTCGCGCGGGTTCTTCCTGCCCGAGGTCTTGGGCGAGACGTTGTCCTACAGCCAGGGGATGTCGGGGGTGCTCGCGTTGGTGGCGCTCACGGTGTTCTTGGGAGGGGCGCGCTGGCAGGCGGAGGCGACGCGTGAGAGCGGCTGAGCTGCACCGACCAGTCGCCCTGTGGGCCGACCTCCACCACGATGGTGCCGTGTAGGTCGGTGCGCAGCACCGTGGCGCTCGCTGCCTCGAGCCGTGCGAGCACCTCTGGGTGCGGATGTCCGTAGCGGTTGTGGGCGCCCACCGAGACCAGCGCGAGCTCGGGCCGAGCGGCCTCGAGTAGCGCATCGCTGGTGGACGTGGCCGATCCATGATGCGGCACCTTCAAGATCGGAAACGTGCTGGGAAGCAGCTGCGACAGCGCCCGCTCGCCCCGGCGCTCCAGGTCGCCGGTGAGGAGCACGGGCCCCACACCCAGCACCACCGACCGATCGTTCGCCGACAGCTGCAGGGGGCCTGCGGGTGGCCACAGGTGCTCCGTGGGTGCCTGCACCGGCACGCCAGCTGCGTCTGCGGCCTCTCGCAGGCGCGCGGATGGCTCCATCGTCCACAGCGCCTCCACGCTCACACCCCCCAGCACTGCGGGAAGCCCGGCCGTGTGGTCCCACTCGTCGTGGGTCGCCACCACGGCATCGAGGTGTCGGATCCGGCGCCTGCGCAGCCAGCGGAGCACGTCGGAGTAGGAGGGGCCGCCGTCCACCAGCCAGCGTCGCGTGCGGCCGTCCCTGGCGTCCTCCACCAGGATCGCATCGCCCTGGCCCACGTCGAGCATGGTGATCCGGAGGTGCGCGACGCGCGGAGCCGGTGCACCGAGGATCGCGGGCACCATCACCACGGGCAGCGTCGGCCACCGAAGCCCCAGCGCCAGGGCTGTCGCCAGGGCCAGCGCCCCGACGGGCCCCACGGCTGGGTGCCACGGCTCCACGTCGAGGGGTGCGAGCCCCCCGATCATCACCTGCGCGAGGGTGGTGCCGAGCCACCCGGCCCACAGGTCGAGGGGCGCTGGAGCGAAGCACGCAGCGGCGGCGGCCGGCACGATGCCGAAGCCCATCAGCGGAAGCGCCCACAGGTTGGCGAGGGGAGACAGCGGCGCCAGATCTTGAAACCACCACGCAGCGGCGGGCAGGGTTCCCAGCGTGGTGGAGCCCGAGGCGATCATGGCGGTGGCCGCCCATCGCAGCGGCCGCGGCCACGCATCGGGCACGTGCTGCGCCCATCGCGCGCCGAAGGTGACGAGGCCGAGCACGGCGCCGAAGGACAGCTGGAACGATGGTGTGGCGAGGGCCGACGGATCCACCACGGCCAACGCTACGGCCACGCAGGCCAGCAGTGGCACAGCATCGGTGGAGCGTCCCGCAAGCCGACCCAGCGCCACCAGCGCGAGCAGGCCCGCGGCACGCTGCGCCGACAGGGGAGCACCTGCGGTCAGGGCGTACAGCCACCCCGCAGCAGCCCCGAGGATCCACGCCGACCCTTGGGGCATGCCCAGGGCTCGCACGGCAGCCACCAGCCGCAGCGCACCCGAGGCTAGTGCGGACGCCAGACCCGCCACCACGCCCACGTGAAAGCCACTGATGGCCAGCAGGTGTGCGGTTCCGGTACGTCGCAGCCGGCTCACCGTCTCCCGCGACAGCCCAGAGCGGTCGCCGAGGGCCACGGCGGCCAGGAGCCCCGTGGGGTCGTGCGTCGGCGAGGGGTGCGGCGAGCGGCCGATGGCCACGTGGCGCTCCGCTCGCAGCTCGGTGACGATGCGCACCAAGGATGCAGCGCGCACGGGATCGGGAGCTCCGGGGAGCACCGGACGCACAGGCCGAGCCTGCCCGAAGACCACCACCGGCGTGCCAGCGGGGGGCGGGGCACTGTCGAAGACCACCCGAACGCGCCCGGAGCGCTCGTGCCAGGGGACTCGGGGGCCAGCGACCCGTTGCAGGCGCACGTCTCCTCGCCTGCCGAGGGACGCTCCCACGCGGGTTCCCAGCACGCTCACGGGACCGTGCAGCTCGGGTCCTGCGGGGATCGTCCGTGGAACGGCGATGCCAAGGGCCACGGCGGCCAAGAGCCCGCGCGGACCGAGCAACCCCGAACCTGCCAGGCGAGGGAGCGCGAGCAGGCCCAGCCCGACGGCTAGGCACCACACGGCGGTGTCGGGCCCTGGCGCCAGGGGAGCCAGGGCCACGCCGAGCAACAACGCGCAGCAAGTACGGGTCACCGGATCCATGGGGCCTCCGGCCCCTCCGGTTCACGCACCGTGCCAGCGAAAGTGCCCGAGCCTCCGTCAGACGGTGACGGAAGTCCGAGGCGTCAGGTCAGCTACGGACGGTCGTCGCCTGCGTACAGCGTGCGAACGGTCTCGGTCTGCACGCTCGCGTGGAAGCCCTGCGGCGTGATCTTCGCGATCTGGACCGCATCCCGACCGATGGCCAGCACCAGGAGGCCCTCGGACTCGAGCATGGCGCCAGGGGTCACCACGTGCTCGGTGCCGTCGGACAGGCCGAGCACGGCACGTGGAGGCTGCAGCTCCAGCAGCGTGGCCACAACACGGATCCCGAACGATGCGTCAGAAAGAGGTTTCGTCGGGTCCCAAACGGGTACCATCGTAGACGGTGCAAGCGCTGGAGGCTCCTCCGAGAGCGGCGTCGGAGCAACGGCTTGCACGGGCACCAGGGCATCTGGATCGGCGCCCTCCTCTTCGGAGGATGCGCCTGCGACCTGCGTGGTCACTGTGTCGGCGCGATCCTCCTCCTCGAAGTCGAAGGAGGGATCTTCGTCGTCGGTGCGGACCTCCTCCGCCACCAGCTCGTACACCGGCTCGTCCACAGCCACCGCCTCGAAGGGATGACCCGACGGTTCGATGGGAGCACATGCACACAGAATCGCGGAAAGGGGAAGAAGGAAACGCATGAACCAAGCGTAGCCGGATCCAGAGGTACTGGCTTGCGGCCGGTCAAAAAAATGCCTGCGCTCGTATCTACCGCCAGAACAAGGGAAATCCGGTGGGCAGGTACCACAACATCAGCGCGAACAGCGGAGGCAGAGTCACCAACGCTCCCGCCAAGCGTACTGGCTGTTCGGACAGGGTCTGGATCGTGCCCCGCGGGTCGGCGAGGAACATCGCCAGGTACACGGTCCACAGCGCCTCGAGAGGAAGGCGAAACCTGGACATTCCGTACATCATGGCGGTGATCGCCAGGGTGTAGAGGGTGGTGCCGATGGCGATCCAGGCCCAGGGCCCGCGCGCGCGTGCCCACGCGGCCGCCGTCCCGAGCAGCACGGTGGCCATGCTCCACACCACGATCAGCACCGTGAGGCCTTCCTTGGCCCACCAAGGGAGGCCCGGGAAGAAGCCCCACCTGACGTGTCTCGTGAGGAACGAGTTGGGGTTGAGGATCTGGGCGAGGCGCATGGGGATCCGCGCCACGAACTTGTCCGGGTGGGTCTTGGCCCATGCCAGCGCTTGCTGGACCTCACACTTGCTCGACCGCACGGGGGGTCGATCGCGCCGACAGGGGCGCCGTCCCGTGCGGAGATACCGGCTGAACAACGGCTGGGTCAGCATGCCGTTGCCGTAGTCGAAGGTGAGCGGGGGGAAGTCGTTGTTCCCCAGGAAGAGGACGTGACCCACGGTGGCGTCGGAGACCATGAAGCCGCCGTGCCGTCCGCTGGCGTGGATGGAGTAGGGCGCCACGGTGAGGAAGGCCGCGAGCAGGAAGGCCACCACCGAGCGCCAGCGCAGCTTGGCCGAGGCGACCCAGGTGTTCACGTCCATCCGGTCCACCTCCTCGCCTCCCTGCGAGGGCTCGGGCCAGCACAGGGCCAGGATGAACAATGGCGGCAGGTAGGTCGCGATACCGCGGAACAGCACGGCACCGCCCAGCGCCACCCCTCCCAGTGCGGCGTAGCGCCACGCGACGGACACGCCCCGCGTGCGCTGGGCCACCAGCACTGCCAGGCTCGCGGCCAGCAGCAGGAAGATGTAGACCGTCTCGATCCACTGGGTGTTGGTGAACCAGGCGATCGTGGGGTTCAGGGCGAACAGCATCGCGGCGATGCGACCGGCTCGCCGATCGGCCACGATGCGCCCGATGGCGAGCATCATGGGGATCGAGAAGAAGGAGAGCGCCACCTGGAAGCCCTTGACGGGCTGCATGGAGCCGAACAGCTCCTTGCTCCACGCCAGCAGGTAGGGGTACCCGGGTGCTGGCAGCCATCCCTTGTTGGCCACCACCAGGCCCTTGCCGTCCACGATGGCTGCGGCGATGGCGCGGTAGATGCACTCGTCGCGGATGCACTCGACCTGCGGCCAGATCGCCAACGGCACCACGCGAACCGCGAGGCCGACGCACAGGGCCACCCACAGCCACGGGTCGTTGAGCCACCCGCGCAAGTCCACCCTCGATGTGCGCTCGCCCATCCAGCCTCCGGCGCCTGCTCGGCCCCGGCCCCTTGGTACCTCTACACCCTCTGGGGATCAAGGTGGCGGCGATGTCTGCGTTCGTCGACGACGCATCTGCTCCACCAGGGCGTCGACCAGCGCCTCCTCCTCCTCCATCTCCTGCAGACGACGACGAAACCGACGTCGTCGCATCACGCCCCCGACGAGCAGCGCAACCGCCCCCAGGCCGAACACCCACTCCCCGATGCTCCCGAGGACGGCAGCGGCCATGCCCGTGCGCTGGGTCCAGCGGGAGCGCCAGGCCGCCTCCACGTCGTCCAGCGACTGGTCGGTGGCGCGCTGCACCGCGCCTCGCAGATCCGCGCCCCCCACCGCGTGGCGAACCAGCTGGGGCACCACCTGCTCGCCGTGCTCCACCATCAGGTACTGCACGAAGTCGGCGGACTGGGCGTAGGCGGCTCGGGCCCGCATGGGGTCGTGGGGGAAGCCGGCCTCCAGGGCCCGCAGCGTGGGCAAGGTGCCGCGGGCGGACGCCGACGACAGCGTGCGCGAGATCGTGGTCGGGTCGGTCTGGTGGGCCAGGATCTGGGCCACGCCCTCCTGCAGCCAGGCGGGTGGACGACGCGGCGCGAAGGCGCGCCCCAGCAACACGTGCACCAGCTCGTGGTCGAACACCTGCTCCAGGGGCTCGTCGACGGCCACGCGCACCCGCGGATCACGCAGGAACACGGCCCCCAGCGATGGGTACGCGGTGGCGTCGGCCCAGGTGGGAGCGGTGCCGGGCTGCAGCGTGCGGAAGCGCTCGTCGCTGTCGGCCACGTAGACGTGGATGGTGCGGCCGATGGGCACGTCCAGCGCCTCGGCGAGCTCGGGGAGTACCTCGGAGCCGTGTCGCGACAGGCGCAGCAACAGCTCCATCCGCTGTGGCGGTCCGTGCAGCTCCAGGTAGGTGGCCTGTACGGTCGTCCAGCCCTCGGGGGGGAGCGGCAGCTCGACCCCCACGGGCTCGGGAGGCGGCGCAGCGCTGATCTGCTGCGCCGCCGCCGTCCACATCCACCCGAGCCACAGCCACAGCCAACCCATGCGCGCCATGTTGGGATCCGTCGCGGCGGGCGCCAAGGGGGGCTGACACATCGGGACACCGCCTAAAGGCGTGGGCGAGCTGGCCGATGGCGACGACATGTCAGGTTTCCCCTTGGTGAGCGTGTTGTTCTGCGCGGCGGTGGTCGCCGTCGTGGTGCGCGCGCTGCGGCGGTCGCCCGAGCCCGTGCCAGCGGTGCCCCGGCCGGACGTGGCTGCTGCACGACGGCGCGCCCTCGAGGTCGTGCGTCGCCGGGACGCCTCCCTCGCGATGCTGAGCCGGGACCTCCGCACACCGCTGCAGACCGTGCTCGGCTTCACCGAGCTCGCGCTGGAGGAGGCAGGCGACGCCACGGCCCACCTGCGTCAGATCCACCGCGCGACCCGTCAGCTGTGCCGTCGGGTGGATGCCCTCGTGCATCTGTCGCCCGTCGAGGACGGAGCGACATCGCTCGTGATCACGCGGGTGGACGTGGCCGGGGTGATCGGAGACGCGGTGGCCTTGGTGGCGACGGATCTGATGTGCTCGGGCACCCAGCTGTTGCTGGAGCCCTCCGAGCCCGACCTGCGCCTGGCCACCGACGTGCAGCTGCTCAGGCGTCTCGTGTCGGGGCTGCTGGTCGAGGCCATCGCCGCGGCAGACGGGCTGTGCCTCCGGATCCGGTGGTCGCTCTGCGGGGGATGGCTCCGCCTCGAGGTGTCCGTCGCGAGCGGCCAGGCGAGGTGGTTGGCCGGAGAGGGGATGGGCGCCGATCTGTCTCGCTCGGTGGCTGCGCTGTCTGGCGTGATGCGGGTCTGCGAGCGAGGCTCGGCGGTCATCCTGGAGCTGCCGGATCTGGAGGCGTCTCCGGTGGCGACCCTGGCGCTCTGACCGCCGAAGGCGCGAGCCACCAGGCCCCCAACGCCAGCAATGCGGCGCCTGCGGCCACGGGCAGCAGCAAGGCCTGCATGGCTCCGAAGGTCCAGCCGTGGGATGCACCCAGGAGGTGGGAGGAGGCGAACAAGACGACGGCGAAGGACAGCCGGCCGGCCAGGCTCTCCAAGGACAGCCAGGTGGCACGGAGGCTCGACGGCAGCCTGGGGTGCGTCACCCCCGTCAGCACGGGACGGGCCAGCGCCGTGGGGACGCTGCGCAGCACGATCATGGCGAGGATGGCGGGATGCACGGCCACGGCCATCGAGGCCACCACCCCCACCAGCACGGCCCAGGAGATCAGCAGTGCGGTGGAGGGGCCCAGCGCATCGGCCAGGCGAGGGCCCCTCGGTCCGAACACCGAGGCCAACATCATCATGGTGAACACCGTCGCGCCGGCCGCGGGGGGCGTCGACGGTCCCACCAGCAAGGCGAGCCACGGCTGGAAGAGCTCGTAGGGAATGTGCGCCACCACGGTGAAGCCGATGGCGTGGGCCAGCGTCCAGCGCAGCACCGGGTCCGACGTGTGGCGCATCACGTCGCCCACCTGGGCCTCGGGGGCTGGCGCGCGGCCACTCGACGGGGGCTCCTGCATGCCTGCGGCTGCCAGGATGCCGACACAGCCAGCGATGGCCGACAGCGCATGGCCCAGCGACAGGTCCACGCTGCCGATCAGCCCGCCGACCAGCGCCGACGCACCCAGGGTGGCGAAGGCCCAGGACTGCGCCTGGGCCTCGCGCTGCGCCACCTCGTGCTCTCGGCCCAGCTCGGCCAAGGTGTCGAAGAGCAGCGACGTGTCCGTTCCCGACTGGAACGACATGCCCAGTGCCAGCAGCAGTTGGCCCACGGCGAACACCCACCAGGCTCCGCCCAAGGCCAGCACGGCGCTGCCCAGGGCCCAGGCCAAGGTGGCCACGATCAGGATCGGTCGGCGTCCGATGCGGTCGGACAGGTAGCCCGACGGAACCTCCATGAGGACCACGCCGAAGAAGTAGAGCGCTTCCAGGCGCAGCACCTCGGCGGGGCTGAGGTGCGCCGAGAAGTAGAGCACGAAGATCGGCAGCCAGAAGAGGCCGTTCCGGCCTACGTGCAGCCAGGGATACAGCTTGAGGTTCCGCTCGAGGGCAGGGTGGGAGCTCAGGGAAGCCTCCACGACAGCACCGTATATGTTGCGCGGGGGTCCACGTGGTGATCTGGGCGGCCTGGGCGGCGATGGCAGGGGCGCAACCCACCACCGAGGTGCGTTTCGCCGGCGGTGGGCAGTTCGAGTCGGAGTCTCACGGGATCCTCGACGCCGGCATTCGCCGGGGCCCGTGGCAGCTCCAGTGGCTCACGGACACGCTGGATGCGCGGGTGTCGCCTCAGCTGCAGCGGGGTCGCGTCGAGGTGGGGGTGCGGCTGGCCACCTTTGCTGCCGGCATGTGGATCACGCCCTACGCCGGCGGCAGCGTGGATCGATGTGGTCCGAGTTCTGGGTGGAGGATCACGTCGTAGGTCGCGTGGGTGGGCCCCTGGTACGCAGAGGTCGCTGCGGGCTACGCCCCCTCCCTCCCTCCCGCGCGGGGCCGAGCTGTGGCGCGTGCCCGTGTACCTGCAGGTGGGTCGCGGCTGGGCGTCACTCCAGAAGGCGAAGGAAGGTGCGCCAGAACCAGTGCCCGGGGATGTCCTCGACGGGGGGTAGGCGTCCCTCGTGCCCCTCGGCCACGTCCGACATGGGCTTGATCCACAGCCGCTCGAGGCGAGCTTCTCGCAGGTAGTGCGCCACGAACAGCAGCATCAGATCGGTGTGCTCCCAGCGCGGATCCGGCTCGAAGCGCATCAGCTCCCGCAGCGAGTAGGAGGAGGCCAGCAGGTGCTCCGTGAGCAGCGTCTGGATCGAGGGCGCCTTGGTGGTGCCTGGCAGGCCGCACCAGGCCCGCAGCGTGTGATCCGTCCACTCCCGCCCGAGCCGTGTGAGCTGGGCCGCCACCCCCCGCACGGGTCGCTCCAGGGCAGCGGCCAGCGTGGTGTGCGTCTCGGGGCTCGCTGCCCAGTCGATCAGGGGCTGCAGCACCGAGCGCATGTGCAGCGGAAGGTCGAACAGATCCAGATCTCGGCGACGCAGCTCCCCCACGCCCAGTCCGTCGCTGTCGACGGTGGCCAGGGCGGCGGCGTAGAGCAGGGTCGCCATGTGGGCCACGCGCGGTAGCGCCAGCGAGTCGAAGATCTGGCTCGCGGATCCCTGCAGCGCCAAGCGCCCCTGGGCGTCCGCCGACAGCCACGACTTCCAGTCGGCACCGTTGGGAGGCAGAGGGCGGGCCAGCCACTCTCCGCCGGTGTAGGCGCCGCCCAGATCGGTCATCACGGCACGGCCGCTGCTCCGCCACTGGTCGAGGTGCAGAAAGCTCGAGGCCTGTTCGCGAGGCACCAGACAGATCATGCCGTCGAGCAGGCCCGAGACCTCTTCCTCGTCGGCACCGATCCCGCGCGCGATCCGGGTGCGCAGCCCCGGATCCACCCCGCGGCTGCGGAACGACGTGGGGGACGTCGCCCGCCGCGGCGCCAGCCAGGGGAGCCACAGGGCCGCCAGCGGTGGGGGCTGGGGTTGGTCCACCAGCACGTACAGGTTGGGGCCCCGCCGCACCACGTCGGCGCCTTGCTGCTCCACCCCCGGGAACAACACGCGCCCGAGCCGATCGGCTCCGTCTCGATCCGGCAGATCGAAGTACGACCACAGCCAGGAAGCCACGCGGTTCTGCTTGAGCACCACGCCGGCGCGGCGATCGATCTCGTCTCGGAGCTCCTCGATCTCCCAGTACGGAATGCCCAGGGCCTCCTCGAGGGCGTCGTTGCCCTTCATCAGCGGCGGGAAGTCGTCGCGCCGAGGGGGCTCTCCGGGCTCCACGCTCCCGGCCCGGACGGGATCTGGCAGGACCGCGGACAGGTGCGGGGCCGTCTGTAGGGCCAGGCCCATCGCGATGGCCACCCGCCTCGGTGGTGTGGACGAGGTGTCGGTCCGGAGCGGTCGCCGCACCGAGTGGATGGCCTGCTGCAGCGTGTCGAGGAGCTGGTCCTCGAAGACCTCGCGCTGAGCGGGATCGGAGATGCGGTGTCGGCGCTCGAGCCCGTCCATCAGCTCGGCCAACTCGGCGGTGGATGCTCTCGGACCTTCTGCCAACGGGGTCTTCCTAGGCACTGCGCGTCGCGGCCGCACATATTCGCACGTTCGAGGCGAATGACAAGCCGTGACCGGGTCGGGCCGTGGGGGCCGAAATAAGCGCGCACTCGAACCGTAGGTCCGTGGCATGCGGGGGGATCGGCTTGTGAGGATGTTGATCGTCGGCGTGTTGATGGGTTGTGGGTCCGGCGCGGAGGAGTCGGGAAAAGGGCCGAAGGGTGACGACGCTGACGCGGCGGTGGATCCGGTGACCGTCGTGGAGGCGGCCTCCGTCGCCAAGGGCTCCGTGGCCGACGTGCTCACCTCCTCGGCCGTGGTGGAGAGCGAAGCCAGCGCGGACCTGGTTCCAGAGGCCACCGGGGTCGTGCGGGAGATCCGCAAGGACGAGGGAGATCCGGTCGAGAAGGGCGACGTGCTGGCCGTGCTCGACAACGTGACCCTCGGAACGGGCGCGGCACGGGCCTCGGCCGAGGTGTCTCGTCTGGAGCAGCAGGTGGACGAGGCCAAGTCCTTGCTGCAGCGCGGGGCCATCTCCGTGCGCGAGGTGGAGGATCTGGAGCATCAGCTCCGCACGGCACGCCTGTCGTCGCGCGAGGCGAGCAGCTCCTACGGCTCCACGCGGCTGACCGCGCCCTTCGACGGGGTGGTCGCCATGCGCGACGTGCGGGTGGGCGAGCTGGCCACCTCCGCGAAGCCCGCGTTCCAGGTGGTGGACCCTCGCCGGCTACGCGTGGTGGCCTCGCTGCCCGAGCGCGATCTGGCCCGGGTGGCGCTGGGTCAGCCCACGCGCCTGATCTCGGCCTACGACGACGAGATCTGGACCACGGGCGAGGTCTCCCGGCTGTCGCCGGTGGTGGACGCCGCCTCGGGGACCTTTCGCGCCACCATCGGCGTGCCCGATCCGGGCAAGCTACGGCCGGGTCAGTTCGTGTCGGTGAAGATCGAGGTGGACCGGCACGCCGAGGTGCTGGTGGTGCCCAAGGAGGCGCTGGTCTACGAAGACGGCTTGCCGGTCCTGTACCGCATCGTCCCGGCTCCCGAGGAGGAGGACGACGACGAGGATGCCGAGGAGGGCGACGACGGCGGGGGAGGCGGCTGGTGGCCCTTCGGCGGCGGAGGTGACGAAGAGGACGAGGAGAGCGCCGAGGAGGAGGAGGAGGCCGGCGAGCGACTCGTGGCCGAGCGCGTCAACGTGACCCTGGGGCTGGTGGACGACGACTGGGCCGAGGTGTCGGCCGGGGTGGAGCTCGGCCAGCGCGTGATCACCGTGGGTCAGTCCCACCTGCGCGACGGCGGGCGGATCCGCGTGGTGGACGACGAGGACGACAGCCAGGAGGCGTCGGGTGCCGGGGCGGTGAAGCCGGACGCGACCGAGGGCGACGAAGGGTGATCACCCTGTTCAGAGCCGTGGTGGACCATCCCGTCGCCACCACGATGATGTTCCTGGCGGCGCTCACCTTCGGGTTCGTGGGCTACCAGCGGCTGCCCGTGGAGCTGATGCCCGACATCGGCTACCCCACGATCACCGTGCGCACGGCCTACGACGGCGCTGCTCCGCAGGAGGTGGAGAGCCAGGTGAGCCGCCCGGTGGAGGAGTCGCTGGCCACGCTGGACGGGCTGGTGACGCTGGAGAGTCGCTCGAGGGCCGGCAGCAGCGACGTGGTGCTCGGCTTCGACTGGGGCACCGACATGGCCGCCACGTCGCAGACCATCCGTGAGTCCCTGCAGACGGTCTGGCTGCCCCAGGGCACCGATCGCCCCTTGATCCTGCGCTACGACCCCAGCCTCGATCCGTTCCTCCGCCTCGCGCTGTCGGCAGATCCGGAGGTGGAGGGGGCTCCCAGCGGCGACGCGGCGCTGTACCAGCTGCGCGACATCGCGGATCGAGAGATCAAGCGAGAGCTGGAGGGGCTGCCTGGTGTGGCGGCCGTGCGTGTGCAGGGTGGGCTGGAGCGGGAGATCCGCATCGAGGTGCGCGAGGACTGGCTCGCGGCCCGCCAGCTCACGCTGCAACAGGTGCAGCAGGCGCTCGCCCAGGAGAACGTCAACATCAGCGGCGGCTCCATCATCGAGGGAGACGTCGAGTACTTGATCCGCACCCTGAACCAGTATCGGGGCGTGGACGAGCTCGAGCAGGTGCGGATCCGGCGCGGCGACGGCGTGTTGGTGCCCCTGGTGGACGTGGCGATCCTGCACGAGGAGCACCGGGAACGGCAGCTCGTCACGCGCATGAACGCCGGTGAGGCGGTGCAGCTGGAGGTCTTCAAGGAAGCCGACGCCAACGTGGTGGACGTGGCCCGGCGGGTGAAGGCGGTGCTCTACGGCGACGGCGTGCCTGCGCAGTGGGGCGGCTCGCCGGGGCTGGCGGGCCAGATGCCCGACGGTGTGTCGGTGGACGTGCTCGAGGACCAGGCGGCCTTCATCGAGCTGGCCGTGGGCAACCTGCAGAGCACGGCCATCCTCGGCGGCCTGCTCGCCGTGGGCGTGCTGTTCCTCTTCCTCCGCGACTTCCGCGCCACGGCCGTCGTGGGGCTTGCGATCCCGATCTCCGTGATCATCGGGTTCTCGCCGCTGTATCTACTCGGGGTGTCGCTGAACCTGATGTCCCTCGGCGGCCTGGCGCTGGGCGTGGGCATGCTCGTGGACAACGCCGTGGTGGTGCTCGAGGCCATCCACCGTCTGACCCAGGAGGGCCAGGAGCGGCGCGAGGCCGCGGTGAACGGAGCCGCCGAGATGGCCGCGGCCGTCACGGCGAGCACCCTGACCACGGTGGCCGTGTTCCTGCCCATCGCCTTCGTGGAGGGTGTGGCGGGAGAGCTGTTCGGCGACCTCGCCCTGGCCGTGGTCTCCTCGCTGCTGGCGTCGCTGGCCGTGGCGCTCCTCGCCGTGCCGATGCTCTCCGCGGTGGATCTGCTGTCGCCGTCGGACGTGGTGCCGCAGGGGTTGGTGGCGTCGCTGCAGCGCGAAGAGGGGGAGGGCCGCTTCGGGCAGCTGCGTCGGTTGGTGCGAGAGACGCTGCAGCCGGCGTTGCAAGACTGGCGCGACGCCAAGGCCTGGCATCGGCGGGCGCTCTGGCGGCGGCTGCTCTACCCCTGGAGCGTGGCTCGGCTGGTGGTGGCCGTGGTGGGGCGGGGCGGTGGTCTGGTCGGCATGGCCGTGCTCGCGTGGATGGTGTGGCCCGTGCTGTGGGTGTCCAACCGGGTCCTGCCCGTGGTGTCCCGCGTGAGCCTGGCCGCTGCCGAGCGCTTCGGTCGCGGCTACGACCGGGTGGCCGAGCGCTACAACGGCGTGATCCGCTCCGGGCTGTCCCGTGCGGGCACGGTGATGGGTGTGGTGGCGCTGCTGCTCGTGGCGGCCGTGGGGCTGGGCTCGCAGCTCGGCACCGAGCTCATCCCCGAGCTGCACCAGGGGCGCTTCGCCGCCGAGCTGTCGCTGCCGGTGGGCAGCCCGCTGCAGCGCACGCTGGTACGGGTGGAGCAGGCCGAGACCCGGATCCTGGCCGTCGACGGCGTGCAGTCCGTGTATGCGGTGGTCGGCTCCGATCCTCGGGTGGACAGTCGCTCCGATCGCGGGGAGCACACCGCCGAGCTGCGGGTGGTGCTCGACGCCACCCATCAGGGGGCCGTGGCCGAGCAGCGCACCATGGACCGCGTGCGCGAGGCGCTGTCGGATCTGGAGCAGGTCGAGGTCAAGATGTCTCGCCCGGCGCTGTTCTCGTTCCGTACGCCGGTGGAGGTGGTGGTCTACGGCTACGATCTCGATCGCCTGCGGAAAGCCGGCGATGCGGTGGCGGCTCGGCTGTCTCGGGAAGAGGGCCTGCGCGACGTGCGCTCCAGCCTCGTGCGGGGGCATCCCGAGGTGCGCATCGCCTACGACCGCACCCGGCTGCATCGTCTCGGGCTCGATCCGGCGTCGGTGGCCAACCAGGTGCGCGACAAGGTGCAGGGGGTGGAGGCCACCCGGATCCACCGCGGTGACGAGCGCATCGCGTTGCTGGTGCAGCTGGTGGAGCCCGATCGATCCTCGGTGGAGGATCTGCAGCGCATCAACATCAACCCCAACCTGCGTCCGTCGATCCCGCTCTCGGCGGTGGCGGACTTCGAGGAGGGGGTCGGTCCCAGCGAGATCCGGCGGGTGGATCAGCAGCGAGCGGTGGTGGTGAGCGCCAACCTGTCGGGCTTCGATCTGGGCTCGGCGGCAAGCTCCATCACCGCAGCGCTGTCCAGCTTGGGGCTGCCCGACGGGCTGCGCTGGGAGGTGGCAGGCCAGTCGCGCGAGATGGAGGCGAGCCTCGGATCGCTGCAGTTCGCCTTGGGCCTGGCCATCTTCCTGGTCTACGTGATCATGGCCAGCACCTTCGAGAGCCTGATCCACCCCTTCGTGATCCTGTTCAGCGTGCCGCTGGCGCTAGTGGGGGCGGTGGCGGGTCTGTTCGTGGTGGGGCAGGCCGTGAGCGTGGTGGTGCTCATCGGCGCCATCGTGCTCGCGGGGGTGGTCGTGAACAACGCCATCGTGCTCGTCGACACCATCAACCGTCAGCGGGCCGACGGCATGTCTCGCGTGGCCGCCATTCGTCGTGCGGGGGCGCTTCGACTGCGGCCGATCCTGATCACCACGGCCACCACCGTGCTCGGACTGTTTCCCTTGGCCTTCGGCTTCGGGGCTGGCGCCGAGGTGCAGAGTCCCTTGGCCGTGACGGTGATCGGGGGGCTGCTCTCGAGCACCGGGCTCACGCTCATCGTGGTGCCCGTGTTCTACTTGTTGCTCGACGGGCTGCGCCCCGAGGGCCAGGTCAGCGACGACCGGGCGACGGCGGATCAGCCGCCGGTGCCCACCGTTCCCACGTCGGGGTCTCCGGCCGGCGCCGAGTAGGGCGCGATCTCGTACTCCACGACGATCTCGCTGCCTCGCGGCGGCACCTCGTCGCCGTGGAACAGCAGCACCCAGTGCTGCTGGTCGTAGGTCCAGCCGTTTCCGTTGCCCTCGGGGATGTCCCGGCCGTTCACGCGCACCTCGAGGGTCTCCGGATTGGCCGAGTGGGTGAGCTTGAACTGTCGCAAGATCCCGAGGGCGTTCACGCCCAGCTCCTCGAGGATCGGGCCCCAGTCGGGCTCGCAGATCCGGTGGAGCGTGCCGCCCGTCTGGAACACGGCCTCGGCGTAGCGGAAGCCCGGGCGCGTGTTGTCGCCACAGCTGCCGTCGAAGGGGGCGATGATCGCGCCGATCTGGACGTCCGTGAAGTTCTTGGCGGCGTTGATGCGCAGCAGCAGGTCGTCGACGGGGATCAGCTCGTCTCGCTGCGTGTAGCAGGTGGTCGGTAGCCCTTCCTCGATCTGGTCGAGGCGGCCGTAGTCGCTGCAGTCGTCTTCGTCGCTCACGATGACCACCAGCAGGTTGGCGTCGGTGCGGAGGAAGCCCACGTTGTAGAGCAGCAGCATGTGCGACGACAGGGCCACCGCGGCTGCTTGCAGACCCTTCTCCTTGTCGGAGCCGCCCGTGCCCAGGGTGACCCGCTCCCGGAAGGCCTCGACGTAGTCGTCTTCCGTGGTGAGGAACGGCGGGTTGCCGATCAGTCGCCCGGCGTTCGGATCGTCGGTGTCTTGGCTCGTGCTGATCACGCCGATGTGGAAGCTCGTGCTCTCCACCTCGAGCTGGCGCGTGAAGGAGCGGAAGCCCTCCGCCAGCGCCTTCTGCTCGTTGGCCATCGACGCCGAGTCGTCCACCACGAACAGGATGTCGACCTTGTCCGTCGGCACCTGCTCGAAGACGTCCACCCAGTCCTGGGTGAAGAAGTTCTGCTCGTTGCCACATCCGGTCGCCGCGAACAATGCGGTTGTCAGCAGCACGGATCGAAGCATGGGGCTCTCCAAGGCTTAGGCCAGGCCGCGCTCGTCGAGGATCTCTTGGGCGACCTCGACGGCACGCCGCATCGACTTCTCGAACTCCGCCACCACCGCCTTCTCGATCTGGCGGCCGACCAATCGTACCCGCACCTCGATGTCACCGTCGACAACACGGTGACAGGTGCCATCGTCGAGGGCGGTGCAGGTGGTGGATCCGGACACCTGCACGCGATCGGGCATGGCCTCCAGCGTGACGGTCCAGTCGAGCCGGCTGGCGTCGGGATCGTAGCGGTTCTCCTGGATGTAGGAGAGCTTCTTCGCGCCCAACACCTTTGCCGCCATGGCGGGCAGCTCCCGGTTGGGCTCGGTGCGGATCCGGCGGATCACCACGTTGCCTTCGGTGCGCTCCTCCAGGATCTCCTGCTGGATGTCGGCGCGCGCGGCGAGGCGCTCCCGGTACTCGGGGGAGTCGAACACCTCCCACACGGTGGCGGGATCGGCGGGTAGCTCGTTTTCCACATACAGCTTCATGCCAACCTCTGGAACGGTGCAGACGTAGCCTGGCAGGATGTGGTTTGCCTCCATCGCGTGTCGCCTTGGGGTGTGGTGCTCGGGAGGTGTTCCATGCCCGCTGGGCAGGTCCATCGTCAGATCGAGGAGGAACTCCAGAGGAGGTGGCCCGATGCGCTGTGTCATCCCTCCGAGTTCGGGGAGGCGAGCTACTTCGTGGAGGTGGCCACGGGCTGGCCGACGCTGGTGGGGGAGGTCGTGCCGGGCAGCGAGCAGGTGACCTACCTTCGTGACGGGACCTACTTCGTGACCCGTGCCTTGACGTCGGTACCGCGTGACGTGGCCCTCGCCGAGCTCGCCGGCAACCTGGAGGAGTCGGCTCGTCGGGAAGGCCGACACGGCCAGGTGTCGTGGGCGTGGGTCGAGGGAACCCCCATCGTCGAGGGCGGGCCCGTGGGAGAGCTGCACGCCCTGTCGTACGGGGACGTCGTGGTGGAGGTCCGGTGGATCTGCTCGGAGGAATCGGCGATCCTCGAGGATATCTCGACGTCTGCCGGCTGGCGTTCGGTCGAGATGGACGTGCCCACGGCCATCCTGGAGGTGCTTACCGCCACCGAGGTAGATCGTGACTACAGCGCCAATCGACGAAGTTGATTGGATGCTGTAGTGAGCGACGGGCCCGTGGGGCTCGATGTGCGCGACGCCCATTTCCGTCGTTCGATGGCCGTGTTCCTGCGGCGCGCACATCGATTATGTCCCGGAGGGTCGGAGCGACCAACGGTAGGACAGCGCGGTCGACTTCGTCGAGCGCAGTTGTAGTGTGGGTGGGCAGGGAGGATCCGTGGACGCACA
>JAHQVJ010000003.1 GCA_019634415.1 Myxococcales bacterium
CGCAGGCGGAAGATCTCGACAACGGGCTCAACCTAGAGGAGAACCTCCGCCTGGCGCGAACACGTTCGATGCGGGAGATCCGCTATCTGTTGACCAAGGGTCTGACGAAGAAGTTCCGCCGAGAGGATTGAGCGCTAGGTCGCCTGGCGGCGCGAGCGCATGGCGGCGACGACCTTCACGGGTCCGTCGGGGCCGTTGCCCGCGGCGAGCCGGTCGTACTCCGGACTGTCCACGCCGATCAGGGCGATGCGCCCCCGACCGTCGTGGTGCACGCCCCAGCCGTAGCTCTTCGGCAGCGCATTGGCCCGCAGGCAGGCCTGGGGCTTGGCGAAGAAGGCCTCCCGCGCCGCCGCCCGGTCGGACTCCGGGATCCCGTGCTTGTCCGCGTAGACCCGGAACAGCAGGTCGTCGGAGGTGTGGGCGTAGGGCTCTGCCTGCACCCAGGCCAGGATCTGGGCTGCGGCCGTGGGTCGCTTGCGCGGCGGGGGCTGTCGGCCCTCCTGCACGACGGAGTCGGGCGCGAGGGTGATGAAGGTGTCGGTGTAGTTGGTCGAGTGTGGCATGACGATGGTGTAGCGGCCTGGCTCGATGGCCCGCTTGAACAAACGCGACACGCCTCGGATCAGGCGCTGTCCTGCGGGGCCAGCACGCGCCATGCTGCCTCTCCCAAGGTCTCGATGGCCCGCTCGGGTGGCGTGGTGGTGCGGCCTGCCAGCCACTGGCGCACGAAGTGATCGGCGGGCCCCACCATCACCGCCATCAGCACGTCGCGGGGCAGCGATCGAAGCGATCCCCCCTGCACCAGAGGCTCCATCCTGGCAAAGACCGCACGCAGGAATGTGCGGTTCTGGTCCTTGAGCGCAGGCTCGTCGCCGCGCACCAGCTCGGCCCGTCGCGCCATGTGCAGGAACCGCGCGCGGTCGGGGTGCTGCACCACCCAGCCGACGTGGGCTCGGGGGATGGCTCGAGCCATGCCCTCGGCACTGTCCTCGGGCTCCAAGGCCCCTAGGAACGCCTCGTGAAACTCGGAGATCGCCGCCACGTACAGCGCCAGCAGCATGCCCTGCTTGTCGCCGAAGTGGTGGTAGATGCTGCCCACGCTCGCACCGCAGCGCTGGCGCACCTTGGCGATGGTGAGCGCGTCGGGGCCCTCCGCGAGACAGACCTCCAGCACGGCACCCAGGATCTGGGCGCGGCGAGGGTCGGAGTCCAGCGCAGGAGGCATCTGCGCGATCTATGGACGCGGCTGTGCAAGGGCACTAGAATATCATTCTAGAATGTTGTTCTAGTGGAGTGGACGTGCAGGACATCCGAGTGCCCGCTACCGATGGCTTCTCCTTGGCGGCGACCCGCTACGATCCGGCGATGGCCTCGGGCCGCACCGTGGTGATGAGCTCTGGTGCTGCGATCCCGCGCGGCTTCTACCGCCGCTTCAGCACGGCGCTGGCCAGCGCTGGCTACCGCGTGATCACCTACGACTACCGCGGCATCGGAGACAGCCGCCCACGCTCCCTGGTGGGGTTCGACGCGTCGATGCGCGACTGGGGACTGCGCGACATGCAGGGGGTAGTGGACTTCGTGCGTGCCGAGTGGCCCGACGATCGGCTGCTGCTGGTGGGCCACAGCGCAGGCGGCCAGCTGGCGGGCCTGCTGGAGCGCCCTCAGGACCCCGCGGGCATGGTCACCTTCTGCTCGCAGAGTGGGTACTGGGGCCTGCAGGGCGGGTCCCAGAAGGCAGTGGTGGCAGCGCTGGCCTACCTGGGCGGGCCGCTGCTCACGCGCGTGATGGGCTACTTCCCCTGGAAGCAGCTGGGGGGTGAGGATCTGCCCGCTGGGGTGGGGCAGGAGTGGATGCGGTGGTGCCGCGACCCGCAGTACCTGCTGGGCGACGCCAGCTTGCCGCTGGAGCGCTACCGCACCTTCACCACCCCGGTGCTGGCGTACTCCTTCGACGACGACAGCTGGGGCACCGAGCGCTCGGTGGACACGATGATGGCGGCCTACCCTCAGGTGGAGCGCCGCCACGTGCGCCCCTCCGACGCGGGCATGCGCCGGATCGGGCACACGGGCGCCTTCCGCGAGGGAGCGGACTCGCTGTGGACCGACGTGATCCACTGGCTCGACGCGCAGGCGTAGGCAGCTACGCGGACGCGGCGAGGATCTCCTCGGCGAAGCTGTAGACGCGCTCCACCGCGCCCGGGATCCCGTCCGGATCGCCGCCGCCGCCCTGCGCCATGTCGGGCCGACCGCCGCCGCGACCGCCCACCAGCGGGGCGACCTCCTTGAGCACGTTGCCGGCGTGCACCTTGCTGCCGGCCACGTCCTTCGTGGCGGCCGCCACCACCTGCACCTTGGGGCCGCGGCGGGCGAACAGCACCACCAGGCTGGTGCCGAGCTGGTCGCGCAGCCGGTCGGCTTGCTCCTTGAGATCGCCGTCGAACTCGGCGGCGAGCACCTTCACGCCGTCGAACTCGCGGGCCTGCCCGAGCAGATCCCCCGCGGCGGCCTTGGCGGCCTCGCGCTGCAGTGCTGCCAGCTCGCGCTCGAGCTGCTTGCGCTCCTCCTGCAGCCTGGTCACGGCCTCGGGCACACGCCCCGGCTCCGTCTTGAGGGTGGTGGCCGCGGTGCGCAGCTGATCGCGCTCCTGCCGGATCACCGACCAGGCGCCCGTGCCGGTCTGGGCCTCGATGCGCCGCACGCCAGCGGCCACGCCCGTCTCGGTGACGACGCGCAGCAGCCCGATGTCGCCCGTGCGCCCGCAGTGGGTGCCACCGCACAGCTCCACCGAGAAGCCCGGCATGGTGACGACGCGCACCTCGGCGTCGTACTTCTCGCCGAACAGTGCCATGGCGCCGTTGGCGATGGCGCTGTCGAGATCCTGCAGCTCGGTGCCCAGCGCCTTGTTGGCCAGGATCTCGCTGTTCACCAGGCGCTCCACCTCCTCCACCTCGGCCTGTGTCATGGGCTTGTGGTGCGAGAAGTCGAACCGCAGCCGGTCCGGCCCGACCAGCGAGCCCTTCTGGGTGACGTGATCGCCGAGCACGTCGCGCAGGGCTGCGTGGAGCAGGTGCGTGCCCGTGTGGTTGCGCCGTGTGCGGTCGCGCCGCGCGGTGTCCACCCGCGACTCCACCACGTCGCCCACGCTGATGGGGGCACCGGCTTCGCCGTGGTGCAGGACGAGCCCGTTGGCCAGCGTGGTGTCGGTCACGCGGAACTCCGACAGCGTGCCCGTGTCGCCCACCTGGCCGCCGCTCTCGGCGTACAGGGGAGTGCGGTCCAGGATCACCACACCGCGCTCCCCGTTGGCCAGCTGCTCCACCTGCTCGGACTGCAGGGCCTCGCCCTCGCCCGTCTGACGCACCAGCGCCAGCACGCGGCCGACGTCCTCGGTGCGGTCGTAGCCGGTGAAGCGGGAGTCGCCGTGCTCGCTGTGGATGGTGTGCCACAGCTCGCCCACGGCGTGCTCTCCGGAGCCCTTCCAGGCGGAGCGACCTGCGGCCTTCTGCTTGTCCATCTCCTGCTGGAACCCGTCGACGTCGACGGCCACCTTGCGCTGCTCGCCGATGAGCTGCGTGAGGTCCAGGGGGAAGCCGAAGGTGTCGTACAGCTTGAACGCCACGGACCCCCGAAGCGTCTTGCGCTTGCCCTTGAGCTTGCCGATCTCCCCGTCGAGCAGCTTCATCCCGCGCGACAGGGTGCGATGAAAGCGCTCCTCCTCGCTGTGCACCACCTCGTGGATGTAGGAGCTGCGATCGCGCAGCTCGGGGTAGGCCTCGCCGAAGCCCTCCACCACCGTTCCGCAGATCTCGTGCAGGAAGGGATCCGACAGCCCGAGCTGGTAGCCGAAGGTGATGGCGCGCCGCATGACGCGCCGCAGCACGTAGCCACGACCCTCGTTCGAGGGCATCACGCCGTCGCCCACCAGGAACGCGGCCGCGCGAGCGTGATCGGCGATCACGCGCAGCCCCACGTCCACGCGGTCCTCCGTGCCGTAGGGCGTGCCCACGAGCTGGCTCGCGCGGTGGATCAGGGGCTTGAAGGCGTCGGTGTCGTAGTTCCAGTACTTGCCCTGAAGCACCGCGGCGATGCGCTCGAGACCCATGCCCGTGTCGATGCTGGGCTTGGGCAGCGCCTCGCGCCTGCCGTCGCCGTGCTGCTCGAACTGCATGAAGACGTTGTTCCAGATCTCGACGTAGCGGTCGCTCTCGGTGGCGGGACCGCCGCCGTCGGGATCGATCTCGGGCCCGTGATCGTAGTGGATCTCGCTGCAGGGCCCGCACGGGCCCGTCTCGCCCATGGACCAGAAGTTGTCCTTGTCGCCCAGGCGCTGGATGCGGGACTCGGCCACGCCCACGCCGTCGCGCCACAGGGCGAAGGCCTCGTCGTCGTCGGTGTAGACGGTGACCCACAGGCGGTCGGGGTCGATTCCCCACACCTCGGTGAGCAGCTCCCAGGCATAGGGGATGGCCTGGTCCTTGAAGTAGTCACCGAAGGAGAAGTTCCCGAGCATCTCGAAGAACGTGTGGTGACGAGGCGTGCGGCCGACGTTGTCGAGATCGTTGTGCTTGCCCGAGACGCGCATGCACTTCTGGGAGCTGGTAGCTCGCGACCAAGGCGGGGCCTCGGCGCCGGTGAAGTAGTCCTTGAAGGGCACCATTCCGGCGTTGACGAAGTACAGCGTGGGGTCGTTGTGGGGGACGAGCGGGGAGCTCTTCACCACCTCGTGGCCCTTGTCCTCGAAGAAGGTCAGGAAGGACCTTCGGATCTCATGGGTGTTCACGACGGTCTCCAGCCGGCGGCTCAGGCTCGGCTCGCAGCTGCATAATTCGTGGGCGCGCAGCTGTTTCGTCTGTATCGAGGTTCCGCCCCCGCGGGGGCCGCTGGCGGACGTGTGGAGCCAGTCGGGGACTCGATGATACGAAAAGGAAACCACTTGGTTGCCTTTTGTGGAGCACCCGCTTAGACAGGCAACCGAACGGTTGCTGATGGGGGCGGAAGTGATTCCCTCGGTCGATGCGGTCTACGCGGCGATCTCGGATCCGACGCGACGGCGGATCGTGGAGCTGCTCGCGGAGGAGGAGCGGTCCGTGATGCAGCTCGCGGAGTCGGTGGCCATGAGTCGCCAGGCCACCACCAAGCACCTCGACACGTTGGTGGGAGCGGGCCTGGTGCACACGGAGAAGCGCGGTCGGATTCGCTACAACCGCCTGAATCCGGAGGCGCTGGCGCCGGTCGCGAGCTGGCTCGGTCGCTACGCCGCCTTCTGGGACGACCGCCTCGCTGCCCTCGTTCGCCAAGTGGAAGAGGAGGAGAGTCCATGAGTCGATCGGTCCGCAAGTCCGTGCTGATCCGCGCCACACCACAGCGGGTGTGGCAGCACCTCGTCGATCCCGAGTTGCTGGCGGGTTGGCTGATGGCGAACGACTTCGAGCCTCGCGTGGGCGCTCGCTTCCGGTTCACGGCGGCACCCAAGCCACCGTGGAACGGCGAGCTGCGCTGTGAGGTGCTGGAGTGCGTGCCGGTTCGCCGGCTGGTGTACAGCTGGGAGTCCGACGATCTGGAGGGCACCACGGTGGTGTCCCTCGAGCTGACGCCCGAGGGAGAGCACACCCGCCTGGAGCTGGTCCACGAGGGGGCGCCGTCGGACGACGCGGCCACCCGCCACGACGATGGCTGGGCCGACCACCTGGCGCTGCTTCGGCGTCAGGCCGAGCCACCCGACGACACGGAGGCAGAGACGGACTGGACGCGCTTCCGGATCCACCTGCTCGTCGACGCGCCGGTGGCGCAGCTGTTCGAGGCCTGGTCCACCCCCGCTGGGTGGGAGTCCTTCTTCATCGAGATGATGCAGGTGCGAGACGCCAGGGGGCACCTCGGAGAGCGCACACGTACCTTCGAGTCCGGGGATCGCTACACCATCCGCTGGATCCACGGCCCTGCGTTCTCGGGAGACATCCGCGAGGTGGTGCCAGGGCGACGCGTGGTGTTCACCTTCGGCGAGCCCGTCGAGGTGGCGGTGGACGTGTGGGCGCTGGAGGATGGCCGATCCGTGGTGCGCCTCGAGCAGTTCGGCATGCGAGACGGGCTCGGGCCACACCTGGTGCACTTCGCGAACTGCCGGGTGTGGTGGGGCTACTTCCTGGTGATGCTCAAGGCGAGGCTGGAGCACGAGCTGGATCTGCGCGACCCCGTGCGCACGACCGCTGCCTCCCTCGACTTCGACTTCGTGCCCCCGGGCGTTGAGGCCGCTCGGAGCTGACTCAGAGGTTGATCGAGTGACGGATCACCCTCTACAGCTCTGTACGAAGAACACTTGTGGGTGGTCATCGGCGCTCAGCAGGTGGAGTGGATGAGCGCGCCCACGGCCTGATCGGCAGCCAGCTCGTTGTACTTGGCCACCGCGTCGTCGGTGAGGAGCACGTGCACGACCACGCCCTGCTCCCGTAGCCACTCCACCGTCTCGTCGGGCACCTGCAGCACCCCCTGAACGCCGCGCGACAGGACCACCACCCGTGCGCCCCGGGACACGAGCTCCTCGGCGTCGGCCACCTGGATCCCGGGCCGGTGGCGGGTGCCCGTCTCGTTCCAGTCCCACGGTCGGGCTCCGCCGGGGAACAGCTTCACGTCTTTGAAGTCGCCCACGCCGTCGACGGTCACGCTGCCCCAGGAATGGTCACTGATCTTCGGTGATGACATGCGTCAGACGTAGGCGATCTGAGAATCGTGTGCAATGTTTGGGTGTGTAACTTACAGTGTGTAACATGGGCGCGGAGAGGAGGAGACGCATGCGTGCATGTTCGATGACGATCCTGGGGATCGGGCTCGTGGGGTGCGGTGGCACGGGCCCCGTCGAGGGAGATCTGAGCTGCCTGGGGGCGTGGACGGCGCCCGAGGAAGGCGAGGAGGTGACGCTGACCTACACGGTCCAGGATCGAGACGGGGTGGTGGTGCCCGAGGCGGTGGTGCACCTGTTCCGCGACGACGTGGTGACCGAGGGCTGCGAGGCGCCGTGCGAGGTGCTGGTGGCTGACGCGGAGGGGCAGGTGGAGATCACGGCCCCTTCGGGCTGGCTTGGCTACCGTGTTGTGGGCGAGCCCGCGGAGCTGGGCAACAAGCGGCGCATGAACACAGTGGAGGTGCACAGCCCGCACCCGCCGCTGCCAGGGGAGGAGGCGTTCCTGAACGCCATCGCCCGCAACTCCATGGGGGCCGTGTTCTCCCTGGGTGGCGCGGGCAAGGTCGACGACACGCAGGGCATCGTGGTGGGTCGCGGTGTGGACTGCATGGAGGAGTCGCTGGCGAACCTGCACCCGCGGGTGTTCGACGCCGAGGGGGCGGCCATCGAGGATCTGGCGGACGCCTACCTGAACAACAAGGGCAGCTGCCCGGCGCGCGGTCGCAAGGGCACGCCGGAGGGTGGTCAGGCCTTCGTGGCCAACCTGCCCCCCGGTGGGGTGCGCTTCGAGCTGTGGGGCAGCCCCGAGGGGGACGATCTGGAGCAGCTGTACGCCTGCGAGAACGTGCCGGTGTTCGCCGACACCGTGACCACGATTCGCATGCGTCCGCTGCGCAGCGACGGCCCTCCCGCCTGCCTGTGACGCGCCTCAGCGCGCTTGGGTGAGCCCCGAGTGCAGGGCCTGCATCATGCGGTCGCACAGGGCATCGGACTCGGCGTCCGACAGCGTCAGTCGCCCGGTGATCGCGAGGTGAGCCACACCGTGGGCGGCTGCCCAGAAGAGCAGCGCCTGCTCCATGGGTGGCTCGGCGCGGATCCAGCCGGCCTGCTGCCACGCCTCGATGCGCTCCACGAGCCGGGCGATGGCGGAGGTGGGCGCTGCCTGAGCGAGGGTGTCGGCGTCGTCGCTGCGGCCCGGCCCCATCACGTACAGGTACAGCCTGGGCGTGGCCCGGGCGAAGCGGACCACGGCGCGGCCCATGGCCAGGCACTGCGCCTCGGGATCTTGCTCGGGGGACCAGCAGGTGGCGAGGGTCGTGGCGAACTGCTCCATGCCCCGGCGCGCCACGGCGTCGAGCAGCTCCCGACGGTTGGCGAAGTGCCGGTAGGCGGCAGCGTGGCTGACGCCCAGTGCGCGGGTGGCGTGGGCGAGCTTGAAGGCCTCGGCGCCGTGGGCGCTCACGTGCTCGAGCGCCACCTCGACGAGGGCTCTGGCCAGGTCGCCGTGGTGGTACCCGCTCTTGGGCTCGGCGCTCACGCCTCGTCCTCGCGGTGCACCCACAGCTCGAGGTGCAGCCGCATGCGCTGGTCTGCGCGGGGGCCTCCGATCTGCACCAGCTGGGCCACGCTGTGCTGCCACAGCAGCTCCCCGGCGGAGGCGTCCCAGCAGATCTCCGAGGCACGCTCGGCGGCCATGCCCGATGGCACCACCATTCGGGCGGTGGAGGCGACGGAGGTGCCGCGCAGGATCATGCCCTCCGACAGCACGGCACAGGGCACGTCGTCGATGCTGGACCACCCCTCGAAGCGCCAGCGTGACGTCCCGGTGAGCTCCATCTCCACGTGCACGGTGCTGGGGGCTTCGGGCTCGCCCCGACGAGCGGCGGCGGGCAGGGGCACGTCCATGGACAGGGGCAGATCCAGCGGAAGCTCCCAGGTGTCTCCCGGGGTCAGCTCGCCGGCGGGTGGCTTCCAGCCGGCCCCGGAGGTGGCGAGGCCGCCCATGAGCTGCTGGATCGCGGAGGAGGCGTCGCCCGCGCCGCCCAGCTCGAATCCCAGCGTCTGGCCGCGGGCGTCCACTGTGGTGTCGGTCTGCAGCGTGGGGACGAGCAGCGGCTGTGCCACGACGTGGATCATGTCGACGGTGAGGGTGCCCGTGCCGCCTCGAACGCGGCTGCGCACCGTGGCTGCACCATCGGGCTCGGTCTCGACGACACTCACGCGAATGTCGTGCTGTGCGTCGATGCGCACGTCGGCGCCGGGGTGCATGTCGAGCCACCCGCGGATCTGGGAGCGGTAGTCGACCACACGCCCCTCGGGGTAGCGCGCCTGCAGCGACACGGGATCCGTGGCATCGGTGAGCGCGAGCACCGCCGGCGCGGCCGAGGCGGTGGAGACGAGCCAGAACATGGTGCCTCCGTAGGCGACAGGGTAAGCCGAGGGCGTGATCCTGGCATCCATGTGGACGGTGGCGATGGCCGCGCCCGGAGCCTGTCCGTCGGGCTGGCTGCTGGACGGGCTGGGCCGATGCGCCCGCTGGGTGGCCCCGCTGCAGGTGGAGGCCCCCGACTGGTTCGCCTATGCCTCGGTACCCCTGCAGGATGGCCGGGCGATGGTGGTCACGGACCGCTCGGTGGATCTGTTCGATCTGGCCACGGGCGCCACGACGTCGGCGGCCCCGATGCAGCGCGAGGTGGGCTGGCCGTTCTTGGTGGATCTCGGGGATGGCACCGTGCTGGCCGCGGGTGGCTACACGGAGGACGGCCGGGTGGAGGACGCCGAGGTCTACCTGATCGGCGAGGATCGCTGGGAACCCCTCGAGGGGCGCTGGCCTCCCGGCATGGTGGTGCGCTCCACCGATGGCGGCCAGGTGCTTGTGGTGGGGGATCAGGCGTGTGCGCGCTTCGACGTGCGGCAGCGACGCATGCACGAGCTGCGCTGCCCGAAGCAGTCGCGGTCGTATCCGGGGCTCGAGGCGCTGCCCGACGGTCGGATCCTGGCGGTGGGCGGGGTGCTCGGGGAAGGGGAGGACGCGCCTGTGAGTGCGGCCGTCTCCCTGCTCGACGCGCGCCATCGCCGCTGGCGGTCGCGGGCGGACAGCCCCATCGCCTGGGCCTCCCCGGAGCTGGTGGCGCTGCCGGGTCCCGCGGTCCTGGCCATGAGCTTCCGACCGGACGCGGAGCAGGCAGCGCTGTACGACGTGCGACGGAACCGCTGGACCACGCTGCCGGTGCCGGAGTCGGTGCGCGGCGTGCTCCACGTCGAGGCGCTGCCCGACGGGGGCGCCTGGGGGGTGTCGGCGGGTGCGGTGTGGGCCTTCGACGCCGACGCCCTCGCCTTCGAGGTGACGAGCCCCTTGGCGTCCCGCGCCTTCGGCACCGTGCCCGACGGCGACGGCCACGCCTGGGTGCACACCCGCGAGGGGCTGCAGCGTCTGGGACCGGGGGAGCAGGCCTTCAACGCGCCTCCGGACTCGATCTTCGCGCGCATGGTGACGGCGCCCACGGGGGAAGCGGTGTGGGTGGGCGACGGGGAGGCCCATGTGAGCCGCGACGGGCGCGCGTGGGTCCGCGAGGCCGTGGCGTTGCCTCGGGCTGCCGCGGTGGTGGCCACGGACGACGCGGTGGTGGTGCTGGGGGGCTATCGAGTCGACGAGCGCGGAGACTCCACCCCGAGCCCCGAGGTGTGGGTGCGTCGCGACGGGGCCTGGCGTCGGGGCGTGGACATGCCTTCGGCCGAGGGCCGTTCGGCTGCGCCCTCCACGTCCACCGATCTCGCGGCCGTGGCCCTGCCGAGCGGGCAGGTGCTCACCTCCGACGGGCTGCGCTACGATCCGGTGGCCGATCGCTTCGGCGATGCGCCGGAGCTTCCTCGCGAGGCGTTGCTCGCGCTGTCGGACGGGCGCGTGGTGGCGCTCGGGATCGAGGCGGGCTGGGTGTTGCCCGCGGATGCGCACAGCACCACCCTCGAGGGCGCGGTGCCGGTCACCCTGCCGTCGGCGCGCGAGAGCTACGCCACCCTCGTGCTCCCCGACGACCGAGTGCTCTTGACGGGCGGGATGGGTCGCGGATCGGGCACCTTCCACGACGATGCCTGGGTCCTCGATCCCGACAGCGGCACCTTCGAGGCGCTGCCCCGGATGACGCAGAACCGCTGGGACCACGTGCTGCTCCCCCTGCCCGAGAGCGCGGTGCTCGCTGTGGGCGGGGCCCAGCACAGCGCCGAGGTCTACGATCCCGTGGCCGGTGCCTGGAGTGCCACCCTCACGCTGCCCCACGAGGCGCAGCGACCCGTGGGGACGGTGCTGCCGAGCGGCGCGCTGGTGGTGGTGGACGAAGGGGTGAGCCAGCGCTTCGAGTCACAGGGGGCCCGCGCCCTGCCCCTGGAGCTGCCGCCCGAGGCGGTCTCCCTCGGCGATCCGCGTGCCGCGCGGTGGTGGCGGCTCGAGGCCGACGCGCGGTGTGCGCTGGCCGAGCTGCAGCCCACGTCAGCGGCGTGTGATCCGCTCGACGGCGATGGGCTTCGGCCGGTGGAGGGGCCGCCGCGCGACGCCGTGCGCTTCCCCACACGCGTCAACCCGGTGGACGCGAGCGGGGCGCCGGTGCTCCGCGGGTGGCGCGACCGCTGCTGGGTGTTGGAGCCCGAGCCCACGCCGGTGGTGTGCCCGGCGGGCATGCTGCAGAAGGCCTGGGATCGCTGCGTGTTCGGCGAGGTCTTTCGCGGGGAGCGCTTCGACTGCTGGTGCGACGGCCCCCTGGGCGGGGGCGCGGTGGACTGCCCGATGTAGTCAGCGGGTGGCCACCTGCCACACGACGGGTCGCAGCGGCACCGGCGAGGCGGCATCCACGGCCACGGTGAGGGGCGGGGTGGCGAAGCGACCCGCGAAGGCGGGCACCACGGGCACCGACAGCTCCAGGATCTCGCCTGCCTGGAAGGGGCGGGTGGTGAGGCGCACGCGGTCGGCGAAGGTGTCGAGGGTGGCGCCGACGGCCTGCGCTCGGACCTGTGCGTCGGGGGCCACGGTGGTGCCCGCGGGCAGCGGCTGCTCGATCACCAGCACGCTGCCGGAGGGGGCTGCGGCGGTGAGCTGCAGCTGACCGCCCTCGCCGCGCACCAGGCGCTGGGCTCGGACGGCCACGTCCACGCCCTCGATGCGATCGGAGGCCGACCAGGGCACCCACGACCGGCGCGTGGCCACGAAGGACAGCCCGGGCACCTGAGGCGTGACCGTCAGCGTGATCTCGGCATCCCGACCCTCGGGGCGCGCCTGCAGCACGCCGGCCACCATGGGCTGGGCCGGATCGAGGGTGGTGGTGGCGACGGGCGTGCCGTCGAGGGACAGCGACAGGTCCACCTTCTGCGCCGCCCCCGGCAGGGCCGACACGATGGCCTGCAGCGCCCAGACGTCCGCGGCACCCGCGCCGAAGCCCCGCGCGGCGTCCCAGCCTCCCATCAGCTCGCTCACCAGGTCTCCGCGCGCTTCGTGGGAGGGGGGCAGGGCGAGCACCGTGAAGGCCAGCATGGTGGCACGGCTGGGGCGGCGGTCCCAGGCATCGAGGGCGCCGCCGGGCACGGCCACGCTCCAGGCGCCCGTGGATGCGTTCTGCACCAGGGCGTCGGTGACCAAAGTGAGCAGGTGCTCCGCCTGGGGACCCTGCGCCAAGCCCGAGGCGAGCACCGCCGCTGCGGTGAAGGGATCCTCCACGTCGCGGGCGTAGCGCTCCACGGCCCCCATCGCCCTCAGGCGCGGGCCCTCGGCGGACTCGGGCAGGGCGCGGGCGGCCACGGCGGTGTCCACCAGCACGCGAGGTAGGGTGGAGGTGGCTCGGCGCGACCAGGTGCCGTCGGCGCGCTGGCTCGCGAAGAGCACCTGCTGAAGCCGCGGCACCACGCCCTGAACCAGCTCGTGACCCGTGACCTGCTGCAGCGCCGCGAGCAGATCTGCAGCCTGCCCCCCGTCCGGCGAGCGCGTCTGGCCCACGGTGCGCTGCCAGGCCACGACCATGAGCTTGCGCAGCACGGCGGGATCCACCTCGACGCCCGCCGATCCGGCCAGCGTCTGCAGGTGGGTCGCCAGCGCGAAGCCGTAGGCGCCATCGGTGGGACGTGCACCGCTCTGCAGGCGCTCCACCTCGGCCTGGAGCACGGCCAGGGGCCCGGGGAACACGAGCACCTCGAGCTCCTCCGTGACCGCACTCGCGCGTGGGGGCGGGGGGAGCCGGAAGGTCCGGCTGGACGACAACGTGCTGCTGCGCGTGGTCTGCAGCGGTCGACCCGAGGGCATCACCGGGATCGTCCGCTCGGCGGCGTCCGACGCGTCGCCTGCCTGCAGACTGGCCGTGACGGTGGCCTGGCCGGCGCCGCTCACCTCCATGGGGATGTTGCGCACGTCCGAGCTGCCCGCCGTCAGGGACACCGTGGCGCTGCCGCGCGCCCGAATGGCGCCACTGGCCTGAACCACGAGGCGCGCGGACACCGTGTTCGCCGTGCTGTTCACGGCCTGAACGGGCAGCACCAGCCGGTCGCCGGCCATCAGCCAGCCCGGAACCACCGGATCGACGTAGACGGGCAGTCGGCTGTCGAAGGTGAGCACGGTGCCGGCCTGCTGCCCTTCGCGGTCGTGGGCCAGCCCCAGCAAGCGCCAGGTGGTGAGCTGATCGGGCACCGTCATCTGCACGGTGGCGGTGCCGTCGTCGCCGGTCTGCACCAGGGGCTGCCAGAGGAAGGCCTCGGGGAACCAGCGGCGGGTCTGGGCGCCGCCGTCGTCGCGGCCGGCGGGATCGGTCGGTGGGGGAGGCGGCGCTGGAGCGTTCTCGCCTCCGGCTCCCCGCATCACGCCGTCGAGGGCGAGGCCAGCGATGTCTCCGTCGTCCGCGGCGCCGACGGAGCCGGCAGCGCGTGCCTGCTCCACCATCGGCTCGGCCGCGGCGTCGGGGGAAGCCACCACCTTCGCGAAGCGGTCCGGGACATCGTTCATCATCTCGGCTTCCTCGGGGGCTGCCGAGCCGGCCATGCTCAGCTCTCGCTGGTAGCCGCAGCCCGTGGCCCACAGTGCAAGGATCGTCACCGTCGCGGTCATTGGGCCACCTCCTCTTCGACGTAGCGGGGGAAGGATTCGACGTCCTCGGGCAGGCGGGTGCCGTCGGCGACCACCTGGCGCGGATCCACCTGCTCGAGCAGGTCTGCAGGCAGCAGGTCGAGGGTGAGCTCGCGGCCGAAGCCGTCCACGGCGGGCTGCCCGTTGCCTCGCAGGCTGGCGAGCGCCTCGCCGTACAGCCCGGCCATCGTGGCGGGTCGCATCTGCTCCTCGGCGGGTGCCTCGCGCTCCCAGCGCCGCACGTTGTCCACCGTCTTGGCGAGCACCCGGTAGAAGCTGTCGATGAGCACCTCGTCGGTGTTCACCCGCACCTGGCCGTGGGCGGTGGTGGGCTCGTCGCCCGCGGGATCCTGCGGCACCGTGGAGATGCGCAGGACGGCGGCCTTGGCGGCGTTGTCGCCGCGCACCTGGCCGAGCACCAGGGCGCGCGGATCGAAGGTGTCGAAGGCGGGGCTGTCGCTGGTGGCGCGCACGGTGATGCGCCCGTAGTCGTCGGGGCCGAGCAAGGGGGCGAGCTGTCCCAGGGCGCTGTCGACGCCCACCAACCCCACGGCGGCTGGGCGCGGTGACTCCCCACCCTGGGTGGTCACCGTCAGCGAGGCCTCGGTACCTGGTCGATATGCAGGCTGGTCGGTGGCCAGCCGGACCGTCAGCGGCTCGGGAGGCGCCACGTAGATCACGGTGCGGGCCGATCCCCAGGAGACGGTCAGGAAGCCGTCCACCCCGGTGGGGATGGTGAAGCGGGCGGTGCGGTCCTCGACGGGCGCCTCGGCCACCTCGCGGGAGCCTTCGTACAGGTGCAGCTCCTCGGGGAGCACCCCTCCGAACTGGGGACCGCGGAACAGCTCCACCACGACCTCGTCGCCTGGGGCCGCCAGCGACGGCGTGGCGCGCAGCCTCAGGGCGGGGATGTGGCCGCTGGGCAGGATCACGGTGCCTTCGCCCAGCGCTTCTCCGTCCTGGGTGGCCTCCACCTTCAGCTGGTAGGCGGTGCGGGTGGTGGGGCCTTGGGAGACGGCGCCCGCGGGCCCGGGAACCTGCAGCTGCACGGTGGTCACCCCCATGGCGGCCTGGGAGGCGGGCTCGGCCAGGCGCGCGGCCCGCAGGGCGTTGCGCACACACGAGATGGAAGCGGGCGCGAGCCCCGACCCGGCGTGCTGACCGATCTCCATGGACGGCGCCACCGAGCCCTCGGCGACGGTCCAGCGCACGTCCATCAGGTGGCTCCCGGTGACGCCTCGCCCGCGCGCCAGGCAGGTGCGGGCGCTCAGGGCGGCGTCGTTCAGCGCCTCGCCCACCGGAGCGGATCCCCACGCGCCGTGGGTGCTCAGGGCGAGTCGAGGTTGCTGGCTGTCGGGCACCACCCACTGCAGCTTCAGCGTGGTGGGACCGCCCGCGATGCGCGCGGACTGCATCACCCGCTGCACGCAGCTGCGGAGCGGCCCGCCGGCGGCCATGGCGGACGTGACCCGGCCTGCGCTGCCCACGCGGACGGCGACGTCCACGGTCGTGTTGCCGAGGGCGTAGGTGCCGCAGCGGGCGATGGCGGGATGCAGGGCGTCCAAGGAGCGCCGGGTGTCGAGCTGCAGCGAGCCACCCCCCACCACCGTCGCGCTCTGCAGCCGAGGCTCGTCCGGCGTCACCGGGCGCGGGCGCACGGGCGCTGCGGGCTCCACCACCGTGACCGGATCGCCCGGATCGATCTGCAGGGCCACCACGCCGTCCACGTCGGCGGTGGCGCGGCGCCCCTTGTCGAGGGGGTCGTAGGGGTTGCGCACCAGGACCTCCGCCTTGCGGGCAGGGGTGCCGTCGGGGGTGGCCACCCGCAGGTAGGCGCGGTTGTTGAAGCCGCCCACGAGGCCATCTCCGAGCTCGGTGACGGCCTCGGCCAGCAGGGACTCCTTGGACAGCACCAGCGTGGTGGCGGTGGCCGTGGTGTCCTGGGTGTCGTCGGTGACGCGTACGGTGGCGCGCAGGGTGGTGCGGTCCATCAGATCGGGGGGCACGGTGCCCACGGTCACGGTGAAGCGCCCGTCGCTGCCGGTGCGTGCCGTGCGCTCCTCCTCCCAGGAGAGCGGCATGGGCCAGCGGCCGGTGGCGGGCTGCAGCGTCAGGCGCACGGGGGCGTTGCGCACAGGAGCGCCCGAGGTGAAGGTGGCGCGCCCTTCGACGACCACGTCGTCGCCGATGGCGAACCAGGACTTCGAGGGGCTGGCGTCCACCGTGGAGCGGGGGAGCTGGAACGGGCGCACGTCGAAGGTGACGCGATCGGAGGCTTGGCCCGTCTCCCAGGTGGCGCTCCAGGTGCCGATGGCGGCGCGCGCGTCGAGGGGGAAGGAGGTGTCGGCGATGCCCCAGGGGCCCGCCTCGTCCTTCTCCACCAGCATCGGCTGGCCGTTCGGATCCTCGATGCGCCAGCGGCCGGGGCGTCCCTCGATGGGGGTCTGATCGGTGCGACGGAGGACCACGGAGCGCAGCAGCACCTCCTGGCCGGGCTTGTACAGCGGCCGGTCCGTCATGGTGTGCACCAGGGCGGGGGCGTACAGCGGCAGCTCCAGATCCACCTGCTGGGCCTCGAAGCCGGCGTCCACGTCGAGGCGGAGCACGTAGTCTCCGTCGGGCACGTCGGGCAGCGTGACCTCGGAGAAGCGTCCCTGGTCGAACAGCTTGAATCGGTCGAGGTGTAGCCCGTCGATCTCGTCTCCCGCTGCGTCGAGCAGGGTGCCCTGCACGGAGAAGCCGCGGGGCATCGGCTCCTCGAGCTGGATGGCGTGCTTGTCGTCGGAGGACAGCCAGCGAGCGCGGGGCCGCACGATGACAGTGCCGGCCTGCTGGCCTCGGAGCAGCCCGTAGGCCTCCGCCGACACGTCGAGCCGCAGGTCCGTCGCGGGGCAGCGGTCGACCCACATGCCATACCGAATGCCCGTCGTCATGCAGGGAAACCCGACACAGACGCCGATACACGTCAGCATCGCCACGCCCACGACCACCACGGGCAGCACCTTCGCCATCGTGGGGTCGAGCTGTCGTTGCTCCGTCATGCGCTGCCCTCCCGGCGCCCAACGACGAGCGCCGGGTGCATCTTACGGCGCGGCTTCCTTGTTGCTGCACGTGCCCATGTTCTTGTTGCAGCTCACCCGCTGCACTTGGCCGGCCATCAGGGTGAACCGGTGGTCTCCGTCGGTGCTCTGAGGTTGGCGCGGTCCCCAGTCGGCATGCACCACCCAGTCTCCGGCCCGGACGCGCTCTCGGTCGCCGGGCTGAAGCGTGACGGTTCGCCCGCCCGTGCCCACGAGCTGGAAGGGCACACTGCCCGTGGGAGCCCAGATGGTTCCCGTGCGGGTTGTCGTCGGAGGCTTCGGCTCTACGGCAAGCTCGGGTGGTGCCACCACGGGCTGGGGCGCGACGGAAGGGGGCCCCTCCTTCGGGGTGCCCTGCGGCTCGTCGTCGGGATTGGCTGCGTCGTCGATCGCGGTGGGGGCGGCATCGTGTGATGCAGCCACCCCGGGCCCAGGGCTGGCCGCTGGGGTCTGAACGGGGGCGGTGGAGGACCGGTCCAGGCCGAGCTCGGGTAGTCCGAACAGGGCCACGCCCAGCCCCACGACGCTCACCACGCCCACACCCACGGTGGCGCCGAAGCCTCCCACGAGCCAGCCCAGCGGGCGAGTCGGGGTTGCTGCAGGACGAGGTGTGGGTGGGTGCGGGTCGGCGTCGAGGCTGTGGGTGGTCGCCGAGTCGTCCGTGGCGGCACTTCCTTCCACCAGGGAGCGGCCTCCCAGCTCGCCCCGATCTCGCTGGGGCAGCACCGGCCAGGTGCGTCGTCGCGTCCATCCATCGAGGGTCGGGCCTTGGGCCAGATCCGCCAAGGCGTCGAAGAGCTGCGAGGCCTCGCCAGCACTCGGTCGCTCCGCGGGCTCGAAGGCCACGAGGTGCTCGATGAGCTCCATCACGTGTGCCGACACCTCTGCGGAGCCGCTGGGCCGCCGATGCGCCACCCGCGCCAGGCTCTCGGTGATGTGGGCCTGGTAGCGTGAGGGCTCCACGGCGTGGGCGGCCTGCACCGTGACGGGCATCGAGAACAGGCGCTTGTTCGCCACGCCCTCGTAGAGCACGGCTCCCAGCGCGAAGATGTCGGAGGCCGGATCCGGATCTCCCCGCAGGAACCGCTCGGGCCCCATGTAGGGAGGGCTGCCCACCATCATGTCGGTGCCCGTGCGCGCCTCGCGCGTGAGTGCGTCGGTGCGGGCGATCCCGAAGTCCAGCAGCTTGACCTCGCCCCCCGATCCGATCCGGATGTTGGACGGCTTGATGTCACGATGAACGATGCGCAGCGGCTCGCCGTGGGGACCCGGCCGGTTGTAGGCCGCGTCGAGGGCCCCAGCCACCGTGCCGAGGGTCTGCAGCAGTGCTCGCAGGCCCATCGCGTCGCTGCCCTCGAGACAGTCCGAGAGATCCTGACCGTCGACGTACTCCGTGACCAGGCAGACCCGGCCGTCCAGGCTGGTCATGTCGTGGATCCGCAGGATGGCGGGGTGGTGGAGCGCCGAGAGAAGGCGTGCCTCGTCGCGTAGACGCAGCACGGCCTGGCTGGCCGAGGAGATGTCGCGGCGGAGGAGCTTGACAGCGACGTCCAGCTCCATACCTCCGGGCTGCTTCATGACGGCGCGGTAGACCTCGCCGAACCCGCCTCGTCCGAGGCAGGGACCCACGACGAAGGTGCGGCGGGAGTCCGTGGGCGTCTGCGGCGTCACCGCGCCATCCTGCCGCGGGGCTCGTCGAGGAGCAAGGGAGAATCTGCTTGTATGCCTAATTGGCCAGTACTATCGACAACGTCGGGTTTCACAGGGTAAACAGTGCCCCGACAGTCCTGGGTGGTACGTCGTGTTGCGGCGTTCGTCCTCTACATGATCTCGGAGAATCGACCGCTCGTGTTCGATCTGGCTGCATTTCTGGACAATCTGTCCACCTTCGTGTCGTTCGACACCACCGTCGACGGGCCGCGGGAGGGCTTCGTCGCCGCTCGACGTTGGATCGAGCGCTACTTCGTGCAGGACACGGTGAAGGTGGAGCGGATCCCCTGTGGTCCGGTCACCAGCTTGCTCGTGCGCCCGCTGGGGAGCGCGAGGCCCCGCATCATGGGTGACGGGCACATCGAGGTGGTGCCGGGATCCCCCGATCAGTTCCGCCTGGTGGAGCGCAACGGGTGGCTGTACGGCCGAGGCGCTGCGGACATGAAGACGCAGGTGCTCGTGATGATGGAGGCCCTGCGCCAGGCCATCGCCGATGGAGATCATCACGACTTCTGGCTCCTCCTCACGGAGGACGAGGAGGCGGGCTCCCGTCGGGGTGCACAGGTGGCGCTCGAGCTACTCGAGGAGCGCGGCCACCTGCCCGAGGTGGTGCTGGCTCCAGACGGAGGACACGATTTTTCCTATGTGGAAAAAGAGAAGGGCATCCTCCAGTTCGAGGTGACCACGCCTGGGCGCGCGGCGCACGCGAGTCGACCGTTTCTGGCCTACAACGCGATCGACCGACTTCTCCGCATCCACGCCGCCCTCACGGACCAGTTCCCCAATCCGCGCCAGGACAGTCAGTGGTCGTCGTCGCTGTCGATGACGCGGATCGAGGCGGGAGATTCTCTCAACCGCATTCCCGACGAGGCCAAGGCCGGTTACGATCTGCGCTTCACCGAGTCCAACACGGTGCAGTCCATCGAGCACCAGGTGCGGTCGGTGGTGGAGAAGCTGGGCGCGAAGATGCGCGTGTTGGCGTCGGGACCCGCCACCTACTACCCGCGCGAGGCGCCAGTGGCGCGCTCCTTCCTGGGCCTCCTCGAGGAGGTCACGGGGCGCTCTCCACGGATTCTTCACAGTGCGGGGGCGAGCAACGGTCGGCTGTACGTCGCCAAGGATCCGGACGTGATGGTCTTGATGAGCAGTCCGTGCATGTCGGGGAGCCACGGCGACGAAGAGCGGATCCGGACCGAGGCCATCCCGGCCTACTTCGAGCTGGTTCGGCGGACCCTCGCGTTGCGGGGCTGACCTCGCGCAGGCATGATGGCGCGACCCTCGCCTCGGCGAGGGAGGAGGGACCATGGGTCGTTCGTGGATCCGGTGGTGTGTCGTCGCCTCGTGTGCTGCGTGTGGGGGCGGTGAGGGTGAGCTGCTCGTCCAGACGTGGGGGGAGGAGGCCGGGGTGAACGGCTTCAACATCGTCGACGAGGACGCGTTCTTCGTGGGGATCGACGAGTGGGTCACCACGGTGGGGGGATTCCGGCTCACGGATCCGGAGACGGGGGAGGTGGTGGCGGAAGACACCGAGACCTACCTCCTGGATCTCACCCGCACGGTCGAGCCCGAGGAGGCGATTCGGTTCCCGGTGCCCGTGGGGCGTCAGCGCTTCGGCTTCGCCAACCTCGTGCCGGAGACGGATGCCGTTCGGGTCACGCCGGTGGGCGTGGAGACGCTGAATCGCATGGCGATCAACGGCTACACCCACTGGATCGAGGGTCTGGGCAGCAACGGCAAGGAGACGGTGCGGTTCTCCTTCGGCCTCACGAAGCCCACCCGGTACGAGGGCTGCGAGAACGGCGCGGATGGGTCCGACGGCGTCGAGATCGTGAAGAACGAGGTGCGTCCGATCGAGATCACGGTGCACCCGGACCATCTGCTGTCGCCGCGACTGGGAGTCGAGCCCGACGCCATCAGCTTCCGCTTGCTCGCGGACGTGGGTGAAGACGATGGCTTCGTCGACAATGCCGATCTCGAGGCGCTGGTGGCGCAGAACGTGGCGCCTGCCTACGCGGATCGAGTGCAGACGCTGCTGGACTTCCTGTCGGTCTCGATGTCGGAGGGCATGCACGTCAACGGCCGCGGGCTGTGCGTGGTCGACAACCTCTAGGACCGGAAGGCCCGCAGCCGAAGGCGAGGGGCCATGGGAATTGTAGCGCGACGAGTCGCGCGGGATTAGCGGCCTGACCCGTCGATGTTTCCCTGTCTGGCCTGCCGTGGGTCCAACGGTGCCGGGAGGGGATGTGATGCGACTGTCGATCGGGGCTCTGGGGATCGTCTGTCTGGGCTGTAAGCCGGTGCTCGTGGGGTCTCCCACGGAGGTCGAGGAGGCGGACGTGGTGTTCCACCGCGACGTCGCGCCGGTGCTCGCGGCGCACTGCGGTCGCTGCCACGACGGGTCGGGGGTGGGGCCGGGGAACCTGCTGGACTACGCCGATGCCTTCGCCTTGGGGGAGGTGATGCTGTCGGAGATCGAGGCGGGGCGGATGCCTCCGCCGGCGGCGGATCCGGACTGCCACCCCTACCAGGGGGGAGACTGGATGGTGCTCCCGGACGCCGCACGCGACGTGATCGCTCGCTGGGTGGAGCTGGGCAAGCCCGAGGGTGAGGAGGTCCAGGGTGCGCTGCCGGTGGGAGGGCCGATTCCGCTGTCGCGCACGGACGTGGAGCTGGTGGCCCAGGCGCCCTATGTGCCGGACTTCGTCGACAGCAACGAGTACCGCTGCTTCCTGCTGGGGGAGGCCGAGGCGGACGCCTTCATCGCGGGCTTCGACTTCCTGGTGGATCAGCGCTCGGTGTCACACCACGCCTTGTTCTTCAAGGATCCGAACGGGGGCAGCGAGGCATTGATCGAGGATCCGGCGACGGGGAGCTGGCGCTGCCCGGAGGTGCTTCCACAGCCGGAGTGGGAGCTGATTCATGCCTGGGCGCCGAGCGGGGGGGCGCTGGAGTTCCCCTACGGCATGGGCCTGCCGGTGACGGCGGGCACACAGTTCGTGGTGCAGATGCACTACTTCGACGGCGGAGCGCCGGTGGCGGATCAGCCAGGCTACGCGCTGAAGCTCGAGGACGCGGTGGACCGGGAGCTGCTGTACCTGCCGGTGGGGCCGACGGAGTTCCAGATCCCGGCTGGCGACCCGTCGTTCTCGGCGACGGAGCTGGTGGAGATGTCCCTGGTGACGCTCTTCGGTGTGCTGGAGTTCGACGTGTGGGGTGTGTTGCCACACATGCACGTGCTGGGGAGTGGCTACGACTTCCACGGGGTGTCGGCGACGGGGGACCAGAAGTGCATCTCGCGTGCAGCGGCCTACGACTTCGACATGCAGCCGACCTATTGGTTCGACGAGCCGGTGGAGCTGACGTCGACGGACACGCTGTCGGTGACCTGCACTTGGGACAACTCGGCAGACAACCCAGACCAGCCGTCCCAGCCGCCGGTGGACGTGTTCTGGGGCGAGAACACGCAGGAAGAGATGTGCTTCGCCTTGCTGTACGCCCATCCGCGGCTGGCGGATTGATCCCCCGCCTGCAGGGGCGAAGCCCCGAAGCTCCTACCCCCGCCTGCAGGGGCGAAGCCTTCCCGACGCCGCCGTAGGTGGCGCGATCGGTGAGCTCGTCGAACGCTCAGGAGCGGGATGGAGACCGTGCCACGCCGATCCCCTACCTGTGAACGAACGTCTTTCTCGCCACCTACGGCGGCGCCGAGAAGCAACCGGGGCCCTTCGGGCCCTCTTCGGTTCCTTCCCGACGCCGCCGTAGGTGGCGCGACGTTCGTTACTGCAGGAGCTGCGCGGCCTGGGCGTTGATGTTCTTGGCCTGGGCCAGCACGGCCACTCCGGCCTGCTGCATCACCTGGAACTTGGTCAGCTGTGCGGACTCCACCGCATAGTCGGCGTCGCGGATCTGCGACTCGGCCATGGCGAGGTTCTGCACATAGGAGTCGAGGTTCCGCAGCGAGCTCTCGAGCCGGTTCTGAGTGGCCCCGTACACGGAACGGTAGGAGTTGACGACGTCCAGTGCGGTGTCCAGAGCAGCCAACGCGCTCTGAGCGTTGCCCGCGGTGGACAGATCGATGGTGCCCGTGTCCACACCGACCGTCGCCGCCGTGAGATCGGCCAGCGCCAGCGTGATCCGATCGTTGGCGGCCACGTTGTTGATGCCGACCTGCACGTCGATGGACGCGGTGCTGCCGTCGGACAGCTGCACGCCGTTGAAGTTGGTCACGTTGGCGATACGGTCGACCTCGGTGGTCAGGGCCAGGAACTCGTCCTGGATGAAGCTGCGCTCCACGTCGTCGAGGGTGTCCGATGCGGACTGCACGGCGAGTTCCCGCATCCGCTTGATGATGTTGGACACCTCGGCGGTGGCGGACTCGGCCGTCTGGATCACCGCGATGCCGTCGTTGGTGTTGCGCATGGCCACCATCAGGCTGCGCTTGGCGGTATCGAGGTTCTCGGCGACGCCCAGCCCGGCTGCGTCGTCCCGCGCACTGTTGATGCGCATGCCCGAGCTGATCCGCGCCAGGTTGCGACCGAGTTTCCCGTTCGTCATGTTGAGCTGGGAGATCGAGTTCATCGATGCGAGGTTCGTACGTACGGTGAGGGCCATGTGATGCTCCGGTGTGTGATTATGGACGGTGCGTCAACAGTCCATGTTTTGCCTTCTCGGAACGTTTCTGGGGCCCTTGAGGCGCCACTTCCTCGATTAGTCGATTGCGTCGGAACCTCGTCCACCATTGGAGTTGCGAGTGAAATCGCAGTGGATTCGATCCGTGGGCCCGCGCCGCCGTCGGCGCGGTCTCTCTGCGGGTAGAATTCGCCGCCGAGGGAGATTCATGCCGCAGCTGCAGTTCGAGGAGCAGGGTCGGGTGTTGTTCGTTCACGTGTTGCGCCAGGGCCGCACGGTGATCGGACGGTCGGATCGGTGCGACCTGGCCCTGCCCTCGGAGCGCGTGAGCCGCGTGCACTGTGTGGTGGAGGGAGCGCGGGACGGCTGGCGGGTGCTGGACCGGAGTCGCCACGGCACGGTGGTGAACGGGGTCACGATCCAAGAGCACACGCTTCGAGATGGCGACGAGCTGCGCCTGGGACTCTACACGCTGCGCTTTCGGACGCAGGCCGACGCCCAGCTGGCGCGTCCCACGGCCACCATGCCGGTGATGGCGGCCGAGCACGAGGAGCTCGTGGAGGGCACCGAGGATGGCGTTGCCGTCAGTGGCGTGCAGCTCCGCTTCGACCGCGGGCCGCTGCAGGGGCGCACCGACAAGCTGGCCCGGCTGCGAACCACCGTGGGGGGGACGGGGGCGGATCTGGAGCTGGACGGACAGCTGCCTCGTGAGGCGCTGCACATTCGGGTGGTGCGGGGTCGACCGATGGTGGAGCCAGGCCAGGCTCCCACCTTCTTGGGGGGCGTGCGGGTTCGGCAACTGACGCCGGCGCTGTTCGGCGAGGCGGTCCGCGTGGGGGAGCACGGCTTCGTGATCGAGCCCTCGCCGGATCAGGACCAGCGGGAGCTCGATGCCCTGGGCGACATGGTGGCGACGTCTGGCACCATGCGGCGTCTGTTCGGAGCCCTGCGACGCATGGCGGGCCACGACTCGCCGGTGCTCCTGGTGGGGGAGAGCGGAACGGGCAAGGAGCTGGCGGCGCGAGCGCTCCACAGCTCCAGCCCGAGTCACGAGGGACCCTTCGTGGCGCTGAACTGTGCTGCCATCGCCGAGACGCTGTTCGAGTCCGAGCTGTTCGGGCACGAGAAGGGCGCGTTCACGGGGGCGACGGCCCGCACCGACGGGGCGTTCCACCACGCCGACGGCGGAACGTTGTTCCTGGACGAGGTGGGGGAGATGCGGCTCGAGCTTCAGGCGAAGCTACTGCGCACCCTCGAGTCGGGTGAGGTACGGCGGGTGGGGAGTCACCAACCGACCTTCCCCGACGTGCGGGTGGTGGCAGCCACGAACCGCAACCTGCCGGACATGGTGCGGCAGGGCACGTTTCGCGAGGATCTGTATTGGCGGTTGGCCGTGTTGACGGTCCGGCTGCCGCCGCTGCGTGAGCGCCCGGAGGACGTGCCAGTGATCGCCCAGGTGCTGCTGCAGCGGCACCACCCGGGCGCCACGTTGTCGGACGAGGCCCTGGGGGCCCTCGCCACCTATGACTGGCCGGGCAACGTGCGAGAGCTGCGCAACGTGCTCACGCGGGCGGTGGTGCTGGGCGGCCACCAGATCGGTGCGTCGGATCTGTCCTTCAATCCCTGGTCCTTCGACGACGAGCCCAAGGAGACGGGAGCGCTGCGCAACGTGCAGGGACCGGAGCGCAGGCTGGTGAAGGACGCCCTGGAGCGAGCCGACGGCAACCGCGCGAAGGCGGCGCGCATCTTGGGGATTCCACGCTCGACGCTGCTGTACCGCCTGGAGCGCTATGGCCTCAACCCCTCGAAGGGCTGACCGCGCGCTGAGGCCCGGAGCTTGGGACCTGGCTACTCGTCACGGTTGAGATGTACGTGGGGCGTGCCGCCACCGCGCACCTCGAGCACGTGGTCGGGGCTGACCTTCGTGAGCAGGGCGGTGAGATCCACGCCCATGCCGGCGAGCTCGGTGTAGTGCTTGCGCTCCCGCTCTTGGGCGGCAGCGGAGAGGATCTCGGCCTGGTCGGCGTCCAGCTTGCGACGACGTCGGGCCGACTCGTACTGCTGCTCGGCCAGCGCGAGCTTGTGTTGGGCTTCGGCGCTCAAGCGCTCTCGTTCCTTGGCCGCACGGGCCAGGCTGCGGTCGAGCTTGAAGTCCTCGAGCTCTTGGGCCTGCTGCTCGGTGGCGCGCTCGAGCTGCAGGCGCACCCGGGACTCGGAGGCCTCGTCGTGCAGTCGCTGCAGCGCGGGGGGCGCGCCGTACCCGCGGTAGACCACCTTGTCGATCCGGTAGCCACACTGCTCGGCACGGCTCACCAGCTGCCGGTAGGTGCCCAGATCGTTGAGAGCCTCGGTCTTGGACTTGAAGCTGTCGAGGGTGCAGCGACCCACGAAGTCCACCACGTCGCTGGTGGCGGCGTTCACGAAGTCGCCGATGGGGTCGTGGGTGGCGACCAGCATGCGCTCGATGTCCACCAGCTCGAAGAAGAGCATCAGGCGGATGGTGAGCACCGCATCGTCGGCGGTCCGCACGTCGGCGACGTCGTGGTACATCTGGTCGGGCATCAGCCAGAGCTTCTGGAACACCAGGGCCCCGGGCACCTTCTGGAAGCCCACGGCGTCGGGGCTGGGGCCGTGCCAGCGGAAGGTGTGCAGCCACTCGCCGGGCTCGGGCACGAAGGTGGCCGGGCCGTGCACGATGCGGCGCGACACCTCCTCCTCGGCGCTCCCCTTCGCGTAGACCACCACGGCCTCCTTGGCGGAGAGCTGGACGGCGTCTTCCTTCTCGATGGCGAGGTGCACTCGCGGGTCGAACCAGCAATGGGCAGGGCCCTGCAGGTGCTCCTGCCCGCCGTCGCGAAAGCGCACGATGAGGAACTCGGCGGGATGAGCGACGTAGTGGCTCATGGAGCGGATCCGCTTGCCCCATCGCCAGATCCGCCGCGGACCGGCGACGATCTTGACCCGACCCCTCCGGTCGCTGACCAGCACCTGCTGGCCTTCCTCGACGGTGTGGAAGAACATGGTGGACCATCCGTTGCGCACGTGCGGGTCGATGCCCGACTCGGGCTGTGGGGGAGCGTGTTGCTGGACCAATCCGCCGCCGGCCAAGACGGGAGGCGCCATGTTGGCGCGGGTGCGGTTCAGCACCGGCGCGACACCACGGCGCTTGGGGGCGGCGGGGGGAGGAGGAGGCCCGTCGGCGTGGAAGACGGCTTCGTCCTCGGTGACCACGGAGCTCATGGCCGCCACGGACTGCCGCATCATCGCCTGCTGAGGGGCGGGGGCGGACAGCACGGCGGCCTGGTGAATGGGTGGCTCGTTGCGCGGGACCATGGCGTCCTGGACCGCACCTGCCTTCTTGCTGTACTTGTAGCTCGCAGCCATGCCCGCCTTCTATAAGACGACAGGGAAGACGACCGCTCGTTGTCGTTTTAGGAAGGGACTGGAGGTGCACGTGGTGGGCCAACTCGTGCTGATGGGGATCGCGGCCGACGTGCAGGCGGCTCCAGAGGCCTTTGCATCGTGCGATCTACTCGGTCGTCACTACGTGAGCGAGGTTCGAGAGTTTCCCATGGGACCTCCCGATCTCTGGTGGATCATGACCGATCCGTGCGAGGGAGACACGCTGGCGGGGAACCCGCCTCCCACCGGTCAGGAGGTGTGGTGCGAGGATCGCCGCGGTCGCCGGGCGGGCCCGCAGACGGCCTTTCGCGGAGGGCAGGTGATCTCGGAGTCCACGTGGTCCTCCAACAACGAGGTGGGTCCACGCTTCGAGTATGGGCCCGACAGCCGGCTGGCGGCGGTCACCCAGGTGAAGAACGGAAATCGCCACGGGGAGCGGGTGGAGTGGGCGGCCAACGGTGGCGTGACCATCGTGAGCTGGGTGAAGGGCGTGCAGCAAGGCCCCATGTGGCACTTCGACGCCAACGGAGCGCTGTCGCTGGTGTCGCACTGGCGGGAGGGCGTGCGGCACGGACGCGTCTGCCACTGGAGGAACGGCGAGCTCGAGGTGAGCACGCTGTGGAAGGCGGGAGAGCCCATCCTGCGAGAGCTGAAGGCGGCCCCCGAGGAGGAGCAGGCCCCCCAGACCACTGTCGAGCCAATGTCTCCTTCGGAGAACGCGCCGTAGTCGTCGGGTTGGGTCTGCGACGCACCGTTCCCCGTGCGCAACGGTGAGGTGCCGGCGTTCATGCTTCGGATTGGCGAGCACTGGGCGACGTTTCCGTGCGCGAGGGCGACAGAATCCAGCGGAAGCGATAGCATCGCCGCCGTTCCCTCTATGGAGTGAAGCGATGTTCATCACGCTGTTCGCACTGACTGCCTGCGTCGAAGACGTGGCCAAGGACAAAGTGGCCGCCGAGGTCGAGGAGCCGCCTGCGGTCGAGGAGCCGGCGGCGGAGGAGCCTGCTGCGGCGCCCGCCGGCGTAGCCTGGGCCGTGAACACGGAGACCAGCAAGGTGCAGGCGCTCGGCGCCAAGGTCACCGCCACCCACCCGATCATGTTCAAGGACTACTCGGGCACCGTGCACGTGGACGAGGGCAAGGTCTCGGGCGTGGCCTTCACGGTCCAGATGGCGACGCTCGAGTCGGACGCCGAGAAGCTCACGCAGCACCTGAAGACGGCAGACTTCTTCGACGTGGAGAAGTTCCCCACCGCCGAGTTCAACTCGAGCGAGGTCAAGGACGGCTCCGACGTCGAGGGCATGACCCACACGGTCACGGGCACCTTCACGATCCGCGGCGAGACCAAGCAGATCACCTTCCCGGCCAAGGTCGAGATGGGCGAGGCCGAGGTGACGGCGGAGACCGAGTTCGCGCTGAACCGCAAGGACTTCAAGATCGAGTACCCGGGCATGCCCGACGACCTGATCCAGGACAACGTGGTGCTCACGGTGAGCCTGGTCGCGCCGAAGCCGGAAGAGGCGGCTGCCGAGGGTGAGGGCGAAGCCGCGGGCGGCTGATCCATCCGGATGGCCCGCAGCCGAAGGCCCGTGGGCCGTTCTGGGTTCGCTCCGCTCGACGGCGGGGCGGGCCCGCGCGCCGACAGCATCGACTCGCGCGGGAGTCCGGATCGCGAGCGGTCGTCCGACTCGCTGCTCCGAATCCAAGGTCGCAGCTGTGTCGCATTCCGCGTCTGCAACCCACATGTGAGCCTGAGTCCGGCGCCATCGAAGTACATTGGTGAGACCGACGGGAGTCCACCATGGGTAGAGCCCCCCTTGCCTGGATCGTTGTTCTTGCCGGCTGCCCCAGCGATATCCAGGTAGGAACGGCCTCCAATCTCTCACCCGCCGCGGCCATCCAGTCGCCCACCGATGGGCAGGCCGTGCTCTCGGACGAGGCCGTGGAGTTCGTGGGGATCGTCAGCGACTCCAACGGGCGCGACGACATCGTCAACGTGCTGTGGAACAGCAACATCGACGGCCCCATCTCGGATCCCGACTCCGATACCCCCGACGCCGAAGGCATCGTGCGGCTGTCGGTGGTGCTCACGCCGGGCAGCCACGCCGTCACCCTGACCGTGACGGACGAGGGCGGCTTGGTGGGCGAGGACACCATCACCGTGATCGTGGAGGAGGAGCGCCAGGCTCCGTTGGTCACCGTGGAGTCTCCGGAGGTGTACCAGCAGGCGCTGCCGGGCGACGAGGTGCAGTTCATCGGCACCGTCAGCGACTTCCAGCAGCCGCCCCAGTCGCTGGCCACCACCTGGGAGATCGAGGACACCACCACCACCAAGCTCGTGCAGACGCTGCCCTCGGCCACCGGCGACTCCGGCATCTCCACGGCCACCTGGACCGCTGCCGGCCCCGGCATCTACAGCGTGCGGCTCAAGGCCATCGACGCCGAGCTCAACGAGGGCACCGACGAGGTGCTGATGGTGGTGGCGGATCCCGGCCTGCTCGATCAGGATGGCGACGGCTTCACGCCGTCTGGTGGCGACTGTGACGATCTCGACAAGACGGTCTACCCCACCGCCGACGAGACCTGCGGAGACCTGGTCGACAACGACTGCAACGGGGAGGTCGACGACAAGGATGCGGACGGCGACCAGCACGTCGACGAGGCCTGCGTCAACTACGAGGGCATCCTGCCCGCCGACGACTGCGACGACGCCGACGCCTTCACCTACACCGGTGCCTACGAGCTGCCCGACGGGGTGGACAACGACTGCGACGGGCTCGTGGACAACGGTGGGCCGCTGTACGACGACGATGGGGATTGCTTCTGCGAGGCAGGCGTCTGCTCGGGCTCCATCGAGCCCACCTGCCTGAAGGTCGTGGAGGGGGACTGCGACGACGAGGAGCCGACGGTCTTCCCCGGTGCCGACGACGTCCCGGATCTGTCCTACACCGACCACAACTGCGATGGCGTCGACGGGGACGCCCTCGACTCGGTGTTCGTGGACCCGGTGGGAGGCCTCGACGCCAACACGGGCCTCGACGTCGGCAACCCTCTGCTGTCGCTCGACGAGGCCTACGTGGTGGCCATCGCGCAAGGTCGAAACTGGGTGCTGCTGGCCGACGGCAGCACCGACATGAGCGCCTCGGGCTTCGAGCAGGGGATCCATCTCGCTGGTGGCTACGACGCGAACATGGGCTGGAGCCGCTCCTCGGCGGTGATCTCCGAGATCACGGTGCCTTCGAGCGGTGCACAGCTTCTCGGCTGGAGCACGCCCACGGAGTGGCAGAAGGTCACAATCTCGGCGGACGACGCGGGTGGCGCGAGCGGCTCCTCCGTGGGGATCTGGGCCTACGCCACCACGGGCTTCACGCTCACGGAGTGCGACATCGTGGCCGGCGATGCCGGTGATGGCGCCAACGGTGTCGACGGCGTGACGGGCACCGACGGCGTGGACGGCGGGGACGGCGAAGACGGCTGCATCTCCACGCCGTGCCCCACGTCTCCGAACGCCTGCGCGAGCCCGCCCTCTCGGGGGACTGCCGGTGCAGGGTGCTCGTCCTCCTTCGACGGGGGCCGCGGCGGCGCACCGGGGGAGGGCAACGGCGGAGCCGGAGCCACGGGCGTCGACGGCGACGGTGTGGGCGGCGGCGCAGGTGGGCCCGGCGGCCCCACGAACGGCGACAACGGAGACCCTGGGGATCCTGGCGACCCGGGCAACGACGGCGGCAACGGTCCACCGGGTGACAGCGTCGGCGTGTTCGCGCTGGTGGGTGGCTACGTGCCGAACAACGGCGGCAACGGCAGTCAGGGCACCGCTGGCTACGGCGGTGGCGGTGGCGGCGGCGGTGCGGGCCACCAGGGCGTGCTCGGCAACTGCCAGAGCGACGGTGCGGCGGGTGGCGGCGGTGGCGGCGGCGGCTGCGGTGGTGGTCGCGGCACCGGTGGCCTGGGCGGAGGCGCGAGCCTCGGCGTGGTGCTCACCGCCTCCTCCGACATCACCGTGACGGGCGGCTCCATCACCACCGGCCAGGGTGGCCAGGGCGGTCGCGGCGGCGACGGGGCTGCGGGCGGGTTCGGCGGCCAGGGTGGCCTCGGGGGCTTCGGCTCTGGCCTGCTCGGGGCCATCAACCCGTCGGGTGACGGCGGCGACGGCGGCGACGGCGGCGACGGTGGGGCTGGCGGTGATGGCGGCGGCGGCGGCGGTGGTCCCTCCATCGGGATCTCGTGCCGCTCCAGCTCCACGGCCACCATCACGGGCACGTCGTTCTCGACGGGCAACGCCGGGAGCGGTGGCGCCAGCTCGAGCGCTCCAGGATCCAACGGGCTGGAGACGGATCAGTACGGCTGCTGAGGATCGGCCAGCGTTCGGCGTTCAGCGTTCAGGCTGATTGCTCATGGCGGACAGCTGAACGCTGCCGCCTGACAGCTGACGCCTGACGCCTGACGCCTGACTACCGACCGCTGACCACCGAAGCCCGACTCAGTACCGCTCCGGTAGCTCCTGTCCCAGGCGATGGGCCAGCGCCATGGCCGTGAGCTGCGGGTTCACGCCTGGGCTGCTCGGGTAGAGCCCCGTGTCGCAGATGTACAGGTCGTCGATGCCGTAGACTTGGCCCCATCCGTCGCACACCGCGCGCTCTTCGTCGGTGCCCATCGGGCTGCCTCCGAACACGTGGTTGGAGGCCGTGGGCATCTCGGTGCGCTCGAAGCGACCCTCGCGCAGGCGATCTGCAGCCTCGCGCGGATCCATCACGTCGGGCAGGCCCACGATGCCGGTGAAGACTTCCTTGGCGCCCACCGCGGCATACATCTCGCACAGCAGCGCGTTCGTCTCCTGCAGTCGTCGCAGATCGGCATCCCCCATCTGCCAGCGGATGTCGGGCCGGCCTCCGGGCAGCACGCGCACGTCGCCCACCGAGGCGTCACCAGAGACCCAGCCGTCCCACACCGCCATGTTCGGCCAGCGCTTCAGGTAGCGCTTGAACTGCTTGGGCCGCTTCGGCAGCGTGCGCGAGAAGGTGGAGGCCGTGGCCCACAGCGCCTCGAGCTTGATTCCCTTCTCCAGGTGCTCGGTGGCGTGGATCCCTTGCGTGGCGCCGAACCAGGGGTTCACCTCCTCGTCGAACACCCCGATGATGTAGCAAGAGGGGTGGAAGCGCAGGGCGCTGCCCACCGCGGGGCGCGTGAGCCCCGAGCGTCGCAGGATGGTGGGGGTGCCGATGGCTCCAGCGCTCACGATTGTGCAGCCCGCGTGGATCCGCACCGGGTGCCGGCGCTCGTAGGTCTCCGGATCCACCGTCATGCCGACCGCCCCTCGCACCCGACCGTGCTCCACGATGAGCTGATCGATGTGCACGGAGGTGTAGACGCGGCCTCCGGCCTGCACCACCTCGGCGACGCCGCGCTTGTCGAGGCTGTTCTTGGCCCCAGCCCGGCAGCCGGTGATGCACTCTCCGCTGCCCACGCAGCCCTCTTCGAACCGCTTGATGTGCTCCCACTCCCAGCCGAGCTCGCTGCAGGCCTCGCGGAACAGCTCGTTGCGCCGACCCAGGATGTCGTCGTCGGCGGCCTTGATGTTCAGGAAGGTCTCCACCGCGTCGAAGTGAGGATCGAGCATCTCCGACGTCATCTCGGTGAGCCCGTGCTCGTCGCGCCAGCGCTCCAGCGCGCTCTCGAGGGGCCGCATGCAGATGGCGGAGTTGAACACGGTGCCGCCGCCCAGTGCCCGCACCTGCATCGTGGGGAACACCACGTTGCCACGCGAGGTCCGAGCCCCCCCGTCCCAGAAGTAGGAGGCCAGCATGTGCCCGATGCTCTGGCCGAAGTCGGGCCGGCGCAGGCGCGGACCGGCCTCGATCAAGGTGACGCTGTGGCCGTCCTTGGCCAGGCTCCAGGCCGTCAGCGCTCCCCCGGGGCCCGATCCGATCACCAGGTAGTCCGTGGTGTGGCGGATGGGCCCGTCGTAGTCGCTGAACTCGAGGATGGTTCCGGTGGTGGCGTCGCCCTGGGTCAGTTGCCGGGCTTCACCGTTTTTTTTTCCCCGCCAGAGATGCCGAGGGCCCGCTGCAGCGGAGGCATGGCCTGGGGAACCACACCGCCCACGGCCTTGGCGGCCGTCTCCACCACGCCTCGGCCGAGGCTCGCGATAGGTCCCTGACGGCCGTAGAAGCCGGCCAGCGTGTCTTCCAAGGAGCCGAGGAAGTAGTCCAGGTCTTCCTGAGAGGCCACCACGGGTGGCAGGATCTTGATGGCGTTGAGCCCGGGTCCCGGGATCTGAGCGAGGATCCGCTGCTTCTTGTACAGGTCGACGTGCACCGCGGCGGCGAAGGCGCCGCTGTCGGCCGCCGACAGCAGCTTCTGCTGCGCCATCAGCGTGGGACTCGCACTCTCCTTGAAGTAGACCGTCAGCATCAACCCGCGGCCGGCCACGTGGTCGATGCAGTCGTACTTGTCGGCGAGATCGAGGAGCCCCTCGAGCAGGTAGTCTCCCTTCTCCTTGGCCTGCGCAGGAGCGTCCAGCTCCTCGAGCACCTCGAGGGTGGTCAGCGCCGCCGTCATCGCCAAGTTGTTCTCGGCGAAGGTGGAGAAGTGGTTCAGGCCCGTGCTGAAGCCAGAGAAGACCTTGTCGTAGATGGTCTCGTCCACCAGCACGGCCCCCACGGGCACCGCACCACCCGACAGGGCCTTCGACGTGGTGAGCATGTCCGGCCGCACACCCATCTCACGGGTGGCGAACCAGGCTCCGGTGCGACCCAGGCCCGTCTGGACCTCGTCGGCCACCAGGATGGTGCCGTGCTCCTTGCACAGGGTCTCCGCCTCGCGCAGGTAGCCCGGGTCCACGCGCTGGCCCGTCATGCCCTGGACCGGCTCGAAGATGAAGGCGGCGACGTCGCCCATGCGCAGCTCACGACGGAGCTGCGCGATGTTGCCCGGCTGCACGGGCGTGCAGGTGGGCAGGGCCGGATCGATGCCAGCGCGGAGCTGGTCGAAGCCGCAGCACGACATCGCGGCGTAGGTGCGGCCGTGGAACGCCCCCTCCAGGTAGAGGAAGCGCCGCCTGCCCGTGACGTTGCGCGCGAAGCGCAGCGCCACCTCGGTGCACTCGGTGCCGCTGTTGGCGAACACCACCTTGCTGAACTGCGGCCCGCCGATCTCCAGCAAGCGCTCCGCCACCAGCCCGCTGAGCACCGAGGCGTTCACCACGGTGAGGTTGGGCAGGTTCATGGTGAGGACGTCGCCCAGAGCGCGGTGGATCTGGGGATGGTTGCGACCCATCAGGTAGACGCCGCCGCCGCCGAGGAAGTCGAGGAAGCGGTTGCCCTCGTCGTCCCACAGGTACTGGCCCTCGGCCCGCACGAAGGAGGCGGTCATGCCCGCCACCTCGAACATCTTCATCAGCCGCGGATGCACGTGGCGCTTGGCCTTGTGATCCGAGGAGGTGAGCACGTCCTCGATGCGGTCTCGGATGGCGCTGTCGCCTTCGTCTCCCAGATCCGACAGCGGCCCCGTCTCCAGGGTCGTGTCTTCCTCGGGGGTCGAGGGAACGTCGTTGCTGTCGTCGTCGTGCATCATGGCAGATCCTCGTGCGCGCGGTCGTAGCCGAACGCGTCGAATGCTGGCCGCCACCAGTCATAGACCTCGTCGCGCGAGCGTGCGTCGAGGGTGAGTCGGTTGCGACGATACCCCGCGAGGCTCTTCACGTACCTACGCAGGGGGGTGCGAGCGCGCTCGAACCCTGGAAGCTTCAGGTGATCGAAGATTCGCTCCACGAAGTCCATCTCGTTGCCGACGAGCTCGGAGTAGCGCACCTCGAAGAAGTTCTCCTCAGGGATGAGCCGTCGGTCCTCCACCACGCGCTCGAAGACGCGCTGGCCGAGTGCCAGCGTCTGCTGCTTGCGCATCAGCTCCACGTCCTGCTCGGGCAGGTGGAAGAAGTTCTCCCAGTCGGTGTGCGAGCGCATGTGCAGCGTGCTCGCGAACACCTCGTAGGGATGTCGGTGGATGTGCACGAACTTCGCGTTGGGGAACATCTCGAGGATCAGCCGAATGCGCGCGGTGTGCGTGCAGGACTTCACCACCACGCGCGACCCGTCCGTCTGCAGCATGATCTTCTTGAGGAAGTAGCGGAACGCTTCCTTCCAGCGGTCCTTCTCCTCCCGCTTGCACTCGACGAAGTCGACGTAGCGCTCGTAGCGGGCGGCGTGCTGCGGGAACATGAAGGCGACGTAGGGCGACAAGCCGGTGAGCTTGGCCAGCGCGATCTCGTCCTCGGCGGCCTCGTTCCAGCCGTGCTTGACGTTGTCGTAGGTGCGCGTGCCCGTCATGAGGCCCGCCGCCACCTTGGGAACCACGTTCGCCGTGGTCAGGAAGCAGCTGGGGAACACCACCTGGAACACGGTGGGGTAGGTGTGGCCCGGCAGCCGACCCAGCAGGTTGTGTAGGTGGGTGGTGCCGCTGCGCCAGTGGCCGATGACGAACAGCGGCTCGGGATCCAGCTCGATGTTGGCCAGCGCGCGTCCGAATCGCGCGTCCTCCAGGCGGCCGAGGGCAGTGGCGCCCAGCGAGAAGGCGCCCACCCATGCCAGGCGATGGAGGTAGGTGGCGTCCACCCGATAGCCGTTGGCTCCGAGGAGCTTCAGCCAGTCCTGCGTCTCGATGCCGGTGATGAGCTGGTCGGTGGACCAGCGCTTCTGAACGGGGGTTGTGGCGGCCATCAGGCCTCCTCGGTGCTCGGTCGCACGATGGCAGCGACATCTGGGGCATCGGCGTAGGCGAAGGTCATCATCGCTCGCAATGCCTCGTACAACTGCCGCTGGGTGTAGGTGGTGGAGCGCTCCCAGGTCTCCAGGTACTCCGCACGCTCCGAGGGCTTCGCGCTGGCGAAGGTCGCTCCCGGGGTGCGGGCCCAGGCTCCGAACCCCAGGTTGAAGGTCTGCAGCAGCGCGCGGATCTGGCCGCGGGAGAAGGGAGGCATGCGCCCCACGTACCCCTCCACCCACGCCACTACCTGCACGTCCTCTCCGTCGAGGTCGATGACCTTGTCGCGCGGGAACATCGTCTGCCCGAGGGCCGCCACGATGCGCTTCTCGAGGTCGGTCAGCATAGGCTGCACCCTCTATAGATGTGGCTGGCGACGTCCAGATCTTTTCGGTAACCAAGCGGTGTGGCCCCACGTACAGGGCCCACGGAGGTCGAGCATGACGAAGTACCTGGCGCCCATGTTCCTCGTTCTGGCCGCTTGTAGTGGTGAGGGCGAGGCCTGCACCGACAACGAGTTCAGCTGCGATGGGCAGCTGCTCATGCAGTGTGTGGATGGTGCGCTGGTGGAGCACGCAGACTGCGCCGTCGACGGTGGAGAATGCGACGCGGCCATGGGGCACTGCCACATGGACGACACCATGGGCACGATGTAGCGGCGTTCGGCGTTCAGTGCGCTGACAGCTGACAGCCACCACCCGATACGAACCCCCACCGACCCCGGCTGGCTCCGATGCAGCGGGAGCGGTTAGCCCGACAGCGGTTGCTGGGGGCCCCATGAAGTTCAACCTGACCGACGAGATCCCGTTCGAGCGCGAGCTCGTCTTCTCCACGCACCGCGACAAGCTGGTCGAGCTGGTGCCCTACCTCCCCAACGTGGACTCCGTGGTGATCCAGTCCAGGGAGGAAGACGGAGACGTCGTGCGTCTGGTCAACGAGTGGACGGGGGCCAGCTCGGACGTGCCCGCCGTGGTGCGCCCAGTGCTCAAGCCCGAGCATCTGTCTTGGGTCGACCGGGCCACGTGGGACGTGGCGAAGTGGCGATGCGACTGGCAGATCACCATCTCTGCGTTGCCCGAGGTCGTCACTGCAAAGGGAAGCAACACCTTCGTCGACGAGGGAGGGGAGACCCTCATCCAGATGACGGGGGAGTTCGTGATTCACCCCGACAAGGTTCCCGGGGTGCCTTCTTTCGTGGCGCGCCGGGCCGCGGGGCCCCTCGAGAAGTTCGTGGTGGGGCTGCTCCAGCCCAACTTGAGGCGCAGCAATCAGGCTGTGTTGCAGTACCTCGAAGACAACGCTTGATCCCGTAGATCAGTCGCCGCACTGACGGCGGTCCAGATGGACGGGAATGAAACGCGCCAGACGGGGAAGCGCACGGCGTATGGAACGTGGTACGGTGCGCGGCAGGCCCCCGGGGGAGACGAGGAAATGACATCCATGGTTCATGCACTTGCCATCATGCTTCTCGGCGGTTGCTCCCCCGATACTCCGGAGCTCGTGGATGAGGGAATCTCCCCTTTCCTCGACAGTGATGGGGACGGCATCACCGATGTCGACGAGATCAACCGCAGCCAGACCGACCCGTACCATCCCGACAGCGACCGGGATGGGCTGACGGACGGGCAGGAGGAGAACCGCTTCCAGACGGATCCCCTCGACCCCGACACGGACTCCGATGGTCTGTCTGACTTCGACGAGCTCAACATCTACGGTACCAGCCCCCGCGTGGCCGATTCCGACCAGGATGGCTTCCGCGATGGCGAAGAGCTCGACGTGCTCGGCACCGACCCCACCACGGACGACACCGACGGGGACGGCCTGCACGACAAGGAAGAGGGCGACGAGCACGGAACGGATCCGCTCGACCGCGACACGGACGGCGACGGCATCTTCGACGGTCAGGAGGTCGACCGGGGCACCAATCCCCTCAACCCCGACACCGACGGTGATGGCCTGAGCGACTTCGAGGAGGTTCGCATCCAGCAGACCGACCCGATGAGCTCGGACACCGACGGCGACGGCCTGTCCGACGGGGAGGAGCTGCTCAACACCGGCACCGATCCCCTCGCCGCGGACACGGATCTCGATGGTGTGTGGGATGCGGACGAGTACCGGGAGGGCACCGACCCCTTCGTGGGAGACACCGACCGCGACGGTCTGGGAGACGGCGCCGAGCTCGATCCCGACTTCAACTCCGATCCCCTCGACATGGACACCGACGACGACGAGTTGACGGACTTCGAAGAGTGGATCATCAACACCAACCCGCTCCGGGTGGACACGGACGGTGACGGCCTGCGCGACGTGGACGAGCGCCGCGCCACCGAGACGGACCCCACGGACTTCGACACCGACGACGACGGGCTGTCGGATGGGTTCGAGCTGGGCAACAACGACGACATCCTTCCCAGCGGCACCAGCCCCTTCAACCCCGACACCGACGGGGACGGCCTGCTCGACGGTGACGAGGTCAACGTCACGGGCACCGACCCGCTGAACATGGACACCGACTCCGACGGTCTGCTCGACGGTCAGGAGCTGGAGGTCTACGGCTCCAACCCGCTCGAGGTCGACAGCGACCTGGACGGCATCGACGACGGCGACGAGGTGGCCATCTACGGCACCCAGCCAGCACTGCCCGACACCGACGGGGACAACCTGGAGGATGGCGAGGAGATCTTCACGCACGGCACCGACCCCCTCGATCCCGACATGGACGACGACGGGGCTCTGGACGGTGAGGAGATCAACGACTGGGCCACGGACACCCGCAACCGCGACAGCGACGGTGACGGCCTGTCCGACGGCGACGAGATCTACCTGTACGGGACCGACCCCGCGAGCGCCGACGACGACGGCGGCGGCAGCAACGACGGAGCCGAGATCGGCAGCGACACGGATCCGCTCGACGCCCTCGACGACGAGGCGTGCGCCTACCCCGACAACGCCATCTCCGCGTCGTTGGACCCGAGCGGCCCGGACATCGCGCCCGTCTATGTGCGCGTCACCTGGGACGGCATCGTCAACGGCGGCAGCTTCGAGGACGTCGACTACCGCACCTCGAACCGCTCTGCTCGCATCCAGTTCGACTTCCTCGACGCGGCTCAGTCGCCGATGTGCACCATCCGCTACGACCTGTCGGCCACCACGAGCGCTCGCGCGGTGTGGGCGGCGAATGGCGGCGGAGATCTGTACAACACCTTCGATCTGGTGTTGGCTGGTGGGAACAGCACCTGCAACACGGTGGACCCGGCCAACCACGGCGGGTTCACGGATCTGCGAGCGCTGCTGGAGGCAGTCCCCTGGGGCGTGGGCTACGGCTCCCTGTCGCAGCACGCGGTGTCCTACGAGAGCAAGGTCACCAACGGCAAGGGCAACTGGGCGCTCGACTACGAGCCCTACATCCTCGGCGCCTACCTGAGCATGGACCAGCGGTCGGCCACCGAGGTGGCATGGGCCTTCGGCTACGAGGCGGCGTGTGACGTGGTCTCGACCGACAAGAACGATGACTTCATCAAGGTCGAGTCCAACACCTTCGCAGTGAGCGAGGAGTACTTCGAGGTCGGCAACGACTACGCGGATCTGCTGGACAACGGCGACATCGATCTGCTGTTCGTGTTCGAGGTCGTCGACGCGCTGCCCTAGGGCGTACTTCGGAATCCCGCGCGACTGTGTCGCGCGGCCTTCTTCGGCTCGAGACGCCAGCGTGAGGCCTGCCTTCCCACCTGTAGGGGAGGCAGGCCTCGCTGCGTTTGGGCGCCCCCGCGGGCTCCTGCGGCCCAGGTGCACCTACGGGCTCCATCCGCGTCGAGCGAGCCAGCCGCCTGGAGGGAGGTAGCTCCCCGATGAGGGCGTCCGCGACGAGGCGTGCGAACGCGCGAACGCAGGGAAGGATCCAAAGAAAGAGGGCGCTGGGGAAACCCCAGCGCCCTGGTGCCGACGGATTGGATCCGCCGGAAGGAGCTGCTTCTAGCGCTCCACGCGCTCGCGCAGCGTCTTGCCCGGCTTGAAGTAGGCGTAGTTCTTGGCCGGGATGTTGATCTTCGCGCCCGTGGCCGGGTTGGTGCCCTTACGAGCAGCACGGCGGCGGGTGCCGAACGTTCCGAAGCCGGGGATCACCACCTTGCGGCCAGCATCCAGCTCGACCGCGATGATGCCCTCGCCGGACTCGGCGCTGAAGATCGCGTTGATGACCTCGAGGGACTTGGCCTTCGAGAGTCCGGTCTTGGTGGCCAGCTTGGCCGCCATCTCGCCTTTGTTCATAACGAACCTCCCTCATGTGGGGTGAAGCGAGAGGAGTGTAAAACGTGATCCGCACCACGTCCTCCCTTCCGGCGCATTTCGCCGAAAATTCCTGTCCGAGGTGGGGTTTCAGGAGGTCGTTTTGGGCGTCGAGAATGGGCTTGGAAACAGACTTTTTCCATACGAACTAGATCCTCGGCCTGCTCGGGAGGGACGACCCTGTGTTGGTGGGGATCCTTGGGATCTCGGGTGCTGAGGGTGGTGCGCGGACGGTTACGAGCTGGGCGTGACCGGTACGTTGTTCGTGGTGGCGCTTCCCATCGGCGACCTCGCCGACCTGTCCCCGCGTGCCCGGGAGGTGCTGACCCGTGTGTCCTGCATCGCGGCGGAGGACACACGGGTGACGCGCAGCCTGCTCCAGCGGGCCGGGCTGCCCGTACCCAAGCTGGTGAGCTACCACGACCACAACGAGCGCTCGCGAGCGGCGTCCCTGTGCAGCCAGCTGCTGGCCGGGCGTGACGTGGCGTTGGTCAGCGACGCCGGCACCCCCTTGGTGAGCGACCCCGGCTACCGCCTGGTGAGCGCCGCCGTGGACGCCGGGGTGCGTGTGGTCGCGGTTCCTGGACCCTGCGCGGCCATCGCGGCCCTGTCTGCCTCTGGGCTTCCGCCCGATCGGTTCGTGGTGCTGGGCTTCCTGCCGCGGGACGCGGGTCGCAGGACCGCCTTGCTGGAGCGCTATCGATACGAGGTGGCCACCTTGCTGCTCTACGCTGCCCCCCATCGCCTGTTGGCGGTGCTCGAGGCGTTGCAGGAGGCTTGGGGCGATCGACGCATCGCCGTGGCCCGCAACCTCACCAAGGCCACCGAGGCATGGTTCCGGGGCAGCGTGGCCCAGACCCGTGAGGCGCTGCGAGAGGAGGCCGAGGCCGGACTGCTCCGAGGCGAGCACACGCTGGTGGTGGAAGGGGCGACGGAGCCACCCCCTCCGGACGACCGGATAGAGGCCCTCATCGATGCGCTGGTAGGGGTGGGGCTGTCCGCCTCCGACGTTCGCGACGTGGTGGCTCGAGTCTACGAGCGCCCTCGTCGATGGGTCTACCAGCGCGCACTGCGCGCACGACAACCCGATTCCGGAGAGACGAGCTGATGGTGCCACCCGTGTTCGACGAGGCGGAGCTTCCGGAGCGCCTGCGGCGCCTGATCGCCATGGAGGTCGACCGCATCGTGAGCGATCTGGCCGCACGTCGTGACTTCCTGCTGGACACGTGGAGCCGGCATCGGGACCGCGGGCCGTTCCTGGACACCATCTTCGCTCGCTGGCGCACGCTGTCCATGACGGACCTGGGGCTGGTGGAGGCCGAGGCCATGGCAGCCTGCGAGGCGTTCCATCGCGAGCTCGAGGACTTCCGCCTGTACATGCAGTTCACCCAGGACATGCCCGCCACCCTCGCCGAGCGCTACGACCTCGCGCTGGAACACATCAGCGCCTACGGAGCCCTGGCCATCGAGCGGCTCGGCGGGGCCCCCGAGCTCCCGGTGTTCTCCTTCGACGACGATGGCGACGAGCAAGGCGGCCTACTCCAACCACCTCGTCTGGAGGTGGTGGAGGGCTTCGCTGGAGAGGAGTAGCAACCTCACCGCACGTAAATGAACCAGGCGCCGTTGGTCACCAGGAAGGTGCTGCCGCACTTGGGCACGTTGTCGTCCTCGCCCCAGTCGGTGCCGTCCGTCTGGTCGCTGTTCATGCCACGGTCGTCGAAGTCCACGGTGAAGTCGCCGTCGTCGTCGCAGGCGTCCTCTCCCTCGAAGAGGCCAGCGTCCCACTGATCTCCGGAGGGCAGGACGGTCTCGGTGAGGTTGTCGCGCCGCTCCGGGGGCGTGGCCAGCACGTTGCCCTTGCCGTCGGAGTCGGAGAAGCAGCTGTCCGCGTCGGTGCCCGAGGTGATCTCGCGGTACCAGGGCACGTCGTAGAAGGAAAGGTCCACCGTCATGTCGGTGTCGGCCAGGTCCAGCTTGCAGGCGAAGCGGATGTCCGAGTTGCCGGGGATGGCGTCGCGCATGCCGTCGAAGACACCGGCGTTGGGCTTCAGCGGTGTGAGGCTGCTCAGATCGCCGTAGTGGCCGGAGGCTGCGTCGTCGAGGGGAATCAGGGCGCTGCTCGCCACCAGGGTCCAGCCTCCGCCGTCGGTGTCGAAGTCGCAGTACAAGGCGAAGTCGTCGATGCCGTCGGGGAAGATGTCGTACACGCCGCTCGGCTGTAGCGGAGAGGCTTCCAGGATCTCGAGGCAGGAGGCGGGCGTGCACGGCATGTCGCCGCCGGTGCACGACTGGTCGATGCCGTCGTCGCACACGTCCACGGCAGACGGGCTGATCCCCGAGTCCTCGTCATTGCAGTCACCGTCCACCGCGCTGACCATGCCCTTCGGTGGGAAGCAGTCGTAGGCCACGGAGTCGCCTGCGCCGTAGCCATCACCGTCGCCGTCGGCGAACCACTCCTTGGGCACGTCCACGACGGGGTTGCCGTCGTCGCAGTCGAGATCGTTGTCGGCTAGACCGTCCAGGATCTCGCACAGCAGCTGTGGTGTGCCGGGAGCGCCGTAGCCGTCGCCGTCGTCGTCGGTGTAGAAGGCGAAGCGGGTGATGCTGCGCTCGCTGTCGTCGCAGTCGTCTGCGTTGTCCACGTACAGCGCGCGGGGGCTGCACAGTGGCAGCGGTCGCTCCGGGTTGCCGTATCCGTCGAGGTCGTTGTCGAGGTAGTAGGTGGTCTTGCTGCTCGGATCGGTGGAGTCGTCGTTGTCGTCCGACACGCCGTCGCAGTCGTCGTCGACACCGTCGTTGCACACCTCGAGGCTCCCCGGCGAGATGGATGCGTCGTTGTCGTTGCAGTCATCGGGGTTGTCGACCCAGCCGTCTCCGGGATCGGAGCACGCCCGCTGGGCAGGGAAGAGGCTCCCGAAGCCGTCGCCGTCGACGTCGGCATAGAACACCTGGGTGTCGAACTCCTCGTCCACCAAGCCGTTGCAGTTGTCGTCGATCCCGTTGCAGCGCTCCCGCGCGTTGGGGAACGCGCGGGCGTTGGTGTCGTCGCAGTCCAGCCGGCGCTTGGAGTAGCCCTCCTGCACGCGACAGGCCTCGACGGGCTGGCCCGCTCCGTGGCCGTCTCCATCGGCGTCGACGAAGATCTCGATGATGCGCTCGGGTTCGCAGTCCAGGTTGCTGCTGGGGCCTGAGCAACCGAAGGTGAGGAGGCAGGCGGCTGCTGCCCAGTATCGGGTCATCTGACCTTCTCCATGGACGGGCCCGGTTGGCCGTCCGTTGCCAGACTATAGCTGTCCCCCCGTGCCCCTGCTGGTGGAACTGTCCCATGCCTCGCTGGTGAGATCGCGGGAGCGGAGGAAGGACCCGCCTGGCTCGGGGTGCCGCCTCCTTCCAATGATGTGGACAAGTTCGGTATAGTGGGGTGGGCTCGGACTGTGTTCACACAGCACGGAAGCCGTCGTGGCCTGGACCACGGAATTGCGAGATCGACTGTCACCTTTGCCGCGGGACCATACCAATACGGGCGGTTTCATCCGGATGGAGACGGCTTCAGGGGGTTCATTCAATGCGTACCAGTGCCTTCATCATCGCTATCGCAGCCTGGGCGTCAGGTTGTTTGGTGGCGACACAGCGGGAGATCGTCGTCATCGACGAACGGGTCGACGAACGAGACGTCGACGAAGAGGTGGTCGACACGGAAGTCGACGTCACGGATCCCACGGAGCCAGACACGGACTGTGATCTGGGTCCCTACGAGGCGCCGGAGCCCCAGGGGCCCGACGCTGATGGCGACGGGCTCGAGGACGAGGCGGAGTTCGCCTTCGGTACCCGCCCCGATCAGCCCGATACCGACCTGGACGGGCTGCCGGATGGTCTCGAGTTCGTGGTGGGCACCGATCCGCTCGCCGCCGACACCGACGCCGATGGCTTGCTCGACGGCGCCGAGGTGGCGGCTTGCACGGATCCGCTGGTGGCCGACACCGATGGTGACGGCGTGCTCGACGGCGACGAGGTGCTCGGCGGTCTGGACCCTCGCTCCGACGACACCGACGGTGACGGCGTGACCGACGGGGACGAGGTGGAGCAGGGCACGGATCCGCGCGCTGGCGACAGCGACGATGACGGGCTTCTCGATGGAGAGGAGTCCGATCTCGGCACGGATCCGAACAACCCCGACACCGATGACGACGGGCTGATGGACGGCGACGAGATCGCGATCGGCACCGATCCGCTGAGCGACGACACCGACATCGACGGTCTGCTCGATGGCGAAGAGGTGGACCTCGGCACGAATCCGCTGCTGGAAGACACCGACGGTGACGGTGTCAAGGACGGCAGCGAGGTGTCCATGGGCTCGGATCCGCTGAGCGACGACACGGATGCCGACGGCGTGCTCGATGGTGACGAGGTGCGCGATGGCACGGATCCGCTCGAGCCCGACACCGACGCCGATGGCGTGGAGGATGGCGAGGAGCTCGACCAAGGCACGGATCCACTGGAGCCCGACACGGACGGCGACGGCGTGTCCGATGGCGAGGAGCTCGACCAGGGCAGTGATCCCCTCGATCCCGCTGTGAGCGTGGGCGAGCAGGATCCAGACGTGCACTGGACCTACGAGTACGAGGAGCACTGCGGTTGCTCCAGCTCCCTCGGGCCGGCTGGGGGCATGCTGCCTCTGCTCTTCGGCCTGGCGCTGATCCGGCGTCGTCGTGGAAGCGGCGGCGGTGGTGGCTCCCTGAAGGGCGCTGCTGCGGCACTGGCTGGCGCGACGCTCCTGTCGGGTTGCTACTCCGCCTACTACGAGGCTTCGGGCACCTCCTTCACGCCCCAGGTGGTGGATGCCTTCGCCCGGTGCGTCCCGGACGATCTGGGCGGCACCGTGTGGTCCTTCGGCGCCTACGTGGAAGACGCGGACGGTGTCGACGACGTCATCGCCGCCGAGGCCCGGGTCTACGACCAGATCGAGGATCCCACCGAGCCCGTGGCCATCATCGAGCTGCGTGAGATGGAGGAGCCGGCGTTCTGGTACACCGAGGACGACCCGTCGTCGGTGGACTGCGGCTACGGCGGCTACACCGTCGACTTCTACGCCTACGACCGCGTCTGGAGCTCCGAGGGCTTCACCGTGTGGGCCGACCCGCTCCTGTAAGGCTCCTCGGCCCGGCGCCCTAGGTGGGGTGCTGGGCCGCTGCGCGTCCTCGGTCCATGTCGACACCGAGGACGAACAGCATGCCGAGTCCGAAGAAGACTCCGGTGAGCAGGATCGCGTTCTCCAGGCCGAGCCACGTCTGAAGAACCCCGAGTGACATCAGGCCGGCGATCGCGGCCAGCTTGCCGAACACGCCCCACAGGCCGAAGAACTCCCCGACCTTGTCGGCGGGTGAGAGCAGGGCCACCAGCGTGCGCCCCGCACTCTGGGTGGCTCCGATGCACAGGCCAGCCACGCTGCCCACCCCGAGGAAGAGCTGCTCGGCGTTGGTGGACAGGGCCTCGGCCAGCAGGGGAGTGGCCCAGATCAGCCCCACGGCGAGTACCCACACGAACAGGGTGATCGTGTAGGTGCGCTTGTCGCCGAGCACACCCTGGAGCCAGCCGAAGAGCAGTGCCCCCAGGGTGGCCGTGATCTGGGTGATCACGAACATCATGGCCTGGGTGGAGGCCTGCCACTGGATCACCTGGGCGCCGTAGATGAAGGCAAAGGAGACCACGATGGACAACCCAGCCATCGCCCAGAAGTAGGAGAGCAGGAACACGGCCAGATCGCGGAAGCGCCTCAGCTGGCGGAACGTGTCGGCCAGCTGGCCGAAGCCTGCGTCCACCACCGTGCGCAGATCGGGCACGGGGCGCGCTTCACGACGATCGTGCAGCAACAGGAAGGTGGGGAGGGCGGCGAGGCCGAACCACGCGGCGGTGATGGGGCCAGCCCAGAGGGTGAGGGGGTTGCCGACCTCCGGCGGCCCCAGACCGAACAACACCAGCGCCGTGGAGCCCAGGCCCCCCACGTACCCCAAGCCCCAGGCCATTCCGCTGATCCGGCCCAGGGACTCGGCGGGCCCCAGATCGGGCAGGAACGACGCGATGAAGGACTCACCGACGCTGAAGCCGTAGTTGGACACCACCAGCAGCACCACCGCCAAGGTGATCGCGCCGGGCGTGACCAGCCCCAGGGCTGCGGTGGCGATCACCGTGATGGCAGCGGACACGGCGAGGAAGCTCTTGCGCCGCCCCACGTGGTCCATCAGTGCACCGAGGATCGGCAGCGTGAGCACCGTCAGCGCGTAGCTGATGGACAGCGCGATGCTCCACCACAGGTTGCCCAACCGCTCGTCCCCCACGATCACGCTGGGAAACAGCTGGGCGTAGTACACCGTGATGATCACGGTGGTGTAGGAGCTGTTGGCGAAGTCGAACATCGACCATCCGAAGATCTCCGTCCGGGTCACTGGGGCATCGCTCGACAAACTCGACCCTCCTCGCGAGGAGGAGCCTACCTCGATAGGGGCGCGCCATGCTCTTCCTGCTCCTGGGATGCACGATGTCCGTTCCATCCGAGTCCGGCCCCACCCCACCGCAGCAGCGGCCCTTGGTGATCGCGCACCGGGGGCTCCCCTCGGTCTTCCCGGATCACACCCTGGCCGGGTACGAGGCGGCGGCCCGGTTGGGGGCCGACTTCCTGGAGCCAGATCTGGTCCCCACCAAGGATGGACACCTGATCTGCCGTCACGAGAACGACCTGACCCACACCACGGACGTGGCGGAGCGGTTTCCCGATCTGCGACGCACGAAGGTGGTGGACGGCACGGAGATCACGGGGTGGTTCTCCGAGGATCTCACCCTGGCCGAGGTGCGCTCCTTGCGCGCCAAGCAGCCCTTGGACTTTCGTCCGAAGGATCAAGACGGGTTGCACACCATTCCCACGTTCGGCGAGCTCATCGGGTTGGTGAAACGGCTGCAATCGGAGATGGGTCGGCCCATCGGACTGTATCCAGAAACGAAACATCCTTCGTATTTCCAGTCGGTGGGTCTTCCCCTCGAGGAGCCCCTGGTGGACGCCATCCACGCCGCAGGCTGGTCCAGCGTCGAGGCGCCAGTTTTCCTACAGTCCTTCGAGGCTGAAAACCTAAAGGATCTTCGCAATCGGACGCGTGTGCGGCTGATCCGGCTGATCGACGAGCCCGGCGATCTCCTCACTCCCGCAGGGCTGGCCGAGATCGCCACCTACGCGGACGGGGTGGGGGTCCACAAGTCCCATCTGATCGGCGACGACGGAGTAGCCAACGACGTGGTCGCCCACGCGCACGCCGCTGGGTTGCTGGTGCACGTGTACACCTTCCGCGACGAGGCACGCTATCTGCCGAGCTGGGCGGAGGGCAGTGCAGAGGCCGAGCTTCGTGCGTTCCACCGCCTCGGCATCGATGGCCTCTTCACGGACCACTCGAGGTCTGCAATCACCGCGATTTCGGAGTAGGATGCTCCGAGTGGCCGATGGCGGTGCCACTACGTTCATTTTCTTGAAGACGGGAGCCGAACATGGCTGATCACCTCGCCCTCATGGCCGCGCACCTGCGGCTCGTCGCCACTGCAGACGAGAACGCCGCGCAAGCGGGCGCCACGCTGATGCACGCTCGAGCCCACCTCGAGGAACGCGCCTGGGGGCGCTGGGTCACGGAGGACGTCGGACTGCCCGTGGAGCGAGCCCGTCAGCTCATCGATGTGGCTGAGCGGGCCGGGGCCTCGCTGGAGAGCCTGAGGCCCCGGGAGCTCTAGCCGTCAGAGCTCGTCCGCGCCCAGATCGGGCATGCCGTCGTCCCGCGCCTCGTCGTCGATGTCGCGGTCGACGAAGCTCTGGAAGGCGTTGGAGCCTTGATCGATCGCATGATCCGCAGCGGGGGCGGTGTGGAAGTCGCCTCCCTGGGGGAAGAGCCACGTGCTCGGAGGGGCGTCCTCGAGGTTGTCGGACGTGGAGAGCTTGCTGTCGGCCAAGCGGCGCAGCCCGTGGCTCACCAGGTTGTTCGCCAGTCGTCCCTCGGTGGTGCCGAAGCTGTGCTCGATGGAGCTGCCCGGCTCCACTCGCGAGTACACCGAGTTGTGGATGATGTTGAGGTTGCAGCTCGACTCGGCGCGGATCCCCGCGTCGACGCCCACGTTGCTCTTGAACACCAGATCGTCGTCGTAGGCGTAGACGATGTTGTTGTAGACGTCGGCGTCGATGCTCTGCAGCACCGTGTTCCCGCAGGGATTGTCCCCGTATCGGCGACCGATCTGATCCTGCGTCTGTCCGACCACGATCCCCGTGTGGACGTCGCCGACCACGTTCCGGGTGATGAGGGTGTCGCGGGCGCCGCGCCAGAAGCGGATGGCGGGTGGCGGATCGCCGTTCTCGCACCAGAAGCCGTCGACGCGGTTGTCGCGAACGGTCCAGTTCCGCGTGCCCTGGGCGTCCAGCGCCCCCGTGCGGCAGATCACCTTGAGCTGGATGCGTGCGGCGTCCGTCAGCTCGAAGGAGCTGCAGCTGATCTCGCTGTCGTCGACCCAGTGGTCCTTGCCGTCGCCGTCGACGGACACGCCGTAGCCGCCGGGATCGAGCAGGTGGACGTCGTGGAGTCGGAAGCCCGTGATGTCCGCTCCATCGGGCTGTACGTGGATGAGATCGTTGCGCGAGGCCGTCAGGGTGACGTGGGCGATGGTGACGTCGCTGGCGCTGACCTCGAACAGGTTGCCGCCGCTCCCGTTCGCGTCGATGATCACGCCGGTGCGATCGTCGTCGGCCGATCGGATCGTGAGCGGCACATCGATCACCATGGGTCCGGTGACGGTGTAGGTGCCGGCACCGAGGACCAGGGTGTCGCCCTCCGTCGCGTCCACGATGGCCTGGGAGAGGCTGTCGCTGGGGGTCAAGGCGGTGGTGGCACCGGTGGGCGTGGGCAGGGGCGCGCAGAGCCCTTGCTCGACGTCGGTGTCGGCGTCGCTGTCCGTATCGGCGTCGGCGTCGGCGTCACTGTCCGTGTCGGCGTCGGCGTCGGCATCGGTGTCGATGGGCACGATCGTGTCGGTGTCGGTGTCGGAACCGTTGCACGACAGCAACGGGACCAAGGCCAGCAGGGTGATGGGGCGCACGTCTTCCTCCGTCCGTGCACGCCATCTTAGCTGGGGCTATTGTGGTCGGCCTGTAGGAAGCGTGTGGTGCTCGGGTTGTCCACAGCATGGGTGGTGAGCTGGGCCGAGTTGACGCGGACGCTCCGAGATCCGCACGTCATCGCCTACCTGCTCGCTCCCATCGCCGTGTACCCGATGATGTTCTGGGCCGCGTTCCAGTTCAACGCCTACGAGCAGGCCCGTATCGATCGCCAGCTCGTCCGCGTCGAGGTGGTGGGGCCTGCGGTGCTGGTGGACGCATTCTCTCGGCCGCCCTTCGAGATCGTCTCGCGAACGGGCGACACCGCCTTGTCCGACGATGTGGACGTGCGGGTGACCGGTCGAACGGAGGGCTTGGCGATGGAGGTGGAGCTCGCCTACGCCTCGACGCGTCCTCGCTCTCGCCGAGCGCACGAGCGGGCGCTGGCCGTGGTGGAGTCGCTCCGCCGGCGACGTGTCTCGTCGATGCTCGAGGTGCCGGTGGAGGAGCTGCCCTCGGTTCGGGTGGTGGCCAACGCCGTGGACGGCGTCCAGACGTTCGGGCGTCGCCTGGTGGCGGTGCTAGTGGGGTACGTGGGCACCTTCGCCATGCTGTTGTCGGCCGTGTACCCCGCCATCGACCTGGTGGTGGCCGAGCGCCAACGACACACCCTCGAGACGCTGCTGCTCGCCCCCGTGCCGCGCTGGGCACCCTTCGTGGGCAAGGTCGTGGCCTGCACGGTGCTGGTGGTGCTCGCGGCGGTGGGCAACATGACGTCGCTGTGGATGACGCTGGCCTACCTGCAGGTCACCTTCGAGCTCGATGCGGCCCTCGCACTGGGAGGCCCCCTGTCGCTGGGGCAAGCGATGATGGCCGCTCCTGCGTTGATCGCCACCGCGGTGCTGGTGGCGTCGGTCAACATCGCCGTGGTCCTCGTGGCGCGCACCTTCAAGGAAGGAGAGATGATGGGCACGAGCATCCTCATGCTCGGGATCTTGCCCGGATTTGCCGTGGTGCTCTCGGTCGTGGCCGGTCAGACGGCTGGGCTCGAGCTGCTTCCCTTCGGCAACCTGGTGCTGGTGATGCAGCGCGCCTTCGTCGGCGAGCTCGATCTGTACGGGGCTGTCATCCCGGTGTTGGTGAACGGATCGTTGGCCGTGCTGGCCTTCGGCGTGGCGGCATGGCTCGTGGCCCGAGAGGACTTCCTGATCGGAGGGCGCCTGCCAGGCTGGTTGCGGTGGTTGCATCGCTCGGAGCCTTCGTGATCGAGGTGCGCGGACTGGTGAAGCGCTTCTCTGGACCCCCGGTGGTCACAGCGGTGGATCAGGTGAGCTTCCAGGCGAAGCCAGGGGAGGTGTTCGGGCTGCTCGGGCCGAACGGGGCTGGCAAGACCACCACCTTGCGCATGCTGGCCACGCTGCTGACGCCCGACGCCGGCGAGATCGAGGTCGCCGGTCATCGCGCGTCCACGTCGCCGGAGGGGATCCGGTCGCGCGTGGGGTTCCTGTCGACGTCCACGGGTCTGTACGGTCGGCTCACCGCGCGCGAGCTGCTGATGTACTTCGGCCGGCTACACGGCGTGGCGTCGGTGCGCACCCGTGTCGACGACCTGATCGATCGGTTCGACCTGGGGGAGGTGGCGTCCACTCGGTGCGATCGCCTGTCCACGGGGCAACGGCAGAAGGTGAACATCGCCCGTGCGGTGGTGCACGATCCGCCGGCCCTCATCCTCGACGAGCCCACCAACGGACTGGACGTGTTGGTGGCCCAGACGTTCCTGGCCTTCGTCGAGGAAGCCAAGGCTCAGGGGCGCTGCGTGGTGTACTCCACCCACATCATGAGCGAGGCCCAGCGGCTGTGTGATCGGGTCGGGGTGCTCCACAAGGGAAGGCTGTATGCCTGTGGCACCCTGGCCCAGCTGCGTGCCCGAACGGGGGAGCACTACCTCGAGCAGGTGTTCATCCGCTTGGTGTCGGAGTGACGAGGAAGCTGTGGGAGGCCCTTCCCACCTTGTTGCACGGAGAGTTCCTGCTGCAGCTGCGCCAGCCCCTGGCGATGCTGTTGTTGGTGGTGGTCCCGGTGTTGATCGTGCCGGGCGGTCTGTTGAGTGCGGAGGTCTACACCACCTCGCTGGAGCGAGCGGCCACCGGCAGGCTCTCCGGGACCGTCGCCGCCCGACCCACCGTGATGATCGCCGCCGACGAGACCTTTCGCGAGTGGATCCGCCCTGACGATCACCTCGTGGTGGTCCGCGGGGCCGTCCTGCCGCAGGCAGGTGAGGTGGTGGAGGGGGACGCCCTGGCGGCCGTCGCGGTGGACGGCGACACCGTGCAGGTGGACTACCGCCGCGACTTGTCGGCGAGTCGAGAGGCCCTGAGTCGGATCCAGGCGGTGGCGGGACGACAGCGTCTGGCCCGTGTGGACGGCGCGCTGGCGGAGCAAGGGATCACCTTGTCGTCCCGGGACGTGGTGGTGGTGTCCAGCGTGGATCGTGCAGACAGCGACCGCCGGGGCGGGGACCGGCTCGGTGCGATGCTGCCGCCCCTGCTGGTGTTCTGCATCGTGATGGTGTCGATCTATACGGCGCTGGACGTGGTCTCGGGGGAGAAGGAGCGCGGAACCATCGAGACCCTGCTGGTGAGTGCGTCGGACCGCAGGGCGGTGGTGGTGGCGAAGACGCTGATCACCCTGGGGATGGCGGTGGGGTCTGCCTGGATCGGCCTGGCGTCGCTGGGGGTGGTGGCAGTGTCGGGCTGGCTCGAGCTACCGATGATGCTCGGGGGGCAGGGCCTTCGTGCGCTGAGCGTCGGCTCCTTGCTGACGCTGGCGGGCGCGGTGGTGCTGCTGTCGGCCCAGTCGGCTGGTCTCGCGCTGGTGCTCGCCACGTGGGCGCCGGACTACCGCACCGGGTCGATGATCTCGGGGCCAGCCATGCTGCTGGTGCTGGGGCCCTCGGCCGTGGCGTTGTTGCCTGGGATCGAGCTCACCCCGACGATGGCGATGATCCCCATCGCCAACGTCTCGCTCGCCTGTCGTGCGCTGCTCGCGGGCGAGCTGACCGTGGGGCCTGCTGCGCTGGTGTTGGGGGCCACGCTGGTGCACGTCGGGATCACGGGCTTCGTCACCTACCGGTTGCTGGAGCGAGAGTCGGCCCTGGTGCCCGGTCAGACCCGGTCGTCGCACGCACGCGGTCGGCCGCTGTGCGACGCGGCCTTGGTCTGGTCCGCTGCGCTGTTCTTGTCGGGCTTCGTGGGCCGTGTGGTGAGCAGTGGGTCGGCCGTGTGGGGCGAGCTGTTCGTCCAGGTGGGTCTGTACGGCGGGTTGGCCGTCGGTGCTGCGTCGCTGCTGGCCGTGGATCGGCAACGGACCTTGGCGTTGATTCGGCCGTCTGCCACGGATCTGGTGCTGGCGATGCTCGCGGGGCTGTGTCTGCCTGCGGTGGCCCACGTCGCGGCACTGGGACAGACGGGCTGGTGGCCGGTGGTCGGCTCCGGTGCGACGGGAGTCGTGGTCTTTGCGTGGGTGCCTGCCGTGTTCGAGGAGCTGCTGTTCCGAGGAGTGCTGCTGAGCCTGCTGCTGCGCGCGTTACCGTCGGGTGTGGCGGTAGTGGTGGGGGCCTTGGCCTTCGGTGTGTTCCAGCTCGACGGGGCGGCTGTCTGGCCGATGTCGGCGGCGGGGCTGTGGCTCGGCTGGATCGTGGTGCGCACGGGCTCCGTGTGGCCTGCCGTGGTCATGCACGCAGTCTTTCGCACGGTGCTGGTCGTCGCCCCTGAGATGTGGCTGCCGGGATGGGCCATCGGCGGGCTGGCGGTGGCGTCGGTGGGGTTTGTGGCAGCGACCGCGCGACCATACGGTGGGGCTCGACTTGTCGGGAGGGAACGATGATGCGTTGGAGCCTGATCGGAGTGGCGATGATCGCGAGTGGGTGTGCGTCGTCGAGCGCGACGACGACGTCGTCTGCGGCGACCATCGGGCAGGCAGCGCCAGCCTTCACCCTCACGGATCTGTCGGGCACGTCCCACTCGTTGTCGGATCTGCGCGGCAGCACGGTGGTGTTGGAGTGGTTCAACCCCGGCTGTCCCTACGTGAAGTATGCCCACGGCGAAGGGCCTCTCGAGGACCAGGCGAGCCGGGTGCAGGGCGATGGCATCAAGTGGCTGGCCATCAACAGCGGGGCGCCCGGCAAGCAAGGCCACGGCGTGGAGGCCAACACCGCAGCGAAGGCGGCCTGGTCCATGGAGCACCCCGTGTTGGTGGACGAGGACGGCGCAGTGGGCCGCGCCTACGGCGCCATCACCACGCCTCAGATGTACGTCATCGATCCCGAAGGGACCTTGGTCTACAAGGGGGCCATCGACAACAAGCCGATGGGCAAGGGCCGTGGGACCACCAAGAACTTCGTGGATCTGGCGCTGGCCAGCCTGGCGGCGGGTACCGCGGTGGAGACGGCCGACACCAAGCCGTACGGCTGTAGCGTCAAGTACGCGAACTAATCAGCCTGCGGCGGTCAGGAAGCGGGAGAGCTCGGCGGTGATGACGTCGGGATGCTCCAGCGTGCAGCTGTGGCCGCCCTGCTCGGGCTCCACCCACTCGGCGTGCGGGATGCCGTCTGCCAGCTGACGGGCGCGATCTCGCGCGATGGCCTGGTCCTCGGCGGCCCGCAGTACGAGGGTGGGGCAGCGGATCTGCGACAGCTCGTGCTCCACGCCTTCTCGCTCGAGGACGCCGTTGACCGCCTTGTAGATGCTGGGCTTGTTCGACATGAGCAAGGCGCGGATGTGGTCGACGCGCTCCTTCATGGCCGGGTTCGCCAGCGTGGAGGCACCACACATGATCGTGAGGATCCGATTCGCCAGGAACCGCCGCACGCCCAGGTAGCGTCCGATGGTGCTCAGGCGGCGATAGCCGGCCAGGTGGGCGCGTGGCTCGGGATCGGGAGCGGTCTCCAGCAGGGAGAGGCTCCGCACCAGATCGGGCCTCCGTGCGGCCACGCGCATGCCCACGAAGCCCCCCATGGACAGCCCCACGAAGTGCACAGGTCCCAGCTGCATCTGCTCGAGCAGCAGGATCGCGTCGGTGGTGACGCGCTCGATGGAGATGCAGCGACCCTCGGGCACCGCGCTGTCGCCTTGCCCGCGGTGATCCCAGGCCACCACGCGGTAGCGCTGCCGTAGGGCTTCGACCTGGGGCGCGAACAGCTTGTGGGAGAACAGCAGGCCGTGGCTGAAGCACACTGTGGGAGCGTCGCCCACGGGCCCGGTGTCCAGCACCTCCAGCGACGTGTCGGCGACGGTGCGACGGGCCATGGGCATCACCTCCTGCGGCGGATCACCAGCAGCAACGGAACGAGCCAGGCCATGGTACCCGCCCCTCCGTTGCTGCAGCCGCAGGCCACCGAGGTGGGCTGCTCCGGCAAGGGCGTCGCGGGCGTCTCGTCGGTCTCGTCCGTCTCGGTGGGATCGGGATCCACGGGCTCCTTCGGGGCCTCGATGGTCAGGGCGTAGTCGTACTCGAAGCGCTCCGACTCCCAGCGATCGTCGAGGGCCGTCTCCGTCCATGCGCCCACCACCAGCCAGATCTCGTCTTCTGCGCCGACGTCGTCGAGGACCAGCTCACCGGTGACGTCCACGAAGTCGACGTCGTGGTACTCGACCGAACCGTCGGCGTAGGTGCGGACCACCCTCGCCCCGTACTGCGCGGGACTGCCCTCCGAGCCCGTCTTGCTGCCCTGCACGCTCACCGTGAGGGTGCCTGTGTCCGGATCGGCGAGCTGGACGAGGTTGTAGCCGTAACGTCGTGGGGCGTCGGCGCGCGCTCGGCGGATCTCGTCGCCGGTACCGTCCCGCGAGTAGCGGGCGAGCACGGGGTCGAGCCCGAAGTGGGAGCCGAAATTCTCGACGTTGTCGGCGAACTGACCGCTGTAGGGCGCGTAGTCCCACACGGCGTTGGCGGCGATGTGGTCGAGGAAGATCTCGTCGAGGTCGTAGCCGTCGTCCGCGAGGTGAGCGCGCAGCACCTCGAGGGGATCGGCGTCGAAGCCATCGTCCTCCCAGGTGTCTCGGATCACGTCGTCGCCCACCAGGTCGGCCACGTACAGCGGAAAGACCACGGCCCCGTACTGGTACAGCTCCTCCACGGTGCCGTGGGTGGGGTAGCGGAAGTAGGTGAGCGGGTACTCGGGGAGGTTGCCGTAGGCGAAGAGGAACGGCGCCAGGAAGGGGTTGTCGGGCACGGTACGGATGGCGGCCCACTCGGCGGTGGCCTCCGTGTACCAAGCGGCGATGCCGTCGTAGGCGAAGCGCGCCGTGGCCCCCTGGATGGCATGGTAGAACTCGTGGCTCGCCACGTGCTGAAGGCTGTTGGGGTCTCCCATGGAGTGCAGGGACACCACGTTCATGGGCCAGCCTTCCGTGTCCACCCAGTAGTAGCCACCGGCTCCGTAGGCCGAGGGAGCGCCGCTGCCGGTGTCGCCGATGTAGACGTTGAAGCGGTAGGTTCCGGTGCCGTAGGGCGCGCTGTGATCGAGGCCCTCGAGCTGGGTGGCCCAGGCAGTCTCGAAGGCATCCAGTAGGTCCTGCGCGTCGGCCTCGGTGATCCCGCCTGCGTTGCCCCAGCGGACGGCGAAGTTCTCGGAGGTGGCGAGGTTGGGCACGCCGTAGGCGTCGCGCAGCAGCTTGTCGCCTCCACCCCCGAGGGACGAGACGGGCTGAGTACGCAGCGGTGCCAGATCCCGAGCGAGATGGGGGAGCCCACAGGTGAACGCGTGGGCATCGGCGAGGCTCATCAAGACAACGAGCATGGGATCTTCTCCGAGGTGTGGAAGCGCATCACTTGGACGAACGAGACGGACGAGCGGCCCACCTCATCTCGGATCTTGGGCGAACTGCTCGGCGAGCTGCTCCACCTCGTAGAGCTCGGGGTCCGTGATGCGATCGAGGGTCTGCAAGGCGCGCTGGGGATCCCCGGTGCGGTGGTAGGCCACGGCCAGCATCTGCAGCATGCCATTGCTCATCCGGCCTCCGAGTGACTGCAAGCGCAGGAGGTGCCGCAGCGCGCGGTGGTTGTCGTCGGTGGCCAGATCCAGGGTGGCTTCCGACAGCCACAGGCGCTGGGCGGCGCGCCAGATCTGACGCGCGAACAGGACGGCACCGGGCAGTGCCAGGCACAGGGCCACCAGCCAGGGCGTGCCGTGAAGCGTGGCCAGCGCCCAGATCAGGGCTGCCGCGAGGGGGAGCGAGCCCAGCAGGTGCTCGGTGATGGTGGCACGGTTCAGCCAGCGATGGTCGTCGGGCACCACCTCGTTGCCGTCGGCGTCGCGCACGGTGGGGTGGGGCTCGCCGGGGAAGAACACCACCCGAGACAGGATCAGGCTCGTGGGGAGCCACAGGGCCAGCCCCAGCAGCGCCCCCACCAGGAACGCCAGCAGGTCCGGGACGAGCAGGCGGGCGCAGTAGCCCCAGATCACCATCGCCGAGCCCACCCTGAGCAGGCGCGAGATCAGCAACCAGCGGATCCGGCGCCAGGAGGGCCTGCTACCCACCTCCACCGTGGGGGGTGAGTAGACGGAGTCAGGCATCGGCCTTTGCTTCGCGGATGGCGTCGAACTCGCGCTTGTACAGCTGCACGTTGTCGAGCACCAGCGCCAGGTTGCGCTCGTTGGTCTCGTTGCCGTCGTCTTGGTCGATGCGATCCATCTCCAGCGCGATGGCCCACAGCTGCTCGATGATGGCGTTCAGCAAGTTCTCGTCGGCTTGGGATCGCGGCTTGCCGGCGAAGTGCTCGCGATACTCGCCGAACAGCTCGTTGGCGGCGGCGCCCAGTGCGTTGACCCGCTGCTCCACCTCCGCCCCCTGCTGGGCCTCGGTCAAGGCGGCCAGCTCGGTGCGGTAGGCGTTCACGCGCTCGGCGACGATCTTCAGGTTGCCGTCGTTCTGGGGAGAGGCAAAGCCGGCTCGCTGCAGCCGTGCCATGCCCGCTCCGATCCCCTCCAGCGCGCGGATGATCCGCTCGAGGCGGGGAATGTGCCGCGACAGGCGGGAGCGGCCTGCGAAGCCCTGCTGGTACAGCGCGAACTGATCGTTGGCCAGCTTGGCGTACCGGGTGCCCTGATCCGCCTGCGAGCCATCGGTGCGCGCGGTGCGGATCCGATCGGCCTCGTTGGTGGCGAGGGAGACGATTCGGGAGATGTGCTCGATGGCCGAGCTCAGGTTCAGGTGGGGCGCCGTGCGATCCATGGCTTGCAGATCGGCGAGGTTGGACTGCAGGAAGCTCCGGACTTCTCCCAGAAGCTCCAGGTCGCGGGTGGCGCGATCGAGGCCGCCGAAGCTGCGCTGGTAGCGGCCTGCGCACAGCTCTCCCCAGCGGGCCAGGCGGTAGCCCTGGATGGCGCCCGGCACGGCGCGGGCCTCGTCGATCGCCTGGCGCTCGCGGGTGTACAGCTCGCGATCCTTGGCGATCTGCTCCAGCACCGCCGCATCCCCTTGGGCGGCCGGCTCGATCTGGTCGAGCTGCGCCAGCATGTCGTCGAGAATGTCGGGATCACGGGAGATCCTCGGGTATCCGGAGAACCGGATTCGGTAACGCGCTTGCAGCTGTTCGAGGACCTGTGATGGTGTGTCGGACATGGCGCGGTCGTAACCTGCCGTCGTGGTTTCCCAAGGGGTCGGACAAGGGGGATCACGAAGCCCGGTTGCCGGGGAGGGCTTCGTGCGAACTGCGGTCCCCTCGGACATGCGGCGATCAGGTTCGAAGAACCCCAGGTGAGGGGTTGCATCTGGGCCCATTCGTCGGCACCCTAGAGTATGCGTTCGCTGCGGCCACCGATCCGAATCGCCCATGACGCCGTGACCTACCGTCCACTCCCTCCTCGCTCGGCGCTGGGTGCGGTGTGGCCGTTCCTGTGGTGCGAGGTTCGGATCGGCCTGCACAAGGTCACGTTGGTGGAGCGATTGTTCGGGTTTCGGCTTCGTACTCGCTCCTTCGTGTTCGAGGACCTCGCGGGCGCGATGGTGCAGGGATCCCGCCTCGTGTTGCTCGATCAGCGGCAGCGCCGACTGCGCACCTTCGTGTGGGGGGACGCCGCACAGCTCGCCTGGATCGCGGGTGAGGTGGGGGCGCGCGTGCGCCAGGCGAGAATGACCTCCGAGGAGGTGGATGTGGCCGCGCGAGGGCGGCAGGCCGTGCTGTCTCTCGCGAAGGTGGCACAGCAATCCACAGTGGCATAGCCGGGCGCGATGCGCGCCTGGATCTACGACCTCGCCATCCTGCCCCTGACCTCTCGCTGGTACGCCAACGTGCTGGAGCGCCTCGAGCCTGGCTCGGCGTTGCTCGACGTGGGAATCGGCACCGGTGGGGCGCTCGCCCGCAACGCCGAGCTGGTGCAGCAGCGCAACCTGTCGGTGGTGGGGGTGGACATCGATGCCGACTACGTGGAGCGCAGTCGGCGCACGCTCTCCCGCGCGGGCCTGCAGGATCGGGTGGAGGTGCGCCTCGAGTCGATCGCGGACCACGACGGCGGCCCCTACGACGCGGTGTACTTCAGCGCGTCGTTCATGCTGCTCCCGGCGCCTGCGGAGATCCTCGCCGAGGTGGCGGCCCGGCTGACCGAGGGTGGGAAGGTCTACTTCACCCAGACCTTCGACGACCGCCCCTCCCCGTGGATGGAGTGGGCCAAGCCGCTGCTCAAGCGTGTGACCACCATCGACTTCGGGCGGGTCACCTACGAGGCCGACTTTCGCTCCACCGTGCAGGACGCCGGGCTGCAGATCGAAGAGCTGACGACCCTGGGAGGATGGGGAACGCGCTCCTTTCGCTTGGCGGTGGCCAGCCTTCCGTCGTGATCCGGACTCGAGTCCGGATACGCTGACGGGGGAGGGGCGGATTCTGCTGGTGATCCTCAGCGCGCTCGCCACGTTGCTGCTGGCGGGGGCAACCATGCTCTTCGGCGGCTCCGCCTGGCTGGAGTCGCGGGCATGGCGACGAGCGATGCGCCTGATGGGCCGACGAGCGCGCGCCCTGGGGCTGACCTGGGACGGGCGTGACGCCCACCGCGGACGCTGGCATGGCTACGAGGTGGCCGTCCGCGTGGTGGCGCTCGAGCATGGTGTGGGGGCGCGCGTGTATCTGCGCGTTCCCACGCGAACCCTGCAGGTGTGGAGCGGGCGGGCCCCTTCCCGCTTGGCCACCGGCGATCCGCACTTCGACACACGCTTCAGCGTGCGTGGCACCACCGCGGATCGTGCGCTGCTGTCTGCGCCCGTGCGCGCGTTGCTCAACCGAAGCAGCGGTCCCATGGAGATCGGGGAGGGCTGGGTGTCGTGGCAGGAGCGATCGGCCGAGGCGCTGGCGGAGGAGCGGCTCGAGCTGCGCTTCGCCGCACTCGCGCAGGTGGCGCGCTCCTTCGACGAGGCGGGGCCGTTGGGAATGTCCAGGATCGAGGCGCTGGTGACCGCAGAGCCGGTGGCTGGTGTGCGCTGGCGCACGCTGGCTAGGCTGTCTCGAGAGGCGCCCGGTATCGGTCGTTCCCTCGCTCGACGAGCCTTGTCGGACCGCAACGCTCACGTGCGCTGGATGGCAGCCCGCATCGCGCGGGACGGCCCCACGCTGGCGCAGCTGTGTGTGGAGGACGGGGCCTCGGTGGAGCTGCGGCGCCGGGCGGCGTGGGATCTGGTGCGCCTGGCAGGCGACACGAGCTTGGCGCCGGATCAGCTGTTGGCCGTGGCCCGCACCGTGGCAAGTCACCCGGACGTCCGCTTGAGCGTCGTCGCGCCCCACGTGGCGTCGCTGGCGGGACGCCGTGCCCAGGCGCTGCTCGTGGGGTTGCTGACCTCGACGCACCGCGGCACCGTCCGGGCAGCGGTGCAGGTCCTGGGGGGCGTGGGCACGCCGGCGTCGTTGGCCCATCTGCGCAGCCTCGCCTATCGGACCCCGCTCCTGGGCAGGCTCTACCCCGAGATCCGAGCGGCGATGGACCAGATCCGCGCCCGCTGTGGTCGCAGCGCTGCGGGACTGAGTCTGGTGACCGGACCCAGTGGGCGCGAGGTGTCGCTGGTGCCGTCTCTCACGGCTCCGGGAGGTGCCGATCCCCAGGCCCGCAGTCCTTCCCGCGAGCCAGTAGCGCCGAGCTGACATCGGCGTCGCTCAGGCCCTGAGCCAGCTGCCAGGGGGTGCCGAGGCCCTGCGCGACGTGGCCACGACCCGTCACGATGACCAACACCCCCGAGCCGTCCCAGCCGTTCACGGCCAGCTCGCCGATCCGGCGATCCCGGTAGGCCATGGAGGCGGCGAAGCGAGGCGCATCGTCTGCCGACATGCCGTGGGCCACCGCCACCGACTCCAGGCGCTCGGCGTAGCTCTCGGGAACGGGGACCTCGACGTCCGCAGGCTTCTTTCCGAGGGGCGGGCCGCCAGCCACGAACTGCAGGCCGCGAATGCGAAGGAGCGGCCGGTACGCCGAGAAGGCGTGGCCCCAGGTCTCGCTCCAGCGTGTGAGCCGCTTCACGCGCCTCGCGCGGATCTCGCCGCGGCTCAGCTGATCCAGCACGTCCTGGTACTCCTCGGCCACGGCTTCCAGCGACACCGTCACGGGTCCTCGATCCATCAGGGCCCGCACGACGTCGGCGGCATGTCTTAGGTCACCCACGTGTCCGTGACGTTCGCCCAGCACCAGGATGGAGGGCACATCGACCGTGGCGACGTCGGCGACGGACACCTCGTCGCAGGCGAGGGACAGGGAAGCGAGGAGAAGCGACATCAGCATCGTGCGTCCGGGTTGTTGCCGTACGGCCTCGTGCATAGGCTCGTGGTCCGTACGGAGGTTCGGCGTGACATTGCCCCCGTGGGCGGATCAGCTCCGCAACAGGTATCTCGCTGGTGAGTCCAGCATGTTCCTCATTCACGGCAACGTGCGTGATCTGCACTGCTGGGAGGAGGAGGACGGATCCAAGACCTGGCTGGACCTCCGGAGCTTCCTCGTGAAGTTCCTCGAGCGCACCCGCGACGTCATCGCCTACTACAACGTGAGCCAGGGGTTGCAGTTCGACAAGCCCGCCCATGCCCGGCTCTTCCGGAGCATCGTGGACGGCCGGCGTCAGGCGAGGGGGGAGGGGCGGCTGAGCACCCTGCCCGTCACCTCCGCCGACACCATCCCCGTGATCGAGGATCTGATCACCGATCCCGCTCACAGCTCCGCCGTCATCGTCGACTACTTCGAGATGATCGCGCCCAATGCGGATCCGGCGTTCATGGTCCACGAGGACAAGGCGAACCTCGTCACGCTGCAGCGGTGGTCTTCGGATCCGGCATTCATGTCGACCGACAACCTCGTGATCATCATCTGTGAGCACCTCTCGGACATCTCGAGGCGAATCACCAGCAGCGCGCAGCTCGCCACGATCCACATCACGTTCCCGGAGGTCGACCAGCGCACGTCCTTCATCGAGGCCGAGGACCTGTCCAACGTCCAGATGGACATGGCGCCCGACGTGCTGGGCAAGATGACGGCGGGACTGTCTCTCGTTCAGATCCGCAACATCCTCCGCTCGGCGGCCCTCACCGGCCAGTCCATCACCTTCGGGGAGGTGTCGGTCCGCAAGAAGTCCATCATCGAGCAGGAATGCCACGGCCTCGTGGAGTTCATCCCGCCGCGCCACGACTTCACGCACGTGGGGGGGATGGAGCGTATCAAGCGAGATCTGAACAAGATCTCCGACGCCGTGAAGAAGGGCAACCGCGCGCGGGTTCCGATGGGCATGATCTTCGTGGGGCCGATGGGCACGGGCAAGACCTTCGTGGCCGAGGCGTTTGCCACCGAGTCGGGTCTGACCTGTCTGAAGCTCAAGAACTTCCGCGACAAGTGGGTCGGCTCCACCGAGGCCAACCTGGAGAAGGTGCTCGATCTCGTGGAGGCCCTCGGGTACGTGCTGCTGGTGCTCGACGAGGCCGATCGTGGCTTGTCCAGTGGCTCGGGCTCCGACGGCGGAGTGAACTCGCGCGTGATCGCGCGGCTCAAGGAGTTCATGAGCGACACCAGCCACCGCGGTCGCGTGGTCATGCTCATGATGACCAACCGTCCAGACAAGCTGGATACCGATCTCAAGCGGCCGGGGCGCTTCGACCTGAAGATCCCGTTCTTCTTTCCCGAGACCGGCGAGGAGCGCAAGCTCATCTTCGAGGCGCTGGTGCGCAAGAACAAGCTGCAGATGGCGGGCGGGATCCACTACGATCAGGCCGTGGCGCACACCGAGGGCTTCTCGGGTGCCGAGATCGAGGCGGTGCTGTTGGCGGCGGCCTCGCTGGCGGGCGACGAGGACTCCAACGTGATCGCACAGGCCCATCTCGACCAAGCGGCACGCGACATCATTCCCAGCCGCGACACCCGCATGCTGGAGTACATGGAGATGCTCGCCGTGTTCGAGTGCTCCGCCAAGCGTATGCTGCCCGAGCACTACCAGGGGCTGGCTACGGATCAGGTCCAAGCACGACTCGACGACCTCCGCATGCAGCTGGGACGCCGCGCCATGTGACGAGCGCTACAGCGCCAGGGCGGCTCCGGCGGCCTCGATGCGAACGCGCAGGTTCTCGTCGCCCAGCAGCTGCGACACGGCCGGCTCCGCCTCGGGGATCGCCAGGCGCTGGACGGCCACCAGTGCCTCGGCGCGCACGCCTGGGCTCGGATCCGCCAGGGCGTCCACGATGACGTCACGCACGGCCTTCGCCACCCGCTTGTTGGCGGTTCCACCCGCGGCGGCGCGCGATGCGAACCGCACGGCGAGCTCGCGTACCTCTCGATCGGGATCTTCGGCAGCCTTGGTGAACACCGCCGGATCGCTGCCGGACTGGGCAGCCTTGACCAGTCGCGCATAGGCCGTGACGAGCTCGGGGCCCTGGGACATGGCCCGATCGAGCAGAGGGGCGGTGCGCGCGGCGTCGATGTGGACCAGGTAGTCCAGTGCCTCCAGCCGGCGCTCGATGTCTCCGCCCATCACGGCTTTGCGGAAGGGCTGCTCGGCGGTGGGATCGCCGAGCATGAGGCGTGCAGCGGCGACGGCGAGATCGAGCTCCTCCTCCACCACCTCTTGTGCGGCCTGCAGGGCAGGAATCAGACGTGCGTCGCCACAGCGCCCGATCTCGAGCATGAGATCGGCCTCGAGGGGCAGCTCCCCGGTGGCGAGCGCGTCGGACAGCCCCGTGCGCGCCGCGTCGTCGCCGTTGACCAGCGCCGCCAGCGCCAGCGGAGCTCGTCGCCACGGAGCCGCCTCGGCTTGCCAGGCCTCGGCAGACTCGGCGGCCGCCCGGGGCGACGGCGCGCGCACCGCGGCCAGCGCCCTCGCGAAGGCGTCTCGGTCTCCTCGACCCGTGAACTCGGCCAGCCGCTCGGCTCCGTCGGAGTCGCCTCGCGCGGCCATGGCCTCGACGGCCGCGCGCTGGACCCAGGGGGACGGATCGCCCAAGGCGCGCGCATCGAACGCCGGTCCGTGGTTGGCAGCCACGAGCAGTGCCACCGCTCGGGCTCGAGCGCTCGGATCGAGCACCCCCGCGTTGTGCTCCAGCACCTCCACGGGGCTCGCGCTCGACACCTCGACGCTCTGTTCCGGAAGGGCAGGATCGAACGTATTCGCCGTGGACTTCGGGCAGCCGGACAGGACCGCTGGCAGGGCCCAGGACGACAGCACGAGGACGCGTTGACACAAGCTCGTCATCCACCCTCCGAGCGCGATTGGACCGTACTCGCCTTGCCGGGTTCAGCCGGTTGACGATTCCTTGACGGTCAGTATCGCTCCAGGTGGGCCCGTGCGGAAGGCAAGGAGGGGTACTTCGAGGCGATCTCCTTGAAGTGTTCCTTGGCTTCTCCGCGCTCTTCCCCGGCTTCCAAGACGACGGCCTTTGTCCATTGTTCGGCGGAAGCCCGCGCCAGCTCCTGCTGGGTGAGCTTGAGGTTGGCCAGCACCTGAGTGCGGGTGGAGGGGTTCTTGGCGCCCTCCAGCACCTCCTCCAACAGCGGTGCGGCCTCGGTGTAGTTCCCCGCCGAGATCAGGGCGGTCGCCTCTTCGGCAGACTCCCCGAGGGCCACGAGCTGCTCGGTGGGGAAGCCGGTCCAGCTTCCCTTCGTGGCTTGCTCGATCACGAGCGGATCGGTGCTGTACTTGCGCCTGAGGGTGAGCTGAGCCTTCTGCTTGCTGTTGTAGTTGGACCGCCTGGACACAGCCACGCGCAGCAGCTTGTCGCGCTCGCCGTCCTGGGCTTTCCGCTCCTTCAGGCGCCGGTCGAAGTCCTTGGCCAGGGCGTCCATGACCATGGCCTCGCCCGCGGCGAAGGCGAACTTGCCCACGTCTTGGCGCCCGGGCTGAGCGAGGAGGATTCGGTAGAAGTCCTGCAGCGCCGCTCGGTGATCCCGATCCTTCATCTTGGCGTGGCCCTCGTTGAACAACACGTCCACGGGAGCGCTCGGGAGGCCGTCGGGTAGGTCGAGCCGCCACCGCGGCGGCTGCGCCTTGAACTCGGCGAGGCTGGTGGGCGAGGCCCACATGTACAGGGCGACGCCACCCACCACGATCACGGCGATGAGACCGAGGAAGGCCAGGATGCCAGCGAAGGCGATCGCGAGCAGCCGTCCAGGGCCGCTGCCTTGTTGCTGGCCGGGCACCATGGTGGCCGCACGACCGGTGTGCCCGACGGGGGCGCGGCTGACCGGAGCGCGCGACATCGACGCCCCGCCCATCGACGGGGCCCCGCGCGACGGGCCTGGGTAGGACGGCGCCGGATCTGCCCAGCCACTTCGCCCCATGTTGGACCGCGGCACGGGCGCGGACTGGCTCCGAGCGACGTCGTTGCGCACGAAGCGCATCTCCGTGTTGCCGATCCTGAGCAGGTCTCCGTCGGCCAGCTGGCACTCGCGCACCCGCACGGCATTGACGAAGATGCCGTTCGCGCTTCCCATGTCGCGCAGCGTGTAGTCGCTGCCTTGGGGCGTGATCTGGCAGTGATGGCGCGATGCGGCGGGATCCGGGATGACGACGTCCCGATCCTCGCTGCGGCCGATGGACAGCCCTCGCGACGTGATGGGGTAGGCGGAGCCCGCCATACCCGTGCCCACCACGACCTCGAGCTGGGCCGGTGCTCCCCCTCCTCCACGAGAGGGCTGTGCGGCGGGTGCACGGTCCATTCCCCGGATCCGGAACTGCAGCACGAACGGGTCGATGACGATCTCGTCGCCATCGTGAACCGGCTGTGACTGCACGCGGTAGCCGTTGAAGTAGGTGCCGTTGCCGCTCCCCAGGTCCTCCACCGTGACCTCTCCGCGGCTCACGTAGACCTGTGCATGTCGACGGCTCACTCCCACGTCGGAGAGGACCACCTCGTTGTCTTCAGCACGCCCCAGGCGCGTAGCGCCCTCCTGCAGGCGGATCACTCGATCCGCCTGACCTGGCTGCTTGATCACGACCTCGACGGACTCGATCACCTGTGCGTTACTCCCTACCATGTCAGGCAAATGGCCAGAACCAGCGACGGGACTGGGTCCTCGACCCAGAGGGGCCCGAGGGCGGCGCACCGCTGCCGTTGGTATTGGATGAGGCTCCTGAGCCCCCCGACTGTAGATCGTCTTCCCATCTCAACTCGAACGTGTGGTCGGCAATCGTGATGGCGTCTCCCACCTTGAGGGCCTTGTGTCCCGTGACGCGAACGCCGTTGACGAACACGCCGTTACGGGACCCGGCGTCTTGGAGCCACAGAGAGCCGTTATCGAAAAGTAGGCGTGCATGGTAGCGAGAAACACCATCATCGTGGATGACAACGGCGTTCTCTTCGGACCGACCTATGCCGAGCCCGCCCTCGGGGACGGGGATTCGCCGTCCGGCCAACTCACCCGCGGTGCACACCAGCACCGGGACGTCCGACATTCCGAATCCTCCGATGGCGCATCCTACCAGGGGCGAGCGGCGCGCGGTATCCGGGCGTCCGGACGAGTGCTGGTGAACCGCTCGAAGGCCAGCGCTGCCTGCCAGCAGAGCATGCCCCAGCCGTCCAACACGCGGTGTCCGCGTCGCCGCGCCTCGGTGGAGGTGGCCGGCTCGGGCGTGCGGTAGGCGATGTCGGCCCATATGGTGGAAGTGCCCATTCGACCTAGGTCGAGTGAGCGCACCGCCGGTGCGTCCGGGAGGGTGGCGACGATCACGAGATCCGCGTCCGCGATCGCGGCGTCGTCGAGGGGCCCGGCGCTGAGGGGGATCGAAGGGAAGGGGATCGCGAGCTCTGACACCAAGGCGTCTGCCCGCGCGGAGGTGCGGTTCGCCACGTGGAGCCGAGCCACGCCATGGCGAGCCAGCGCGGCAGCGATGCCGCGCCCCGCGCCCCCCGCTCCGAGCAGCGTGATCGCGAGCCCCGAGGGGTCGATCCCCTCCTCGCGCAGGGCCAGCACGAAGCCCTCGCCGTCGGTGTTGTCGCCCACGAGCTGTGGTCCGTCCCACCACAGCACGTTCACGGCGCCTGCGATCCGAGCGGCCTCCGTGAGGCGATCCACGTGGGGGATCACCCCCTCCTTGAGCGGAACGGTGACGTTGGCCCCCGCGAGCTGCACACCCCGCACCGCTGCCACCGCAGCCTGGGGATCGGTGGTGGGCAGTGCCACGTACACGCCGTCGATACCGTGAGCGTCGAACCAGCCGTTGTGGAGCTGGGGGGAGGGGCTGCCCTGCACCGGGCTGCCCAGCAAGGCGAACACGCGAGTCGCGCCGGTGATCATCGGAGCGTGTCGCGGGCTACCTGCACGTCGTCGCGGATGGCCGCGACGAGCGCCTCGGCGTCGTCGAACCGGCGCTCCTCGCGGATGCGATCCGCGAACTGCACCACCAACCGCTGGTCGTACAGATCGCCCTCCCAGTCGAGGAGGTGCACCTCGAGGGTGGTCTGCTCGCCGTCGAAGGTGGGGCGCACGCCCAGGTTGGCGACGGCGGGAACGGTGCCGGCGCTGGTCTGCGCGCGCACCGCGTACACCCCGCGCGCGGGCAGCAGTCCCGACGTCTGCTGCACGTTGGCGGTGGGGAAGCCCAGGGTGCGCCCGCGCTGCTCTCCCCGCCCCACCTGGCCCCATACCTCGTGGGGGCGTCCCAGCAGCCGAGCGGCCTCGGCCACGTCGCCCTCCGTGAGGGCCAGCCGGATCCTGGAGGAGCTGATCGGGCGATCGCCCTGTAGTGCTGCGTCGACCTGGCGCACGGGCACGTCCAGCAGCTGCCCCAGTTGCTGCACCGTGCCGGCGCGGCCACGGCCGAAGCGGAAGTCGTGGCCGAGGGCCAGGCCGCGCACCCCCAGCCGATCCTGCAGGAAGCGGCGTGCGAAGGGCTCCGGCTCGAGGGCGCCCAGCTCCAGGGTGAAGGGCTCGACGATCACCAGATCGATGCCTGTGCTGGACAGGTGGTGCAGCCGTTGCTCCAGGTCCTGGATCCGTGGTGCGGCGCGACCGGGCTTCAGCACGTCCTGCGGCGCGGGGTGGAACGTGAGGACGCCCGCCGGACCCCCGATCTCTGCCGCGAGATCCAAGGTGAGCCGAATCAGCGCCTGGTGTCCGAGGTGCACCCCGTCGAAGTTGCCGATGGTGAGCACGGGGCCCGGCGGTGCTCGAAGGCCCTGGGTGCCGTGGATGACCTGCACTGGTGCTCCTCGAGGGGGTCCTAACCCTTAGGGGACGAAGGCCATGGGAGGCGAGGTGAGCGTACCGCTGGCATCCAGGCTTCCGGGCGGTGGTGGGTCTGCCTTCGCCGCTCGGAACGCCGCCAGCGCGCAGCCGTCCAAGCCGTCGGAGCCAGACGTGCGCACCAGCTCCACGTCGACCACCACACCGTCGGCGTCGAAGGTGGCCCGCACCAGGGCAGGGGACTCCGAGCGTCCGTCGAAGGTGGCGCGCAAGCACTCCTGAAAGGGCTCTCCGACCTGGGTGCGGACTGCGCCGAAGTAGGCCACCAGGGGACCCGTGCCCGGCAGATCGTCGGCGGGGGGTGGCCTGGGAGCCGCCTCGAGCACGTTGCGTGGACCTGCGATGGGGCCGTCGTCGTCTTCGTCACCGTCGTCCGGCGCGACCTCGACGGGCTCCTCGGAAGGGGGAGCGGCTGCGGCCGGCGGCGCCTTGCCGCATCCCATCAGGAGCAGGGTCATCAGGTTCGTCGTCATGGTCCGCGTATGGTAATGCGGGCGGGATTCCGTCGAAGGGGAGATCGCATGGAGGTCCTCGCGCTCACCCTCCTGATGGGAGGAGCTGTGGGGTGCAGCTCGCCGCGACCTGCACCTGCGGATCAGGTAGGCGACACCTTGGTGATGGGGCTGGGGTTCGACCCCGGCAACGTGCACCCCCTGGTGATCCCCTACGCCACCTCGTTTGCGCTGTCGGACCTGGTGAACCCTGGGCTGGTGAGGCGCATCGACGGCTTCGAGCTGGCGCTGGCCGAGTCGGCCAGCTTCTCCGACGACGGGATGGCGCTCACCTACCGACTGCGGGACGGTCTGGTGTGGGAAGACGGGGAGCCCCTGACCTCGGCCGACGTGGCCTTCACGTGGGATCTGATCGCTGATCCTGCGGTGGCCTCCAACTGGCACGGCACCGCCAAGCACGTCCGCGCGGTGGAGGCTCCCGACGAGCGCACCGTGATCTACCGGTTCGCGGCGAAGCGGAACCCGGTGCTGCAGCAGGCGGTCACGGTGCGCGGAGTGGTCCCTCGCCACGCCATGGTCGACCTCGACCGGGCCAGCCTGCGCGGCCATCCCATCGCACGTCAGCCCCTGGCCAGTGGTCCCTTCCGCGTGGCGAGCTGGGAGCCCGATGCCCGCATCGTGCTCGAGCCCAACCCACGCGCGCCTGCCGCCTGGCGACCGAAGCTCGCCCGCCTGGTGTTTCGGGTGGTGCCCGAGTACGCCACCCGGATCGTCGAGCTGGAGCGTGGAGGCCTCGATCTGGTGGACGACGTTCAAGTGCACGACGTTCCGCGGCTGGCTGCCAACCCTCGGATCCGGGTGGTGCGCCACACCTCCGACGTCATGCAGTACGTGGGCTACAACCTGGCGCATCCCACGTTCGTCGACGTCCGGGTGCGCACGGCGCTGACCCTGGCCACCGATCGGGAGCAGCTCATGCAGCGGGTGCTCACGGTTGGTGACGACGTGTTCGGCCGTCCGTGCGTGGGCACCGTGAGTCCGGCCTATCCGGACTGGGTGCCCTCCGATCTCGAGCCGAGGCCGCACGATCCGGAGGGGGCCCGCACCTTGTTCGCCGAGGCGGGCTGGTCCGACAGCGACGAGGATGGCCTACTCGATCGAGACGGGTCCCCCTTCGGCTTCAGCCTGATGATCCAGACGGGCTCGTCCGAGCTCGAGAAGGTGGCGGTGTGGCTGCAGGCGCAGTGGCGACAGGTCGGCGTCAGCGTGCGGATCGAGAAGGTGGAGCCCACGCGGTTCAGCGAGCGGGCGCGCACCAAGGAGTACGAGGCGCTCCTGTGGTCGTTCGGGGCGAATCCGGTGGTGGATCCCAGCATCCAGTGGCGCAGCGACGGGCCCTACAACTGGATGGGGCTCTCGGATCCCCAGATCGACGCCTGGATCGACAAGGGCCTGCACGCAGACACGGTGCACGCCGCCCAGCAGGCGTTCCACGAGGTGCAGCGTCGGGTGCACGCCGCCGTCCCGGCCACGTTCCTGTACTGGCGAGACCACGTGATCGCGGTGGATGCGCGCTTCCGAGACACCCAGCACGACACGTACTCGCCCATCCGGCACGCCGAGCGCTGGTGGGTGCCCGACGAGGAGCGTCGCTACTGAGCGGAGACCCACGCAGCCAGCGCCAGCAGCCCCCCGCAGAACACCAGGAGGAACACGGCGATGGCGGGCCCCAGCACGCCGCGGCCGCGCGCTGGTGACGGCTCACGCAGCAGCGTGGGGGCGCTCGGATCCACCGGAACCCCGCGCGACTCCATCGCGCTACGATTCCCTCGAGCCCTCGCCTTCGGCTGCGGGCCTTCCAGCTGCACCGAGAACGGCTGCGAGTCGTAGAAGGTGGTGATGGTGCTGTGGGCGCCTTGCCCTGCATCGGTGAGGTGGTCCCCGCTCTCCAGGAGCACGTCCGCCGAGAAGTCGTGGTTTCGATCGGGAGGGGGACGGGCGATGCCGGGCAGGGTGGCGTCGGCCCACTCGGCGAGCCAGGGATCGTCGGAGCTGGCGCGGAGCGCTCGGGCGGTGCGCTCCACGTCGCGCGCCGTGGGCCTGTCTTCTGGTGCCCAGGCGAGCATGCGCTCCACGAGGTTCAGCGCATCTCGGGGAACGCCGCGCGCTCGCGCCTGCTGCGTGGCTTGCTCGATGCGGCGTCGGTGGCGGCTCGGCTTGAGCTGGGTGTCGCGGCCGCTCACTCGCCCCACGAGCTCCAGGAACACCATCCCCAGGGAGAAGACGTCGCCAGCGGGTCGCTCGTCGAGATCCAAGCGCTCTGGCGCCACGTAGCCGGGGCTTCCGTAGGCGGTGTCTCGGGTCTTGGCCTCCCGGTTCGCGAAGTTGCCGCGGGCACCGCCGAAGTCCACGATCTTCACTGCGCCGTGCTCGGTGACCAGGATGTTGCTGGGCTTGATGTCGCGGTGCAGCAGCCCCAGCGGCTCGCCTGCGGCGTTGCGCGTGTGGTGCGCCACGTGCAGCGCGTTCGCCACCTCCGCCACGATCTCGAAGGCCGCGCCGGGGGGAACGGTGGTGTGCTCGAGCACGCGCCGTAGGTCGAGGCCTTCCACCAGCTCCATCACCACCGTCCAGCGGTCGTCCAGCAGCACGAGACCGTCGGCCTTCACGATGGCGCGATGCCGCAGCATGCCCAGCATGCGGGCCTCGTCACGGAGGCGAGAGGCCAGCTCCACGTTGGCCTGGACCTCTCGATTGAGGACCTTCAGCGCCACGTCGCGGGTGAACCCTCCGCTGCTGGTGACCCGTGCTCGGTAGACGGTGCCGAAGCCGCCGCGACCGAGCACCTCCTGGATCTCGTACCGACGGGGAGTCACGCTCATGGGCGCCTAGCGTACAGCAACCGCGCGCGCGGTCGGCGTTCCATGCAGTGGCATCTTTCCCCTCAACTCCGGAGCGCCGGAGCCGATGGGACGTTGGGGAACGACCATCATGGACCGCCGCGGCATCGAGCTTGTGTTGTGGCACCGACGTCTGCGCGACATGCGAGTCGCCGTGCTAGCGTCGGTGGCGCTGTCGTGCTGGCTCGCCGCGACGTCCGGTCCGAGCTGGCCGATGCTGTCGGTGCTCGCGCTGGTCCCTCTGTGGGGCCGCTGGGCGTCCAGGCTGGCGCCAGCTGCGGCGGTGGCTGCCTTCTGGCTGGTGGGGGCTGCGCTCGTCACGGCGTCCTCCTCGACCGCGAGCCCGACGTTGCTGGCCGCCTTGGCCCTGTTCGTCGTGGTGGTTCCCGCGTTCGGTGGTCTGGGGGCCGCCTGGGGTACCGCCGTGGCGGTGACCGTGGCTGCGGCGTCGGCCC
>JAHQVJ010000032.1 GCA_019634415.1 Myxococcales bacterium
CGCGGTCCAGCAACGCGCGCAGGCCGAGCCAGTGGTGCGACTCCGGCGTCAACACCTCCGAGCCGCTGTGGGAGGTGGTGGGCCGGTTCGACGAGGTGACCTACCTGCAGGTCCCCGAAGACGCCCGAGAGACCTGGAACGCCGATCGAGATCGGAGCACCCCCGGTCCGACGACGAGGCTGCGGGAGGGGCAGCTGTATGTATCAGACGTGTTCCTGAATGCCGATCGCGGACTGCGCGGCATCAGCTGCCCCCGCCACCAGATCGTGTGGATCCATGGCGATCCCGACAGCATCACCTACTGTGCCGAGTTCGAGGAATCCACACCGTGATCAGAGGGCGTGGATGGGCAACACGTAGTCGTCGGGATTCGGCAGCGGGAAGTCCTCGAAGAGGAACGTGAAGTCGATGCAGACCTGCCGATCGGGCTGCTCGATCCCCTGCACGTACAGCGTGCCGCACCCATCACAGACAGACAGGGCGTTGTCGTAGCCCTCGCCGGCCACGTCGTCCTCGAAGCGCGGCAGGAAGACCACGTCGTACCAGTAGGCGTCGGCGTCGCGCACGCCGATCCAGCCCAGGGGCTCGAGCACGCAGTCGCCCGGTGCGGCAGCGTTCTGCCCCACCATGGCCATGTCCACCTGGATGCTGTCGAATCGGCCCTGCAGCTGCTCCGTGAAGAAGTAGGCGTTGCCGCGGGCCTCGAAGGTATCGACGTCGCCGCCGGTCACGAACATGAACAGATCGGTGCGGTAGCCGTCGGGGGTGAGGCTGCCGTCGAAGACGTCGCTGCCGGTGACGGTGCCGTCGATGGACGTGGAGTAGACGAAGCGCTCGTAGCCCTTGGCCTGCAGATTGTAGAAGGTGTCGCGCGCGATGCCGTCGAACTCGAAGCGCACACCGTCGCCGTCGCCCACGATGGCGTCGCCGCGCAGGGTGCGGCTCGCATCGGCCGTGCGCCCCTGAACCGTGTCGGCCTCGCCCTCCTCCACCACCGACGAGTCCCACCACAGCCAGCCGTCGTAGTACAGCTCGTCGCCCGTGATGCAGTCGTCGTTCCAGGAGATGCCCTCGTCGGCGCCGACCGTCTGGGTGCCCACCGTGAAGGTGCCCGTCCAGAAGTCGGGGCAGCCGACCTGGCGGGTGTCCATGGTGGAGGTGTGTCCGAGCCAGGGCGCCTGGGTGTTCACCTCGACCATCAGGTTCACGGCGTCGGTGAACACGCTGACCCAGTCGATGGTGTCGAGGTCGTCGGGGAGCGGGAAGGCCTCCTCGACCTCCTCGGGCTGCTCGATGGACACGGCGAAGTTGCCCGCCGTGGCGGAGCATCCTGCGAGGGCGAGGGCGGCCACCATCCGCATCAGTTCATGTCCGCGGTGTCTTCCACCTCGGTCGCCAGGGTGAAGTTCCACTCGAAGTCGAGGTTGGGCGGCGCGGTGAGGGTGTCGTACCAGGGGAGCCACACGTCGGTCCCGAAGTAGTTGTGGTAGATCTTCTGCTCTTTGCTGTTGTAGCCGAGCTGCCACACCGCTCCGTTCTGTGGCGCGTCGGGCTCGCGGCAGGCGCCGGGGTTGCCGGTGGAGACGTAGTGCTCCACGGCGAAGACGAAGTCACAGCTGCTGCAGGTGTGCACGTCCACCGCGGTGCCCGTGAGCGCGTAGGTCACGTCGCAGACGTACTCGGGCGGCATGGCCGTGTCGGAGGTGTCGATCTGGTTGAGGTACTCGCGCAGCACCAGCGTGCCCGCCAGATCCGAGAACGGGTTGCCCGACAGCTGCCAGGTGCCCACGTGGCGCAGCGTGATCCAGTCGCTGGGCTGCAGATCGGGGGGGTTGTTGGGGGCTGTGTCCTCGGGCACGAAGAAGGACGTGTCGATGGGCAACACGTTGGGCTCGTCTTCGGTGTTCGTGTCGTCGGGCGGGGCCTGGTCCACCGGCGCGACCTGACCCGTGCAGGCCGCGGCAACGAGCAGGAACCCAATGCGGGGGGAGAGATTCACGGGGTGTCCTCGGGCAGATCCTGCAGGGTGAACACGTAGCCGTCGAGCGACGGGGTGGGGAGCGCGGCGATGATAGCCCCAAAGTCGATCGTGATCTCGCGATCGAAGTCGGGGTCTGCTGCTTCCTCCTCCCTCAGATCGAGGTTGCGCACGAACAGGGTGCCCACGCCATCGCACTCGAGGTTGTCGATGGCCTCGAAGGGGAAGGCGCTGGCCCGCGCGGGGTCTTCCTCGGCGTCGTACAGGGGCAGGAAGTACACGTCGAACCAGAAGCCCTCGTTGCCGCGGATGCCGATGTAGCCGCGGGGCTCCAGCGCACAGTCGCCGTCGACCTGCAGGTCGTAGCGAACGGAGGTGTAGCGGGGCATGCCCGGTCGCCAGCTGGGCAGGTTCGCGAGCTCGGGGACGTCGTCGACCTCGGGGTTGCGCGTGTCGGCGGGGCCGAAGCCGTCGTTGACGTGGACCGAGCCCACCATCTCGAGCTCACCGGCGCCCCAGCTCGACTCCAGCTCGGCGCGCAGCCCGGAGCCGAAGCCCACCAGCGAGCCCGACAGGGTGCGAGCCACGAAGTCGCTCTGGTAGCGATTGCCGTCGAGCTGGTCGGTGGTCTCGCCGTCGAAGTCGAGCAGCAGCGCGCCGGTGGTGTCGCGGATCACGCCGTCCATCACGAGCACGCGCTCGCCCTGGCCGGCACCCACGTCGATGGTGGAGTTCCAGTAGGCGAAGCCCCGGTACACATCGCCGTCGAGCGTCTGGCACTGGTCGATCCAGGACAGCCCGCCCGCGGCATCGTCGTTGCCGAAGTTGATGTCCACCAGATCTTCGTCGGGGGGTCCGAGCCACATCGTGGGGCAGCTGGAGCTGCCGCGCTGCATCGAGGCGACGTGGGCCGCCCACGCGCTTGCCATCGACGCCGTGCCGCCCACGGCGAAGGCGTCGCGCACGGCCTGGGCGATGTCGAGCTGCTTGAAGTCCGTCGGAGGCACCGGTGGCGGATCCTCGCGCAGGGCGCCGATCTGCGTTCCCCCCAAGGGATCGGTCTTGCAGCCGGTGGGCACCGCGATCAGCGCTGCCCACAATGGGATGGTCCGCATCCAGCCTCCGATGACATTTCGATTCTCGCAGCCCGTCCTGTACGGGGCAAGCTACGACTGTCCCGTTCCTGCACTTACTGGGTTTCGGATCTGCGCTACGATGTGCACAACCGAGATAGCACATCCGTCTTGTTGGTTTGGGTGGTGTGTATGGAAGACCAGGACTGCGCCAAGGCGAGGCACCCGCCGTGGAGCCGCGCAGGTTGTCCTTGGATCCCATTCCGAGTATACTGAACGCACGATCATGAGGGTGGCATTCGGTTGACGGATCACCACCGACGCGCCAGCTTCTACCCGGGGTGCCCGTGAGTGGAAAATCGACGGAGCTGCTTCTCTATCTGGCTGTCAAGGGAGAGGAGGACGAGCCCTTTTCCCTCGTCAAGCTGAACAAGCTGCTCTACTTCATCGACAAGACAGCGTGGCTTCGTCGCCGCTCGACGGTCACGGGGGCAACTTACGTCAAGCAGCCCTACGGCCCCGTTCCGGACGGAATGTCCGTCATCCGGCTAGACCTCGAGCAGCGAAACGAGGCTCGACTGGAGGAGCGGAGATTCCACCAGTACGAACAGATCCGCCTCGTGGCTCAACGAGAACCAGATCTCTCAGTCTTCACGGCCGACGAGATCGCGCTCATCGATGAGGTCTTCGATCGATTTCGGGGAAGGACGGCCACCAGTGTCATGGAGGAGTCCCACGAGGATCCTGGGTGGAAATTCGCCGAAATGGGGAAGGAAATCCCACGCGCCACCTGGACTCTCGACAACGAAACCGTACACGTTACCGATGCAGACAGGGAGTGGGCTGCATCGATGACCAAAGGATGAAAGTAGATATTTCGGCAACTTTCACCCGAGAGGCAGCGATGCTCGACGACCTCGTCGAGGAAGCAGCCCGCGCACTCGTCTGGGTCGTGCGACAGCGCACTCTGGAGCAGCTCGTGCAGGATGGCAGGATGTCGGAGATCGACACCATGCCAGGCACCTACGTCACCGCCGCATGGGGCGGCCGCGTACGAGCTCTCGTCAAGGTAGATGGCGACGTCGCCACCTTCCTGAGCATCAAGGATCTGGGGTAGCGTCTGAGCCATCGTGGCCGTCTGGCCCTCGAGAGGGCCTCCGTTGCGACGGTCGGAGGTAGGGTTGGAGCTGGTGGCTCGGCAGCTGGTACGCGCGATCCGAGGGAAACGCTCGCAAGAGGCGTTCTCACGCCGCCTGGGGTACTCCAGCAACCCGGTGGCGGACTGGGAGGCGGGGCGCCGCTTCCCCACGGCGGCGGAGACCTTCCGTGCCTGCACCTTGGCGGGGGTGGACGTGTCTGCGGCGGTGCATCGCTTCAGCCCGGAGGAGGCCTCGGCGCTGGGGGACCTGTCGGACGACGACGTGGCTGGCTGGCTGGCGGCCCTGCGGGGCAACACGCCACTCAAGGAGGTGGCGGAGCGTGTGGGGGCCAGCCGCTATGCGGTGGCGCGCTGGATCTCGGGCACGACGCGCCCGCGGCTGCCGGACTTCCTGCGGCTGGTGGAGGCGCTGACGAGCCGGCTGTCGGACCTGGTGGCGGAGCTCGTGGCCATCGAGGAGGTGCCGGCGATGCTCGACGCGCACCGGCAGCGGCACGCCTCGCGCCGCGTGGCGTTCGACGAGCCGTGGGTGGCGGCGGTGATGTGCGTGCTGGAGACGTCGGACTACCAGGCGCTGGGCCTGCACCGGAAGGGCTGGATCGCCAAGCGGCTGGGGATCGCGCTGGAGGTGGAGCAGCGCTGCCTGCAGCGGCTCGAGGAGGCGGGGCTGATCAGCAAGCCGCGGCGCGGGGTGTATGCGACCCGCGAGCCGCTGACGGTAGACGCGGGTGCCGATCCGGAGGGCACACAGCGGCTGAAGGCCCACTGGGCAGCCCGCGGCTCGGAGCGCGCCATCGCCCCGCGCGAGGGCGACATGGTGAGCTACAACGTGGTGGCGGTGTCGCGGGCAGATCTGGAGCGGATCCGCGAGGCGCACGTGCGCTACTTCATGGAGGTGCGCTCGATCGTGGCGGAGAGCGAGCCGGAGGTGGCGGCGCTGGTGAACATCCAGCTGCTCACCTTCTGAGCACCACCTGCACCGGACGGTGATCCGAGCCCTCCCCCACCCCCTCGCTCAGCGACACGCACAAAAGCCCCCGCGAGTGCAGTGCGTGGTCCAGCCGCAGCGGCGGCAGCGGCACCACGCCGTTCGGCCAGGTCGGACCCCACCACCGCCCACAGCTGTCCATCGCGTCCACCACCGGCTCCCGCACCAGGTGCCCCCACAGCGGGTCGTGAACCGTCAGGTTCAAGTCGCCCAGCACCACGAACGGCAGGCGCTCCGACTCCAGCTGCTCCCGCAGGCGCTCCAGCTGCTCCCGGCGCACCTGGGCTCCGTGCCGCGTGGCCGGAGGCAGCGTGTGCACGACGTAGATCGCCAGGCGCTCCCCGCCCGGTGGCTGCAGCTCCACCCGGAGCGCCGGCAGGTCCCAGGTGGTGGTGGTGTCGCTGGCCAGCAGCGGATGCTTCGAGAACACGCCGATCCCGAAGGCGTCGTCGCGCACCACGCTGTGCTCGTGCAGGCCGCCCACCACCGGCTGCAGCTCCCTGCGCCACCGCCGCGTCAGCTCCTGCAGCACCACGACGTCCGCGTCCACCGACCCGATCTCCCCCACCAACGCAGCCGGCTCGCGGTTGGGCGCATACAGGTTCGCCGACAGCAGCGTGATCGTGGGGCCGCTCCTAAC